>CAVOTW010000023.1:0-33837 GCA_963699405.1 uncultured Acidobacteriaceae bacterium | reverse complement strand
GCTGGTTTGCGGCGGCATAGGCCTCACGGGAAATCGATGGCGCGGGAAATCCGCTAGCGGATGTCCCACGAACGTCGCGTCCACTCCGTGATCGCGATAGAACTTTTCTTCGAAGGGAAAAATCACCAGCGCCTTGTCGACGTATTTGCGTAGAAGTTTGACGCGTCCCTGCCGCCACGCCCAGAACTGCGGACAGACGTAGTAAACCACGGGAATGCCCCGCTTCCGCATCTGCCGCGCCACACGCCAGTTGAACGCAGGAGCGTCGATCACGACAGCCAGCGCCGGACGCTTCTCATCTGCCGCGCGAATCAATTGTCTGTAAAGTCCGAGAATCGTCGGCAGATGGCTGAGAATCTCGGTGATACCGACAACGGCAAGTTCCCTCGCGTCGACGACAATTTCGCAGCCCGCCGAGCGCATGCGCTCCCCGCCCGCGCCGAAGAACTCAATCTGCAAAGCTTGCGTAGGGGCAGACGCGCCCCGTCTGCCCGGCGGAGCCCGCGCCACCGATCAGCGCCGCCCGCCGCCGCAGCGCTTCCATCAACTGCGCGCCATACATTTCTCCCGAAGCCTCGCCGGCGGAGATCAGAATCTGCACAGGAGGCATTGTAACCGGGCCGGATAAAGGAAGGAGTTTCAGTCGTCCGCGTTCGCGGCGCGAGGGCGTCCGCGCCACACTGACCTCCTGATCTTTATATTGCAGTTGATAGAGCTTGTAGTAAATTCCGCGCTGGGCCAGCAGTTGCTGGTGCGATCCCATTTCGCGGACCTGGCCTTTGTGCATCACGATGATCTTGTCGGCGCGCTGGATAGTCGAGAGCCGGTGCGCAATGATCAGCGCGGTTCGTCCTTCCACCATGCGGTTGAGCGCGTCGCGCACCCGGAACTCGGTTTCCGTATCCACGCTCGAAGTCGCCTCGTCGAGAATCAGAACCTTCGGATTGTGCGCCAGCGCGCGCGCGAAACTGATCAACTGCTTCTGTCCGGTCGAGAGCGTCGAACCCCGTTCGCGCACTTCTTCTTTAAACCCTCCAGGCAAGGCTCGGATGAAGTCGGCGAGGTTGACGTCCTCCGCCGCCTGTTCCACGTCTGCGTCTTGAATCCGCGCTGTGCCCAGGCGGATGTTGCCTTCGACCGTGCCGCTGAACAGAAACGGATCCTGCAAGACGACGCCGAAGCGACCGCGCAGTTCGTCCAGATTCATCTCTTTGATATCGACGCCGTCGATGCGAATCGCGCCGCGCTGCACGTCGTAGAAGCGCATAGCAGAGAGATCAACGTGGTTTTGCCCGCGCCGGTGTGGCCAACGACGGCGATCGTCTCGCCCGGTTCGATGCCAAAGCTAACGTCACGCAAGACCCAATCAGGCTCGTTGCTTGCGAAGCAGCGCTTGCGTGGGGACGGGTGTCCCCGCCCGTCCAAGCCGACTCGAAGAGTCGGCAGCCTCTTCCGCTGCAGCCTTGTTTCCATAGGCAAACCACACATGATCAAATTCAATTCGCCCCGGCCCCTGCGGCGTCTTTCGCGATGCCGGCGACGTGATTTCGATCTTCGTATCCAGCAGCTTGAAAACGCGCTCGCCCGCCGCCATCGCCGATTGCAGGATGTTGTACTTCTCGCTCAGATCCTGAATCGGACGGAAAAACCGCTGCGCGTACTGCATGAACGCGACCAGCACGCCAATCGAAGTGATTCCGCGAATCACATCGTTTGCCGCCGAACCAGATGATGCTGGCGATGGCGATCGACGACAATATTTCAACGACCGGATAGTACACCGCGTACGCCATGATCGCGTCTTTATAACGCCTCCATGTGCGAAGCATTGATGTCGGAAAATTTGTTGTAGGCCCGCTTTTCGCGATTGAAGAGCTGCAACACCAGCATCCCCGAGACGGCTTCCTGCAAGTATGAATTGATGCGCGCGATGGCGGTGCGAATGCGCCGGTAGGAATCGCGCACCTTGTCGCGAAAAACTCTGGTCGCGTACACGATGAACGGAAGCACGGCGAAGGTGATCAGCGCCAGCCTCCAGTTCATCTTCATCATGATGCCGATGATTCCGGCCAGCACGAACACGTCTTCGAAAATGGAGACCACCCCCGCGGTGAACATTTCGTTCAGCGCATCGACATCGGTGGTCACGCGGGTCACCAGCCGGCCCACCGGGTTCTTGTCAAAAAACGCGACGTGCATGTGCTGCAAGTGGCGGAAAATCTGCTTGCGCAGATCGAACATCACCTTCTGCCCCGTCCACTGCATCAGGTAAGTCTGGACGAATTCCAGCGCGAAGGTGAGGACCAGAATCCCGACGTAGAGGCCGCCAATCTGCGCAATGCCAGTCAGCGGAGTGCTGCTCAGCCGGTCGCCAATCCAGGAATGCGAGTCGGGCGACTTCGCCAGATACTTATCGATGGCGATCTTGGTGAGGAACGGGCCCAGCACGTCCAGGCCCGACTTCAGGATGATCGCCGCCAGCGCCACCACCACGTGCCACTTGTAGGGACGCAGATACGTCAGCAGCCGCCGCATCAAGCCGGCCGTCGTACGCTTTTCCTAATACTTCTTCTTCCTGATTGGTGGCCATCGATGGCGCGAGCAAGTATCTCCGCTGGAGATCTTGCCCTAAGTAGAGATTATCCCAAATCCGCTACTCGATGCGGATAACGTGGAACACGCGCGGTGGTACAGTTTGAAGCGGCTTTGAAGGGGCGCGGCTTCCCGGGCTGCGGAAAAAGTCGATCTTGCGCTTGTTTTTGGGTGGTGCAGTGCTTCAGGGCTGCGAGAAGTGCATTATTTTGACTGCGGCTTTAGCCGCTGAGGGACGGCAATTTTCAAACCGCATCACTACCGAAACGCGCCCGCTGATTCCAATAACAACACCCCCAATGGGTCGTCCGAAAACACTACTGCACGGAGTCCGGCTGTCCTGCGTTCGTGCGAAGCGGCAGAGCGGACAGAAACCTGTCGTTCTAATTAGTTTTTTTGACGGTTCGCGGACCCGCAACCGGCTTGTCTGGCTTCGCCGGCTTGCAGTCGCGGCTTGTGCGGCAATTCGGGCACACTACCTTTTCATTCTGTTCTGCCATCTCGTGTAGAAATGCAGAAAACGTCTGGCCACAGCGCTCACATAAAAGATCAATCGAATCGGTCATCATCAAGTCCTTGTCGTTGCCCCACGTCACCTCACCACATGTATTTTTTTTGAGCCATTTCGGACGCGGAGAACCCGTTGCTATTCTAAGCCACGCTTGGCCAACAACAGGCCCCAGGTGGTTTTGCTTTTGGGTGGCGCAGCGGATAACCGCTGCGATAAACGACTTATTTTCAGTGCCGGCTTTAGCCGCTGAGGGCGCGACCCGACGCGCAGCCGAGTTTTTCAGCAATCTGTTCAGCGGCTGGGGGACGGCAATTTTCAAACTGCACACTACCCGCGGTTCAGAACAACCTCGCGCATCCCATAGAATAGCCACAGCATGCCGCTCGGCCTCTACATCTCCGTCCCCTTCTGCCGCACCAAATGCAGCTATTGCAACTTCGCTTCCGACGTGTTCTCGAAGTCGGCTTACGAAAATTACGTTGCCCGGCTTGTCGAAGAAATCGCCAACTCGCGGCAACTTGCGCTGAAGATGGGCTGCGCGCTGGATGACAGGGCCGATTCCATCTATCTGGGCGGAGGAACTCCCTCGATCCTCGATGCGCGCGCAGTTGCTGCGCATTTTCGTCGCTGTGCGCGGTCAGTTTGCGGTCGCACCCGATGCCGAGATCACGGTCGAATGCGCTCCGGGCACGCTTACGCCCGCGCTCATCGAAACCTTGCTGCAGTGCGGCGTGAATCGGGTGAGCCTGGGCGTGCAGTCGTTCGTCGATCGCGAAGCGCAGTCGGTGGGACGGTTGCACAAACGCTCGACGGTTCTCGAAGAGATCGCCCGCCTTCGCGAGGCGGGCCTCACCAACATCAACATTGATCTGATCGCCGGATTGCCGCACCAGACCTCAGAAAGCTGGGGTTTCTCGGTGGCGGAGACGATTGCGACAGGCGTTCCGCACGTCAGCGTTTACATGCTCGAAGTGGACGACGATTCCCGCCTGGGCAGGGAACTGATCGCCGGAGGCGCCCGCTATCACGCCCACTTTGTCCCCGATGACGATGCGACCGCGGATTTCTACCAGCAGGCATGCGAGATGCTCGACTTCGCCGGCATCGCGCAGTACGAAATTTCCAACTTTGTCCGCAGCGGCTCGCAGTTAGTAAGTAACGAGTCGCGCCATAACTTGAAGTATTGGACTCGACAGCCTTATCTCGGTTTCGGCGTCGATGCCCACTCAATGCTTCGAGTGGGTCGGAAGGAAGCGGTCGGTCATCAGGCCGTGCGTTTTGCAACTCCCGATTCACTCGATGCCTATATGAATCGCATGCCGCACAAGGTGACGCCGGTCTCGGCGCAATCGGCGATCGAAGAAAGTTTTTTCCTCGGTCTGCGGCTGAATCGCGGCCTCGACCTCGAAAAGCTTAAGTCACAATTCGAGCCAGGGACAGCCGCAATGTTGGAATCCTCGATCCAGCAAAGCGTGCGCGACGGCCTACTCGAACAACAAGGCGCCAACGTGCGCCTCACGGCACGCGGCCGTCTCTTATCCAATGAAGTGTTTGCCCGATTTCTCAGCCGAGGAACCACCGAGAGAAACCGAAGAAAAAGTGGGAACCGGTCACGTGAATCCACGTTAGTTGACCGATCAGTGCCGTTCGGCATTTGGCCTATCCGGTCCCCACCATCTCAAAACTGTTCCACTACCAAGCGGATCATAACCATGGAACGCGACAAATCGAAACGTCACGCCAGTTACCCGGCGAAGAGTTCCCGAAGTTACGTTGCAAAGTTACGTTGCATTCGCTCCGAAATTCGAGGGAAAAAGGGGAAGGGAAGACTAATCGAAGTCTTTCATCGAGCACGCGCCCGCCCCACGCGGATCGCCGCACGACCCGCAGGGTCCTGCCCCATCGACGGTCGTGCCGCCGCCGCGCCGCTCTTGGACGATACCGCGAACACGGAGAGCTGCGGCTCCAGTTTCTTGCTCTGGCATTTCGGGCACTCGGCTTTTTGGCTGCCGAAGACTAAGGCCTCAAACTCGTGCTGGCATTCCTTGCAGATGTACTCGAAGATGGGCATGAAGAAAACTCCGCGAAGAAAATTGCTGTCTTCTATTTAAAATCAAACTGTGGGTATTCCGCAAACACACGAGGAGACGCGTCCCTTCCATCCGCGCCGCTGGCTGCGCGGCGGACACGTGCAGACGGTCGCCAGCTTCTTGATCCAGCGGCGCATTCATCTGCCTGCGCCTGAGGAGCGGTTGATCGAGGTCGAGCCCGGCGTCCAGGTGCTTTGCCATTGCCACTGGCAGGCGGATCGAGCGCACGCGCTGACCATCATCATCGTTCACGGGCTCGAAGGATCGAGCGAGTCGCAGTACATGCTGCGGCATCACCGAGAAAGGCCTGGCGGCGGGAATGAATGTGATCCGCTACAACCAGCGCAACTGCGGAGGCACGGACGCGCTCGCTCCCGTGCTCTATCACTCGGGGTTGTCGAATGACGTCGCGGCGGTGGCGCGGGACGTGATTGCGCGCGATGGCGTTTCGCGCCTGGCGCTGGTTGGCTTCTCGATGGGCGGCAACATCGTGCTGAAGTTGGCGGGGGAGTGGGGATCGCAAGCGCCGCCGCAGTTTCGCGCGGTCGCGGCGTGTTGTCCGGCGATCGATCTGGCGGTTTCGGCAGATGCGCTGCATGAACCGTCGAACCGGATTTACGAAACATACTTTCTGTGGGCGCTGCGGCGGAGAATGCTGCAGAAGGCGCGGCTTTTCCCCGGCCACTTCGATGTCAGACGACTGCAGGGCATCCGAAGCCTGCGCGAGTTTGATGACAAGGTTACGGCGTATTATTGCGGCTTCACGGGCGTGGACGA
Source organism: uncultured Acidobacteriaceae bacterium (assembly GCA_963699405.1). Lineage (GTDB taxonomy): Bacteria > Acidobacteriota > Terriglobia > Terriglobales > Acidobacteriaceae > Acidiflorens. The sequence goes on along the minus strand of CAVOTW010000023.1, from coordinate 27,867 downwards.
TTACTACGACCGCGCTTCGGCGGCGCATGTGGTCGAGCGAATTGCGGTGCCGGCGCTGATCTTGTACGCGGCGAACGACCCCTTCATTCGCATTACGGCGGAGACACGGCGAAAGATTTCTTCGAACCCGAACATCACGTTCGTCGAGACGGCGGACGGCGGTCACTGCGCTTTTATCGGATCGCCTGGCGGGTCGCCTCGAAGATTGCCCGACGGAGCAGGGAATAGCCGCGATGGTCGTTATGACGATGGTTACTGGGCGGAGCATGAGATCGTGAACTTTCTGCGCAGGTTCTGACGTGTTCTCTGTCTGGCGAGGTCCTGATGGATGCCGACTTCTCGATCGAACTGGGCACGAAGATCCGGTGCTGGATTTTCCTTGGAACGGATCCGGCAGGCAAACTTGCTTATGTTGACTTGAAGCGCCATCCGGAGCTGTTGGCAACGATCGAGGAGGCGAAGAAATTTCCCGAGCTGGGAGAATTCCTGCGGACGATAAACTCCTCGCGAAGCGCGCTGGAGATGGCAAAGTGCGATGTGTGGGAGACGACGGAACTGAACGCAGAGGAAGAAATCTACAATGCCGCGCATAAGTTTGCGAGTTATGTAGACGTGCTATTTACTGAGGACGACGCGCGTCCGACGTTGCCCGCTCACGAACAATTCGCCCGCAAGCTGGTCGAGTTACTGCATCGCGCGCCGGAGACTCCCTCGGCGGCGGAGGTGTGCGTGCGGCAGTGTTACTACGGCGCGGATGACGGCATCCGGGAAGGTTTCTTCTTTACGTTGTATGTAAGCGGCTACGGCAACGACAGCGCCGGCGCGCGTCAGAACTGGGCCGTGGGGCTGAAGCTGACGGGAAATGCGATCGTGCAGTTGTCGGCTGGGCAGTAGTGCCGGGTGCCCCACCCATCGCGTTCTGTGCGATGAGTGGGATTCCACCGCCGCACGCAGCACCTACGCAGGCTGAACTCTCCGCATCATTCTTTTCCAATCGATCCTCTTCCAGTCGATTCGGGTGCGAAGCAGGGAGAGGATCAGCATGAAGACGGTAATCTCCAACAGTCCCCACGAAGCGCCCGAGATAGTTTGCGCTCGCTTCGGCAGCAGGGAGAAGCGTCCGTAGACGAATTCTATGTGGACCCAATAGACAAGTAAGGATGTCTGGCCTAGCTGAATTAGAGGGCTGAATCCCCAGGTTCCAAGACCCCAGCGACACCAGGCATAACTCAAGAAGCAGATTACTAACAACATGCCTATGCGCATCATTAGAAAGTTAGGACTGGTGTGCCAGTAATCATAAGTCGCATAGAGATGGAAAGAAGAATGGTCGAGTTGGTATGCTACGAGGATCGCTAGAGGCTCCTATGCCTGCAAACAGAGCTAGAGTTTTTACGACTTGGTTGCGGGCCCGGTCGCTGAAGAGGATGAATCCGGCGGCCAGGCCGGCGAAAGCGAAGGCAGACCAGGGAAATAGAGGGAAGAGCCAAGGCTGCGGAGCGCCGAGGTTGTGGCATCCATCGATGTAGGACTCGAGCGGCCAGGGCAGCCAAGTCGGTCTCCAGGTTGTGTAGAGAGGTGGAGTTAGCAGGGCTATTAGAGCTGTGACGGCGATGGCGGCGGTTACTAATCGGACTTGGCCTCGGCCCGAGGTGGCTGCCGAGGTGCGCTCGGCTTGGACAGACGAGGGCGCCCGTCCCCACGCGTGCAGAACCATGCCGCAGGTTAGCGCCATCAGTATCATGGATAGTCCGATGATGTTCAGTACGTCTACGCGGAGTAAGTCGGACCATGGAGCCCATCCCCAGGCGATTAGAAATTCCTGCAGGCGGAAGAGAAGCCCGAAGGCGAGGATTTCCGCGCCGCGGCGGGCCATTTTGCGGGTGATCTCGGCGGGGGTCAGGTTCTTGCGAATGAGTTTATCGGTGACGAGGGCGAAGGAGATTCCGGCGAGAAACAGAAAGAGCGGCGCAGGCAGCGTACCCAGGCGTTGTCGACCATTCAAGGAAGCCGGTGTTGCGGGCGTCGCCGCCTAGCCAGGCGTCGTAACAGTGGGTCTGGAACATCAGGACGCAGGCTAGGCCGCGCATCCAGTCGATCCAGGCGAGTCGGGTAGAAGGAGCCGAGGTCACTTGCGAGAGTGTAACGTGCGCGCGGGGATGGGGCCAAGGTGAAAGGTCGTGCAGTTTGAAAATTGCCGTCGCCCAGCGGCTAAAGTCGCAATGAAACGCGATGCTTACGGCACGGCTGAAGCCGTGCCCTTTCAAAGCCGCTTCAAACAGCAGCATTACCGGTGGACGGGCGAGGACGCCCGTCCCTCCATCAAGCGTGCTAGCATTTTTGGGGAAGGACTCTTCTGTGATGCGTAGGTTTGGTATCGGCACCGCGATTTTTAGCTGGCTGGTCTTGGGTTGTCTTCGCCGTGGCATTTGCCAAGGATGAGACCAAGTGGATCGAAGTGCGTTCTCCGCATTTTTCTGTGATGACCGATGCGGGCGAAAAGCGCGGGCGGGAAGTTGGCCGTGCGGTTGGAGCAGATGCGGGCGGTTTTTGGCCAACTGATTCTTAAAGACAAACTCAAAATGTCGGTGCCCATCACTGTGGTCGCGCTGAAGAGCGACAAGCAGTACGGGTTGATTGCTCCGTCGAAGCAAAGCACGGCGGGCGGGTTTTATTTGCCCGGCCCGGACCGGATTTATATCGTTCTGAATCTTTTTGAGGCGAATCCGTGGCACGCGGTGGCGCATTCGCTGGGACATTATTTTTTGAATTACAACTATCCTCCGGTCCAGAGCTGGTTTGATGAAGGGTTAGCGGAATATTTTGGATCGATCTATATCGGGAAGGAAGTGGAACTGGGCGGCGATCCGGAACTGCAAGGCGAGTGGCACGAAAATGCCTTCGATGACATGAATCCGATGGTGCGAAACCCGAATACGCCGCAGTCGCTGACGCAGTTGGTGAGTTCTCCGGTGTGGCTGTCGATGACGGACCTGTTCACGATGAAGCATGACGAGTCGGGGATGCGCGAGGGAACGCACCACACGCTCTACTATGCGCAATCGTGGATGCTCGTCCACTATCTGCTGAACAAAAAGAAGATGCCGCAGGTGGGGACGTACTTCGATCTGGTGGTGAATCAGAAAGTTCCGGTGGAGAAGGCGACGGTGCAGGCGTTTGACATGACGCCGGCGCAGATGGAAGACGCGGTGAAAGATTATTTCAAGACGCAGGGCATGTTGGGGGTTGCGCTCGATCAGTCGAAGAAGCCGATTGTGGATCCGGTGGATATTCAGCAGCCGGATCATTTCGCGCCGCCGTTCAACGCGGACGACGTGACGATGGAGATTACTCCGGTTAAGGACGATGACGCGCAAGCGATGATTGGCGATGTGATGGCGCGCCTTCCAGAGCGTCGCGATCAGGCGCTGCATGACTTGCAGCAATTGGCGGCGGATCCAAAAGATAATGAAGTGGCGCATCGTGGGCTGGCCTGGGAGTATATTCGCCACCAGAAGTTTGACGCGGCCGCCGAGGAACTGGAGAAGGCGGCGGAGTTGAATCAGCGCGATCCCTGGATCTGGTATTACCGGGCGGCGCTGAAGTATCGCAAGGCGCAGGCTACGCGGCAGGAGATCCAGGGGCTGGCGAACACGATGCAGGATTTGCGCGCGGTGACGGATTGGTATCCGGACTTCGCCGACGCTTACAACATGCTGGCCATGGCGCGAGTGGAAGGCGGAGGAAACAACTCGGCGCTGGAGGCGGAACGGCAGGCGATTGCGTTGTCGCCGCGGAATGTGGAGTATCAGTTCAACCTGGGACAGATCTATGTTGCCAGCAAGAAGTGGGAGCTGGCGCGGGACGTGTTTACGCGGCTGAGAGAAGGAACGGATCGGCAGGCGGCAGCAGCGGCCAAACAACAGTTGGAAGATTTGGAGACGCTGCAGAAGTATGGAGTGCGTCCGCAGCGGGCGGGAGAAAGCGAGACGCCGGCGGGCGCGGCCAGCACTCCTGGAGCCGGGACTGGCGCGCCGGCGAAAGGTGCGAGTACGGCGACAGCCAAGAATGAAGATGACGATGAGGATGCGACGCGCTCCGAAACCTGCGCCTGCCGAAGCCGGGAACGAGTGGGCCGGTGCTGTTTCTGAAGGGCAAGATCGTGAGCAGCGATTGCTCGAAGGCTCCCGAAGCTACGGTTACGATTTTGAGCGGGATGACGACCTACAAGATGCATGCTTCGGATTACAAATCGTTGCCGATGATCGGAGAAGATCAGTTTTCCTGCGAGTGGACGAACCGGCTGGTTTCGGTGAACTATCGCGCGGTGGGGAAGAACGCGGGGGAATTGGTGTCGCTGGAACTGCGCTAGGAGCAGCGCAAGTTTCAGAGTATGAGGTCGGGGAGGAAATCCCTCGGCCCCAAGTCGATCATGAGCCGCCGCTGCGGCCGCCTCAATTCGATTCGCTAAACTCAATATAGGGTTGGGCGCCTGCCTTGCCGGCGCAGCTGCGCAGATTCAAGTTATTGGTCTCGGCTGTCGTGCCCGCCTTTGACGCGCAGGTCGGCACATCCTTTGTCCCATTCGACACCGCGACCTTCACGGTCACCGAGGATCCCGAGTTGAAATCGGCATGCGAAGCGTCGCCGTCGCCGATTATGTTGAACTCCGACTCCTTCCAGGCGGTCGCAAGATCGACGACGCTATCGGTTCCTGTGGTGCTGTACGCCTCCGTTCCCGCGGTGAACACCAGTGCATCGATTCCACCCTTTGTCGCTGAACCTGACAGTTTGAGCTTCTCAAGCTCGGTGATCACAGCCTGAGGCGCGAACACGGCATTGCTGTTCGTGTAGCAATCTCTTCCGTAGCTGAACCACCCATCAGGGCAGCGGTTGTTGTAATGGATCAGCCAATACTGCATGAATGCTTCCTGGTAGCCCGAGGAATAGACGAATTGCTCCCAATCCTTGCACTTGGCCGGGTCGCTCGCGCCATTGCAGGCCGCGGTTTTCATGAAGTTCGAATTGAGCTGAAGGGAGTAATCATTCGGGCCAAGCGAACCCGTTTCCGTCTTCACTCCCTTGACCGTGGGGAAGGAGCCTGTGGTTTCATTGATTAGTCCAGTGGTGACTTTGGCGGCATAATCATTGCCGGCGCCTACGGTTTGACTGATGCTCCCGGTTCGCGGCCTGTAGGGAATGTTGGGCGCGACTGTGCATTCAATCTTGTTCCACGTCAGGCTGGGGTAAGAGGCCTGATAGCAACCCTCCGCAGGTACCGAGGTCTGCGCGATGGCTTCGCGCCAAGTCTCCTGATTGCGGGCTTCCGTGTCATCGAGCGATTGGGCGAAGGCGGTGGAAAGCGAGGCCGCGCTAAAAACGCCGACCGCGACGGCGATTCGGGCAATTCGAGACAAATGAATCCGTAGGTTCAAAGTTCTCTCCGTAGGAAGATTTGCTACATGCCAGAATCGCGGCATGGCCCGAGGCTTTGCGGCGCGGCGCTCGGATGCAAACGATAACGCCAGAATTGTATCCCCGTATGTGACATCAAAAGACACACAGTAGTGCATCTGCCGCGCAGTTTGTGCAAGAGGTACTCCATTTCAAGGCAAATGCGGATTGAAGCGTGCGATCGTGCCGTTGGGGCCGACGGCCCAGCTCTGTTTGGCGGCAGAACTGGCGGCGTTCAGGTTGAGCGTGCCGGTGTGCGTCCAGTGAACACCAGCATCGTGGGTGATGTCGGTACCGTTGGGACCCACCGCTGCGAGATCGTTGTCGGATAGAAATACGACTGCGGAGCGATAGCCTCCGGGTTGCTGCTCGGCCATGCGCCAATGGGAGCCGGAATCTTTGGAGTAGATGGCCACTTTGCTTGCGCTGGCCGGTTCTTTGTAATCGCCGCCTACGGCTACGAGGGTGTGGGCGCGGCAGGCTATGCTGAAAATTCCGCTCGACGCGTTGCCGCTCGCCATGGGAGTTTCGGTTGCGGTCCAGGAGAATCCGCGATCGGCGGAGTGGAAAATGCGGGCGGCGGGACCACCGGTGGCGAAGTAGATATCTTCATTGCAGAGGGCGAGGGAGGTCCCACTGGCGGCGAACGCTCCTTCGGCCGGAAGTGCTGGTGGCATTTTGTTGCGCGACAACTCTTTCCAATTTTGGCCGTCGCCGGTGGCCAGGATCAGAAACTTGCCTTCGACCGGATCGCTCAGCGCATAACAATGAATCTCGGAATCGCAGGCTAACGCATCGAGGAAGAAGCCGGGACGCTTATCGGTGTACTCAAGCGCCCACGACTTTCCTCCGTCTGTAGTTTTGTAAATGCGGGACTTATCGCCATCGCCACTCGACATCAGGTAGGCGGCTCGGCCGCCGAAGGCTTCGACGTCGCGGAAGTCGAGAGTTTCACCACCGGCAACGTGCAGTTGCGTCCATGCTCTGTCATTGTCGGTCGAGTGTAGGTCGGTCGAGCGTAGAATGACTCCGTTTGAACCAGAAGCCCAGACGATGAGCTTGCCGGAATGCTCGTCCGTGGTGACGCTGATGCCGCGAAGGTTGGTGTCGAGGCCGCTGGCCTGGATTTGCCACGACGGAATGGGGTCGGAGGAAGCCAGAACCAGAACGATGAAGGTCAGGATGCGCACGGGTGCATTGTAGAACACGCAAACCGGAACCAGAAAAGCAGCATCGAATTCGCACTGCATAGACGCACCCTAGCAGCAAGAAAATATGCGAAGATGGAAACCGGGAGAGGAAGTCGATGGAGAACCCACTCAAGCTTAAACGCATTCACCACGTTGAATTCTGGGTTGGCAACGCGCGGCAGGCGGCTTATTTCTATCGTAAGGGCTTTGGCTTTTCGCAAGTTGCCTACAGTGGATTGGAGACGGGCCAGCGTCAGCGTGCTTCGTATGCCATGAGCCAGGGCAAGGCGAATTTCATTTTGACCACGCCGATGACCCCTGACGACGCGGCCGCCGAACACATCCGGAAGCATGGCGATGGCGTGCGCGATATCGCGCTGGAAGTGGACGATGCGGATCAGGCGTTTGCCGAAGCCGTGCGCCGAGGAGCGCACCCCGCCGAGGAACCGCATGACGTGAAGGATGAACACGGCGCCATTCGCCGGGCCGCGGTTCACACGTATGGCGACACCATCCACTCGTTGATCTCTTATAAAGATTACAAAGGGCCGTTTCTGCCTGGGTTCATTGCGGCTCCGATTGCCGGAGACGACTGCGGCATTCTGCGCATCGACCACATTGTGGGGAATGTAGAACTCGGCAAGATGCAGTACTGGGCGGATTACTACACCCGCGTTTTCGGGTTCCATCGTTACATCACGTTCGACGACAAGGATATTTCGACTGAGTACAGCGCGCTGATGAGCATCGTGATGTCAGACGATTCGCATTCGGTGAAATTTCCCATCAATGAACCCGCGACGGCGCGTAACAAGAGCCAGATTCAGGAATACATCGAAGCCTACGGTGGAGCAGGGGCGCAGCACATCGCGCTGCAGTGCAAGGATGTGATGTATACGGTCGGAAAATTGCAGCGCAACGGGCTCGATTTTCTGCGCGTTCCCGACACTTATTATGACGTGCTGACCTCGCGGGTCGGTCCGGTGGAGGAATCCTTGGCGGAGTTGAAGTCGCTGGGTATCCTTGTGGACCGCGACGACGAAGGCTACCTGCTGCAGATTTTTTCGAAGCCGGTGGAGGATCGGCCGACGGTGTTTTTCGAAGTGATCCAGCGCAAGGGCAGCCGCGGATTTGGGAAAGGAAATTTCAAGGCGCTGTTTGAATCCATCGAAATGGAGCAGGCGCGACGGGGGAATCTGTAGACACACCTAAAGCAAGCATGGCTAACGTGAGAACGAACGGAAAGACGAAGACGCCTACCACGACGACATCGCTGCGCTACCAGTCGGGATTCGGCAATGAGTTTGCGAGCGAGGCGGTGGAAGGGGTATTGCCGCGCGGGCAGAATTCTCCGCAGAAAGTGGCGCATGGGTTGTACGCGGAACAACTCAGCGGCACGGCATTCACGGCGCCGCGCGGCGTGAATCGGCGGACCTGGCTGTATCGGATGCGGCCTTCGGTGGCGCACAAGCCATTTCAGCCGATCGCGCAAGGAAGGTTGCGCAGCGCGCCATTTGATGAGGTGCCGACACCACCGAACCAGTTGCGCTGGATGCCGATTCCGATTCCTCCTTCTTCCGAGCGCACCGATTTCGTCGATGGCCTGATCACGATGGCCGGGCAATGGCAATACCCACACTCATTCGGGCGTTGGAATTCACATCTACGTTGCGAACACGTCGATGACCGATCGCTTTTTCTACAACGCAGACGGCGAGATGTTGATTGTGCCGCAGAAAGGACGCTTGCTGCTGCGCACGGAGATGGGTGTGCTCGAAGCCGGTCCTGGCGAGATTGCGGTGATCCAACGGGGAATTCGTTTTCGCGTCGAGCTTCTGGACAAGGAAGCGCGCGGCTACATCTGCGAGAACTACGGGGCGCTGCTTCGTCTGCCGGATCTGGGACCGATTGGCGCAAATGGGCTGGCGAATCCGCGGGATTTTCTTACTCCGGTCGCGGCATTTGAGGATCGCGAAGGCGACTTTCGAATTGTGACCAAGTTTCAGGGGAGGCTCTGGGCGGCGGAGATCGATCACTCGCCGCTGAACGTGGTTGCTTGGCACGGGAACTACGTGCCCTACAAATACGATCTGGCGAATTTCAATTGCATTAATACCGTGAACTTCGACCATCCCGATCCGTCGATTTATACGGTGCTGACTTCGCCTTCGGAAATTGCGGGAACGGCCAATGTGGACTTCGTGATTTTCCCGCCACGATGGATGGTTTCCGAACATACGTTTCGTCCGCCATGGTTTCATCGCAACTTCATGAACGAGTTCATGGGACTGATTCGCGGCGAATATGACGCCAAGGCGGAAGGATTCGTGCCCGGCGGCGCCAGCCTGCACAATTGCATGGCGGGTCACGGGCCCGACGCCGAGACATTTGAGAAGGCTAGCAAAGCTGAGTTGAAGCCGGTGTATCTCGGTGACACTATGGCGTTCATGTTCGAGACTCGTTTCGTGTGCCAGCCGACGAAGTTTGCGCTAGAGACTTCCGAACTGGATCATCAGTACTTCGAATGCTGGCAGGGATTGCGGAAGAAGTTCAGAAATGGCGGTTAGCTGAACCGTGTTGAGAGCATTCTCACCCTGAAGCGAAGGATCTGCGAATTTTGCGAGCAGCGGCAAAATGCATCTTCTTCCGCCTCACGCGGCATCAAAATTTAAAGACGATGAATACGCAAATTCTAGCGAAAGAAAAACAAATCGCGCCCCGGGCCAATGCGACTCGCGTCCTGCTCCGCGACTTTATTGATTATGCGGGACTGTTTCCTCCGGCAGCGTTGCCTATGTCTGCAGCGGTTGCCAACTATGACGAATATACCCGCTCGGAGTGGGCATGGATTCTCGGACGGTTCATTGTCCCAGTCGCACGACTCGGCGAGTTCAAAGAAGCATTAGCTGGACTGCCAGTTCCCACGCCGCAAACTGGTTTCACGAACTGGCGGCTATCGGCAATTCTAGGTTCCGACGTGGTCAACGATGTGGCCACGATTCGCAACTTTAATGCCAGGAAAGCCGGATCCCGTCCCGCCCGAAGAGCCGTCATCGAATCGATAGAGGCGAAGGTTGCGAGCCCAGACGAGCTAAAGCAAATTTGCGGCATCGCCCCAAGCGGACTTAAAGTCTATTTTGAATTCCCCGCTGATCATCGCGCCGAGTGCATAGCGGCGGCGGCCGGGTGCGGACGCAGGGCCAAGATTCGGACGGGCGGCGAGACGGCCGACAAATTTCCAGCCTCCGCGAGCGTGATTGAATTCATTCGCTTGTGCGCGGCTGCCAACGTGGCTTTCAAGGCGACGGCGGGATTGCATCATCCGCTGCGTTCGGTACACCGGTTTACTTATCAACCCGAGAGTGCGTCGGGAATGATGCACGGTTTTATCAATCTGTTTCTGGCAGCGGCGTTTTTGCGGGCGGGGATGGAAAGCGAGGTTGCCGTGCAGTTGCTCGAAGAGCAATCGGCGGAGGCGTTCCACTTTGATTTGGATGGAGTCACCTGGCGGCAGCATCGTCTGAGCCGTGATGAAATCGCAAGGGCGCGTCGGGGTTTTGCGATTTCATTTGGATCGTGCTCTTTTACGGAGCCGATCGATGACTTACGCTTGCTACATCTGCTATGAAACCCGTTCTCGACGCGACCCACGATCCGAAGACGCAAAGCTGGGTTGAGTCCGCCAACGTGGCGGGCACGGATTTTCCCATTCAGAATCTGCCCTTCGGCGTCTTTCGACGACACGACGCGGGCGCCAGGACGAGAGTGGGAGTCGCGATCGGGGACCGCGTCCTTGACCTCGACGGAATGCAAAGGCAGGGATTGCTTGCGGCTGAAAGCGTTGGATCAGCGGCGGATGCTTGTGCCTCGGGTTCGCTGAATGCGCTGATGGGGGCCGGCGCCGGTCCGCGGCACGCTTTGCGCCGGCGACTGCATGCCATTTTGCGCCAGGACGCGTCCGCCGCTAATCGGCAGGCTGCTTCGCGTCATCTCATCGCGCAGTCCGATGTTGAGATGCTGCTGCCGGCGGCGGTCGGGGACTACACGGATTTCTACGCATCGATTTTCCACGCGACCAACGTTGGGAAATTATTCCGCCCCGACAATCCGCTGCTGCCGAATTACAAATACATTCCGATTGGCTATCACGGGCGGGCATCGTCGCTGGTTCCGACGGGAACGGCAGTGCGTCGTCCCTGCGGCCAGACGCGCGACGGCGAGGCCGCTCCGAGATTTGGGCCTACCAAGGCGCTCGACTACGAACTGGAAGTGGGTTTCTTTGTAGGCGCTCCCAATAAGCTGGGAGAGACCATTCCGATCGCCGCGGCGGAAGAGCATATTTTTGGCATCTGCCTGGTGAATGACTGGTCAGCGCGCGACATACAGGCCTGGGAATATCAGCCGCTGGGACCCTTTCTGTCAAAAAGTTTTGCGACTACACTTTCGCCGTGGGTGGTTACGATGGACGCGCTCGCTCCGTTTCGCAGCGGCCGCGTTCGTGCGCGCGGAAGGCGATCCGGGGCCATTGCCGTATCTTCTTGATCAGAGCGATCAGGAGCACGGCGGGCTTGACTTATCCCTGGAAGTTTCTCTACTCTCGCCTCGCATGCGTGAAGCCGGTCTCGGTCCGGTGGTTTTGGGAAAAAGCAATTTTCGCGATATGTACTGGACCATGGCGCAGATGCTGACTCATCATGCGAGCAATGGCTGCAATCTGCAGGCCGGCGATTTGCTGGCGAGTGGAACGGTGTCGGGCGCGGACAAGACCGCGCGTGGATGCCTGCTGGAACTGACCTCGCGCGGCAAGGATCCAGTTGCGCTGCCGACGGGCGAGCAGCGGAAATTTCTGGAGGATGGAGATGAAGTCATCCTGCGGGGATTCTGCGAAAGAGATGGATACCGGCGCATAGGACTGGGCAGTTGCCGCGGGACAATTCTACCGGCCTCCACAGACCAATAGCCCTCAATAAGTCCCGTCAAGACTTGGCTCACCGCGGCTCCCGCCTCGCTCAAAAAAGATGAGGCGTAGCGCCGTTTTTAAACGCGATTCGTGTATAGTGGTCGCCGACTTTAAGGAGGAAATCTGAGCTCCTACGCGGATTCGCCCCTGTCGGAAAACTACGCGACTCCCCCGAAAACCGACGGCCATGGCGCGGCCGTCTTCGCTGGCTTCATGGGGTGGACGCTGGACGCCTTCGACTTTTTCCTGGTCATCTTCGCGCTGACGGCGATCGCTCAGGAATTTCACAGGCCTGACAAAGACATTGCTTTTTCGATCACTCTAACGCTGGCTTTTCGTCCCGTTGGCGCGTTCATTTTTGGCTTGATGGCCGACCGTTATGGGCGACGCATTCCTTTAATGATCGACCTTGTCTTCTACTCGGTGGTGGAAGTGGCCACCGGTTTCGCGCACAGTTTCACTACTTTCCTGGTGTTGCGCGCGTTGTTCGGCATCGGCATGGGCGGAGAGTGGGGCGTAGGCGCCTCGCTCGCGATGGAAAAGGTTCCCCCCCGGCTGCGTGGCTTTCTTTCCGGAATTCTGCAGCAGGGATATGCTCTGGGTAACCTTTTGGCGGCAGGTTGTTTCTTCTTTGTCTTTCCACGCTGGGGCTGGCGGCCGATGTTTTTTATTGGAGGCCTGCCCGCGCTGCTCGGCCTCTTCGTCCGCTTTCGGGTGAAAGAATCCGAGGTGTGGAAGAAAACCCGTCATCCGAACTGGAGCGATCTGGGCCGCGCGATCTTGTCGAACTGGAAGTTGTTTCTCTACTTGACGCTGATGATGATGATGATGAACTTTTCCTCACACGGCACGCAGGATATGTTCCCAACTTTTTTGCAGCGCCACTGGGGCATGAAGCCAACGCAGCGAGCCGTGATTACGGCGATTTCCATGGTGGGAGCGATTCTAGGGGGCACGCTGGTCGGCTATTTGTCCGACCGCTTCGGACGTCGCCGGGCTATGATTGCCTCGTTCCTCTGTGCCATCGCAGTGATTCCGCTGTGGGCCTACGCTCCGTCTCTCGCCTTGTTAGTGCTCGGAGCCTTCCTGATCCAGTTCATGGTGCAGGGGGCGTGGGGCATTATTCCGGCGCATCTCTCGGAATTGTCTCCCGACTCGGTGCGCGGGTTTCTTCCCGGATTCGCTTACCAGTGCGGGGTGCTTCTGGCGGGCTCCGTCGCATACATTGAGGCGACGCTCGCGGAACATACCAGCTACGCTAACGCTATGGCGTTGACTGCTCTGGTGGTGTTCACGCTGGCAACGGTGGTGGTGGCATTGGGACGCGAACGGAAAGGGATTGAATTCGGTTTGTAGGCGTTGCGGAGAACTGCAGATCCCTCACTTCGTTCGGGATGACAAACACTCGGGATGAGAAATACAAAGCCCGGCCCCTTGCCGTCGAGCGGCGGCTGGATGAGATGCACTCACCCTTTAGCGAGGCCGGGCCACCAATTTGTGGTATTCAGTTTTTCGTCCTCCGGACAAATAGTAGACTGTGTGAGCGCTGCTGTCTGTGAGGTTCGACACCATTCAATGTGAGCTCTTCTACGGGGCGCGATTCAGCTGGCGACGGCGAAATCGAAGGCGGCCTTTATGTGCAGGGCGGCGCTGTTGAGATACAAGACGCCATCGTGGTGAAATGTCGTAGATGTTTTCTGCTCCTGGAACGCAAGCGACAGCTCCGTGCATGCCAGACAAACCACCGGTTGCGCCCCGAGTTCTCCTCCGAACGCTATTCTTACGATTTTTCCGAGTTGTTCGTTCGCGCCCTCGAGTTTGCCAAGTTGTAAATTCGTAATCAAATCGACGGCCATGGACCTGGTGTCTTCATCGCGCGGGCCGGCCGCCTCCACTCCATACTTCGCAAATCCCTCGCGAAAGCTTGCCGATCTCATGGTCACGGCGGTGCCTAATATCAGAACCGCGCGGGCCCCGATTCGAGCACTTTCTTTCGCCGCCACTTCAAGAATGCTTAAGACGGGAATACCAATTCCGCGCACGATGTTCGCGAAGCGATGGTGAGGAGTATTGCTGGCGATGAGTGCGAAGTCGACGCCACCTCTTTCCAGGCGCTCTAGCGCTGCGCTATGGTAGTCGTCAAATTGCTTCCAGGAAGCTTCGTCATGATCGCGGCCGAGGAGGGAGACGGCTTTATTGTGGTCCAACGATTCGATGCTCATCTCTGGCGTCGAGGGCACAGACCCGGCGTTTCTCGCGAGGTGCCAAAGCTCGCTTCGACGGCAGATTCCTGAGTAATAATCCACGGTGGAGGGCCATGCGACGCCTCCGACAATTCCAATTTTCTTCATTACTATTGCCTTCCTTAGTCCGCGTTCGGATCGGTTGCTCCTGCGAGTTTCGAGGGAAGACCAAACGTTCCGTCGACAACTTCCAGAAAGTTCCGCTCTTCGCGGAGAATCAGCCGCTGATTTTGGGCCATGGTGAAATTCGCACGCGCTTCGGGATCGGAACGCAAGCGTGCCCGGTAGGTCTCGTAGGAGGCGAGACTATCGAATGCAATCAAACCCCAGGCAACATCGTTGGTGCCTTCATGCGGGAGAAAATATCCAATGAGGAGGCCGCCGCAGCGCGGAATGATGCGACCCCAATTCTCGGCATACTTCTTAAACGTATCGCGCTGGAACGGATCAATCTGGTAGCGGATAAAGCAGGTAACGGTCATGTGAAATTGTCCCTCGCTCGCAAACTATGCCAGCACTATGCCAGTTGCCGGACAGGAACACTTCGTTTATTATCAAAGTATGGATGTACAACATGCAGCCGACGCGGCAGTCAGCAGAATTGCGGTAGCCATTGGTGAGCCAGCGCGCGCCCGCATGCTCTATTGCCTGGCAGATGGCCGTGCGCGAACCGGTACCGAGCTTTCGGTAGTGGCCGAAGTGAGTCCCTCCACAGCGAGCGCCCACCTGAGCCGCCTGACTGCGGCGCGCCTGGTCAAAGTACTGGTGCAGGGCAGGCACCGCTTCTACAGTCTGGAAGGGCACGACGTCGCCAGTGTGCTGGAAGGGCTGAGCGTGCTCGCCGGCGCGCCGCGCAACAAATTTGTGTCTAGCGCGCCCAACCGGCTGCGTGTCGCGCGAACTTGCTACGATCACATGGCGGGACTGGTGGGCGTAATGCTCCACGATCGCTTCAGAGCTTTGAAATGGCTTTCGGTTGCCTCTAAGACGAATGACACTGCATACGACGTCACCGCAGAAGGACTCAAGGCGTTCTCGGCTCTTGGTATTGACATCGAGGCGACTCGGGCGCTGCGCCGCCGATTCGCGTGCGCCTGTCTCGACTGGAGTGAGCGGCGGCCTCACATCGGTGGCGCGCTCGGCGCTAGCCTGCTGAAAGTCGCCCTGAAAAGAAAATGGGCGATTCAGGATCTCGACAGTAGAGCCTTAGACATCACCCATCTCGGGCGGCGCGAAATGATGGCTCGGTTTGGCCTTAGCGTTCAGTCGCTGAATCCCGGCAGGTCGACGCGTTTTGCAATGTGATCCTTGATCCAGTGGCTGTCCCACCATTCCTTGGGGTCGATCTGCACGCCATCGAGCTGCATGGCGAAGTGAATGTGGTCGCCTCCGGCCATTCCGGTCTGGCCACTGGTGCCCATCACTTGGCCGCGTTTCACCATGTCGCCTTCGTGGACATTGATCTGGCTCAGGTGGCCATAGATAGTCTGTAGTCCATAGCCATGGTCCACCACGATGCAATTGCCATAGATGCCGAGCGGAGCGGCATAGACCACGCGGCCATCATTGGATGCTTCCACGCCGACATGCTGCGTCGCCGCGAGATCGTATCCGAGGTGCACTTGCTGATCGATCTTCGTTCCTTTGTAGATGTAATTTCGAGTGTCCGCAAAGCTCGCTTCCGCCTGGGAATGAGACTGTCTTAGAAAAGGCTGCGACCAGAGGAAGTGGTCCGCGGTTTTCAGTCGCAGATCGGAAAGTACCTTGTTGTTGGCGCGCCGCATTTCGCTGTTGATTTTCACAAACCGCGCCACCGGATCTCCCGAGCCATTCGGATCAAGCTCGCCGACTACTTTCTGCATGAACTGGTCGCTGATCTGTAAGTCGTGTACCGTGTATTTCGGCTGCTCCTTCTTGGGAAACTGAACCACGATCGGGCTGGTTACGTCGTTTCCTGCGCCATTTGAGGCATAAACCACAGG
This sequence comes from uncultured Acidobacteriaceae bacterium, assembly GCA_963699405.1. Lineage (GTDB taxonomy): Bacteria > Acidobacteriota > Terriglobia > Terriglobales > Acidobacteriaceae > Acidiflorens. The sequence goes on along the minus strand of CAVOTW010000023.1, from coordinate 12,038 downwards.
GATGGTCCCGGGCGGCATATTCCAGGCGAAGGCGAAGAGCGAGAAGAAACCTGGCTTGCCGCCGGGCATGGGCCAAGCTCGAAATGTCTGATCGCCGACTCGCACGCCCGCCTCCGTCCAGGTACCGGAGACATTGAAGGTCGCGAGATCAGCCATGCCCAGGTACAGGTAGTGTTGATCGGAATCAACACTGACGGTCGGCGGGCGCGTCACCACCGTCACCGGACCCTCCCAGCGTGCTGTCTTATGCAGCAAACCGTTCGAGGTCGCTACGAAAATCAATTTTGCGCTGCCATCTTCGAGCTGGGGCGTGGCTTTGACGCCAGCGGTAAAGTTCCATATCCCATCAGTCACGGGCAAAAGTTGGTTAGTTCCCCAAACGCGATACTGGGTGCCATTCTGCTCGACAAAGGCTTCGAGATCGCGAATGCCATGCGGATCATGCACATGGACAATAATCGGAGTGGCCTGGCCTAAGGTGGTGATAGGAGATGGCAAGTCAACCACGGGCCGGGTGGATTGCGTCAACAGAATCGCAATCGACGCCACGACTACGAGACCAATCACAATAACAAGAATTTTTCTCACAAGTCATTTTAGCTCCGACGGTAGCTCCCGTGCCGAATCGAAGGTCGGCCAGTGAGCCACTTCCCCATCCTAAGCGGTGTTAGGAACAATTACTGCCGATCCCTGTTCCGTTTCTTGTTTCACCGCCATGAGTGCCTGGTTCGCGTCATCGAGTGAAAATACTTTCACGTTTGGACGAATGCGGAGGTCATGGGCGATCTTGAGAAAGTCGCGTGCATCCTGCCGAGTCATATTGGCCACGCTGCGGATCTGCCGCTCGCCCCAGAGCAACTTGTCGTAGTCGAAGGCCGGCATCTGATCGAGATGGATGGCGTTGATGGCCACCACGCCACCCTTCCGCAGACTCGCAAGGGCGCTGACTACTACTTCCCCGCTGGGCGCGAACGTGATAGCGCGATCGAGCGTGACTGGGGGCTTCTCATCCTCCTTACCAACCCAGGTCGCGCCCATCGACGCCGCAATTTTCCGATGAGATTCGCCTCTGGTTACGACATAAACTTCGCATTTCCACGATTGCAGAATGGTGATCGCCAGGCTGGCGGAGCTGCCAAAACCAAAGAGTCCGACTCGCTCTCCCTTTGCAACGCCGGCAACTCGTAAGCTGCGAAAGCCGATGATACCGGCGCACAGCAACGGAGCAACCTGTGTGTCATCCAGGCCATGGGGCAGCGGAAAAACGAAGTCTGCGCGCGCAAGGACGTACTCGGCGTAGCCGCCATCCACCGTGTAACCGGTGAAAACAGGCCGGTCGCAGAGATTCTCCATGCCGTGATGGCAGTACCAGCAACCGCCATCGACGCCACCCATCCAGGAAACGCCGACGCGCGTTCCCAGCGGCAGCTGCTGGGTCGCGCCTTCGATTACTTCTCCCACGATTTGATGGCCGGGAATAAGGCGCGGCCGAAGCGGCGGAAGATCTCCCTCGACGATGTGCAGGTCAGTCCGACAGACTCCGCAGGCGGCGACGCGCAGCATCACATGCCCCGCTTGGAGTGGTGGACGCGGAATATCTTCGACATGAAGGAACGGTTGGGGCGCGGTATGCGTTGAAGAGAAAACAGCAGCTTTCATCTACGTTCTCCGAGGGCTCCTGAGGCGAGATCTGCCGGGCCGAATCGGGCCTCTAGTTGCATGGATGCTCGGACCGAACAAAATGGAGCAGATTGTTGCTGTCGTCAACGCATTGCTGACCTCGCTTCCCGTGAGTGTGTGCCGATGCCTGCCTGTTATCCTAATTGGGCAGCTCCCGTCATCTGCAGAAAGCCCAGTAGACGCGCGGCGGTATTTTTTACTCGGTACTTTTTTTAGGAAATCATGGCCGCACTGATCGATGCCATCGACGTAAAGCGCAAAATGTTTTTCGAACTCGACAACACACCATTTGTATGCCTGGATGTGGAGGTTTCGACTCCTACCGCGAGGGGCGGTCAGACCTTGGTCCGTCTGAAGATGCGGAATCTTCTCACCCGTGCGGTCTTTGATAAAACTTTCAAGGCCAGCGATAGGTTCAAGGAGCCGGACCTCGATATGGTGAAAGCATCCTATCTCTACAGCGACGGAAGTGGGTTTCACTTCATGGATCAGGAGAGTTTCGAGACGGTTACGCTTTCCGGCGAAATGATGGGAGACGCTCTGGACTTTATCGTGGAAGGAGCGATTATCCAGCTCCATAAGTACAACGGCAACCCTATCGGGTTGGAACTGCCGGCCCATGTGGAACTGCAGGTTACTGACACCGAACCCGGTGCCCGTGGCGACACCGCGAGCGGCAGCGTGACCAAGACGGCGCGGCTAGAGACGGGCATCGAGATCCGGGTTCCCCTCTTCATTAAAGTGGGAGAAACAATCAAGGTATCCACAGAGACGCGGGAGTTCGTGGGACGGGCCTGATTCCAGGCTAACGGCGCTTGATCGGAGCGACCTTCGGACTCTATTCCCTGTGTCGCCGGCCATAGGGTGCAGAAATAATTTCTTGGTCACCAACCGATAAGTCCCAACTGAATCCAAAAGACATAATGGTTGGCCGTCTTCTGCCTACGCAAGACATTCGATCCAGTTCAATACCAAGGTCAACTCGTCGGGCGGTTGTGTGTCCGCAAGGCATTTGAGGAGGGCAGCCTTCTTTACGTCGATTTGTCTCCGCTACCGCGGCCGCCCTGGGCTCTTTTGATTCGAGGAAAGCCTATTCTTCCCCGCTGCCATAACCCCACTGACGGCTTGGAAAAGTCATTACTCCCGTACCGTTGCCCAGTAAGACGAAAAACGGCACACTGCTGTCGAGGTGGGTAATGAAGTCCTTGTTGCTCTGTACGGGTTTGATCCTTCTCTTTCTCTTCATCTTTTCGTCCGTTGCTTGTATGTCGAGTCCTAAATTCAGTCAGGGCGACACAGACAAGGTCGAGATGGCCATCAGAGCGGACTTTGCGAAGCGAGGATTTACTGTCGAACAGGTCAGTCTAATCAAAGAATCTGACCGGCAGTTGTCCGGCTTCGTCAAGTTCAGAAAATCCTCTGGATTGCTCAGCAACATTCAACTCAGCAAGAATTGCGTTGCGATTATGGACGCGGATTCCGGGAACTACATTTGGAACTGCGAGTAGGGGGCGGCCGGGTGCTTCAACCGAACCATGAGGAACTCACCGAGGATCGGCTTTGAACACGAAAGCCTGCCACGTACTCCGTGGCAGACCGATCGCTAAGGGAACGGACGTACTTCTTCGGACTGTGTTCCCGTGTTTTCACATTCGTGCGCATCGAACTGAGTTTTGACCTCCCGCTCAGCTTGTTCGTAGTCTCGCGACGACGATATGAACGACGCGGAGCATGCCTCGCAAACACACAACAGTGAATTATCTGAGTTTACGACCCGCAGTTTTCTCTTCGCCATCATTTTGACTCCGTTCTCCCGTTTTCTCTCTAACGCATGCGTAATCTACGAACAATGGGAGAGAAATTGATTTCCAGACATCTCGAACAAGGGCACCGAAAAGCAGTATCGTTCGGGAAAACAATGTGCCCGCAGTTTTTGCAGATCAACCGCCCGTTCGAAAGGACCGTCATTTGACGGAACTTGCCATCCACTACGCAATACGGACAACGAATTTCTTTCTGCGCCATTCTCGGTGGCCTCAAGAGGCAAAGCGTGGGCTCCGCCCCCGGAGCCCATGTCGGATCAGTATAGGAGTCCTCCACGTCATCTGACTGTTTGATATCGAACGCAAGCGTGAACGGCGAGGGTTCTGTGGGCGGCGGCGTACAGAACAATGAGCTGTCACGGTAACAGGATTCCACCGCCAGGCGTCGTCAGGCCCCGCCGCGATCTAGAAACGGGATTCGAGACCATAAGTCTCAGTGGTACGACCATACGCCGCACCGCGAAAAGGCCAGCAGTATGATGCATCGTAAGACATCGAACGCTTCGAGGCAGGGAAACGCTTCGACTAGCTGATTTACCGAATATGGGCAGAAACCGCCGAGTAGTGCAGGCCGAAATCCAAACGGCAGAATAGCGACTGTCAAATGGCGCGAAATCACAATTACGGTTTGTCAGTCAATCAAAATTTTGCCACTCTCCTATAGTGATAACCTTGAAAGATGTCTCGCGATCTTGATGCGAATTTCCGGTCCCCTAGACCTGCTCGATCTTCTTTGGTGTTTGTGTTTGCTCTTTTGATCGGACTGTTCCTCGGTGTACTTTTTATCGGGTCGGTTGGATGGTTGATGTTGTCGCGAAATTCCGGACAAACCCTGCTGAGCCATTTATGGTCGGCGGTGACAGGGAGAACCCTAACTATCGGTATAAACCAGCCCACTGTCGTCGATCGCATTCAGCGGCTGCAGCGGCTGGAGACTGTGATATACACGATGGACAAGTTGGTAACGGGCGCGAAAGAAAACCCAATTCTCCCGGATTTTCTGACCGGAGATCGCCTCTTGATGATGGTGCACGGTGAAGTGGTCGCAGGGCTTGATTTCTCGAATCTAAAGCCCGGAGACGTGAGCGTAGATGGCAAGCGGATTCACTTGCATCTTCCCGCGTCGCAGGTGTTCCGCACTCGGATCGACAGCGCGAAAACGCGAGTGTACTCCCGTCAAACTGGGCTGCTGGTACCCACCGACCAGAATCTGGAAACGCAAGTGCGTCAGGAGGCGGAGCGTGAGCTGCAAGCGGCCGCCTTGGCCGATGGCATTTTGCAAACGGCCCAGCAGAATGCGGCCTTGACGATCAGCAGTCTGTTGCAAGGTTTGGGGTTCGAGAAAATCGACTTCGACTAACCCCCGTGCGTGACGAAAGGCTGCCGCCCTGCCTGTTGGCACGATGGCGGTCAACATCTCCGCCATCCAATTGCGCGAAGAAAATTTCGTTGACAGTGTGTTTGCAATCTTCAAGGAAACCGGGATGGATCCGAAATTGCTCGAAGTAGTGGCGGAGCAGTCAGTACATTGCTGGGACAAGTCGCCCAATGGGAATCGTCATGATCAAAACAGTCTATGATCGTGGTCCGCCAGCCCGATAATGTTATCTTCACTCATCCTTAGCCGGCTCGTTCGTCCTTGCGTTACAGAATGTTTAGCCTGCCGCAATCCCTTTTCACTTTGATTCCTTCGTCCCGCCACTCCTCAAGGCCATTCTTTGCTACATTATTTACAGGGCTCTTGGGAAAGGAGGAGGCAGATGCTAAAGCGACCTCAACTTACTGGTACATATGCATTCAAGTGTGCTCTTCTCTTTTTGGCGTGTGCCGTATTCAGTTGGGGATTGCAGGCAAAGCTTTCCCTTTACAAGACGCCGCAATCTCCATCTACCGTCACAGTCGCAAAACTCTTGACGGAGAGGCGTTCCGCCCAAACCATGGCCTCGCTTGAAAACGCCCTTAAACCGGATACGGCGTGGCAGAGGTTGAAGCTGATTCCGATATTGGCTTTGGCCCAGTCGATTTTGATTCCTTCATTCGAGTTTTACCAAGTTGAAATGAACCTCTGCAGGTTTCATGGATGGGACTTTCAGGATCCGCACCTCACGCAACGTCCTCCTCCAGCCTTCTGTTAATCCCTCCGCGGCGATATATTTACGGCAAACCCGGCCTATTCTCAAACATCGAATAGGAAGTTGGGTGATCGCCGGTCCCTTTAAGGAGATGTACTGTCGTCGATTCCAATCCTGAACTTCCGGGATTGAAACTAAGGTGGCTCCATGCATCGTAAGCGGATCCTTTGGATCGCGGTGCCTCTCTGCCTTTTATTGGCAGCTCTCTACCTGATCGTTCGAAATCACCATGGCAAAGCCGCGGCCGAGCAGCCGAGGGCGGCCGCAGTCGTCGCGGTCACGCGTGGCAATCTGGCGAGCTCGCTCACGGTTGCTGGTCAATTTCAGCCCTATCAACAGGTGGATCTTCACGCCAAAGTCTCGGGATATATTCGCTGGATCAAAGTCGACATCGGCGACCGCGTGCGTGAGGGCGAAGTCCTCGCTCTGCTGGAAGTTCCCGAGTTGCAGAACCAGGTGGAGGGCGCTCAGGCCGAGGTCCGCCACAGCCAATCTGATATTACGCGTGCACGGAGCGAGGTCGTCCGCGCCGAGTCGACGTACTCCGCGGTGCACGCCGAATATACCCGTCTGGAAGAAGCTTCCAAAGAAAGACCGGGGCTGATCGCGCAGCAGGAGTTGGATGACGCGCGAGCCAAAGACCTGGAAGCGGCGGCACAGGTCGGGGTTGCTAAGGCTTCGCTCGACGCAATGCAGCAGCAACTCGGCGTTTCTCGCGCGACCCAGAGCCGGCTGGAAACGATGTCCGGATACGAGCAGATCATCGCCCCCTTTACAGGTGTGGTGACGAAGCGCTACGCCGATACCGGCACGCTGATTCAAGCCGGACAGGACAACAACACGGCTACACTTCCCGTGGTGCAAGTGGCCCAGAGCGACCTGCTCCGGCTCCGCATGCCCGTGCCGGAGAGCGACGTGCCTTACATTCAGGTTGGCGGCGATGTGCAGGTGACCGTCAACTCGACCGGGCACACCTTTACAGGCAAGATCATCCGCTTTACTCGCGCACTCGATACCAACACCCGAACCATGCTGACCGAGGTCGATGTCCCCAACCGTGATCTCAGTCTCAGTCCAGGGATGTATGCGGAGACGACGATTCAACTCCTGCAAAAAAATGACGCTCTTATTTTGCCGGCGCAGGCTGTCGTGCAGAACGGAGATCAGTCGTATGTGCTGGTAGTAGATACGACGAACCATCTCGAGAAGCGAAATGTGAGTCTCGGAATCCAAACCTCGAACCGCGTGGAGATTACCAACGGCCTGAAGGCTGGGGACAACGTGATCGCCTCTGGACAGACTGGCTATCAGCCCGGTGAAGTTGTGTCTCCGCATGCGGCGTTCATTCCCACGGCGGCGCAGGAGGTGAGCGAGTAATGTCCTCCTTTGCCATCAAGCATCCGTTCTTCATTCTGATGCTTTGTCTCATGGTGATCGTCGTGGGCGTGACCACAGTCGCGCGTATGCCCGTCGATCTGTTTCCGGAAATTAATATACCGGTTGTCGTGGTCGCGACCTTTTATGCGGGCATGCCGCCGCAGCAGATCGAGGCCGACATCACAGATAGCTACGAGCGATTCTTTACCTTGGGAAGCGGAATCAACCACATCGAGTCGCGATCGCTGCCCGGGGTAAGCCTGATCAAGATCTACTTTCAGCCCGGCACAGACGCGAACTCCGCCGTCAGTAATATCTCGAATCTCGCCATGGCAAATTTGCGGCGACTTCCACCCGGAACCCTGCCTCCGGTGGTGCTGAAATTTGACGCTTCGAATCTTCCAGTGTGTCTGGTCACACTTGAAGGTCAGGGTCTCGACCAGACTCGGCTTAAAGATCTCGCGCAGTTTGAGGTGCGGAATCAAATCGCCAACGTTCCCGGCGCTTCGGTGCCGCAGCCTTACGGCGGTAAGTATCGGCAAATCCAGATTTATGTCGATCCGGTCAAACTTGAAGCTCACCAACTCTCGGTGATGGACGTGGTGCGCTCGGTGAATGAATCGAACTTGATTCTGCCCGCCGGCGACGTGCGCATCGGACCGAAAGATTACAACGTCTATGCCAATAGCCAGATTCCGGTGGTTGACGAAATCAATGCCATGCCGATCAAGACGGACAAACAGGACCATATGGGTGAGTCCGTATTCGTTGGCGATGTTGGGAAAGCGGTGGACTCAGGCCAACTGCAATACAACATCGTCCGGGTCGACGGTCAGCACTCCGTCTACATTCCGATCTTGAAGCAGGGCGGTGGATCGAACACGATCAGTATTGTGAATGGTATTCGAGAAGCAGTGAAGCATCTGCTTGATATTCCGAAGGCGCTGAAAACGGCGGTCGTCTTTGATCAATCCGTTTTCGTAAAGATCGCGGTGAAGAACGTGATCAACGAGGGCGGAATTGGCCTGTGCCTCACCGCGCTGATGATCCTCCTCTTTCTCGGCAACCTCCGCGCGACGATTTCGGTATTACTCTCTATTCCCATTTCTTGCCTCGCCGCCTTCATTGCGTTGAACCTGGGCGCGAGCACCATCAACACCATGGTGCTCGGCGGCATCGCGCTCGCCCTTTCCCGCTTGATCGACAACTCCGTCGTCGTGCTTGAGAACATCTTTCGTCACATGGAATTGGGGGAGCCGGCGGTTGAAGCCGCCATCAATGGAGGCAAAGAAGTCCAACTCGCCGTGCTGGCAGCTACGTGCAGCACAAGCATCGTGTTTTTTCCTGTAATCGTGCTTTCGGGTGTCAGCAAGTATATCTTTAGCGCACTGGCCCTCGCGGTCGTGCTGGCGCTCTTTGCGTCTTATGCCGTTGCCATGACTGTGGTTCCGCTGTTCTGCGCGAAGTTCATCCATTTGGAGCCGGAACACGGCAGCGTTCCCTACAGCACGCTAGGCGGCGGCACGGAGGCAGTCGAAGAAGTCGAACACGAACAGAAAATAAAGCTCAGCAACATCTTTCGACGCATCGTCATCGGTTTCAATCAGCAATTCGAGCGGCTGCAGCACGCATACGAAAAGGCCATCGGCCTTTGCCTGGATCGTCCTGTATTGGTCGTATGCGTTTTTGCGGCTTTCGTTGTGCTGAGCTTCGGGTTGTTTCCATTCATGGGCGTAGCGTTCTTCCCGCGCACCGATCCCGGGCAATTTGTCGTCAACGTCAAAGTCCCGCCCGGAACTCGTCTTGAGGTGACGGATGAATATGTCGGGAAGATGGAGCAGGATATCCGCGATGTGGTGTCACCGCACGACATGAATATGATCGTGTCGAACATTGGTATTACGCCAGATCTTTCGGCCATCTATACCAGCAATTCCGGAATGCATACGGCCTTCATTCAGGTCAGTCTCAAGGAGGACCATAAAACCAGCAGCTTCGCTTACATGCAACGTCTGCGCGAGAGGTTCGCCAACGACTTTCCCGAAGTGAGCACTTATTTTCAAACGGGTGGATTGGTTGATTCCGTCGTTAACCAGGGGCAACCCGCTCCGATCGACATTCGAATCGGGGGCAGTGACTTAAAAGAACCGTTTGCTTTCGCCAAGTCCGTGGCTGCGAGGGTGAAAGCATTGAGTTCGGTCAACGATGTGCTGATTCCGCAGGACCTCGACTATCCGGGACTGGAGCTGAATATCGATCGCGAACATGCGGCACTGCTCGGCATATCGCCGGAGGCGGCGCTTGACAATGTCATCACTGCGCTTACCTCGGACACCATGATTGCCCCGAGTTTCTGGGTCGATCCGAAGACTGGCAACAATTACTTTCTCAGCGTGCAATATCCCGACAATCAAATTAAAACCCTGACCGACTTAAAGCAGATTCCCTTGCGCGCTCCAGGAGCCGCAAACACAACACCGCTTGAGTCGCTGGCATCGATCAAGCAGATCGACACTCCGACCGAGGTCGATCACTACCAACTGCGTCGCAGTTTCGACATCTACGTCATGCCGAAGAAGGAAGATCTCGGCCGCGTGAGCGCTCAAATCAAACACGTCCTTGCTGGCATGCACCACTCTTCCCAGATCACCGTGTCGATGGGCGGAGCGGTCTCTGACATGGACAGTTCGTTCCAGAGTTTCGGAATCGGTCTCATCCTTGCGATCGTGCTGGTGTATCTCATCCTGATGGCGCAGTTCGCTTCATTCTCCGATCCCTTCATCATCTTGCTGGCGATTCCTCCGGGGCTTTCGGGCGTGATCCTGTTCCTGATGGTCACCGGCACGACGCTCAATGTCATGTCGCTCATGGGAGTGATCATGATGACTGGAATCGCCGTTTCCGACAGCATCCTCATCGTGGAATTCGTCGGCACTCTCCGCGCCAGTGGTCGTCCCCTCAAGCAAGCCCTCGCTGAAGCCTGCAAAGTGCGTCTGCGCCCCATTCTGATGACCACGCTAGCCACCATCCTCGGCCTCATTCCGATGGCGCTCGCTTTGGAACCCGGGAGCGAACAGTACGCACCGCTAGCGCGAGCAATTCTGGGAGGATTGACCGTTTCCGGCATCGTAACCGTTTTTTTAGTGCCGACTGCGTACCTGCTGATTCATCGCAAAGAAAATCGGGATGACGGAGTCGAGCCCCGATCCGGTGAGGTGACCCATGCATAACCGAAGTTTAATTTTGCCGCTTTGGCTCCTTCTGTGTACCCCAGCCATGCGCGCACAGGAGATCGTTTCGCAGCAGATCGCACAGTTTCCAGATGCGCCGCAGCTCCAGGCTCAGTCACAGCAGCCGACGCCGGCGTTAAATTCTGCGACAACGAATTCTCCGGGCCCTCTCCCGCCAGACTCAACCGGAGAAATGCTCACGCGTCAACAGGCGGAGCAGTTAGCGCTCAAAAACAATCCACGAATCAGCGTCGCGGCACTGCTTGCCCTGGCACAAAAGCAGGTCGTCCGCGAAACTCGCTCGGCGTTGCTTCCGACCCTGAATGGCAATCTAACTGGAGTTGACGCTGAGGAAGCAAGCCGCGTCTCGGCTGGGTCGCTGGACGCCTCCCGCCTTCTCTATCGCGTGGGCGCAGGGGTTGACCTCACTCAGTTGATTACGGATTTTGGCCGCACGCCCAATTTAGTGGCATCCTCCTCTTTTCAAGCGAAAGCCTCCGAGCAGCGATCGGAGGCAACGCGGGAGGACATCGTCTTGGCGGCGGACCTTGCCTTCTACAATGCTCTGGAGGCGCAGGCCACCCTGCAGGTTGCGAAAAGCACCGTCCAGGCCCGGCAAGCGGTCGGCGATCAGGTCAATGCATTAACTGCGAGCAAGCTCAAGTCGACGCTCGACCAGAGTTTTGCGCAAGTCAACCTATCGCAGGCCAAATTGCTCGACCTCGATTCGCAAAATCAATTCGATGCCGCAATGGCGAATCTCAATGAGGTGCTTGGAACCGCCGGCAATCAACAGTACCAACTCGTCGACGATCCGTCGCCCCCGCTGCCGGTCGCCCCTTCAGCGGACGCTGTCATTGCTCTTGCCTTGCAACAGCGCCCTGATCTTCTTGCTCTCCAACTCGATCACGACGCAGATGTGCGCTTCAGCCGGGCGCAGCACGAGCAACTACTCCCAACGATCTCCGGGCTGGGCGTTGTGGGCATCACCCCCGTCGGACCCAGCGCCTACTTCACGCCTGATTGGTATGGAGCGGCAGGCGTGAACGTGGCCATACCGATCTTCAATGGCTTCAAATTCCATGCGCAGGCCACCGAAGCCGACCTGCGTGCTAAGGCATCGGACGAGCAGAGCCGCGTACTTATTAACCGCATCGTACGGGACGTCCGCACAGCGTGGCTGAGGGCGAACACTGCACAACAGAGAATGAGTGTGACCGCGGAGCTCTTGCGAGAGGCCAACACGGCACTCGACTTGGCCGATACAAGGTATCGCCTGGGGCTCAGCTCGATTGTTGAGTTAAGTCAGGCCCAGTTACAACAGACACAGGCTCAGATCGCCGAGGCCAATGCCCGATTTGACTATGAAGCAGACCTTGCCGCATTGCGGTTTCAAAGTGGATCGCAGCCCTAGATTGTAAAGAAGCATGCTGATTGTGGGGCCGACTAGAAATCAGCGTTGCGCAGTTAGCAGGCGATCGGTTGCCTTGCTGCGATGAAACCAGCAAATGACGAGCGCTCACGGATTGTACGATCCAAATCGACCACTGGAAAACACCGGATGAGAAACAGAGCCGTCCCTACAAGGCCGATTGAGATTGCGGCACCCAATGCCAAGCCAGAATTTCCACGCCTTGAATTCAGGATGATCCCGCTTGGCTGCGCGCATGGTTGCCGGCAGCCTAGACTGCCGCAGTCGACACAAACTTTTTTACTAAAAAGTCTGATGTGCTTTCGAACGCCCCAGATATTGGGTGAAGGTGGTGAGCGCGGAAGGAATCGAACCTTCAACCTAC
>CAVOTW010000022.1:0-33814 GCA_963699405.1 uncultured Acidobacteriaceae bacterium | reverse complement strand
ACTCCGGGCTCCGCCTACGCACATGGCACCAAGTTTGAAGCGCCCGACGTTCAGAATGTTGAAGGCGATGATGTGCCCTTTGCCGATTTCGCCGAGCAGATTCTCGACCGGCACCTTGCAATCGTTCAGGATGACGGGGCACGTGGAAGATCCGCGAATGCCCATTTTGTGCTCTTCGCCGCCGGTGGAAATTCCGGGAAAAGTTCTTTCCACCAGAAACGCGGAAAACTTCTCGCCGTCAATTTTTGCGAACACGGTGAAGAGGTCGGCGAACCCCGCATTCGTAATCCACATCTTCTCGCCGTTCAGGATGTAGTGCTTGCCGTCCGACGAAAGCACGGCACGGGCGCGACAATTGAGCGCATCGGAGCCGGAAGTCGCCTCCGACAAAGCGTACGCACCGACAATTTCTCCCGTGGCCAGCTTCGGCAGATATTTCTTCTTCTGTTCTTCTGTGCCGAAATACACGATGGGCAACAGGCCAATGCCGCTGTGAGCGCCCCAGGTGGTGGCGAACCCGGCGTACTTGGCCATGTGGTCGGCGATGACAGCGGCGGTAACTTTGTCCATATCAAGGCCGCCGTAGGCTTCAGGAATTTCAACTCCGCTAAGGCCGAGATCGCCGGCCTTTTTGAGCAGTGCGCGGGAAATCGAGTAATCCTTGTGTTCGATTTTTTCCGCCTGCGGCAGAATCTCGTTGACGGCAAACTCTTCCGTGGTCTGCCCGATCATCTGCTGCTGTTCGGAAAAATCTTCGGGGGTGAACACATCGGCAGTCTGCCGCTCTTCCAGCAGGAAGCTGCCACCGGAAATCTTGGTCTTGGGGATTGCTGTAGTCGCCATGGTCAGATCCTCTGTACGAGATACAAGAGCCTCCACCACCAAGGGCACTAAGGACCACTAAGGAGAATCAAAACCTTAGGAACTTCCTTCGTGAACCTTGGTGGCCTTGGTGGTCAATGCCTTACTTCCATCCAGTGCCATTTACGAAACGCTTGATGCCATCTTTCAGGTGGGTAACATTGAAGTTTATGAGAAGTCCGAGGGATCGTCCACTGAGTTTTAGGTAGGAAATGATTTGCGCCTGATGAACGGGAGCAATCGCATCCACCGATTTCAGTTCGACGATGACCAAATCTTCCACTAAGAGATCGATTCTGTATCCGAGGTCTAGTCTGACGCCATCGTAAACCACGGGCAAACCAACTTGCGCCTCCGACTTGAATCCGGCCTTCCCGAGTTCATGCTGCAAACATGCCGTATAGGTGCTCTCCAGGAGACCCGGTCCGAGTTCCGAATGAACCCGCATGGCCGCGGTGATCACGGCGTGACTGATCTCCTGAGTGGTGTTTCGATTGACCGTTAAAGTAGCCATGACCCCGTTATTGCCCTTGCCTAGGCCACGTGCTAGGAGACGCATCACAATATGATTGTTCGGTTTTTTCCTTTGTGTACCTTCGTGTCCTTGGTGGTTCAAGCATTTTTTTAACCATGAAGGGCACCGAGGTACACGAAGAAAAATCCTCTATCCCAGATTCTCGAAAATTCCCGCTGCACCCATACCTCCGCCGACGCACATGGTCACCATGCCGTAGCGTGCCTTGCGGCGCTTCAGTTCGCGAATCACGCTGGCGGTCAGCTTTGCTCCCGTACATCCCAGCGGATGGCCCAGCGCAATCGCGCCGCCGTTCGGATTCACGCGATCGAGATCAATCCCGGCTTCCTGAATGACCGCCAGCGACTGCGCGGCAAAGGCTTCGTTCAGTTCGATTACGTCGATGTCCGAGAGCTTCAGGCCAGCAAGCTTCAGCGCCTTCGGAATGGCAAATACCGGGCCCAGATCCCATCTCTTCAGGCTTGTAGCCAGCGGTAGCAAACGCGACGTAGCGCGCCAGCGGAGTGATGCCGAGAGCCTTTGCTCGCTCGGCCGACATTACTACGGCCGCTGCTGCGCCATCGGACATCTGCGAAGAATTCCCCGCCGTGGTCACGCCCTTCACGTGAAACGCGGCCTTGAGCGCTCCCAGAGCCTCGAGCGAAGTATCGGCGCGCGGCCCTTCATCTACTTTGAAGGTGATTTCCTGCTTCTTCGGTTTCGATCCATTCGGCGTCGTGAAGCTTACCGGCACAGCGACCGTCTCGTCCTCGAACTTGCCGGCCGCAATTGCCGCCAGCGCCTTCTGATGGCTGCGCAAGGAAAACTGGTCGCACTGTTCGCGCGTAATGCCAAAGCGCGCCGCTACGCGCTCTGCTGTCAGGCCCATCGAAAGATAGGCATCGGGATAATGATCCACCAGCCACGGGTTGGGAGAAATCTTATTTCCGCCCATCGGAATCATTGTCATTGATTCTGTTCCGCCCGCTACCATCACTTCGGCTCCGCCGCTCATGATGCGTTCGGCAGCCATGGCAATCGCCTGCAATCCCGAGGAACAGAAGCGATTGATGGTCACAGCCGAGACCTCGACTGGAAGACCAGCGCGCAGAGATGCGATGCGAGCTACGTTCATGCCTTGCTCGCCCTCGGGCATGGCGCAGCCCAGAATGACGTCTTCAATTTCCTTGGGATCAAGCTGTGGAACGCGATCGAGCGCCCCTTTGATCGCAACGGCAGCCATTTCATCAGGACGCGTAGCTCGCAGCGTACCCTTATACGCGCGTCCCACGGGAGTTCGGACGGACGAAACCACAACGACTTCTCGCATAGCACAATTTTACTCCGCCGAGCCCTCGTGTGGAGACGGGGCTTTGCCTCGTCCTCCGAGCTAAGTTCGGCAGAATTTAACTCTACTTCGTCACTCGAAATGGCACATTGCTCTTGAGCGTTCCCTTTTTCGTCGTGGCCACTGTCACCGTACCGCTGGTCGCTCCGGCGGGAACATTGGTTAGGATTTCGGAGCTCGAAACCACGGTGAACGCGGCTGGTGTTCCGTTAAAGCTAACGGCGGTCGCTTCCTTCAAATTCGCCCCCAGGATCGTGACCGCAACTCCAATGTTGCCGGAGGCAGGTTGCGTCTCGACAAACGGTGGCAGCCCGGTAGACACGCTGAAGACATCGCCGTTGTTCTGGGAACCGCCAAAGTAGGCCGTTCCATAGAACGTGCCATTCGTATCCTGAACCAGGCCGTACGGATTTTTGCCGTCGCGCTTATTGAAGCTAAAGAGGTTGGTCAGCGCGCCATCAGGAGTGATTTCGAAGACCGAGCCATAATAGACGTCGGTGCCTCCATACAACGTAGTGCCGTAGAAGTTGCCATCGCTGCCCAGTTCAATGGCATTGGGAGCCGAGCCGTCCGCACCGCTGAAATTGTAGATGGAGTTGAAGGTGCCGCTGGAGTCAATGGTGAAGATCGTTCCGTCGCTGGATGTGCCGCCGGCGGTTGTAGCGCCATAGAACAACTTATCCGGGCCCTCGACAACTCCTGCGGATGGGTACTCGCCGTCGGTCGCCGCAAAGGTGTGCAATGTGGTCAGCTTGCCGCTGAGGGTGATTTTGAAGACGGTGCCGCAGCCATCGACATTGCACGCCGCGTAGTCACCTCCCGCGTACGTGATGCCATAGATGTCTCCGTCCGTAGCTTGAATGAGCGGGCCGACTGGGTATTGACCGTCGGGGCAGCCGCTTTGCGAACAAAAGTTATACAGGGTCGTCAACGCGCCGTTGGAAGTGATGGTGAACAGCGTACCAGCGCCATAGGCACCGCCCACGTTGGCCGTGCCATAGAAGTCGCCGTTTGTGGCCAGCACCAAGGAACCATAGGGCGCGGCTCCGTCAGTTCCGGAAAAGCTATGCAGCGTGGTTAGCGTGCCACTGGGCGTGATCTTAAAAACCGTGCCGTAGTTACTGGTTCCACCGGATTGGGCAGTGCCATAGAAATTGCCGTCTGTTCCTTCTACCAGCACGGTGACGGGATACTCTCCGTCGGTGCAGTTGGGTTGCGAACAAAAATCGTAGAGTGACGTCACTTTGCCGCCTAGAGTAATTTTGAACACATTGCCGCCGCCGTTGGCTCCGCCGTCGATCGTGGTGCCGTAGAGATTTCCGTCCGTCCCCTGCACCAGGCCCGCGTAGGGATTCGCGCCTTCCGTACCTTTGAAACTGTGTAACGTGTGAAAGGTCTGCGCGGAGGCAATCGCCGCTGTGATGCAAAACAGGAACACAATCATCGTTCTCAGTTTCATCGCTCTCAGTTTCACGGTTCTCAGTTTCATTGGAGTTCTCCGAAAGGCAGATCCCAGACGCACAATCGCCAGTGAAAGGGACGACGATCCTCGCAGGGCGCTGGTATTCTCCCTTGGCGGCGTGGGAGTGTCAAGGCGCGGCACGATTCGAAAGTGGTGCCGTTTGATTTCGCAGGTCTATGACCGTCCTTGCCAATGCGCTAGACTTTGAACATGCCCAAGCGCAATCTTCGGATCGTAAAGCGAATCAGGAACATTCCGGCGCTCGGAATCTGCGAGCGCTGCAATGAACAGTTCGTTGGCGACCCTGATCGGGGAAACGCACAGTCATCCATCCAAAACCAGTTCAACGCCCACAAGTGCAAGCCGATGGAAAGCAGCCAGAATGCCCCGCGGATCGTGCGCGAGTCTCCCGAAGGCAAATAAACCGCGCTGATCTGGTAAACGCCCCCTTCGCGCCTATGCACGCCAAACGGCGCCACTAACCTCGATTCTTGCTTTTGTTGGCGATTTTATTCACTCGCAATAGTAAACATGAGCGAACTGCCTGGGCGATAATGTTCGCATGAAGAAATCGAATTCCAGCGCTCGCCGTCCGACCGCGAAAGGCCGCGTCAGTTCAACTCCTGTCGCTTCAACTCCAAAAACTGTGGACGGGTACCTTGCTGCCGTGCCGGAACCCGCGCGCAACAGCTTGCAGCGGGTGCGCTCGGCGATTCAGTCGGCTCTGCCGGCCGAGGCCACCGAGACCATCAGCTATGGGATCCCGGCCGTCAAATACAAGGGGCCGCTCGTATGGTTCGCCGCGTTTTCGAACCACTGCAGTTTGTTTCCAGGTGCGTCGGTGATCAAAGCGTTCGCGAACGAACTCAAGGAATACAAGACTTCCAAAGGGACCATCCACTTCCCAGTGGACAAGCCTCTGCCGGCCGCCCTGGTGAAAAAAATGGTAAAGGCGAGACTGGCCGAAAAGGCAACGAAGAAAAAGCGCTGAAAGCCACCTTACCCGCTGCCCTTCTTCAACTGCTGCTTCCATCCCAGCACGCGGGCTTTGTTGCCTTCTGCCTCGGCCTCGGGGACCATTCCCTTTTTCTGATACAGGATCGAGAGGCTGGTGTGCGCCAGAATGTCGTCGGGATCGATCTCGGAGATTTCTTGGGCAACTACGATCGCTTCGTCGAAGCGGTTGAGATCCTGCAGCGCACGGCTCAGTCCATGCAGCGCGTCGGTGAACTTTGGATCGGCGGCCACGGCCTGGCGGTACTCCTCGACGGCCTGCTCGTGATGGCCTTCGAGAACCAGATCGAGCGCGGCGTAGTAGTGATGCTCGGCCTGTTCACGCGCGCTTGCTGGGGCTGGCCGGATCGTCGGGCATGGGTTGGCACTTGGTGTGATTCTAGCAAGAGCAAGCGACAGGCCACGCCGTGCTGGCAGGAAGGCCGAGCAGCCCACGGGCTAAAAGCCCAGAGTGAGACATCTGCCGTGCGAACTCCCTACCCTTGCGCACTTAAACGCGCAAGGCATGGGGCACTCCGGCTTTTAAACGGCCTTTCCTTCCGGCTTCCAGCGCAGGACCGGTTTGCGCGCGGCGGCGGTTTCGTCCAGACGCGAGATGCGCGTGTTGTGCGGAGCGTCGAGCACGAACTGCGGATCTTCTTCCACTTCTTCGGCGATCGACTTCATGGCTTCGATGAAGAGATCCAGTTCTTCTAGGGCTCGCTCTCGGTCGGCTCGATCATCAGCGCGCCGGCGACGATCAGCGGGAAGGCCGTCGTGTAGGGATGGAAGCCGTAATCGATCAGGCGTTTGGCCAGGTCCATGGTTTTGACGCCCTTCTTCGATTGCACCTTGTCGCTGAAGACGACTTCATGCATCGAGGGCGTCTTGTACGGCAAGTCGTAAACGCCTTCCAGGCCTTTGCGGATGTAGTTGGCATTGAGCACGGCGTCTTCGGTGGTCTGGCGCAGGCCATCGGGGCCGTTGGCGAAGATGTAGGCTAGGGCGCGGATGAACATTCCGAAATTTCCGTAGAACGCGCGCACGCGGCCGACCGACTGCGGACGGTTGTATTCGAAGCCGAGCGTGCCGTCGGGCTTGGTGATGACGACGGGCGTCGGAAGAAATGGCGCGAGCATTTTCTTTACCGCTACCGGGCCCGAGCCGGGACCGCCTCCGCCATGCGGCGTGGAAAAAGTTTTGTGCAGGTTCAGGTGCATGAGATCGACGCCGAAATCTCCGGGGCGCGCTTTGCCGACTAGCGCGTTCATGTTGGCGCCGTCCATGTAGAGCAGGCCGCCTTTGGCGTGCATGAGTTCGGCGATCTTGTGATCTCCTGCTCGAAAACGCCGAGCGTGTTGGGATTGGTGACCATCAACGCGGCTACATCTTCATTCATCTGCGCCGCGAGCGCGGCCACGTCGACCATGCCGCGGTCGTTCGATTTCAAATTTTCTACCGCGTAACCAACTGTGGCCGCGGTCGCGGGATTGGTGCCGTGTGCGGAGTCTGGAATCAGAATCTTTTTGCGCGCGTTGCCTTTGGACTGGTGATAGGCGCGGACCAGGAGCAATCCGGTGAGTTCGCCGTGGGCGCCGGCGGCGGGTTGCAGGGTGATCGCGTCCATGCCGGTGATTTCGAGCAGGCAGTCGCTAAGCGTCTTCATGATGCGCAACGCGCCTTGCGAAATTTTCTCGGCCTGATAGGGATGGCCGTTGGCCAGGCCTTCGACGCGCGCTACAAACTCGTTGACGCGCGGGTTGTACTTCATGGTGCAGGAGCCTAGCGGATACATGCCTAGATCGATGGCGTAGTTCCAGGTGGAGAGGCGCGTGAAGTGGCGGATGATTTCGATCTCGCTGACCTCGGGCATGTTGCCCAGATCTTTTCTTTCTTGCTTGCCCAACAGTTTTGCTGTGTCCACTTCGGGGACATCGAGCGGCGGAAGCTTCCAGGCGGCTTTGCCGGGCGATGACTTCTCGAAGATCAGGCCTTCGTTCTGGCTGATGTGACGCGTGGCTTTGCGAGTCATGTGCTTCATAGCGATTTATTTGTCCGAGAATATTTGTTCACGAGTCCTAGGTCGATGATTTCTGGCGGCGGCACGGTCCAGGCGCCGGTTCCATTACAGGCTGTGGCAAACGCCCGTTCCAGAGCAGCTCCGACATTTCCGTTGCTCGTCGCTGTTGTCATGATTGCGCTGAGCATCGAGGCCGGAGCCGTTGCATTGGGCGCAGCTTCCGTTGCCGAAGCACGAGGTGCAGGTATTTCTTGATCCCTTCATCATCATCGCAGCGCCTCCTCGGGCTCGACGTCTTTCATCGTTCGAACCGAGCGTTCACTCTCGGCGACGAGGCCGACTGCGGTGTCGATCATCGAACGCGTGGTCAGTTCGGTGCAGCACCAGAGAGCGGCGTTGCCCAATTCGGGATAGAACTTCTTCAGTGGGCAGGCCGCCAACCATTTTGTGTCCCAGCAGGCGCGAGTTGATGGCGTAAGGATCTTCGCTGGTCTGGACTACGAACTCGTTGAATCGTGGCGCACCGGCGAACAATACCTTGGCATGTTTGTTGAACTGGTCGACGGCATAGGCGGTTTTCGCCAGATTCTGCTTCGCCAGTTCGCGCAGGCCGACTTTGCCGTAGACGGTCATGAAGATGTTCACCATGAGCGCTACCAGGGCCTGGTTGGTGCAGATGTTGGAAGTCGCCTTCTCGCGCCGGATGTGCTGCTCGCGGGTGGCCAGCGTCAGCACGAAGCCGCGCTTGCCATTTTTGTCGAAGGCCTGGCCGGCTAGGCGGCCCGGCATCTGGCGGACGAATTTCTCTTTGGTGGCGAGCACGCCGCAGTACGGACCGCCGAATCCCAGGGGAACTCCGAAGGACTGCGCTTCCATGGCTACGATGTCGGCGGTGCGCGGCGGCTCGACGATGCCGAGCGACACGGCTTCGGCGATCGAGACTATCAGCAACGCTCCGCGTTTGTGCGCGATCTCGGCGATGGCTTCGACATCTTCGATCGTTCCGAAGAAATTCGGCGACTGGATCAGGACGCACGCCGTGTCGTCGTTTATCGCCTTCTCGAGTTCCTTCAGGTTGATCTGGCCCGTGTCGGTAAACGGAGACGGTGTGCAGCGGAATCGCCTGGTGCGTGGCGTAAGTGTTGAGCACCTCGCGATACTCGGGATGCAGGTTGCGCGCGATTACCGCCGATTGTCTTTCCGGTGATGCGGACCGCCATCATTACGGCTTCGGCTGCGCCGGTTGAGCCGTCGTACATCGAGGCATTGGCCAGGTCCATGCCGGTGAGTTCGGAGATCATGGTCTGGAATTCGAAGATGGCCTGCAGCGTGCCCTGCGCGAACTCGGCCTGGTAGGGCGTGTAGGAGGTGAGGAACTCGCCGCGCTGCACCAAGGCGTCGATGACCACGGGACGGTAATGGAAATAGGCGCCGGCGCCGAGAAAGCTGGCGTAACCTTCGCCGTTTTCTTTGGCGCGTTGCTTGAACCAGTCGACGATTTCCGACTCGGCCATTTGCCGCGGGATGGCGAGATCGCGCGTGAGACGATACTCGGCGGGGATTGGCGAGAAAAGCTCGTCCACGGAACGGATGCCGATCGCCTGCAGCATGGCGGCGCGATCCGCGGGAGATTTAGGTAGATATCTCATAGGAACCTTTATTGGATGTGGGACGCGGCCGTTTCGATTGTGGATCATCGTGGCGGCGCTCCTGCAGACAGCTCAGAAGTCAGCAACCGCAAAGGTACAACCCTAAGGCTTACAGCCGCATCGGTGGGAATCGCTATTTGTTCGGCTTCTGCCCTCGTGACCTCGTGCCCTCGTGGTAATGTGTTTCAGTGTCCCGCCTCTTCGCTCACAAATTTGTCGTAGTCGGGCGCGGAGAGCAACGCATTCAGCTCCGCCGCGTCCTTCACTTTGATCTTGACCATCCAGGCGCCGTGGGCGTCTTTGTTCACTTGCTCGGGAGCCGTGGCTAAGGCTTCATTCACGCCTGTGACAGTTCCCGAGACCGGAGCGAATAGATCGGACACGGCTTTCACCGACTCGACCGTGCCGAAGGGCTTGCCGGTGGTGATCTCGGCTCCCACCTTGGGGAGTTCCACGAACACGATGTCGCCGAGCGACTCCTGGGCGTGGTCGGTGATGCCGATGGTGCCATCGGGGGTGATCCATTCATGTTCTTTTGTATATTTGCGGTCGGTTGGGTATGGCATTGGTCGCTTCGCTCCTTGCTTTCAGCTTGTTCGCTGTTCGTCGTTCGCTCGGCGCCACCCTAAACGTCGCAAAAGGCGCGGCGCTTAGGATGGGGCACCTTGCGGTACGTTAAGATTTTTTCGGACGCTTGTAAAATGGCGTCGGCACTACTTTTGCTTTTACTCCCTGGCCTCGGATTTCTACTTTTACGGTGGTCCAATGGCAGCTTGCTCGGGCGGGACGTAGGCTAACGCTATATTTTTTTTCAGAAATGGCGCGGGAGAACCGCTGGTTACATAACCTATCTCGCTTCCGGCTTTCCTCGAGCACCTTGTATCCGTCGCGGGCTATGCCTCGGTCGACCATCTCGAGGCCGACCAGCGTTTTCTTCACGCCTTCTGATTTCGCCTTCTCCAGCGCGGCTCGGCCGATGAACTCCGGCTTCTCCATTTTGCAGAAACGATCCAGGCCGGCTTCCCACACGTTGATCGTATCGGAGATTTCGTGGCCGTAGAGGGGATAGTCTACCTTCAAGCCGCAGCGTGTTGCGCGCACCCAGGCCGCAGGGGACGATGCCAAACTCTTTTCCGGCTTCCAGAATTTCGTACCAGACTCGGGCGCTGGTCTTCTCGTCCGGCGGGATGTAAATCTCGAAGCCATCTTCGGCGGTATAGCCGGTACGGCCCATCAGGATATTCTTCAGGCCGCATACGGTGCCGCGCGTCACCCAGTAGAACTTCACCGTGCTCAGGTCGGCATCGGTCAGCTTTTGAAGCACGTCTACGGCCTTCGGACCCTGGATGGCAATCTGGGTGAAGTCGTCGGAGAGATGTTCGACTTTGCAGTCGAACTGGCGCGTATTTTCGTGCACCCAGTTGAAATCTTTTTCGCGCGTTCCGGCATTGATTACAAGCAGGTACTCGTCTTCGCCTAGGCGGTGAACGATGACGTCGTCGACGAAAGTTCCTTGCGGATAGAGCAACGCGGAATACTGCGCCTGCCCGATGGCCAGGCGCGAGGCATCGTTCATGGAGATATGCTGGACGGCGGCCAGCGCTTCACGTCCGGCCAGGCGGATATCGCCCATGTGGCTGACGTCGAAGATGCCGACGCCGGTGCGGACGGCCATGTGCTCGTTGACAATGCCACAGCCGATCGAGCGGGGTATTCGACCGGCATGTCCCAGCCGTTGAACTCGACCATTTTCGCGCCCATCTGGCGATGGACGGCGTTCAACGCAGTCTTGCGGACGTTGCCTGGGACGACGGGCGGAGTGGCTTCAGCAACCGACACGAAGAACCTCGGTCAGAATCGTCAGACAGTGGCTGGCTGCCGGAAATCTGGAACTGATTAAGTTAACACAGAGGCAGGTGTCAGGTCTCAGGTGTCAGGTCTCGGGTCTCAGGTGTCAGGAAAACCAAAAACATCCCGTAACCGCGGCGGGGTTGCTCTTCCTGAGACCTGACACCTGACAGCTGAAACCTGCTCCTGTGACTTCGGTTATGTTTCTTCGCTGCGGTTGCCGGACTAAACTCCAGGCATGTCCTCGAAACCGGGCGCACGCCTTATCGTCTGCGCGCAGTGCGAGCGGCCCGAAGCGCAATGCTGGTGCGAAAAATTCTGCGTGTTGTGCCAGTCGCAAATGGACGTCCACCTGTGCACTGACGGGCTGATGTACTGCGAGGCTTGCCGGAGCGCCTGCGACTACAAACTGGCCAACTGAGCGTCTGCCCCTCTGAGACGGGGCACACCCCGTTCCTACGGGTGATTTCCTAGATCACGACCGCTTCTTTGTACTCTCCGTACACTTTGCGCATGGCGTCTGAAATTTCGCCTACCGTGGCGTTGGCTTCTACGGCCGCCAGGATGCGCGGCATCAGATTTTCTCCCGAGCGCGCCGTGTCTTCTACGGCTCGGATGGCGGCTTTCCACGTGTCGGCATTTCGCTTGGCGCGCACGGCTCGCAGGCGCTCTACCTGTTTCGGTTCGAGCGCGGGATCAATGCGCTGGATCGGCACCGCGTGCTCTTGCTCGATGTGGAAGCGATTCACGCCGACGACCACGGCTTCCTGCCGATCGACCGCCGTCTGATATTCGTAGGCTGCGTTCTGAATTTCCTGCTGCACGTATCCGCGTTCGATGGCTTTGAGCATGCCGCCCATGGCTTCGATTTTTTCCAGATAGTCGAGGGCTCGCTTCTCAATTTCGCTGGTCAGCGATTCAATGTAATACGAACCGGCGAGCGGATCGACCGTCTGCGGCGCTCCGGACTCGAACGCGATGATCTGCTGGGTGCGCAGCGCGATGCGCGCCGAGGCTTCGGTGGGCAATGCCAGCGCCTCGTCAAACGAATTCGTGTGCAAGGACTGCGTTCCGCCGAGCACGGCCGCCATCGCCTGAATCGCTGTGCGGACGATGTTGTTCTCCGGTTGCTGCGCGGTTAGCGTGGAGCCGGCGGTCTGCGTGTGGAAGCGCAGCATCCAGCGATTTGGGATTCTTCGCCTTGAATTTGTCGCGCATGATCTTCGCCCACATGCGGCGCGCGGCGCGGTATTTCGCGACTTCCTCCAGGAAATTGTTGTGGGCGTTGAAGAAGAAGGAAAGCCGCGGCGCGAACTTGTCGACATCGAGGCCGGCGCGAATGGCCGCTTCCACGTAGGCGATGCCGTTACCGAGGGTGAAAGCGACTTCCTGCACCGCCGTCGATCCCGCCTCGCGCATGTGATAGCCGGAGATCGAAATCGTATTCCAATCGGGTACGTTCTCGTTCGTCCAGGCAAAGAGGTCGGTGATGATGCGCATCGCCTGCTGTGGCGGATAAATATAGGTTCCGCGGGCGATGTACTCCTTGAGCACGTCGTTTTGCACGGTGCCCGAAAGCTTGCGAATGTCCATGCCCTGGCGCTTGGCAACGGCCACGTACAACGCCAGCAGAATCGAGGCCGTGGCATTGATGGTCATCGATGTCGAAATCTCTGGTCAGGTCGATGCCATCGAACAGGCGCTGCATGTCTTCGATGGAATCGATGGCCACGCCGACTTTACCCACTTCTCCGACGGCGAGCGGATTGTCGGAATCGAGGCCGATCTGGGTTGGCAAATCGAAGGCGACCGAGAGTCCGGTCGTCCCGTTCGCCAACAGATATTTGTAGCGCTTGTTCGATTCCTCGGCGTCGCCCATGCCGGCGTACTGGCGCATGGTCCAGAGGCGGCCGCGGTACATGGTGGCCTGCACGCCGCGCGTATAGGGGAATTGGCCGGGATAGCCCAGATCGCGGTCATAATTCCAGTCGCACGCGGCCAGTTCGGCGGGCGTGTAGAGAGGGCGCACGGCAATGTGAGACGACGTCTCCTGGTTGGGGGACGGCTGGTTAGGGGACACCGCTGGCTTGGCGGGAGCTTCGGGCGTCTTGAGATCCGGCATTTTCCTGCCCTTCTTCGCTCTTTGCTCGTGCTCTTAGCTCTTCCCGGTTAGCTTTTTGTTTTTCGCCTGACTCGCCAGAACGAGCTTAGCCCGAACCATGCGAAAGAAATCGTGAAGCACGCCGCGAGCGCCAACCGTCCCGGTCCAGTCACGTGGCCGGACTGGTACCGCCCATACTCGCGGACTCCCGCCATCGCACCGACCGCGGCCATCACCAAAAAGGTGAATCCAGTGACCTCCAGCCAGAGTTGCTGCAGCACCCGCCCATACGCACGGGCGGTCGCGCGGATCCCCGCCAGTAGCGCCGCACCCGTCCGGCTGCGCTCCAGCCAGTGGACTGCGGTGCGGTAAATTCGCTTGATTTTTTCCACCGCCTGGCCGTCGATCATTCCACTACCCCACTGTCGATTTTAGCAGCGAGCGGGCGTACAATGACGATGGGCGCCATCACAGACGCTTGTGATGTCCCCGTCAGCGGCGTCCGAACCAGGGGGACTCGTGGATCAGCAACTGAAGCAGCTCATGAAAGAACTCGGGGAAGCGATCAACGAATCTCTTTCCGATTCCGAACAGATCGCCGAAGTGGTGGCTCGCATCAAGGAAAACGGCTACGACATTTTCCTCGTCCTTGAAGCCACGATCGGCGTCAGCAAACAAGGGGAAAACACCACCGACAATACTTCCCTGGTGTCCGCGCGCTCGCTCAGCAACAATGCCGAGCTCAAGATCAGCGACCAGGATCTGAAGTTTCTCAAGTCGCTGCGCATCAAGCTGGACGAAGAGGAAGACTAAGCCGATTCATCAGGACGCCTGGATGAGGCGTCCCTCCGTCGTTTTGGTGGAGACCAGGGCAGAGTAAAATCTTCCGATTTCCGACCAAAATTTCCCTTCCCTAAATAGGAAAAACGTTGCAGATTGGATTTTTTGGCCTGCTAAAATGTGCGGCTCCGTAAACAAATTGCCTCTTAACAGCATCTTAAGGGGGCAGTCCCTCCGTCGAAAATGGAATTCGGCGTGCACTTGGAGGGGTGGAGTATCGTTCCCTCGGCCAATCTCCCGTGGCCTTCAAAACGTGCCGATTTGTGGGATGGTTCACTTCTTGGGCAAGCGCCAGGTGGTCGAACTGGCTCAGCAGGTCATGCTAGCCGGATCTTGCTAAGCAGATCTTGGTAGGCAGATCATTTGGTAAGCAGATCAGTGGATGAGGTACCGGATATGGCTGCACAATTGACGCTAGGCCTTCTTCCCGAGCCAGGTACGCGTTGGGGAAGATTCGTTCTCAGTTACGGCGTGCAATCGCTGGTGATGGCGTTCTTCGTGGTTACGGCCATCGTATATCCGGAAGTTCTTGTGTTGCCGGTGCATGACTACCACTTTGTCAGTCTGGTGAGTACTCCTCCGCCGGTTCCGCAGACGCCAGCGCCGGTCAAACACTTTCCCCTTCCCCTTCCGCAGATTACGGAACCAAAGATCACGGAACCGGTGACGCCGCGACCCGAAGCCATGCGCGTTCCCGCCGAGTTGGTCCGGAAAAAACAGCCACTTCCCGAGGAAAAAGCGCCCGAGGTAACGCTGGCGGCAAAGAAAGAGCTTCTGCCGGATGTAAAGCCGGAAATCCCCAGGCCGCCGGTCAAGACGAACGTATTCTCCAATGGCAGTTCGGCGACACCGACCATGGCAGCCGCGCCGTCGAAAGTGCAAACGGGAGGGTTCGGCGATCCGAACGGCGTGCCGGCAACGGAGAATCACGGCCGGGCGGTTACGATCGCACAGGCCGGCTCGACTGATATGCCTTATGGCCCCGGTTCCGGCAACGGCACGGGTGGAGCGCACGGCGTGCGCGGAGTCGTGGCGAGCACAGGGTTTGGCAGCGGCGTCGCCACTGGTAATAGTTCCGGCATTTCGGGCTCGCGCGGCACGGTTCGCCAGGCTGGCTTCACAGACGCCGACGTCGCGGTATCGCAACCCAAAGTCAAATCCGCCGAACCTGTGGTTAAAACTTTACCGGTTGAGATCACATTTAAGCCCCGTCCGGTTTACACTGAGGAAGGACGACAGCTTAAAATTCAGGGCGAGGTTCTGCTGCAGGTTGTCTTTTCTGCAGCCGGGCAGATTCGCATCGTGAAAGTGGTGCGCGGTCTCGGGCACGGGCTCGACGAGTCTGCGGTTCGCGCCGCGGAGAAAATTCAGTTCAAGCCCGCGCAGAAGGACGGCCACCCGGCGGACTTCGATGCTATCTTGCACATCGAATTTCAGCTGGCGTCCTAGCAAGCGCATCATAAGGTGATGAAACAAACTAAAATGCCACGCCCCCCATTGGCAGTGCTCACTCTTTCCCTAGTCTGCGGCATCACGTTACTGTTTACGCCGACATCCTTCGCGCAGACGTCGCCGGCTCAGAGTGCGCCAACTCAGGCCGCGCCAGTCCAGGCCGCGCCAGTCCAAACCGCGCCGGGTCAAGCCGCACCAGTTCAGCCCGCATCACCGGGCCAAGCCGCGCCCCAACCCCAGCTCTCGACGCGTGACGCCGCTACGCAACAGGCGGGCTCGGCTGCCAGCAGCTTCGATCAGGTGATTGATCGAGCGATCGAGCGCGAACATTTTTTCATGGCGCAGATGAAGCAACTTCATCCGCTGGTGGAAACTTATCTTCAGAATCTGAAGCAAGACAAAGAGCTCGATGCTCCCGTCCCGACCAGCGACGTGTATTTCCTTGGCCGATTGGATATGAGCGAGGGTACCGATGACCGCGCTTTCACGTCGCCTACAACGGCGGGCCTCGGCAAACGGATGCTGAGCAAGCTGAAGAATGTTTATTCGATGAGGTTTCTGCCCCTGGGCTTTGCGCAGATGGTGATCCTTGATCAGGATTTTCAGCGTAAGTATTACGATTTCACGTTCGTACGCCGCGAGTTTCTCGGAGAAGTACGCTGCGTGGTCATGGACGTGGCCCCCAAGAAGGACGCGGGCAAGGGCCGGTTCCTAGGTCGTATCTGGATTGAAGATCAGGATTACAATATCGTCCGCTTCAATGGCACTTACTATCCTCATCCGCGAGCCAGTTATTACCTGCACTTTGACAGCTGGCGGGCAAACCTGCGCCCTGGCGTGTGGCTGCCTTCGATGATCTATTCGGAAGAATCCGATCTCAAGTATCGTCTGGGGCAGACGCTGGATTACAAAGCGCAGACCCGTCTGTGGGGCTATAACCTGAAGGATCTCCGCCGCAACTCGGAATTCACCGAGATCACTGTCGACGCGCCCCAGGCGGTGCAGGACCAAAGTCAGAAGGCGCAGGACGCAAGTCCCATCGAAGCGCAACGCGAGTGGGAACGTCAGGCGGAAATCAATGTGCTCGATCGTCTGCAGCAGATTGGACTGCTCGCTCCGGAAGGCGAAATCGACAAGGTCTTGCTGACGGTCGTCAACAACGTGATGGTCACGAATAACCTGGACATTCAACCGGAAGTCCATTGCCGGGTGCTCATGACCACGCCGCTCGAATCCTTCACGATTGGACATACGATCGTGGTGAGCCGGGGCATGATCGATGTGCTGCCCGACGAAGCAGCTTTGGCGATGATTCTGACGCATGAACTCGCCCACATCGTGCTTGGCCATCACCTTGATACCAAGCTCGCGTTCAACGACCGCATGTTCTTTCCCGATGAGCGAACTTTCGAGCGCATGGATTTCGCGCGCGACCGCGGCGAAGAAGAAGCGGCTGACAAGAAGGCGGTCGAACTGCTGAACAACTCACCTTACAAGGACAAACTCGGCAATGCGGGGCTGTTCCTCAAAGCTGTACAGACCTACGCTCCGGAATTGAAGAACCTGATCCGTGCGCACCTGGGCGACAGCCTGCTCAATGGCAACGCCACGAAAATGTCGTCTTTGATGGTCGGGTCACCGCAATTCGACCGGAAGAAAGCCGACCAAGTGGCGGCGCTTCCTCTCGGCGGGCGGGTCAAGATTGACCCGTGGAACAACCAACTGGAACTGATCAAGACCAAGCCGGTCGCGATCACTACGGCGGCGGAGAAGATGCCCTTTGAGGTCACACCCTTCTTCCCGTTCCTGACGCGGATGGGCAGCGCCGCTCAGGAAAAAACGGCTCCCGGTGCGGAAAAAACAGCGGCAGCTCCGTCGGGACAGTAGGGAGAAGGTGCAGCGGTGGAGGGTTTGAACCACGCGGACGCACTCTTCTGAAAAAGGTAGTCAGAAGTGGCGAAACTTTAAAGACTTGGAAGAGAACCAGAGAAAAATCAGGGGATGCCCGCCGCCCATCGCAGCGGGGCTGTGGACGCAGCTATTGCGTGGCCAAACTGCTTCCGACTTGCGAGAACACGTTGTTGGCGTTGCCACCGATCAATTTGACCGTGCCAATCACGATGACCAGAATTACCGCGAGCATCACGGCATATTCGGCGACGTCTTGACCGCTGTCGTCAGTCCAAAATTGACGGATTCTGTTGATCACTGTTTGCCCCCGATCGACGGCGCGCCCTAGCTTCAGACACATTCCTCGAGACAATAGTCCGCCGTATGTTCATTAAGCTATCGTAAACAGAAGCCTCCCCCAATAGCACAGGAGTGCTCTCTATAGCACTTTGGTGCCATGACGTATGGATTGCCGTTTTCACTGGCAACCTATTGATTACGTGCGATTACTTCGTCTTGAATGCAAAATCTCGTGCCGATGAGCTTTTGGGCGGGACGATCGGGGAGCAATGGTCGGTCGTTAGTGTTTCGTCGGGTCAGTCGCCGGAAAGTCGAAAACGACCCCGCGACCAATGACCAACGACTGACTCTGTTCACACAATCGTTTTTATCGGAAGCCCCTGGTTCACGGCGAACAACGCCAACTCCAGGCGGGTGGAAACTCCCAGCTTATCGAAGATATTGCTGAGGTGGTGCTTCACTGTGTCCTCGCTGATTTTGAAGTACTCGGCGATTTCCCGGTTGGCGTAGCCTGCCACAACCGCGGATACGATCTCCAACTCGCGCGGGGTGAGACCGAATTTTTTCTGCTTGGTTTCCTCGTTCGTACTCTGCATCAGGTTGCGCAGGTACTGCACCAGATTCGAAACGCTGTCGCGGCCCACCCAGTATTCCCCGGCCATCACCGCATGAATGCTTTTGAGCAAGAGCTGGGTCGCGGAATCTTTGAGCACGACGCCGCGCGCTCCCAACTGGAGCGCCTCGACCATCTGTTTTTTTTCCACCGCCGCTGTCAACAGGATGATGCGCACCGCCCCGGCGCCGCCGGTGCGCGCGTTCAGATCACGCAACGCATCCAATCCGGTGTGGTGCGGCATGGCCAGGTCGAGCAGAAGAATGTCGGGCTTGATCTCGGTCGCCAGTTTCACGGCCTCGAGGCCGTCGCAGGCTTCGCCCACCACTTTCATATCGCCTTCGGATTCCAGCAGGCGTCGCAGGCCGTCGCGGAAAATAGGGTGATCGTCGGCAATCACGATCCGGATGGGATGAGTTCGTTTCTCGATGTTTGGCTTCGCCGCTCCGGGCTTATCGGTGGTGGGTCGATCGGGGGTTGCCCTATCCATGAGTTGCCTTTCTCGCCGGAGGTATCCGGACTTCCAGCCGTGCGCCGTGCCCCGGTGTCGATTCTATCGCGAGTTCGCCCGCCAGCAGACGCACTCTTTCCCGGATTACCGCCGGCCCCTTGCCTGTCGACTCCAACTCCGCATTCGAGAGCCTGCCCGAAAAAGGAAAGCCTCGTCCGTCGTCCTCCACCGTCAACTGCAGATTACCCGCGCGCAGCGCCAACCGTACCAGTACATGGTGCGCTCCACTATGTTTGCGCACGTTCACCAGGCTCTCCTGCACAATGCGCGCCAGTTCCCGGCACCGTTTTTGCGCCAAATCCACGCGCTCCAGTTCGCTGACGAACTCGGCCGCGATGCCAGTTTCCCGGCGGAAGCGTTCCACTGTGTCGGAAATGAAACCCAGAAGCCGGTCCGCATCCACTTCGAACGACTTCATGGCCTGCATCAGTTCGCGCAACTTCAAAACTTCTTCGCGCAGCAGTTTCTGGATCCGTCCCAGTTCCGTCTTCACGACCGGCGAGTGTTCTCCCGACTGGCGTCGCAGTACGTCGATCTGCATTTCCACTGCAATCAGCGATTGAATCGCGCCATCGTGAAGTTCGCGCGCGAACCGAGATCGCTCCACCGCGCCCGCCCGCTCGCGCAACCGCCGCATCAGGTACACGTTGTAAATTGCCGGGGCCACCTGCTGCGCAAACTCCTGCAAGAAACGCAATTCCTCTTCCGGATCCCCCATCAACTCGGGATCGAACAGGAAAACCCGGCCCGACCACTCCGCGCCGAAGACCAGTCCAACCGAAACCAGCGCGTCAAATTTCTCCACTCCTGCGAGCGAGTCCAGGAATTCCGTGCTCCCATCGCGCAGCCGAACTCCGTCCCGGTCCAGTTGCACGGTGTGGAAACCATTGGAACTGCGCGATGCGTAAATGGCGTCGGCGGGCGAGTCGAAGAGATACATTTTTTCTCGTTCCGGCAAAGCCTCGCGCCAGCGCAGCGTTTCGGGGCCCTCCGCGCCATGGCTCATCTCGGCCAGAAATACGCGGTAACTGTGCGCTTCCTGCGAGGCACTCAGCACCCGGCGCGCGCCGTAGATGCTCATCACCTCGCCAAGAATCTGCTGCATCGTGCCGGTCAGTCCCGCTTCCACGCGCGTCGAACTGAGAACGCGCGTGATCACGGCTCGCTCCGCGCGCACTTTCTTCTGGTTCTCGGACATGTAGCCCAGCAAAAATCCGAGCACAATCAGATACACCGAAAACATGACCAGCTGCTGCGGATCCAGTTCATGCGCATTCACACCCAGTTGCCGGAAGTGCGTCCATTCCATTTCCGCTCGCACCATGAAAGCTTCCGCCCACAGCAGCACCACCGCGCTGACGGCCGTGACCACTGTCTCCCAAAGTCCCCAGCGATAGGCTGCCGCTGCCAACACGAACACGAAGAATAGAACGAAGGGTCCCCGCTGCGCCGTCGCAAACAGGTAAATCAGCACCGGCCATACGATGTCTGCCGCGTGCACCACCAGACGAAACGCCTTCGTCGACTGCGGCCGGAAGCGCACCAGCAACATCACCACCACGGAGTGCACAAAGTACACTGTCAGCAGCCAGTACAACCAACGGGAATGCGCCAGACCGCGCGCCGGCTCCATCCAGAGAGTGACCTCCGCCGCAATCGCCAGCGCCACCCGCGCCGTCGCCAGCCAGCGCTCGGTGCGCCGGATTTCGCCCGCACTGAGCGGCGCCCGAAAGCGCCAGAGATCACGGTATTGAGGACTCATCCAGGACAAGGGGTTCTCGATCTACGCAATACGCTTCAGGGATCGCAGTCAGTGATTGTAGTTGAAGGGCCTAATTTTACAGGCAACCGTGGAAAGACTCCATGAGGTTCTTAGTGTAGACACGGGCTTGCCCGTCTTGCATCGTCTTATTCGCCGTCGGAGAGGCGGCGTGCCGCCATCTCTACGACAAAGCGCGCGGAACGTTGCTCTCGTCAGCGTTGCCATGGGTTACTCTAGTAACCTCTGCAACTCGCCATGCACCTCTAGAATGGTGTTCGGAGTAGTTTGCCTTGGCCACACGCACGAAACTTTGGGGCTCTCTGCTGGTCGCGCTGGTCATCGCGCAGATTGCGGCGTCTCTGTTCATGCACAGGGGGGCGGCGCTTACCATTGCCAGCGACCTCATCCAGGGCAGCCTCCTGCTGGTCGCCACGGTCGCCTTTCTGCCCAACATCTCGCGCTCACGCTGCCCGACTGTCCAAATCCGGCTGTTCTGGATCCTCATGAGCGTGGGCATGCTCTTCTGGCTGACTTACCAGGGCATGTGGAATTATTTTGAAGTCTACAGCCGAGTGGACGTGCCCGATCCCTTCCTCGGCGACATCGTTTTGTTCCTGCATCTGGTGCCCATGATTGCCGCTCTCGCCGTGCTTCCTCATCTCCGGGAAGATGAGCGCGATGAACGCATCCGCATGCTCGACTTTACTCTCCTTCTCACCTGGTGGGTCTTCGTTTACGTATACGCCGTCATCCCCTGGCAAACCGTGCAGTTCGACGAGGCAACTTACAGCGCCAATTTCAACCTGGCGTATCTGACCGAAAAACTCGTGCTCCTGATTTCGCTGGCCGTGCTCGCCTACACCGCGGATGGCGGGTGGCGGCAGCTCTACGGACAGTTGCTCGGCGCCAGCGCTCTCTACGCTTCCAGT
This sequence comes from uncultured Acidobacteriaceae bacterium, assembly GCA_963699405.1. Taxonomy (GTDB): domain Bacteria; phylum Acidobacteriota; class Terriglobia; order Terriglobales; family Acidobacteriaceae; genus Acidiflorens. The sequence goes on along the minus strand of CAVOTW010000022.1, from coordinate 12,721 downwards.
TCTTATGTGGCCATCTGGGCCATCGGCCGCAATCTTTACTACAGCGGCAGCATCTACGACATCCCGCTGACCGTTTCCATCGCCTGGATGGCCGCGGTTCCCTTGCTCGCTCTTCGACTGCATCTGTCCGACTCCAAACCATCGCGGCCTTTGCTCGGCATCTGGATCACGCGCCTGAGCATGCTGGCTCTGTTCAGCATCCTCTGGGCCGCGATGCAATGCCGAACTGGCGCCGACCCTTCCGGCTTCGGTCAAAGCCTTTCGCATCACGGTAAGTCTTTTGACCATGGTCGTGATGGGCGTCGTGGTGTTCTGGCGCCAACGCCTGCTTCGCGGCGAGCTTTCGCTGTTTCTCGAAAGGTCCCGCAGCTCGTTCGACGACCTCAAGACCTTGCAGGAAAAGCTGATTCAGTCGGAGAAGTTGGCTTCGCTGGGACAGTTGGTGGGCGGAGCCGCACACGAGATCAACAACCCGCTCACCGCCATGCTCGGATACTCCGAACTGCTTAGCGCCTCCACCTTGCCGCCGCAGGAACAAGTTCAGGCCGCGCAAATCGGCGAACAGGTTCGCCGCACCACGGCGCTGGTTGCGAGCTTGCTCACGTTTGCCCGCCAGGCGCCGGCCCAGCTCGCCGCCGTCGACATCAACTCCGTGATGCAAACCACGGTTCGCCTGCTGGCTCCGCAACTGGAAGCCGAGGCCGGTTCCATCCGCCTCGAACTCTCTCCATCACTTCCGCTCGTGCTCGCCGACTCCAACCAGATTCTCCACGTCTGCATTCACCTTGCCGGACAGATCAGGGCCAGCCTCGATCGCGAAACTCACCCCGCCCTGTTCGTCAGCACCCGCAACGCAGGGCGACCTGGTGGTAGTCGACTTTTCGTCTTACGACAGCACTTCGGAGCCGGTCTCGTTCTCCTCGCCGCTCCACTCCGAAGGCGCGAACAAGCCTGCTACGCTCTCGCTCAGCGCCTGCTGCCGCATCGTCGAGGAACATGGCGGCCAGCTCTTGCAGTCCTCGACTCCGGGCAGCGCCGCTTTCCGCATGGAACTGCGGGCCGCGACCAATTCTGCCCTCCGTTCCCCGTTCGCCCCAGCCAACCGCGCTGCGGCCCGCAGCGGCTCCTAAGTTGTCCGCTCTAAAATGAAGTTGTCGATTTGGATTGATCGGCGGGCGCCACTTCCACCGTTCGCTTCAACTGTCCGCACGCAGCAAAAATGTCGCGCCCCCGCGGACGCCGCACGAACGCCGGAATTCCCGCCGCCATCAGAATCCGCTGGAACGCCAACACCCGCTCTTGCTCCGGCGTCCGGTACGGCAACTCCGTTCCTGGATTCAGCGCAATCAAATTAATTTTTGCCCGGATGCCGCGCACCAGTTCCACCACCTCGCGCGCTTGCGCCGGAGCATCGTTCACGCCCGCCAGCAGCACGTACTCAAATGTCAGCCGTTCGCGCGCCCGCAGCGGAAACTCCCGCGCCGCTTTCATTAACTCCGCCAGATTCCACTTGCGGTTCAGTGGCATCACTTCGCTGCGTAACGTGTCATTCGACCCGTTCAGCGAAATCGCCAGCTTCGGACGCATCGCCTCCTGCCCGAAATCGTGGATCCGCGGCACGATCCCGGCCGTCGAAACCGTCATTCGCGACTCCGGAATCCCCACGCCCTCCGCCAGCAGCCGCACCGACTTCATGAAGTTGTCATAATTCAGAAACGGCTCGCCCATGCCCATAAACACCAGGTTGACGCGCTGCAGAGGCGGTTCAACTCCCTGGTCGCGCAGCACCGCCGCAATCTGCCCCACAATTTCTCCGGCCTCGAGATTCCGTTTGACACCGAGCAGCGCCGTGAAGCAGAACTTGCAATTCACCGCACAACCGACCTGGCTGGAAACACAAATCGTAGCCCGGCGACGTGCCGTCGCGGCCATCCCCGCTTCAACCTCGATTTCGTCTCCCGCTTCGCTGCCGTCGCCACTCTCGCCGCCATCTCCCTCTGGCATCCAGACGGTCTCGACCGTCTCGCCGTCGGCGAGTTCCACGAGATAGCGCACTGTCCCATCGCTCGAAGTAAACTTGCGCTCAATGGTTGGAAACCTGACGTCCCAGCCTTCGTCCGCTAGGCGAGCGCGAAATTCGAGCGGCAGCGTCGAGATCTGGTCCAGACGCTCAATTTTCTGCCGATACAGAGCGTCAAACAGTTGTTGGCCACGGTAGGCGGGCTGCCCCGACTCCAGCGCAAGGTTAGTAAGTTCCTGCAAGGTAAGCCCCAAGAGCGAATTGGAGATCTGACTTTTCATGACGACGGAGGCGCGTGCTCGCGCCCGTCTGGAGTGTAATTCTAAGTGTAACGCCGTAATATAGTTTGAATTCAACGGAGAAAGACCCATGATCCGGCAATGCGACGCCGCCCTCGGCTTGTTTCTGGTTGTTCTCCTGACAGCTCTCCCATCCGACGCTGCCGGTCCGCAAGCCCTCGCGTTGGTTGGCGCCACCGTATACGCGTCGCCCACAGCCGCTCCGTTGAGAGACGCGGTCGTTCTCGCTTCCGGCGGTATCATCACGGCTGTCGGCAAGCGCTCCGAAATTAAAATCCCGAAAGATGCGCGCGTCATAGACTGCGCCGGAAAAACCATTGTTGCCGGCTTTTGGAATAGTCACATTCACCTGACCGAAGCAGCCTGGAAGGACGCGCCCAACGCCCCAGCCGCCGGCCTCCAAAAGCACATGCAGGAAATGCTTACGAGTTGGGGGTTCACCACAATCTGGGATCTGGGCTCCGATCCTCGCAATTCTCTCGCTCTCCGAAGGCGCGTCGAATCGGGTGAAGTTCCCGGTCCTCAGATTTTTCTTGCCGGCGACATTTTCCCGAAAAACGGCCATCCCGTTTATCTGCCGGCCGACCTGCAGCTTCCCGAGGCGGCCACACCTGAAGAAGCCGCGCAAATGGCTCGGGACGACTTAAAAATGGGTTTCGACGGTATGAAGCTCTTTACCGGCGCATTCATGGGTGACAAGCCGGTCGTGAACATGGATACCGCCATCGTGAAGGCCGCGGTCGATCTTGCCCACGCTCAAGGCAAGCCCGTGTTCGCCCATCCGCAAAACAAAACCGGTGTGGATAACGCGGTCGCTGGCGGTGTCGACATCCTCGCCCATACCGTTCCCAGCGAACCGAATTACACCGCTGAAGAACTTGCCCTTTTCAAATCCCAACACACTGCGCTGATTCCGACCCTCACTCTTTGGACGACGGTGGTCAGCGACCCCGCCATCGCCGCTCACCTGGTGCAATCTGGCGTTGACCAACTCAAGGCTTTTTCAGAAAATGGAGGCCCTGTTCTGTTCGGAACCGACACGGGTTTCACCGACAAGTACGACACCTCACTCGAATACGAATTGATGCATCGCGCGCTGTCGGTCAGCCAGATTCTCGCTTCTCTCACAACCAATCCTGCCGGGTATTTCAAGGACGACAAAAAAGGACGCGTGGAGAAGGGATTGGATGCCGATCTCGTTGTGCTTGATGCCGACCCCGCTTCAGACGTCCACAATTTAGCCAAAGTTGCCTACACCATTCGCGGCGGCCAAGTCATTTACCAGAAATTGCACTTCTCCATTGAAACGCGAAATTAGGTCGACCAATCCGCCGTCAGCCTGCCACATCTTTCTCGCCGGGAGCATACCGCCGCAACAGCGTAATGGAAAATACCAAGATGAGGATGAGTAGTCCCAACAAGCCGAGTTCGGCCATGCTGGCTCGAAAAATGCTGGCACCTTCGACCGACCACGTTCCACCTTTTGTCAGAGTCGCCGCTTCCAGCGTAATCACAAGAACGCGCCGAATCGAGGCAATCAAGCCCACCACCAAGAATGGTTCGGTAACCAGAAAATGGGAGTGGATGGAGATGCGCACCGTATGCAGAATCTCCACCAGCATCAGCACGACGAGCAGTTGGTCTAACACCACCAGGGTCTGGGCGGCAATCGTCCAGTGCCCGAGGCCATCCCAAAGCATTTTGGCCGCGTTGGCACTGGTCGCGAGCGCCGTGACAAAAAGCAATACGGCAAGGACGGAATAAATCACCACTTCGGCTTTACTCAGATAGTCGCCAAAGTGGACACGGAGTTTCTGTTCGGCCATTTGCGATCACTCGCGCAATCGATCAGATTCGCGCCCCTCTATAGGCAGAGTATGCAGAGTATAGCGAAGTCGGCGTGTCGAAAAATAGAAAATAGCAAGATGATAAGGCTGAACAATCGTCGTAAGTTGCACAAAACAAAGACTACAGAGTCGACTGCCGCCGCTTGACCCCCGATTATGGGAGAATAGTGGTAGCAACCCGCCCCGGAATCCATACTTTGGAACCAAACCTCAGGGTAAAAGAGCGACATCTTAAGACATCGTGGTAAGGAAATAATGGCAAAGGAATCCCGCAGCATTCGTCGTCAGATTCTTCCGAACGGCCTGACCGTCATCACCGAACAGATGGCCCACATCCGCTCCGTTGCGATCGGCATCTGGCTCAAATCGGGTTCGCGCGACGAAGATTCGGAATGGAACGGCATCTCCCACTTTATCGAACACATGGTGTTCAAGGGGACGGAGACCCGCTCCGCCGAAGAGATCGCGCGTCAGGTCGATTCGATCGGCGGCAATATGGACGCCTTCACGGCCAAGGAATGTATCTGCTTCAACATCAAAGTGCTCGACGAGCACATCCCACTGGCTATGGATGTCCTGAGCGATCTCGTGCTCCATCCCGTCTTCGATGTGGGCGACATTGCGAAAGAGCGCGGCGTGATTCTCGAAGAGATCAAAATGGATCAGGACAATCCCGACTACCTGGTTCACGAAATCTTCACCCAAAGTTTCTGGAAGGACCACGCCCTCGGCTTGCCGATCCTGGGTACGCGTGACACGGTGAGAAAATTCGAGCGCCCCGTTGTATCACGCTTTTATGGGCACCACTTCGCGCCCGGCAATTTGATCGTCAGCGCGGCCGGCAACCTTGACCACAAGCACTTTGTGGAACTTGTCGCCAAACATTTCGAGCACGTCAAGCCGGCGAAAAACGGATTGCACTCGCCCCAGCCCAAGACTTTTTCCCGCATCAACCTGCGCAACAAGAAATCGCTGGAACAAGTGCAGATCTGCATCGGCGTACCCTCGCACCCCATGGCGCACGAACGACGCTATGCTTCTTACATTCTGAATACGCTGCTCGGCGGCGGCATGAGTTCGCGCCTGTTTCAGAATATTCGCGAGCGCCGCGGTCTCGCGTATTCGATTTACAGCGACCTGAACCCCTATCGCGATACGGGCTGCATGTGCGTCTATGCGGGCACCTCGCGCGAATCGGCCATCAAAGTTGTCGAGTGTGTCGTCGAGGAATTCCGCAGCCTGAAAACGACGCCCGTGCCGGAAGAAGAATTGCGCCGCTCCAAGGATCAGCTCAAAGGCAGCCTTATGCTCTCGCTTGAGTCCTCAACCGCGCGTATGTCGAACCTCGCCCGCCAGGAAATGTATTACGACCATTTCTACGGTCTCGACGAATTGATCGAGCGCATCGAGGCGGTTACAGTGGAAGACCTGCAGCAAACCGCCCAGGAATTTTTCCGTACCGAGCAGATCGCCGTCACCATTCTCGGCAACCTGACTGGACTGAAACTTACCCGCGACCAACTGGCCTGCTGACGTTGTGAGCTAGCAATCCGCTTCACCACCGGAACCCCACCGAGATGGGCATCACGATGGTCTTGCCATCGCTCTGATAGGCGCGATGGTAGCGCCATTCGAGGTAGAGCTTGGCATTGTTACGAAGTTTCGATGCCGTTCGCTGTGATGGTTCAGCCGATACGTGACTCCTCCGCCATAGTTAAAGCCGCCGGCAACCTTGGAATTTGAGGATATGTATTGTGCGTTCAGTTGACCACACTGAATGTTGTTAACCCAACTCAGATCCCACCACAGATATGCGGGCTCGTACTGCGCGCCGGCGGGAGGAAGTGGCGGGGTACGGAAACGGTGCGGTCATAGAAACCGATGCCGAAAATTCCGTATGCGCCGAACTTGCCGATATGCTTGGGGACGTTGACGATGCCGTCGAGGCTAATCGACTGCATGTGTCCCTTTTGGCCCATCAGACCCTGTTCGTTCTTCACGGTATCTTTAAAGCCGAGGTTGTAATACATGTATTCGGCATCGACGCTGAACAAGCGGTTGAGGTTCAAGCCGGCTCCGACCTCAACTTGCCCAGAGTTGCCGACAAAAGCGGAGACATCGTCGCGGCCGATGCCGAGCCGCCGCCTGCATTAAAGGTAAAATGTTGGAAATTGATGCGCGGGGGCTCTTGCGCCGAAGCCGATGCAACAAGCCCGCAACAAACCACCAACAACATATCCGATTGCTCAATCTCCATCTCCTCTTTTCATAAAAACCGTTTTCATGAGCGAACGCGTCGTAGAGCGGCGCTGCCAATTTCTCGCTTCAGCCATCATTCTGCCATGCTCGCTGGTTTTTCACTTAGATGCGGATGCGGAAAACGAAAGCCGCCTTTTTCCAATTCCAATTCCATTCCAACGACGGTCAATTCTGTCCGACAGCCGGTGGGCGGTGGCTCATCTTCTGCAACAGCACGGGCCAGAACTCGCGGAGCATGTTGCCACTGGCACGGCTGGCCAAATCCAGACCATAACGCACAAACGTATTGCCGACGGTGCGGTTCTGGTCTGGCCAATATACCGTTGCCAATCCCTCGCCCAGCGCCGGCCCGCCAAACCTTGACCAGGCGACGACGTTGCGACCGTCATCACTTTGCATTATGAAGACCTGCTGCAGAGAGTACTCGATGGCGTGAAAAAATTTTGGATGAATCTCAGCATAGAAACGTGGATCTTCGTGCAACGCGGTTGCAATCACAAAGGTGCCAAAAAATTGGCCGGACGCCTGCCGAGCCATATCGGTCCCGAAGCGCTTGCCATATCCATCCCAACCCTGGTGGAAACCGGAAGGCGAATTATCCGCCTGCCCGACCGCCGAACCGAGCATGGACCAAGTGAACGCGTCCACCGAAACACTGTTGTCCACGAACAGCTTAAATTTTTGCCCTGCCGAAAGCCGTTCGGTACTGTAGGCAATGTCGGGGAAAACGTAGGACTTGTTCTGGAGCAGATTGTACAGGGCCACGGGCTTCGGCGGCACGGGAGCATTCGGCGCCTGACCGTCAGGAGGCTGCGCAGCCGGCGAAGGGCTAGCCTGCGTGGGCGGCGGCTTCTGGTTTCCTGGGCGAATACCGATGTTCGCCGAACCGATCGCGATCACTGCGAAAACAAGCACGCGCGCACCATTGATCGCACACAATATTGAATTGCGATGTCGCAAAACACGTGATTGGAATTGGGGACGGTCGCAATTGAGAGCATATCGTTTCCTGCCGAATGGCATCGCAGTAGATTACCCAATCGCGAGCCAGGCGGCAAACGCTTGAACACCGAATTAGAGTTTCCCTCAAAGTTTCATGGAATGAGGCTGCCTCGCTGTTGGGCAACCTTGAAACGCTGAAACAAGCCATCAGGCGACTTCGCCGGACCGTGCCGTCGAGGTACTGCAGTAGCTCGCCCACCGTCAAGCCCGCTTGGAGCAACTCCACCATCTGATCGGCACTCACTCCCACTTGCTCGCCCAAGGCGACAATCTTGGTGACCGCGCGCTGCAGCGTTTCCTTCTGCGCGCAAGAGAGCGGTTCGGTCCGATCAGAGCTTAAGACCGCGCTGAGATATAGTTCTGCCCTCATTGGAGTACTCCACGTCCCGGCACAACGCCGGCTTGAAACGCCAACTCTGAATATGATCCGCCAGTGCGGGAGGTTTGCGCTGTGATGACGCTTACTTCAATTTGTGACGGAAGGCATTAATCGGCGCTGCCCTGACTCGAATCGACCAACGACTCGCTTATGTAGCTCCGATCTCAATAGGCCTGTCCGGGCGCTTATGAGATGCTCAATTCAATGCGAGAGCGAAGGGCTTGATGGTGATTCAGGAAAATGTCCCGCTGGCGCCACTGACCACTTTGCAGGTGGGAGGAGCGGCGCGTTACTTCGCGGAATTGAAGCGAGAAGACGAGGTTCGCGAGGCGGTGCAGTTTGCGAAAACCCGATCCCTGCCGCTGTTCGTGCTGGGCGGCGGAAGCAACCTGGTTGTCGCCGATGCGGGATGGCCGGGGCTGGTGCTGAGAATTGCGATCGGCGGCATTGCGAGTCCACAAGCGAACGACGCCAGCAGCAATGCCGTACTCTTCAGCGTGGGGGCAGGCGTCAATTGGGATGACTTTGTGGCTCAGACGGTCGCGCAGAATTGCGCGGGAATCGAGTGTCTCAGCGGCATTCCGGGGAGCGTCGGCGGCACGCCCGTGCAGAACGTTGGCGCCTATGGGCAGGAGGTCGCCGACACGATCGAATCGGTGCGGGCTCTCGATTTGCGAAATCTGGACTGCGAAGATCGCATCGTGGTTCTGCCCAAGCCGGCGTGCGGATTCCGTTATCGCGCCAGCATTTTTAACAGCACGGAACGCGGCCGCTACATCATTTTGCGAGTGAATTACCGGTTGAAGCGGGGCGGAGCTCCGAGTTTGAAGTACGCCGATCTGCAAAAGCACTTTGCCGACAACGCGGAGAAAAGACGCCTTCGCTCGCCGAAACCCGCGAGGCGGTGCGAGAAATACGGCGAAGCAAAGGCATGCTGATTGTCCCCGGAGACGCCGATTGCCGCAGCGCCGGATCGTTCTTCAAGAACCCCGTGCTCGGCGAAGCGCAGTTCAAAGACCTAGCCGCCCGCGCCGCATTGAGAGGACTCGAGATTCCTAGCTACCCCGCTCTCGAAGCGCAGCACAAAGTTTCGGCGGCGTGGTTGGTGGAACACTCGGGCTTCTGCCAAAGGATATGCAGCGGGAGCGGCAGGGATCTCGAACAAACATGCGCTGGCGCTGATCAACCGCGGAGGTGCGAAGGCGAGCGATATCGTTGGGCTGAAAGATCAAATCCAGCACGGCGTGCAGGAAGCGTGGGGCATTCTGCTGGAGCCGGAACCGGTGTTTGTGGGATTTTAAATCAGCCGTCTCTCAGAAATAAGGGCGGCTCATCCCGAAGCAACTGAGCCCCCATGCCGGCCCAGAGGTTTCCGTTACCGCGGAATCCGCCCTATGGCATCATCGGCCAACTCACGGGCCAGCTTGAAAATCCGTTGGAACATCTCCTTAGTCAGCTTGCCCGTCTGCGTGTTCTGGTTTGACGGGTGGTAGGACGCCAAAAGGACTCGCCCATCAGGCAGTGGATACTCGGCGCCGTGGCGGAATACGTACTCCCCTTTTCCCGCAATCAGCTTTCGCCGCATCAGATAGTTGAGATAGGCTTCGAACCCGATTCTTCCCAGGGCAACGATGACGCGGAGATCTTTCAGTCCTTCGAGTTCGCGTTCCAGAAACGGAGCACAGTTGGCCAGTTCCTCAGGGAATGGCTTGTTGTCGGGAGGCGCGCAGCGGGCGGCGGCGGTGATGTAGAGATCGTGCAAAACCAACCCGTCGTTGCGATCCGTGGCCGTGGGCTGATTCGCAAAGCCGGTTTCGTACAACACTGGGTACATGAACTTGCCCGAGGCGTCTCCAGTAAACGGGCGGCCAGTGCGATTGGAGCCGTGAGCTCCGGGCGCGAGCCCGAGCACGAGCACGCGCGCACGAGGATCGCCGAAGCCGGGAACCGGCTTGCCCCAATACTCGTGGTCGCGGTAAGCGCGGCGCTTCTCTCGGGCAATCAGTTCGCGATACACGACCAGACGCGGACAACGCGTGCAGGCGATGACTTCGGCGTTCAGAACCTTGAGCCAGGTGGGGAGGGGCATCTTGTAATTTGCGATTTGTAATTTGTAATTTGGTAATCTGAAACAAGCCAATTACAAATTACCAATTACAAATTACCAAATTCTTCCGAGGCCAGCTCAACTCTTGGACCGTCGACGCTTTCTGAAACAGGCTTTTTATGGGGCGGTGGGGGTAGGCGCCGTCGCTACTGTAGACGGTTTCCTGGTCGAGCCGCATATTCCCGTCGCCGAGCACATCAGCATTCGTCTGCGGAACCTGCCGGAAGCATTCCATGGATTTCGCATCGCTGTGATGGGCGACATGCATTTCGGACCGTACGCGGGTAAAGCCCAGGTCGAACGCGCGGTTCGACTGGCCCTCTCGCTCAAACCGGATCTCCACATTCTTACTGGCGACTTCGTCTCGCATCCGTTCTTCAAGCCCAATGGGATCGAGGGCGCTCGCCATGCCGAGCCGTGCGCGGAAGTTCTGCAGCAATTGACCGGAACTTTGGCGGGAACTCTGCCAGGACCTCGGGTGGTGTCCGTTCTGGGCAACCATGACCACTTAAACGGCCCCGATTTCGTCGCCGATGCCCTTGACAGTCGTGGTCTCCGAGTTTTGCGTAATGAATCCGTGCCCCTGGAACGAGATGGTCAGCGCCTCTGGATCGTGGGCGTAGACGACGTTTATCAACACGCGAACGACCTGGATCATGCGCTCGACAAAGTCCCGCCGAGTGAAAACAAGATCGTCGTGGTGCATGAACCGGATTTCGCGGACCGGACGGCAAAGCATCCCGTCGATCTGCAACTGTCCGGGCACTCTCACGGTGGGCAGGTCCGAATTCCCTTCTACGGCGCCCCCATTCTGCCGCATCTCGGCAAGAAGTACCCGATCGGTCTGAACCGGGTCCGCGACCTGCAGGTTTATACCAACCGTGGGATTGGCGTTGTAACCCCACCCGTGCGGCTGAACTGTCCTCCCGAAGTCACGCTGATTACTTTGGTGGGTCGGACATCTCCTTCCCCCGTTTGACGTTGTTCTTCTAGAGTCTTTACACTCAAAGCGTGGCACTACGCGTCGCAGTGGAGCAACTCCCTCCCGACTCCATTGCCGTGGCCACGCTGGAAAGGTAACTGTGAGCCCTGCTGAGATCAAAGAAGGTACGAGCAAAGACAAAGATACGACCCCCGAGGGTACGCCTCCGGAGAGCGCGCCGAACCCGAGCGCCACCAAGCGCGAGATTGTAGTCGAGATTCCGGTCGCCGATGTCAACCGGCAGACCGATACGCTGATCCAGAAATATCAGAAGGTGGCGCGGATTCCCGGCTTCCGCCGCGGCCATGTTCCGGCATCGATCATTCGCCAGCGTTTTTCCGAAGAGATCAAGACCGATATGGTCGAGGCGCTGATCCCGCGCTTCTTCCGGCAGGAGGCCGAGCGGCTGAGCCTGCATCCGGTATCGCAGCCGCGCGTGACCGATCTGCACCTGCACGATGGCGAGCCGTTGCGGTTCAAGGCCGCTTTCGAAGTGCTGCCCGGAAATCAAGCTGGAAGGCTATAAAGAGCTGCGCGCCGAGAAACCGGAAATCGCGGTGTCCGAGGCGGATGTGGAGCAGGCGCTCGCCGATGTGCGCGAACGTCACGCCACTTTCAATCCAGTCGAGGGCCGTGCCCTCGCCGATGGTGATTTCGCCCAGGTTTCGCTCGACGGCAATCCCAAATTGGGCGAAATCAAGCCCGGCGAAACGAAGCCCGGCGAAGGAAAGTCGGATGAAGGCCAACCCGTCCACATGGATGAAGTACTGGTCGAAATCGCGGGCCAGAACACCATGCCGGAATTCACCGAACACCTGCGCGGCACCAACGCCGGCGACGAGCGCACCTTTGATGTGAATTATCCCGAAGACACCCAGGACAAGCGCCTGGCCGGCAAGACGTTCACCTACGCCGTGAAGGTACAGTCCATCAAACAGAAAAGTCTGCCGGAGCTCAACGACGAGTTCGCCAAGACCTTGGGCGAATTCCAGACCGTGGACGATGTGCGGAAGGCAATTCGCGAGCAGATGGAAGCGGAGCGCAAGCACGAAGCCGAGCATGCCGCCAAGGAAAAGCTGGTGGGGCAACTGATTCAGCGAAACGATTTTGAAGTTCCCGATTCGTTAGTCGAACAGCAGATTGACATCCGGCTGGAGCGAGGACTGCGGGCTCTGGCAGCTCAGGGCCTGACCGCCGAGCAGATGAAGAAAATGGATTTACAGCGTCTGCGCGTGGGACAGCGCGAGCAGGCGATTCACGATGTAAAAGCTGCGTTGCTGCTCGAAAGAGTGGCGGAGGAAGAGAATATCCAGGTCAGCGACGAGGAAGTGGATCAGGAACTGGAAGCGCTGGCCAAACAATCAAAACAGACGTCCGAAGCATTGCGTGCTCGTTTGACACGGGACGGGGGCCTAGATAGGATACGAACCAGAATCCGCAACGAGAAGACCCTCGATTTTCTGTACCACCAGTCCGCGTAGTGGCACAATGACCGCGGACCATTTCGATCCTCCCCCGAGCCGCTACACCGACTTCAGGGCAGGAGTGTGGAAAGGGTGAACGTGAATACGAAGGACCCACAAATGATGCTGGTACCGATGGTGATCGAGTCGACGGGGCGAGGCGAACGGGCGTACGACATTTATTCCCGGCTGCTGCGCGACAACATTATCTTCATTGGCACGCCGATTGATGACAACATCGCTAACCTGGTGATTGCGCAGATGCTCTTCCTGGCGCAGGAAGACGCCGAGAAAGACATCCAGCTCTACATCAACTCGCCGGGAGGTTCGATCACGGCGGGCATGGCCATCTACGACACCATG
>CAVOTW010000021.1:0-111888 GCA_963699405.1 uncultured Acidobacteriaceae bacterium | reverse complement strand
TCCGAGCGACATCGCGCAGATGGCTGGGAGAAAGACGCTGGACGTGCCGCCGATCAAGGCCTGAGCGCCCATCACCGGCCAAAACGACGGAAACCATGCGATCACCAGTGCTCCAGCAGCGAGCGCCAGGACGGCCCCGCCGACCAGAGCCCGCTTCGATCGCAGGGTGTCAACTAACCCGCCGGCTGGCGTTTGCGTCAGAATCCCCGCGATCCCGCCGACCGTAAGCGCGAGTCCCACGCTCTCCTCGTTCCACCTGTAGCCAGCAAGGTAAATTGCGAGGAACGGGCCCACCCCCGTCTGCACGTCGGCGAGCAGGAAATTTAGCCAATCGAGTGCAAACAGTGTTCGCCGTGACGGGGTCCGTGATTTCTCAAGGGCGGCGTGAGGCATGAGTCTTTCTTCGCTTTTAAACTGCTGGGTGTGTCCCTTGCAGAGTGGGCACAGGACATGCCGAGTGGGCCTAAGCAGTTTGACGGAATTGGAAGCGGCCCATCGCTGTCAGATGCGCCTCAGCTTCAAAACGTATATCGAGGTCGTTTGCGGAAGATGAGGTTCCAGGAATTGAAGATGATGCCCCAAGCTGAGGGCTGAGGGCTGAGGGCTGAGGGCTAAGAGCTGCTCTTCAGTACACGCCTTTGTTCTGCGTCGAAGGATGGAATTCGAGAGTGGTCGAGTAGCCGGGCAACTCGATCGGAACGCTGTACTCGGCGTCAATGGCGAGAGTGCCGCTGCCAAAGTTGCCCACCCGCTGGACATGCACTTGCTTGGGCGTCAGCGCAATATCGTAGTTTCGGGCCTGCTTGATGACGGTCTGGCGAATATCTTCTTCCGAGCGAGTGCTGTAAGTCGACTGCGTCGCTTCCGTCTTGATCGCATCCTCGAGTTCATAGTTTGCGAAGAATGGCGGGATCAGCTTGAAGCACAACAAGCCTACGACCGCAAAGATGGCAAAGCCGAAGACTAATTTCATAAGAAACAATCGCCCAATCGCTGATTGCGAGATCCAACTGCCGCCAGATTTCCGTTCTGCGCCGGCCCATTCCGCCGGTTAGCGTGCGGCCGGTCGCAGATCCTGGAAATACTGCGTTATGGCAGAGATCTTAACTTCCTCCCGGACCAGAGTCGAGCGCCGAACGACTTCCACAGTACCTTCGGTAACCTTCTTCCCCACATTGATTCGAAAGGGGATACCCACCAAGTCGGCATCCTTGAACTTCACTCCCGGCCGTTCGTCCCGATCATCGAGCAAAACGTCGTATCCAGCGGACTCGAGCTGCCGGGCGATGTCTTCGGACGTGCCACGTACCGCCTCGTCTTTCGAATTGGTCGAGACCACGACCACTTCGAAGGGCGCAATCGAAGGTGGCAGCCAGAAACCATTTTCGTCGTTACTCTGCTCAATAGCCGCCGTCAGAATGCGCTCCACGCCAATCCCGTAGCTCCCCATAATCGGCGCAACCTCTTTGCCGTTGTGGTCGAGCACACGCGCGCCCATCGATTCCGAATACTTGTAGCCCAGTTTGAAGATGTGCCCGATTTCGACCGCAGTATCGATGCGCAAAGGCGCGCCGCAATTCGGGCATCCCTCGCCGGCAGTAACGCTGCGAAGGTCCGCGTAAGCCGTCGGCTGAAAATTCCCTCCCGGAGTCAGATGCTTGACGTGATAGTCCTCTTTGTTCGCGCCGCCGATCAGATTGGTGCGGCCTCGCAGCGCCTCATCCACCAGCAGGATCGGGTTGGCGGAATCTTTCAGATCCTTAGCCCACTCCGCCCCGAGCGGACCGAGGTACCCGGCAGGCGCACGGAAAAGTCGCGCGGATCTCCTCTTCCTGCATGGGACGCGTCTCTTTACCCCCAAGCGCCGTCGAAAGCTTGGCTTCGTTCATCTGGTGATCGCCGCGCATTAGCAACACGACGGCCCGCGCGCCCGCCTTACCCGGCGTTTTCGATTCCGGTTTTAGCGTCCTCTTCGGTGATCATCATGGCCAAAGTCTTGATCATGTGCGTAGGCGATACGCCCAGAAACCGTGCCACGTCTTCAATCGTTTTCTGCCCCGGAGTATGCACCTCGATCGTCGGAACAACGCCCGTCGAGCCGTCGCCCTCCGCCTTCAGGTCTTCCACTGGAGCCAGCTTCGAAGCAGCCTTCTCCATATTCGCCGCATAGTTGCACTGCTCGCAGCTCACGACCTGGTCCTCGCCCGCCGGAGTGCGCACCATGAATTCCTGCGACTTCGATCCGCCCATCGCTCCCGAGTGCGCGTCGATAACCATATACTTCAGACCGCAGCGGTCGAAGATTCGGCAATAAGTGTCGTGATGCTTCTGGTAAGAAACGTCGAGCCCGGCCGCATCGATGTCGAACGAGTACGCGTCTTTCATGATGAACTGGCGCACGCGCAGCAATCCCGACTTCGGACGAGGCTCGTCGCGAAACTTGGTCTGAATCTGATACCAGATTTGCGGCAGTTGCTTGTAGCTGCGCAGTTCCTTGCGCGCGATGTCGGTCATGACTTCTTCGTGCGTCATCCCCAGGCAAAGGTCGGCGCCCTTGCGATCCTTGAGGCGAAACATGTTTTCGCCCATCACCGTCCAGCGTCCGCTTTCTTCCCAGATATCCCGCGGATTCAGCGCAGGCAAGTAGAACTCCTGCCCGATCTTGTCCATCTCCTCGCGGATGATGCCCATGATCTTCTGCGTAGTGCGATTGCCAAGGAAAAGAAACGAATAGATTCCCGCGCCGAGTTGACGAATGTATCCGGCTCGGACCAGCAGTTTGTGGCTAGCGACCTCGGCATCAGCCGGAGCCTCGCGAAGCGTAGGAATAAAGAGTTGCGACCAGCGGTGCATGATGATGGTTTCCAATCGAAAGAAAATCTTTCTTAGTGAGAATCTTCGATTGTAAACGATGGGTTGTCACATGTGGCGCGGGCGCCGCGCCCGCGAAAGCCGAGCGGCAGTGTCTGAATTCTAGACGAGAGTCCTGATTTCTAACACGTTTCGAATACTCTGTAAGCCAATTAGCAGGTTCGGGTATGGTCGTTGGCTATTCTTTCTCAATCGTCTATGAGCGACTTCAGCCTTTGGCGTTTTTCGAGAGACTTTGGCGCATGAAATGCCTATAGCCGTATTGTTCCCGAGAGGATAATTTTGGAAATCCAAGCACGATCCGACGCATCCCACCGACGCAGTCATCGAGTCTCCGTAGCATTTCCAGTTGAGGTCTCTGGAATTGATCTCGCGGGGAAACCTTTCTGCGAACGAACCAGCACGATTGCCATCAGCCGTTACGGCTGTTGCGTGCCCATCCCGACACCACTCCGGCCCGATCATCCCATCCACCTGCGCCGTGTCGGCACTGACGAACAGGTCGTAGGCCGGGTCGTGTCGTCCATGGGGCCGCACGAACGCGGCTTCCTGCACGGAATCGGTACCAAGGAATCCTGCGAATCGTTCTGGAATGGAGTCCGTTTCCCCTCTTCCATTTACGAGCAAATTTTGGACACCATGCACGATGGCGTTTATTTCGTGGATCGGGAGCGCAAGATCACGTATTGGAATGCGGGCGCGGAAAGATTGTCTGGATTTAGCGCTAACCAGGCTGTCGGAAAACGCTGCACCAACAACTTTCTCGGTCACGTGGATGACAGCGGCAACCCGCTGTGCACTACCGGATGTCCTCTGACCAAGGTCTTGTCGGATGGTCTCACGAGAGAAACGGAAATCTACCTCAGGCACAGTAATGGGTATCGCGTGCCGATTAATGTTCGCGTCCAACCACTCAGGAACCCAGACGGTGAAATTGTGGGCGCGGTGGAAGTTTTCAGTGATTCGACGGAAAAGAAGCAAACCGAGCAACGTGTTGGTGAACTGGAGAAGCTAGCCTTTCGCGATCCCCTGACCAATCTGCAAAATCGCCGTTATCTGGAACTCAAGGTAGCGCAAGCTCTGCAGGAGCATCACGAGTTTAGCCGGGAGTACGGCCTGCTCCTGCTCGACCTTGACCATTTCAAGCAAGTCAATGACATGCATGGACACGACTCCGGCGATGCCCTGCTCGGTGTAGTCGCAGAAACTCTACTGCGGAGCCTGCGTGCCGTCGATCTCGTTGGGCGGTGGGGCGGAGAGGAATTTCTAGTCTTGATGCCTGACGCCAATGCCACTGTTCTAGGCGACCTGGCGGAACGCTGCCGGGTCCTGATTGCCCACTCGTCTGTCAAACGTGGTGCATCCCAAGTGTCGGTCACGGCGTCCATCGGGGTCACCCGCTTGAACCACGAAGATTCCGCCGCGACCGCAATTCGCAGAGCGGATGATTTGATGTATGAGAGCAAGCGCTCGGGCGGCGACCGAACCACAGCCGGGTAGATCTTCACCGGACGCCGAATCCGACCTGCAACCTAAGCCACAAGCATCTCGGTCGTTGCCCGTGCCGTTGTCACCCGTCATTGCGTTGATTGCAATTTCGCGGGCTTGGCGGCCGCGACGCGAGTCTCTTTTCCGCTCACGAACACCTTCATGGAACTCTCGCTTTCGCCCGACTCGTCGGTGTATTCGTACGAGTTGGCTGAAACAAACTTCATGATGTACCTGGTGTGATACCGCTTCCCCGCAAAATTGCTCTCCCCAAGCCAGGTCCACACGTCGCCGTTCACCGTACCAGTCTTGTTTTCTATTCCTCCCGAACTGTCAACTGCGCGGTATAGGTAGGCCTTGGAAGCCGGATCGTAGTTGATGAAGGACGCCTCCGAGTATTTACTTCCGGGTCTATAGAGTGCCGCCTCGCAGATCACGGCGAAGCCGCCTGCCGTCCATCTGCAATCCTCAGTGCCTTTGAATTTCATCGCTGGCGAGTCCGGCGCCATCGCCCCGGCTTTGAGTTCGTCGTCGATTGTGAACTTGCCGACCAGTACTGCCAGCTTCTTCACTTCCGGGCCAGGCGCTGTCTGAGACTGAGCGCCAGCCACGATTACGCTCGAAGCACACGCCAACACAAATGAGACCAACCTTCGGGCGCCACTCATTTGGATTCTCCTTTCAGAGGTGCCACGCATGCTAGCACAAAACGAACGTGAATCAGGAACTGCGAATAGTTGACGTTTAAATCGTGTTTGCACCAACCGTCCCGGTCGTGGGTTTCAGTTAGTGAAAATCTGATAGCGCCAACTGACGCCACAATCTCTCTGCTGCATCTGAAACTTATTCCGCCGCGGAACCGTAGCTATTCCGCAGGAGGTTGACATGCACGATACAAAGGAGCGGTTGTCTCTATTCTGGCTCTTCGCGTTATTGAACTACCTGTACGCGGACTGTACTGCCCTGTTTGCCATTGTTGGCTCGCCAAATCTATCCGACGCCCCACATTTCCCACCATGGGTTCTGCTGGTTTCATCGGTCTACATGGAAATACCCATCGCCATGATTGTGGCGTGTCGACTGCTTCCGTTTAGAGCGAACCGGCTGGCGAATATCATCGCGGGTGTAGTTTTGACCCTCGTAAACGGTTTCCTGACCTACATTCCGCCTCTTTTCGGATGGGGCAGGACGCCCGCTCTTCCCTGTTACTTGTTCTTCGCGACGATCGAAACTGTGGCCACCTCGGTCATCATCTGGCAGGCGTGGCATTGGTCAGGGGTTGAGACTGTCCGCACGTCGTAAACTGGTCGCTCAAATAATGAGGTCAATGTGAAAAGAGAACGCCTGACACAGATCGTCCTGGTGATCGTGGGGCTGTTGAATCTGCCCCAAATTTATTTTCTATATATGGATCTGTGGCATTCCAGCTGGCTTTTGGAGGGGAAGTGCGAGTGCGGACCGATGTTTCTGAGCTTTTTTATTCCGGTCGGGGTCTTTCTACTCATCGCCGCAAGGAGACCCTCTGAGCATCGCTCGATGATTGCTCTAGTAGCTTGGTGGAACATCTCTCATGGCGCGGTGATGGCTATTCAAACCGTGGAAGCGTGGATTCACGGCGTCCACCGGAACTTTGCTGATGTGATCGTAAACCTTGTGATCGGAGTTGTCCTGTTAGCGCTTCTGCCATCAAAACCAGAGGCAGTCGCGCCGGGAGTTGCGTGAACGAGCGCAGAAACCCCACACTCTGCGCGGATAACGTTTCTCCTCGCTTTAGTTTCACGGTTTTTCCCGAGGGGATGATGTGTGGCGCAGCGGCTCTGTGGCAGATCGACCGCACCGATCCGGGCCGGTGGACGATCACCTTTAGCAACCCGCCGATCAACATATTTGTTCCCACAACATCGTCGAATTGGGAGCGCTAATGACCGACATCGAGGCGGACCCGTCCCTGAAGGTCGTGGTGTTCCAGTCGGCGAATCCCGATTTTTTTTATCGCCCATCTCGACGTAGCCAAGGCAGCTGAACGGCCAGAGGCGCTGGGCCTTTGGCGCGAATTTGTGCTTCGCCTCTCGTCCACGCCAGTCGCAAGCATCGCCAAGATTCGCGGCCGCACGCGCGGCATTGGTAACGAGTTCGTGTTGGCCTGCGACATGCGCTTCGCCAGCCGGCAAAACGCCCTATTTGGCAATCCTGAGGTCGGCGTCGGACTGGTCCCGGGCGGTGGCGCGCTGGAATGGCTGCCGCGCTTGGTCGGCCGCTCGCGCGCACTTGAGATCGTCCTCAGCGGCGACGATTTCGATGCTGATATCGCCGAGCGCTATGGCTGGGTGAACCGCATGCTGGACGATGCCAACCTCGACTCGTTCGTCGATGCGCTCGCCCGGCGTCTGGCCTCGTTCGACCGTGAAACGCTGGCCGCAGCGAAGGCCCAGGTCAATCGGTTCGGGATGCCGACAGCTGCCGAGCTTCAGTCGACCAACGACTTGTTCTTCCCACTGCTGGCCTTGCCAGGTGCGCAGGCGCGCCGTGCCAAGGTCCGCGATGTCGGTTACGGCGTTCCGAGCGACTTTGAATTGAACTTCGGCAGGTACCTCCCTTCGCTCGGGCGGACGGGCGGCGATGACACGGATAAGCAGCCCGGCTGACCGTCGCCTGGATTCAGCTTGACATAGTTTGGGAATGCGCTAAACTCCGCGAATTAACATAGACCACTACGCTTTCGGTTAGTGCGTTCACCGAGTTCGGTCTCGTTAGATCTCAGAAAGTTGAGGGGAAAATTGCCAGGGGAAAACTGATCCGACGAAGGGAGAAGGCAATGCTTAAGCACACGGCTGTATTCGCAGTGGCTGTAATTCTTGCCCTGGGTGTTCTGGGGCTGGACGCTCCCAATAAACCTGTTTCCATGGCCGGGTCCTGGCAGGTGGACACTCGCCATTCCGATGCAAAACTTATCACCGACGCGACGACGGATTACGGGAAAACAAAAATGAACGTAGCCCTCGGCTACGCCAGGATCAGAGGGGTCTTCAAAATCGACGACGCCGATCCCGCAAAGTCCAGCGTCGAGTTTAGGTTTTACCCGGCTATGTCAATGGCGCCCTCCATTGATGAAGATGGCAAATTCCTAAAGCAGTGGCTCCAGAACCCAGCCAATCAAACGCTGGTATGTTTCCACTCCAAGCGGGTCGTGCGGACGCCTGACGGCCGGCTGCAAGCCACGGGCGAACTGGCCGTGACCCGGGTGGACCGCAACATCGACGCGACTCCGAGTGAAGCCTACTCCGGGCCCACGTACGGTCCTCCGATAATCCACCGCGTCTCACACGAGGCCACTTTCGTTTTTGACCTCCAGGACGCCAATGGGAACGGGCAGAAAGAGGCCGGTCTCCAGGCCTCGGGATCCACGAGCATGTTCCGCGAGGACTTTCCCCAGTTAGTAAAGACTGTAGTCGCTACCTACTGGCCGACCCTAGTTCAAGAGCAAAACTGTCAAGTGCCAAACCCGAGTGAAGCCTATAGCGGTTCTCAATGTACGGGAACATACCTGTGGACTGCCGGGCTTCCTGAAGAGCCACACGCAGCCGGCAGCGAGGACGTCGGTGTTCCGACGAACTTCAATGCCATCGTGGGAAATCATCTGACCATTCTCGTTCACCTGCGTTTGATAGCGAAGGCCTCTGGAGAACAGGCAGCAGCCGGAAACTAGTCCGTCTCTCCTCGGAGGGTTTATTCGAGCTATGCGATCGTTGGCGTAACATGACCGGGCGAGTTTTCGCACTGGGCGTCACGGGGTGCGAAGAGTCGCCCTTGGGTGTTTAGCGGTCTCGCTTTACTTTTACCCTCGAATTTCCGGTGGTTCCTGGTTACTCGGCTGCCGCACCTATCAATCGGAGGAAATCTATGAAACGGGAAATCATTCGCGTCGAGCCGCTGTCGACCCACCTGGAAAAATACAAGGCCCAGCTTCAACCGTGACGAAGCACGGCGACACAACCTGGAAAACATTCTGAAGCTGAATGTCTACGTCACCTCAGTCGACATGTTCCCTGCGGTGAATACCGCCTACAGGCGTTATTTCCCGGAAAATCCGCCCGCGCGCATCTTTATTAATGTTCCTGCTTGGAACGGCGGGTTTGATATTGAAGTGGATTGTATCGCCGCCGTTTTATGAGACTGTTCTTTAGTTGGGTATCTATCGTCGTGCCAGCTCGGGAGGGGAGAGGTAGACATGAAACCCTGGAAGGCAGTTTTGCTGATTCTGTTCGCTCTTGCGGTTGCAGCCGCGGGATACGGGGTGATTCTCGTGCGACGAGGCTTCAGCGCGCTTGGGACACCATCAGCGATTGAGGAGTTCGCGGCCACCACGGCACGCAAACTGGCCGTGCCATCCGCGTATCGCCAACTTCGCAATCCCATCACGCCTTCAACCGAGAGCATTCGGAGAGGCATGGAGCATTTCTCTTATCATTGCGCCCTGTGCCATGCGAATGACGGATCGGGCCAGACGCCATTCGGCAGGGGCCTCTATCCGAAACCGCCCGACTTGCGTGCAGCCGGGACGCAGAACAAGAGCGATGGCGAGCTCTACTACACAATTGACAATGGAGTTCGTTTGAGCGGCATGCCGGCCTTCCACGAAGAGCACACTCCCGCGTTCAACTGGCGCCTGATTTTGTTCATCCGGCACTTGCCTCAGATCACGCCCGAGGAACTCAATGAGATGAAGGGGTGGGATCTGAAGAGCGCGGCGGATCCAGCGCATTTCTGAAGGGCGGGGAACCGCAAGTCTCCTCAATTGTCGCAAAATCGCGACTACACTCACTGAAGGGTTTTCAGCGCGATCTGTAACTAAGGGCGAGGAATCTGAAATGGGCAGGCAGGTAGCTGTCGTGCTTTACGGGCTGGCGATGGCAGCCGTCATAGTCAGCGTAGATTTCGTGTTCTTCAGAAACCGATTCTGGGAACGGCTGACAGTGAATATTGGCATTGTCTTGGTGTTCGCGGCTTTCTACTTGAGATTCCTCAGGCGTCCATGAACCGCGCAACCGGTCAGTTGATGCAACATCGCGATTGCACTAACTGACCCGTGCCAACTGATTCTCGATGAGCGCTAGTGTCGCAATTACACCGCTTGCTACTCATCGCGACGATTTTTTCATCACAATCACGCCGTGAGCGTCATCACATACATTCAACTCCAACCGTGCGAGACTATGCAGCTCAATTAGGGCAGTCGACGAAACAAGCCGCTCAACGCAGCGGACGTTTCTTCGCTGCCCCGTTCCCATGTTTCGTCGTTCTTTGACAACAGAAGCGCGAAGTTGAAGCGTTCAGTGATCGCGGCTCTCAGCCCAGCAAAGGCAAGGGGCCTTCCCCTTGACACGATTTACCCATTTCGAAGGTCGATGAGAAATACGAGCAGCCAAGGAAATCTCTTAACTCCTTATTCCTGAATATTTTCCATGTAAGCCATTTAATTTCAATATTTTGCATCTAAGCCAATGATTCTAATAGCTAAAAAATGAGGGGGTATCCCCACCTAATCGGAGTCTTGATTTCTCGAGAGTAGCAATCCAGAAATACCTATAATCAACCTCTCGGGAGGCCGTATGAGGCATTTCTTGGCTGTGGGCTTAGGCTTGGTTACAGTAGGTCTGCTGGCGCACGCGCAGACATCGCAGACAAAGAATCAGCACCCGCCTCTGGTCGTGGGCCCCGTCAATCTGAATTGCATTGATAAACCTTGCTCGGCCGCATCTGTGACAGCCAACGCGCGTGGCAGCGGCGTAAACGGTCCCGCTACCGCCCAGACGGGCATGACCATCAACATTGCCAAAGACCATTGGTGGACGGGCGGCAAGGTTGGCGAAGTGGACGGCCTCAATGTCCTGGTTCGTCAGAATGGTCCGCACTCGGATTCATCGGGAATCCTCGTGAATGTTCAGAATCAAGGGCGCGGATTTCTCTCCGCTACCGAATTTGCCTCATCCATTGTGGATCCCGTCCAGAACGTTCTCACTTACGGCATCGATGTTCAGGAAGGAGTTCTGGACCATCTGAACGGAGACTACATTGGCGCGGTTTACAGTGCGGACTACGGTGCCCTCGGCACTGGAGTTCTGATTCAAAACAGCCCAGGTGCTTCCTGGCAATATGCCATTCAATATGCCAAAGATGGAGGTACGTTATTTTCGGTCGATGGCGCCGGGAACATCATCGGATCCAGCCTCTATCTCGGCAGTGTTTTCCTGAATGGCGATCCAACCAATGGCACCGTGGATGTCGGGAACTTGGCCAACAGCGCAGCCACCCCGTATATCGACCTGAACGGTTTTGGAACTTCCCAGAATGTGAGAATGATCAACGATGCCAATGGTCAGTTGACGATCAACACGACCACCGGCGGAAACCTCCAGGTCAACGCTACGGGTGTTTATACGACGGGCAGTTTTCACGTAAATCTGGCGACGCCTTCCAGTTCATCGGCCCCCTGCACGGCTGGCCAAATTGGCGCCGACGCGAACTATATCTATGTTTGCGTGGCAACGAATATGTGGAAACGCACCGCTCTCAGTTCCTTTTAAATGGCTGATTTCACGCAGGATGGCTGAAATCAGCCACTCGCCCTCCCGCAACTTTTTTCGCCGATCCGAGTTCAAATGTGTAGGCGCTTCAGAAGAGACAAAAAGCTGAAGGACCTCAAGCTCCGGCGAATCAAAGCAACGAATCGCTGAGGGGACGAAAGGGAGGTTCATTATGAAATACCTGAGATATGTAGCACTGCTTGCTTTGCTGGCCATGCCCCTTGCGTACTCGCAAGCCCAGGTCAGAGTCGGAGTAGGAATCGGCGTTGGTCCCGGCTATGTGGCTGGACCGCCCGTCTGCTCCTACGGCTATTACCCAGATTATCCGTATGCTTGCGCGCCTTACGGATACTACGGCCCAAGCTGGTTCGCGAACGGGATCTTCATTGGCGCAGGCCCCTGGTTCCACGGTGGATGGGGACACGGATATTACGCGCCGGCTGGGGACACGGATATTACGGCCGCGGCTTTGCCGGACGTGGATATGAAGGTCGTGGATTTGAGGGACGCGGCTTTGCTGGACGTGGCTCTGTCGGACATGGTCCGGTGGGCACAGCTTCGCATCTCGCGGCTCGCTGGAGGTTCCCGCGGAGGGTCCCACGGCGGAGGCGGTGGCCGCGGTGCGCTAAGAGCGGACCTGAGCGTTGGCTCGATTACGAAACGAACGGCTGGCATGAGAAATCTGCCAGCCGTTTTTCCTTGTATTACTCTTGCCCAAATTTGCCCGGCGGGACAGAGCAGGATTCTCAGAAGTGATCGTCGGCCGCATGGCCGGGATGCTCCAGGGCCCGTGCCTGGATGGCGCGATCCCACGGGCCGCCCTGCCAGTTATCTTTATGCCGCTCGCTGTGGATCCATGGCGGCAGTGGCATCAGGAGGCGGCGACTGAGTGCGTGCACATAGGGTTCGTAGACCTCCCGAAGCTGCGCCAGGCGATCGGGTGCATCGGCCTTATCTGGATCCTTCGGCGCCGCGCTGAGGGAAACGCCGCGCCATGCTAGTTCCGTTTTCAGCCGGGCCCGATCCTTTGCGGGGAGCCGGTCGACATCATGCGGACTGTATTCGGCGTTCGCCACCTGGGCGAGATCGACGGCGGCGTGACGCGCCATGGCGAAAGTTAGCTTGGCCTGGTCCGGATGGATGCCGTCCACGCCGGTCATGACCAGCGACGTGACATCGAGCATGACGGTGAGCGCGCCCAACCAGGATTGATTGCCGTGCTGCGAGCGGAAGAAGAGTAGCACGGGATAGGAGATATGACTCGAGAGAAGATCCGCGCACCAACGCTCCCAGTCGCGAAAAATATCGTCGAGCACCTTCTGCTCGGGACAACACCCCAATCGGCCGAGAAATTCGGTGGCGCTCGGCGGGGATCCGGCGCGCGCATCGAGCAGCGAAATTTCAATCTCGCGCGCAGCAAACGAATTGTAAATGACGGGCAGATATCCGATTACGACTCCGAGAAACGCGAAGCCCATGCCCGATTCCATCACGGCCAGGGCGCGCGCGGCGGCGTTGTTGGGAGTGATGTCTCCATAGCCCAGCGTGAAAAAAGTTTCGCCACTCAGATAGACGACTTTCCAAAACGTGATTTTTTCGTTGCCCAGCGACAGGTGCTCGCCCAGTCCGTACTGCACGCAGGCGAATCCGAAAATCAACCCGATCGCCCAGAAACCCAGCAGGGTAAACAGCGATAGAGGTCCAAAGTAGGCGAGAAAGCCTTCGCGCCGGTTTGAGGACTTGATATGCCGGCCACTCGGACCCAGAAACCCCAGCTTTTCCTGTAGAACCTACGAGATGCGAAAAAGGTTCGCTTGATGCGGCGCGGTAAAACGACTGTCTCAAACGCATCCATCAGGATGGCGAAGATCAAAGTATGCCGACGATCGACGCCCACCAATGCATAGACGATGTTCAGATGACGCGGGAATAGTAGCAGATTCAGGAGAAAAGAGCGGGGCGTGACTGTCACGAACGGCTCGCGTGCGCCACCAAGGTAAAGCCAATACCCAGAGCACGAGTGCCACGCGATATGAAAGCCGCGAGACCGACCAGTAAAACCGCAACTCATGGGTAAGATGATTGAAAGACAACAGAACACTGGCGCGAGTTTCGGGATAGAGTGCGATCTGCATTTTTTCCGAGCGTCGAAGCGGGGGTGGGTACGCGCCCCTACGGAGTGCTATGCGCTGCGTCCAGCGCCTTCTTCACTGCTTGCAGTTCTTTCAGCAGGCCGCGCAGGTTGCGGGTGTCGAGCGCGTTCGCACCGTCGCTCTTCGCTTCTTTTGGATTGTCGTGGACTTCCATGAAAACTCCGTCCACACCCGCCGCCACCGCCGCGCGCGACAATACCGGGAATAAATTCCGGTTGGCCTCCGCTCACTGCGGGCTTGATCTTCTTCGCCGTGCGACGCTGAGGGCAATTGCACCGAGTGGGTCGCGTCAAACACCACCGGAGCGAACTTGCGCATGATGGCCAGCGACCGCATGTCCACGACAAGATTGTTATAGCCAAAACTCGATCCGCGCTCGGTGACGAAAACCTGGCTGTTTCCCGCGTCGCGGCACTTTTCGATGGCGTGCTTCATGTCCCAGGGCGAAACGAACTGACCTTTCTTGATGTTAACCGGACGCCCGCTGAGCGCGGCCGCGACCATCAGATCGGTCTGGCGGCAGAGAAACGCGGGAATCTGCAGTACGTCCACGACTTCGGCCACTGCGGCGACGTC
Organism: uncultured Acidobacteriaceae bacterium; assembly: GCA_963699405.1. Taxonomy (GTDB): domain Bacteria; phylum Acidobacteriota; class Terriglobia; order Terriglobales; family Acidobacteriaceae; genus Acidiflorens. The sequence goes on along the minus strand of CAVOTW010000021.1, from coordinate 98,216 downwards.
GGCCACCTGATGCACATCGGTCAGCACCGGAATGTGCACTTCATCTTTGACTTTCTGGAGAATGCGCAGGCCTTCCTTCATTCCCGGCCCGCGATAGCTGCGGATCGAAGTGCGGTTCGCCTTGTCATAGGAGGCTTTGAAGATGAAGGGGAAATTCAGCGAGCGCACCACGCCCTTGATGATCTCCGCCATGCGCAGGGCGTGATCTTCGCTCTCGATCACACAAGGCCCGGCGATGAGGAACAGATCGCCGGCGCCGACGCGAACGTTATCGATTTGGAAGGATAAGGTCAAAGATTCGTAATTGGTGATTTGCAATTGGCTTTAAACCGACCGCATCCGCGAAGCTACCGCCAACAATTACAAATTGCCCATTACAATCTCTTATCTTCTTCCCACGTTTTCCGGACGCAGGAACATCTCCACTTCGGTGGTGTCTTTCTGCACTTTCTTTTTCTGGCCGTGTTCGTAGGAGCGCCTACAAACGCCTTAAACAGCGGATGCGGCTCCAGCGGCTTCGATTTGAATTCCGGATGGAACTGGCATCCGATGAAAAACGGATGACCGGGAATCTCCACGATCTCGACGTACGTGCCATCAGGAGTCGAACCGGAAATGCGCAACCCGGCGGCAACCATCGGCTCTTCATATTCGCGATTGAATTCGTAACGATGCCGGTGGCGCTCGCTGATCTCGGTCTGGCCATACACTTTGTACGCGAGCGTTCCCGGTTCGATTTTGCACGGCCATGCGCCCAGCGCGCATGGTGCCGCCGAGGTCTTCCACGCCGCGCAATTCGCGCAGCTTGTAGATCACGCGATGGGGAGTCGCCTGATCGAACTCACTCGAGTTGGCATCGGCCAATCCGCAGACGTTGCGCGCATATTCAATGCACGCCGTCTGCATACCCAGGCAGATTCCGAAGTAGGGCACGTGCTTCTCGCGCGCGTACTGGATCGCCCGCAACATTCCTTCAATGCCGCGCTTGCCAAATCCTCCCGGCACGAGCAGGCCGTCGTATCCTTCTAATTGCGCTTCATAGCTCGTGTCGGTTTTGTCGGTGAGACTCCAGTCCCTCGGCCTCAATCCAGTTCACTTCCAGCTTCAGGTTGTGCGCAAGCGCACCGTGCACCAGCGCTTCCTTCAGCGACTTATAGCTGTCTTCATACTCCACATACTTGCCGACGATGCCGATCCTGACCACATCTTTCGGGTTGTAGACGCGGTGCACCAGATCGGTCCACTTCGAGATATCGCGATCCTTTGCTTCCAGTTTCAGACGGCGCAGGACCAGCGTATCCACTTCTTCATGCGCGAAAACAAACAGGCACTTCGTAGATGGACGCGACATCCTTCGCCGTGATCACAGCTTCTTCTTCGACGTTGCAGAAAAGCGCAATCTTTCGACTTGATCTCTTTCGAAAGGAAGCGGTCGGTGCGGCAGAGCAGAATATCCGGCTGAATTCCGACGCTGAGCAATTCTTTTACGGAGTGCTGGGTGGGCTTGGTCTTCAATTCCTGCGCCGCGGCGATGAAGGGCACGAGCGTCACGTGCACGAACAGCGTATTGTCGCGGCCCAGTTCCTGGCGCATCTGGCGGATCGCTTCGATGAAGGGCAGCGACTCGATGTCGCCGACGGTGCCGCCGATTTCGACGATCGCCACGTCGACGTCCTGCGCCACTTTTTTCGCCGCCGCCTTAATTTCGTTGGTGACGTGCGGAATCACCTGCACCGTCTTGCCGAGATAGTCGCCGCGGCGTTCCTTGGCGATGATCTGCTCGTAGAGACGGCCGGTGGTCCAGTTGTTATCGCGGGAAAGCTTGGCGTGGGTGAAGCGCTCGTAGTGCCCGAGGTCGAGATCGGTTTCGGCGCCGTCGTCGGTCACGAAAACTTCGCCGTGCTGAAACGGCGACATCGTTCCCGGATCGACGTTCAGGTAGGGATCGAACTTCATCAGGTTGACTTTGAGGCCGCGGCTTTCGAGCAGGCATCCGATGGAAGCCGCCGCCAGTCCTTTTCCCAATGAAGACACCACACCGCCGGTTACAAAGATGTACTTGGCCGACATCGCTTCCTCGCTTTAATTTTGTTTGGAAAATTGTGCGGGCTGGGGTGCACGATCAATTATGGCAGCAGTGCAAAGCGCTGTCCAGTATCAATGACATAGGCATGCGTGCATGGAGTCCGCTTATTTCTTACCAACGACGAGCCGGAGCGGCGCCATCGACGTGAAGGATCTCTCCGCTCACATGACCTGCCTGTGCCAGGTAAAGAACGGCATCGACAACATCCTTCACCGACGCCTTTTTCACAGCCGGCTGAGACGTCGAGTCGTCGGGAGCATTACGGTGCATTTGTGTATCTACAACGCCAGGGGCCACGGCATTAAAGCGAATGCCATCTTTTGAATACTCGACTGCGAGATTCTGAATTGCTGAATTCAGGCCCCCCTTCGTAATCATCGAGATCGAGCCATTGTTGCCGGCGATTGGCCGATCGGCGAGCGCCGCAGTGATGGTCACAACGCATCCCGATTTTTGTTTCAGCATCTCTTTCACGGTGCGCTGAGTGATGTAGAAGAATCCGAGCAGGTTCGTGGAGACGAGGGCGTCGAAGTCCTCGGTAGTGAAGTCGGTGAAAGGCTTAGTTAAGAATATGCCAGCGTTATTTACCAAAACATCGACGGTTCCGAAGTTTTTGATTGCTGCCTCGACAGCATCGGCAGCCGTTTGCTGCTTGCCGATATCGCCATCGAGCAGAACCAGACTGCCCGAAGCAATCACTTTCGATTGGCTTCGCGAGACGTCGCGACGACGTTATAACCTTCTTCCAAAAACCCTTCGACTAAACCCCCGCCAATACCGCCCGATGCTCCAGTTACGATGGCTGTTTTCTTGCCCAACATGCAAAACCTTTCGATTTAAAGAACCCACTACACAGTTGCGTCACCGGCCCTCTCAAAGCCTCTTCATCCCGCCCGGCGCGCCTGCGAGCTTTCGCTTGAAGACCCGACGAATCCCTGCACGAACGCGGCAATTTCGTCCGCGGCCGTGTCCAACGCGAAATGACCACCGTCAACGATATGTACTTCGGCTTTGGGCACGTCACGGCGATAGGCCTCCGGTTCCGAGGGGTCGAACGAGCTTTCATACTTGCCCCAAATCACCAGCAGCCGCGGCTGCTTCTCGCGCATCCAGGCTTGCCATTTCGGGTAAGCGTCCACATTGGTTCGATAGTCGTAGAACAAATCGCTTTGAATCTCAGCCTGTCCGGGCTGGTTGAGAAAATAGAATTCGTCGGTCCAGAGATCCGGGTCGTGGCGTTCCACGTTCGGATCGTTTCCGGCGTGGCGGGCACGCGTCGTCGCCAACGAGAGCAAATTTGTGCGCAGCGCACTTTCATTCGGAGCGCGATCGGCCCAAAAGGCCCGCCGCGTCTTCCAATTCGCTCCCAGGCCTTCGTTATGCGCGACCGCGTCCTGAACAATGAGGGCTTCGATGCGTTCCGGGTGCGCTAGGACCATGCGAAAACCCACCGGCCCACCGTAGTCCTGCATGTAGAGCGTGTAGCGCGAGAGCCCAATCGCTTCGGTGAAATGATTCATGATCTCAGCGTAGTGATCGAACGTGTAGGCGAATTTCTTTGGATCCGGCCAATCGCTGTGTCCGAAGCCCGGATAATCGGGTGCGACCAGATGATAGCGATCGGAAAGCCGGGCGAAGAGCGGCTCGAACATTCGCGAAGAAGATGGCAAACCGTGCAGCAGGAGAATCGTCGGGGCGTCTTTCGGACCAGCCTCTCGATAGAAAATTGACAGCCCATCGATTTGTGCGGTGCGATAAAAAGTCGGATACTTCATAGTTTGTTCCTCTCGTCGCTTCTGGACTCGGGGTTTCTGGACTTGGGCAAGCAGGTGAAGGGATGCGATCATGACAGAAATCGTCAGTGCCGTGCGGAGAAAATGCAAGGGTCGATAGCAGCGCGCTGGGGCGGAAATTCTCAACCTGGCTCGGTGCATGCTTATGCCGCCATGAGTTTCTGCAGATCGGGCCATGTGCCACGGGCCGACGTTCGAGTCTCATTCCTTTCTGGTCACAGTTTTCAGCATCAACGTGCATAACGAGTAAATACGAGGTCGCTCGCTTTGGCCTTCTCGTGGCAGGGGAAACAGCTTTTCATAAACGCCGCGTCGCCGGGTTTGCCGTCTGCGAAGTGTCCGAACCCCCAGCCGCCCGTTGCGGCGTACTTTTTGGAGTCCTTGACCATAAATTGAACGTTCGTAGGGTCCCCAGGAACGAAAGATTGGGCTTGGCCAAAGACTTTGTTGTTTTCCTCCGACGGGACGTTGCGGTAATGCAAAGCAGCAATGATCGTGCCGTCCGGATATGGAAGCTTCCCTTCCCGGAAGGCTTTGATCGCTACATCGTTGCCCAGGACGGCTCCTAAACTATTGAGCTTGCCCGCTTCATGGGCCGAGGAAATCCACCGCCAGTCGCGGTACCCTTGAGGAATTTCGGTAACGAACGGCGGGGCGGGTTGCCCATCCGCGTGGCCTGGGGCGGGGACAATAACGGTCACCAGACCGGCAACGGTTGCGGCTGCAACCCCAAAAAAGGCGAAGCGTCTCATAAGCTTCCTCCAGTCAATATGCTTCGGTGAGCTGATCGCAACCGATTACATCGCCTGCGATCACAGCAGAAGGGTGAAGCGAAAGCAATTGGACGATAGTATCGGCGATAGCTTCATGTCGGACGATCCGGCAGGGGTTCTATGGTCCGGGGCGACAGTTACGCGACATGCAAGTCGAGCCGAGGCCGCGACCGTGACCGCTCGCCACTCCCGAATTGTTGATCGAGGCGGACTATCCATGAGGTCGGATTCGTCGAGCCAGTCTTCTGCGGAAAGCTTGGCCTCATCTGAACCAAACAGTTCCTTTACCGCATTGATGAACGCCGATAACTCGCGCTCCGCCAGATGGATCTCATCCTCATAAGCCGAATTGCGAAACTGTTCTTGGGAGTTCATGCGAGCAATCAAAACAGAAGCTTGGGAGATGGACAATTGGACGATAGTATCGTCGATACCTTGGTATCGGCTCTCTTGCTCATGCTCTCCTGCTAATGAAGGCAAGTGAGCAGATTTCTGATAGAATCCGCTAACGGTGGGGCCTCATCAGCCAATCGTAGACATTTAAATATGGGTTGAGCCGACGCAAGGTTGGCCAGGAACGGGGTTGGCCCATGTCGGATGTTACGCCGATCGTATTCGTTGTCGACGACGACGTCTCCGTGCGCGAATCGCTGGAGTCGTTGATCCGCTGCGAAAATTGGCAGCCCGAGACGTTCGCGTCCGCCCAGGAATTCCTCGACTACCCACGCGTTCGTGTTCCCAACTGCCTCGTACTTGACGTTTCACTTCCGGGTCTGAATGGGCTGGACCTCCAACGCCTTGTCGCCGGCGATCGGAAGGATATGCCGATCATCTTCATCACGGGCCACGGCGATGTGCCCATGACGGTCCAAGCCATGAAGGCGGGGGCCATCGAATTCTTGACGAAGCCCTTCAGCGATGACGTGTTATTGGCCGCCATCCGGGCAGCCCTCGCACGCAGCCACACTGCACTCGGTCATGAGGCCGAGATGCGGGTGCTCCGGGACCGTTACGCGTCACTATCGCAGCGCGAACGGCAGGTTATGGCGTTGGTGGTCTCCGGCTTGTTGAATAAACAAGTCGGTGGGGAGCTCGGCATCAGCGAGATCACGGTGAAGGCACATCGAGGCAAGGTGATGCAGAAGATGAAGGCCGATTCTCTTGCCGACCTGGTGAAAATGGCCGCGAGACTCCGCCCCGCGCCCGCAGCGACGGCGGCGTAATGACCGCTATTTACCATCGGAGTGGGGTGAGAACACCATGAAGAAGCGGCTCGCCAGCGAACTCGATCAACAGGTCGTGCAACGGACTGCCGAACTTGCCACGGTCAACGAAGAGCTCAAAAGGGAACTTTCTGAACGCAGACTGATGGAAGAGAAACTCCGGCAAGAAGAGAGGGAACTGAAGGACAGTGAGGCGCGCAAGACAGCCATTCTGGAATCGGCGCTCGACTGCATTGTGACCATCGATCACGAGGGCTGTATCACTGAGTTCAATCCGGCGGCGGAGCGCACCTTTGGCTACCGTCGGGACGAGGTCCTGGGAAGGCCCCTGGCAAACGTCATCGTTCCATTGTCTCTCCGGGAGAAGCATCGGCAGGGTTTTGCTCACTACCTGGCCACGGGCGAGGCGCGAGTGCTTGGGAAACGCATCGAGATGACGGCAGTGCGGGCTGATGGCAGCGAATTCCCCGTCGAGCTCGCAATCTCGCGCATTCCATTGGAAGGGCCGCCGTCCTTCACCGGCTATCTCCGCGACATTACAGAACGCAAACGGGCAGAGCAGGAACTACGGCGCAGCGAGGCGTTCCTCGCGGAAGCCCAGCACCTTAGTCGAATCGGCAGTTTTTCCTGGCGTGTAGCGACCGACGAAATCACCTGGTCAGAACAGCTTTATCGCATCTTCCAGATTGACCGGCGATGCGGAGGTGACCTTTGAACTGATCGGTACTCGAATCCATCCTGAAGATTTGTCAGTATTCCTGGAACATATCGAGCGATCTCGCCGGGACCGCAGCGATGTGCAACTCGAGTTCCGCCTGCTGATGCCGGACGGCGTGGTTAAGTACGTGCACGTTGCCGCTCACATCCGGAGCGATCACGGTGCGATTGGAGTACTTCGGCGCAGTTCAGGACGTCACAGAACGCCGAGCCTCCGAAGAGGCACTCAGCAAGGCTCGATCGGAGCTCTCCCAAGTTGCCAGGGTTACGAGCCTTGGAGTATTGACAGCGTCCATCGCACACGAGGTCAACCAGCCTCTCTCGGGCATTGTCACCAATGCCAGCACGTGTCTGCGGATGTTGGCCGCCGATCCGCCCAATGTCGACGGCGCTCGTGAGACTGCCCGGCGCACGATTCGCGATGGCAACCGCGCCTCTGAGGTGATCTCTCGATTGCGCTCACTCTATGGAAAAAAAGACCCCACCATCGAATCTGTGGACCTGAACGAAGCGACGCGAGAGGTAGTCGCGCTGTCCTTGAGCGAACTTCAAAGAAATCGCGTCATCGTGCAGCAGGAACTTGCCGACGGCCTGCCTCTCGTCGCCGGCGATCGTGTGCAGTTGCAGCAGGTCATCTTGAATCTGCTCAGAAATGCTTCTGACGCAATGAGTGCGGTTGACGATCGTTCGCGGCAGTTGTTGATCAGAACCGAGGAAGACGAAAACGGTCATGTGCGTCTGTACGGTGAAGGATGCCGGCGTCGGATTTACACCTCACGCTGCCGACAGGCTCTTCGAATCGTTCTACACCACCAAGAATGACGGTATGGGTATCGGACTCTCCGTCAGTCGCTCGATTATCGAGAATCACCACGGTCGACTGTGGGCAACACTCAATGATGGCCCGGGAGCAACGTTTTCTTTCTTTATCCCTAGCGGATCCAGGAGTGCGACGGGCGGCAACAATAATCACGATATTCGGACTTCCGACGTGACCGATGTCGCGTGAGGAATCTGTGCCCCGTAGCACTCGCCTCTGACTGGCAAACCAATACTAAAGTGTAATAGACAGTGCTTCCTCGAGTAGCGCACCCTCGTGTGGTGGAGCACCGCCGAGAAAAACTCCCCCCGGAGAACAGTCTCGTCGTCAATGCGCTGCCCGGATTGGCATGGACAGCACTTCCTGACGGGCGCGTCGACTTCCCGACCAACGCGAGGGCGAATACGCCGGATGCAGCGCCGCCGAAGCTTGCGGCCGTGTGCGCGGCATGAAAACTCTATGACAGATACGCGTTCGCTCGTGTCCGTGGTGGATGACGATGAATCTGTACGCGAGTCGCTACCGGACTTGCTAAAGGAGTTTGGCTTTGCGGCCCGCACGTTCTCGTCGCCGGAAGAGTTCCTCGCGTCCGGTTGCGTCCTCCAAACCGAATGCCTGATCCTCGACATCGCCATGCCCGGGATGAGCGGACCCGACCTTCAGCGGGAACTGAAGCTTCGCGGGCAGGAGATTCCGATCATCTTCATCACCGCGAGCACGGATAAGGCGGTTCGCCCGCGACTACTCGAACAGGGTGCGGTGGAGTGCCTGTTCAAGCCATTCAGCGACACGGCTCTGCTCGAGGCGATTAATTCGGCATTTCACCTGAAGTGAACGCGAGGGCGTGCCCCTAGGCAAACGGTTCCAGTTTGGCCAAGATGGTCGGCAGATATTCCGCGACCGTCGGATGAATGTGCATGGCGCGCTGGATGACCGTGTACGGCGCCTTCGCATACATCACGTCCAGCAGAACGTGAATCACTTCATCGCCTCCGACTCCAAGAATCGCAGCACCCAGAATTTGTTTCGTTTCTGCATCGACGCAGATTTTGATGAAACCCTGTGTCTCACCTTTTTCGTAGGCCCGGCTCACTTGACTCATCGGATATTTCGCAGCGAGCGCACGACGTCCGGATTTCCGTATCTCTGCGTCCGTCATGCCGCATCGCCCTAGCGGCGGATCGATATATAGCGCGTAGGCTTGGATCCGGTCGGAAACCCGGCGATGGTCAGCGTTGAAGAGATTGTCCGCAACGATCTCGTAGTCGTTATAGGAAGTATGCGTAAAGGCGCCGCGGCCGTTGCAGTCCCCCAGTGCCCAGATGCCGGGCACGTTGGTTTGCAGTTGATCGTCGACGATGATGTAGCCGCGATGGTCGGTCGCAACCCCGGCCCGGTCCAGACCCAGGTCGCTTGTGTTGGGAATACGCCCCACGGCCAGAAGAACGTGCGTGCCTACCACTTCCTGCGGGCCTTCGCTGCATTCCAGGCCGACGGCGACACCGCCATCGCGTTTCGCCAGCGAGATACATTTCGCATTCAGCCGGATGTGTATGCCCTCAGCCTCCAGGATTTCGCGCACAGCTTGGGAAACGTCTTCGTCCTCCCGTCCAATCAGGCGCGGTCCCATTTCCACAATCGTGACTTCGCTCCCGAAGCGGCGATAGATCTGGGCGAACTCCAGCCCAACATAACTTCCGCCGACGATGATGAAATGCTCGGGCAAGAAATCGATGTCCATCATCGATGAGTTGGTGAGAAATGGGACGTCGTGAATCCCCGGCATGTCGGGAATACGAGGCCCGCCCGCCAACATTGATATAGATCTTGTCGGCTTGCAGAACTTCATCGTTGACCACGACAGTGTTCGACGACTGAAAGCGGGCCTGGCCCTGAATGACCGTACAATTTGTCGTTCCTCGGAGCCACTCCTCCACTCCCTTGCTTGACCTCGCGGAGGCTGCATCCTTGCGGGCTTTGACTCGCTTCATATCGACGCGCACATCGCCAATGGCGAAACCATATTCCGCACCTCGGCGGGCAACATGGATCGCATAGGCACTCGCCACGAGCGTCTTTGTCGGGATGCATCCCGTATTCACGCATGTGCCGCCAAATTTATGGCGTTCGATAATAGCGACGGTTTTGCCGGCACCCGCAAACCGCGCCGCCAGGGACGGGCCCGCCTGGCCCGTCCCGATAATGATTGCGTCGAAGTGCTTCATCGTAGTGGTCAACGTGCCCCCTCTATGTGGAGCTTGCCATCCTTGGCTGCCTCTTCGGGGGTCTTGCCGTCCTGACGCGCGACAATGTAGGCGGCGTACCAGTCCGACCAGTGGTGCTTCGGAGCGGTAGGTTCGTATTCGCCGTGGTGCTTCTCAGCCTCTTGCAAGAGCTCGGTCAGCGTCGCGACATCCAACTTACCGAGTCCTCGGCCGGGCAGCCGCGTTGTGACTTCCTGAAACAGCCATCCATTGCCGTCGGGATCACGAAACGTGGCGAACGAGCTGTAGGTGGCATGCTCGGGGGCCGGCCCGCTGATGCGACCGCTGCCGTCGATCTGGAACTGAGCGCCTGGCGTTCCGGGGTGGAACACCTCACTCACCTCAATACCGCGTGCGACAAGATCTTTGCGCGCCGCCTCAACATCGGAGACGATCAGGTAGAGGCCCTGGGCCGATCCTGGCGCGGCCGATGTCATCTTCGTGCCAAACTGAACCGAGCACCCGGAACCGGGAGGCGTGAACTGAACAACCCGGAATCCGTTATCAAACGGGAAGTCGGCGTCGAGCCGCCAGCCCAGTTTGGTGTAGAAACTCCTTCGAGCGGTCAACATCTGCGACCGGAATGACGACGACTTCCAGTTTCACATCCATTGATCAGTACTCCTTGCTCGTTAGATAGTCCCTTCCCTTCGCGGCGGTGGCTGCTCAGGCCGCGCCCTGCCCTCTCGCCGCGCCGTTCCGGGCTTCGATGGCCTTGACCGAGTTTACAAACGCCTTTTCCAAAACGCCTTTCCCGATGGTTCCGACGACTAAGCCGAGGAGCCATCCCTTGATGTTCTTGCCTTCGCGTACGACTACCACGTCAATGTCTGTCGTGCCGTCGGGCCGCCGCGTAAAGGTGTAGGTGTGGCCCGACGCGCCTCCCCAAGTGTTGGAATCGGTCGTCGTGAGGACGACGCGCTTGGGATCGGACCAGTCATAGCGCAAGCGTTCCCAGATGCCACCCGAGCCTTCGGTTACGTCGGTCTCCGATGGGCCGCGGCTATGCACCTTCAGGTACTCGTCAGCGCTGTTGCCAAAGAGTTTCGCGCGGCCAGGCCCGAAGTCGGTGAGCCCGGCGATGTACTGCTCCGGCGTCAAAGTGGTCGTCTGGTGAAGGTGGATCGTGGACATGATTGCCCCTTTCGCTAGGCGGCGACGAATTGCTGTCCGCCGTCGATGTCGTAGGTTGCGCCCGTGAGGGCTGTATTGGTCATGATGTGTATGGCTAATGCGGCGACATCTGCTGGTTGAACAACCCGGCGGATGAGAAGTTTGGCGCGAAGCTGGCTGCGCCGGTTTTCAGTTCATCGCCTAGCAGGAACGCCGACAACGGTGTGTCGACGAAGCCGGCAGCGATAAGGTTCACACGGACGGGCGCAAGCTCGATCGCCAGGCTGGCAGTCAGGGCTGGGAGCGCCGCGGTAACGGTTGGCACGACCCCCATCCCGATGCCGGGGCGTCTCCCACCAGTGCCGCCCATAAACACCAGCGTGCCTCCCGGTCTTACCTTGTGTACGGCGTTGCGAGCAACCTCGAGCATCAGCAAGGGGTGCGCGTCGAGGGTGCGGCGCGCTTCCTCGATGTCCATATCGAGAAGTCGCCCGTAGTGCGGGCCGCCGGCTGTCACCATCACATGGTCGATCGGGCCGGGTAAGTCACGGAAGAACTGTTCCAGGGAAGCAGGGTCCATGGCATCGAAGGCCGCGGTGTTCAGAGCCTCGACCTCCATTGCGGCGCGCTGCAGGCGCTCAGGATCCCGGCCAGTGAGGATCACCTTGGCCCCCTCAGTGCGTGCTCGTCTCGCTGTTTCGATCCCGATACCTGCGCTCCCGCCGATTACGACCACGGTTTGTCCCAAGAGTTCCGGCTCGCGCTGGGTGTGAGAAGAGGTAGTTGTGCTCATAGTCGCTCCGATCAGGCTGACCTCGATTAGGCCAGATTCACGATGACCAATCTATTCGACGAACGTATCGATCACCATCAAGAATATGGATGAATACGAGTACAGAGTGGTGCGTATTTTATTCCAAGCGGACCCCAACAACAAAAGGTGTCGCCAATACCATTGTCCAATTGATTCACCGGACCACCTCGGGTGTAAGATTTTCTGGTTTCGCGCCAAACTTTCGCGAAAGAGGGAAATATGGATCACAATGAGGCAGTCCGAAAATTTGAACATCTGATGCTTAAGAGGGCCGACCAGGCCCAAGAGGCGGCAATCGAAATTGAAGCTTTGGTTTCGCTCCTCCCCAATGAGAAATCTCGACAGCTCGCACAGTTGCAAGCAAAGGCCAGTCACAATCAAGCCAAGGACTTTCGCGAGCTAGCGCAGATAGTCAAAGAGAAGTAGCGTCCCGCGCATTCGCTCTCTGGAGACAAATCTTAAAGACTTAAAGAAAGGATGGAAAAAGACATGCCGGAAGCGACCTGGAAACCTCACGAGAAACACGGACAGCTGACGACGCAGAGCGACTTACCTGACAGCGTCTACGCGTTTCCGAAGCAGCGTAAAGAACCTCTGACCGACGCACAACATGTGCGTAACGCGGTGGCGCGGTTCGATCAAGTCATCGACGTCTCCGATGCCGACCGTGCTTTGGCGTTCGCGAACATCGAGAAAGCTGCAAACTACTACGACGTCAATCTCGCGGAAACGTCATGGCACGACTTGGGCGTTCATCCTCAAAAGAATAGAAGATAGTGACTGTTTGCGTACCGCGAAGGAGCCGAATATGAAAGCAGTTGTCGTTCACCAATATGGCGGTCCAGAAGTACTGAAGTTCGAAGACTATCCTGACCCGGTTCCGGGTCCGGGCGAAGTGCTGGTGCGGGTCGCGGCCACGAGCGTGAATCCGATCGACTACAAGCGGCGGGCTGGATTAACCAAGGATTTTTATCCCCTCCAGTTCCCAGGTCTCATAGGAGTCGATATCGCGGGGACCGTGGTCAAGCTCGGGCCGGGAGTCGAAGGCTTTTCCGTCGGCGACCAGGTGTTCGCTATGGCGGACAATACTTACGCCGAACTTTGCGTCGTGAAAGCCGCGAGCCTGGCGAAAGTTCCCAAGGGGCTCGATTTGATCCAGGCGGCGGCGCTGCCGCTGGTTACGGTGACCGGCAATCAACTCCTTTCCGCTACGGGAATCAAAGCGGGCCAGACGGTTCTCGTCGTAGGCGCTGCTGGAAATGTCGGGCGTTCGGCGGTATTCACTGCGTAAGGAACGCGGGGCGACGGTAATCGCGGGGGTTCTGAAGAGGCAGATGGATGAGGCGAAGACCGTGGGCGCGGATCAAGTGGTCGCAACCGACGACGACAACGCGATTGCGAATCTTCCGCCGCTCGATGCGGTGGCGGATGCGGTCGGCGGAAGAACCGCCGAGAAGCTGATCGCCAAGGTCAAGCCAGGAGGAGTTTATGCGTCGGTGGTCGATCCGCCGAAGAACGCCGAGAAATATCCGTCAGTAAAAGTGGAGCACGTGTTCTCGAAATTCGACAGGAAAACGCTCGAGTTCATGGCCGAAGCGGTGCGCGATGGCAAGCTAGTCATCCCGATTAGCCAGAAACTGCCACTCAGTGAAGCGGCCGAAGCTCAAGCAGCCGCAGAAAAAGGTGGTGTCGGGAAGATATTGCTGGTGGCCTGACATTCTTTGCGCGCGCCTTCTCTTGCGAGCGAAAACACGAAAGGAAGATCGGGAATGAAAAAAAGTATGCGCGGAATCAACCCCGCTTCGAAACCGAGTGGCGATGGGTGTGTGGAGTGCCTCGCGTCCCCGAACAGTTGGTGGTTTCACCTCCGCCGGTGCGCGGAGTGTGGGCACATCGGATGCTGTGACAGTTCTCCGAATCAGCATGGATCCAAGCATGCGGCAGCGACAGGGCATCCGATCATCGCCAGCTTCGAACCGGGTGAGAATTGGCTCTACGACTACGATAAGCAGGACATGATCACGGTCAAGGGTGTGGAGTTGCTTCCGCCGCATTCGCATCCAAAAGGTCAGCCCATTCCCGGACCAGCAGGAAGGGTGCCAGCCAACTGGGAATCGCTTCTCAACTAGTGTGCTGTCCTGTAAGTTCGTGGCACTAATCTAAGTTGTCATAACGACTGCGAAGATAACTTTCTAACCCTTCGGAGGAAAATTATGTCAAGCAACAAAGCAGAAAGCGCCATCGAAGCGCCGCCCCCGTCGAATCCTCTTGATTTCATCCCAAACGAAATACCATTCGATGTGCCCTATGGGCGCCCAATCTCACTCTACCAAGCCCGTGAGGTTATTCAGGCGGCTGTCGCGGAGGCCAGGAAGCGGAATTGGAAAATGAACGTAGCGGTAGCCGATTCCGGCGGTAACTTAGTTGCCTTCGAGCGAATGGACGGCGCAATGCTCGCCTCCATTCAGATTGCGCAACACAAGGCGCGAGCAGCCGTGACTTTCCGGCGCCCAACTAAGGTCTTCGAGGACGGCATCAACCTTATGCATCTCAACTATCTGCTCGCCTTCGATGGAATCATTGCGTCTCGAGGCGGTATTCCACTGATCGACCAGGGCGATATCATCGGCGCAATCGGTTGTTCGGGAGGCACGGATTCCCAGGACGAAGTCGTGAGCAAAGCTGGGGCGGCAGTAATTAATCAACTCCCGCCGAGGAACAGTTGATACCGACCTCGACAATTCGTGGCCGCGCCGTGATGGTGCGAACCTGAGCGAAAAGCGAAGCGATTTCTCCATTCGAATCGAAACTTATGTATAATCCGCCGATGCTAGGAATACCGTGGAGCACAATTGCGCTCGGCTCGTTGTTGCTCATCTCGGCCCGCTCAATAGGAGGACAGGACGTGAAATCTTCGCAACCTGAAAAGGCGAAGCCGCCCGTCAAAACGGAGCAGCGCGGGCGCATCCTTGGAATCGGCGGTGTCTTCTTCAAATCCGCTGATCGTGATCAGATGCGCGAATGGTATTCGAAGCATCTTGGACTCGCCGACAAAGGCCAAGGCGCGATGCTTCCGTGGCGCGAACACGATGACCCGCAAAAAGAACACGTTACAGTTTGGACGGTTTTTTCCAACTCCTCTAAGTATTTCGATCCCAGCCCCGCACCGTTCATGATCAACTACATCGTGGATGATATGGATGCTTTGCTCGACCGCTTAAAACAAGAGGGAGTAAAGATTGACGCCAAACGAATGGATGAATCCTACGGTCGCTTTGCCTGGATCTATGACCTCGATGGGAACAAGATTGAGCTGTGGCAGCCGCTGCCTGCTAAGCCCTAACCTTGGCAACACGCAGTTTCGTCGCCGAATGTTGAACCAGTCGATCACCCCACGAACTTGCCAGCAAGCCAGTAATCGACGCTGAACCTTCCTGGGCCGGAGCAGATCAGCCAGACAAAGAAAAGCACGTACAAGACTTCCGAAAGGTAGAGCAAATCGTCGAACCAGCTAAGAGGCGACAGTCCTTTAGGTAAGGTGGAAACCGCGCTGGTCACGGTGGCGACAATCATATCGATCATTAAAGCCACGGAAGCCGGGCTCGAAAGAAACCCCACTGTTACCAAGGATCCGCCAATGAACTCCACACCGGCCACGAAATAAGCCGTCTGGCGGGGAAACGGGACTTTGGCCTTAACGAGCGTATCGTAAACCGGTTTTGTCCCGCCGGAGACAAACAATTTGTTTCCCCCGAGATAGCGAAGAACAGCCCGATCGAAACCCGTACCAGCAGAATGGCATATTGCTCCAAATCACTGCTACCCAGCAGCGCAAACTGGACCAACCGTTTCCAATCCATCTCTTGCCCCCCGTTGTCTGCCGCAAAACGTATGCTGCAAACCGCAAATGCCGGTGTCGCGAGCGATTTTTCGTACCTGGAGATTATGTGTCCATCCGTTCGACCCATTGAGCACGCGATGCGGGAGCCACGAATGGATCCGCAAAGTACTGTGTTTCGTGCGTAACCTTGTCGCCCCTGAACTCCATAATGCTTACCGTGTAGGACGGCTTGCCGTCATAGGTCAGGATGTATTCGGTGACCCAAAGATCGCCGCTGCCAATGATTCGTTGGACGGTAAACCGCTTTTTATTCGGCTGACTGGCGCGTTGGCACTGTATGTTGTGTCGACCGCGGGTTCGCTCACCTGACTGCGGGTAATCCAGTACCGCGTCCTCATGATAGATGAGGTGCTCCGTTTCAAAATCGTTGGCATCGGATGCCGCCCAATGCTGATCCAGTGCCGCACGGATCTCTTGATCTCGCGCTCCAGAACACTGCTCCGTCTTTTGTTGATCGTTCATCGGGAGCCTCCAATTTGATAAGAAGCCAAATGCCTTAGCGGGAATCAGATTGCACGACTTGCAGCCCTGGCGCTTGTGGCCCGACTAAGGTTGGAACCCGTCCGCCATCCACTTGGCGAATAGTTCAATCCGAGATTGCGGCCAGGGACCTTCTCCTCGTGGTGGTGGGGGCGGCATCACGGCGCCGCCGATCCCACGAATGCGATCGTAGATGGCGGCCGCGTGCTTCTTGACGTCATCGTAATTTGCAAGGTTGAACGCCTTGCTCATGCCTTGAATGTCTCGCTCCGTAAAAAGCGGGCGAATGTCCGTTTGAAAGCTCGTTGTTTTCGTCATTGTGCCTCACAGGTATTGGGTCAATTTTGAACACAAGAACTTAAAGTAACGTCGATCAGCCCGATGATGAGCACACGCCTTGCAATCGAGATCGCCATCACTCGTAATATGCCGGCAACTTCTTTTGCGCGTCGCTTTGGGGCTGATCGTGGTTAATCCAGAGCTGCGCATGTTCCTTCGCCATGATTGCCGCGATCTTGTCCATGGATTGGAGCGAGGCCGGCTTGCTCCAATTATTATCAGGGACATAGCGATGTTCGAAGCTTGTCTGGAAATGCGCAGCGTCGCCGCTCAGAATCACGGCTCCAGTTTTAGGCAGCCTCACCAGCAAAGATTGGTGGCCAGGCGTGTGTCCGGGTGTGGAGAGCAGCACGAGGCTTCCGTCGCCAAAAATATCGTAGTCGCCGTCGATGAGCTTTACGGGATGTTTCTTGTTGAAGGCGACAGTGTCTTGCCGGCTCCCGGCCCATTCGTACTCGACTCTTTGCACGAGCATCAGGGTGTTGGGAAACATCTCGATATTCCCCGCGTGGTCGGGATGGCTATGGGACACGGCCATCAGCTTTATGTCCGCAGGTTTGACGTGGATCTGTTCGAGCTGAGCTGCGAGCGTGATTGGTTTGCGCCAGATCGGGCCAGTGCCGGGTCCCCATTCATGAAACACCTCTTCATGATTCGGCAGTTGTGCCACCGCGTCATCAATACCCGTATCCCACAGGAACCACCCCTGAGTATGGTGGATGAGGTAGCAGTGTCCGGGAAAGCCGACGGGCATTCCAACGTTGGTTCCCGGTGTCCAACGCGATTCGTCGGAGCCACTGCCGTCACCGCAGTCGATCACATAAAGGCGATCTACTGCAGGCTGGACGTGCGGATTAGCGGCGGAAATTCGCACGCCAGAGATGACGGTCGCCACCGCCAAAACCGCAATGAAGAACGTCCACTTAAGGTTTGTTTTCAAGAATCCTCCACTCGAAATCGGGCGCCTAGCGCGCGATTTGGCCCAGGTAGTACCCGAGTCGATTTTCGACATCCCCCGGCTTGTGAAAGCCACGGGCCATCAGCGCCTTGATCCCCTCCTGGGCGGCCGGCCGCCCGAGCGAAGCGATGCACGCATCCCACCCGGCGCCGAGTTCGACGTCCGGCGGCAAGCTGGTGTTGACAAGACGCTTGGTTTGAGCGATCGCCCATTTGTCGAACTTGGCGATCCGGGTCGCGAGCGCCTCTACGAACGCGTCCAGATCGGCGTCGGGCAGCGCGCGATTGATGTAGCCGTAAGCTTCGGCCTGGTCCGCTCTGATGTCTTCCGAGCTCAGGAGCACCTCGAGGGCGCGGTTTCGGCCGATGAGTCGTGGGAGGCGAGCCATGGGGCCGCCGCCGGCGACCATCCCAACGCCCACTTCCCATTGCGAGATGATGGTCTTCTCGCGGCTGGCAAAACTCATGTCGCAGGCCAGCGTGATCTCGCTGCCGTTGCCCGTCGCACGGCCGCGGATGAGGGCGATGGAGGCGACTGGCAAGCGGGTCAGACGCACGAGAAAGTCCGGCCAGGGCGGCAAGCCTGTGGTACCCTCCGGCAGCGTGGTGAGGTCCTCAAGCTTGGCCGTGAAATCGGAGTGATTCAGGAAGTAGCCGTCGACCGCGCTGTCGAAGACCACGACCCTGACCTGCTCGTCGGCCTCGAGAGCGTTGATGACTTCCTGGAACTGTTTGACCATTTCCGGCCCCATGACGTTGATCGGCGGATTGTCGATCGTGACGCGCCAATAGGCGGGCGACCGCCGGGCGATGCGAATCTGTGCGGGTTTCGTGGCTGCGTTCATCTGCGTGACTTTGGTGCGTGCGTTCCTGGTTGCCATGGGATTTCCCCCGTATTTGAGCTGCCGCCATTGAGCCAGAACAAAATGGGCCGCGCAATTGGACGATGGTATTGCCCATACTTTCGTATCGACCGCAGTTTTTTCACGGCTAAGGCCTTCGGTTTTACTCCATCCAGCTAGCCTGAAGATTGATCTAAACGAAACCAAACTTCCTCCCGCACACTTGATACGAAGGTCTCGCCAATACTATCGTCCAATTGTTTTACTCCCCTCAAGTCTGGCTTAATCGCTATCGTTCGAGACGTACGTTGATCGGGAGTAGAAAAGACCGGGAGCAGAGAAGATCGGGCGTAGAAAAGATCCGGCTTAGAAAACTTTTTTTGTGAAGGAGAACACACTATGTCTGAGTTTGTGACGAAATCTGTGGCACAAGAACAACATAAACGGAAGATAGAAACACGTACCGCCGTGGAACGTGTCGCCCCCTTTACCATCGTTGCGACAGCCGTGGCTGCGCTCGCCGTTCTAGTGGCCACGGCCCTTTTCGCGCAAGACCAGAACAACGACAAGTATTCGCTGAAATCGCCTGGCGGAATCGCGTTCTCCGACTTCAGGGGATACGAGGACTGGTCAGTGGTCTCTTCCGCCCGGACCGACGAAATACTTAAGGTGATCGTCGCAAATCCAAAGATGATCAAGTCGTACAAGGCCGGCGTTCCCGTCAACGGCCAGCCTTTCCCGGAAGGTTCCATGATCGTGAAGCTCCAGTGGAAGCTGAAGAAGAGCACGGAGGCGCCTTTCGTCGTGGAGGTGCCAGATGTATTTTCCCAGGCCTTCGTCATGGAAAAGGACAGCAAGAGGTTTCCGAAAAGCGGCGGCTGGGGATACGCGGTGTTCAACTACGATGCCCCATCGGACAAATTCTCGGCCGATCCCAAAAGCCTCTCCGATTGCGGATACGCGTGCCATACACCAGTCAAGGCGAAGGACTACATCTTCCACCCGTACCAGAAGCGTTGAACCGCGTCTGCCCCGACGTTAGTATTCGGAGCAAAGGAGGTCTCCCTGTGCGAGGCTTTATTTTCGACGTGAATACCGGCACAGGTTGATGTTGCTCCGACTGATGGTTGCTATGCGTACCCGATATAGGCGCGGACCGGGAAACGCGCCAAGCACCCCACCCCGGCTACAGAACCGAGAAGAATACCGGCGAGGATTGGACAAGAGCTACCTTGCCGGCAAACAATCGACGATCTTTTTCCCGTCGCGTCCACCATCCTGATTGAGTGTCCCCGGAGCGGTCAGGATCGTTCCCGAATCATCAGCCATGCTACAGCGGAGCTTGCCAAAGATAGCCCTGCGCAAGCCAACATCACGATTCGAAATCCGAATACAAATGCTTCGTTGACGGATTCCTTGATTGCGGCACTGGTACTGGGACTGAGACCGAGGGGAACCTGCAAGCCAGCGAGTTTGATCTCGTCCGCGTGAAGCTCCTTCAAAATGGCAGGCGGCAGCGAAAGATGAGCCAGGCTGTGGTTTAGTTCAGCAGCCAAAGACTTTCACCATCACAATCCCGAATATTGCGATCGCAAGTACCCCGGCGACGCGCGCCACGGCATTGTTGATTCCAGAAGCCGAGCCGACGCGGTCCTGATTTACCGAATTCATAACGACGGTGGTGAGAGGAGCGACCGTGACCGCTGTCCCAAACCCCAGAACAATCATCGCCAGGAAAGAACGATTTCCAGTAGCTCTCTCCAACGGACGGCACCGCGAACAGAGCAAATCCAACCGAGACAATGAGTGGACCAGCGATCAACGGAATTCTGGGACCGTAGCGAGCGACGAGTCCGCCGGACCACCGAGAGAGAAAGAACATGAGCAAAATCAACGGAAGGATAGCGGCACCGGCGGCTGTGGCGGAATAGCCTTGGACCTGGATCAGGTTCAGTGGGAACAGGAAAAAGAAAATTCCGGTCGCGGCGTACAGGAAGAGCGTAAGCAGGTTTGCGCCACTGAAGCTGCGGGATTCGAACAGCGCCAGCGGGAGCATCGGTGAAGTGACGTTCCCTTCGACAACCACCAAAGCGATAAGACAGGCGACGCCGAGGATCAAACTCCCGAAGACCAGAGGATTTCGCCAACCCAGGTTGACCGATTCCATGAACCCGGCAACCAAGCCACCTAATCCAACGGTGGCAAGCAGCGCTCCTAGCCCAATCGATACGGCCTGCGCTGGCGATGCGGCTTTCCGGAATATGCCAAAGCGAAATGGCTATTACCGCCGCCGCGAGCGGAAGATTGATGAAGAATACCCAGCGCCACGAAGCATGCTCAACCAGCCAACCGCCGAGAACCGGTCCAATGGCGGTAGTGATCGCGGTAAAGCCAGACCAGGTGCCAATGGCACGGCCACGACTCTTCTCGTCAAAAGACACACTGATAATCGCCAGACTGCCGGGCACCAGCAGCGCAGCGCCAACGCCTTGAATACTCCTCGCGATGATTAACTGATGAATGTTTAATGCGGCTGCCGCAAACTGCCGAAGCCACGGCAAATATTGCTATCCCGACTACGAATATCAGACGTCGCCCGAACAAATCCCCGAGCGAACCTCCGACAAGAATCAGCGCGCCTAGAAACAGGCCGTAAGACTCGACCACCCATTGCACATCGACTACGTTTGCGTGAAAGTTGGCTTGGATCGCGGGTAGAGCGACGTTGACGACCGTACCATCGATGAAAGCCATGCTAGAGCCAAGAATGGTCGCGACCAGTACCCAGATTCTCGCCTCTGAACTGCAAGGGACATCGACACCCCTTGCTTGCATCACGGCCTCATCGCAAGGCGTTCTCATGTGGGTTTTGGATGCGTCCTGGGCGCGTTAGGTTCCGGAGACAGGCGGCAGTCATGAGGAGAACCGGAACGCATGCCTCTCGAAGGAACCGGGCATTTTCAATCTCCGTGGACGGTTTCCCGATGCTCGACAGGGCGAAATTCCCGCCTCGTGGCGAACAAGCTAAAAGGCAACGAGCGCCGCTGGGAATGTGGAAAACACAGACTGTCAGCTGCTTCAGCCGATTGCAAGAACTAGGTCGCCAAACGCTTTAGGATTTCCTTGCCCAGCTTTTGGGCTTCGCCGAAAAATTTCTGGTATTCGAGGAAGATGCGGTTCAGTTCGAGCGACTGGTCGGCGCTAAGCTTGTGCCGGAGCATCATGTCGCGCACGTGGACCGGATTGGGCAGGGTTGCGTCTTCGGTCAGTTCTTCAAGGGCGGTTGAGGGATTGTAGTGGTACATACTGATCATTCTATCGCCGCAGGAGGAATTTCTCAGCAAGGTCCGTGGCCAGGATCGAGAAGCAAGGCGAGCCCCGAAGAGTCTGCGAGAGAACTCGATCGTCCCATCTACAGGCAACTTGATCGCTCCGGAGCGACACCCTGATACGAAGCAACTCAAACAAAAAGGGCGGCTCTCGCCGCCCCCGAAGACCTGAGCCCTGACACCTGATTTTCTAGGTTCCTTCCGACCAACTGGCCAGGTACTCTTCCTGCTCCGAAGTCAGGCGGTCGATCTTGATACCAAGCGATTCGAGCTTCAGTTTGGCTACTCGCTTGTCGAGATCCACCGGAACCGTGTACACCTTCTTCTCCAGAGTGGCGTGGTTCTTCACCATGTACTCGCAGGAAAGCGCCTGGTCGGCAAAACTCATATCCATGACCGACGCGGGATGCCCTTCGGCGGCGGCCAGGTTGATGAGACGGCCTTCGCCGAGCAGGTTGATGCGGCGTCCATCTTTCATCGTGTATTCGTCGACGAAGTTGCGCGTGGTGCGCTTCGAGGACGACAGCTTTTCGAGCGACGGGATGTCGATTTCGACGTTGAAGTGTCCCGAGTTCGAAATGATCGCGCCGTCTTTCATGAGTTCGAAGTGCTGCTTGGCGAGCACGCTCTTGTTACCGGTGACGGTGCAGAAAACGTCGCCGATTTTGGCGGCCTCTTCCATGCTCATCACGCGGAATCCGTCCATGACCGCTTCGAGCGCTTTCGTGGGATCGACTTCGGTGACGATGACTTCCGCGCCCGCGCCGCGTGCGCGCGAAGCCAGGCCGCGTCCGCACCAGCCGTAGCCGGCGACCACGAACTTCGACCCGGCCAGCAGGAAATTGGTGGCGCGGATGATGCCGTCGATGGTCGACTGTCCGGTGCCGTAGCGATTGTCGAACAGATGCTTGGTGTCGGCGTCGTTGACGGCGATGATCGGATAGCGCAGCACGCCTTCCTTCGCCATGGCGCGCAGACGAATCACGCCGGTGGTCGTTTCTTCGGTGCCGCCGATGCACGTTCGCCAGCTCCGTCTTGCGCTTGGTGTGGAGGATGGAGACCAGGTCGGCGCCGTCATCCATGGTGAACTGCGGCTTGTGATCGATCGCGGCCATGATGTGCGAGTAGTAGCGACTCGTTGTCCTCGCCCTTGATGGCGAAAACTGGAATGTTGTAGTCGCGGACGAGGCTGGCGGCGACGTCATCCTGCGTGGAGAGCGGGTTCGAGGCGCACAACGCCACGTCGGCGCCGCCGTCGCGCAACGCGATCATTAAATTCGCGGTTTCGGCCGTCACGTGCAGGCAGGCCGAAACGCGGATGCCCTTGAGCGGCTGGTTCTTGATGAATTCCTTGCGGATGATCTGCAGCACCTTCATGGACTGGTTCGCCCACTCGATGCGTTTCTTGCCCAGATCGGCCAGTTCAAATCCCTTTACGTCGCTGCTGATTGATGATGTAGCCATTTTCTCCTATCCCCGGATGATGACGTCTTGTAATTGAGTTGGTAGCGCGCTGTTCAGCCCATCGCTGTTCGCTCAAAACCGAATGGCGAACAGCGAATCGACGAACTAGCGCTCTCCAACTGAAATTATTTTCTGGCTCCGACCGGCTCTACGTTTCTAAGCCCGCGTCGGCAGCCAGCTTCGCGGCTTTGTCGGTCGCTTCCCAGGTGAAATCGGCATCGTTGCGGCCGAAATGTCCATAGGCTGCGGTCTTGCGGTAAATCGGACGGCGCAAGTTTAGCGTCTCGATAATCTCGCGCGGCTTGAGTTTGAAGTTGGCGCGCACCAGATCCGGAATCAGCTTGGGATCAATCTTCTCGGTCCCGAAAGTATCCACCAGGACGCTGACCGGATCCGCAACTCCGATGGCGTAGGCCAGTTGCACTTCGCAGCGGTCGGCCAGGCCGGCGGCCACAATGTTCTTGGCGATGTAGCGCGCCATGTAGGCGGCCGATCGGTCGACCTTGGTCGGATCCTTGCCGCTGAATGCGCCACCGCCGTGACGTCCCATGCCGCCGTAGGTGTCGACGATGATCTTGCGTCCGGTCAGGCCGGAATCGCCCATGGGACCGCCGATGACGAAGCGTCCGGTGGGATTGATGTGGTACTTCGTGTCCTCGTCGAGCAGGTTGGCCGGAATTACGGCCTGGATGACGTGCTTCAAAATGTCGGAGCGCAATTCATCGTTGCCGATGGTTTCGGAATGCTGCGTGGAGACGACCACGGCATCGATCGCGCTTCACTTTGCCCGGCGCGCTGTATTCGACCGTGACCTGGGATTTTCCATCGGGGCGGAGGTAAGGGCAGGTGCCATTCTTGCGGACTTCGGAAAGTTTCTGGGTGAGCTTGTGGGCGAGTGAAATGGGAAGCGGCATCAGTTCGGGAGTTTCGTTGCAGGCGAAGCCGAACATCATGCCCTGGTCGCCGGCGCCGCCGGTATCCACGCCCATGGCGATGTCGCCAGATTGTTTGTTGATGCTGGAAATTACGGCGCAGGTATTGGAGTCGAAACCGTAGACGGCATTGTCGTAGCCGATGGATTGCACGACGCCGCGGACCAGAGTTCTGAAAGTCCACGTAGGCTTTGGTGGTGATTTCGCCGGCAATCACGACCAGGCCGGTGCAGGTCAGGGTCTCACAGGCGACGCGGCTGGTCGGATCTTCACGCAGGCAGGCGTCGAGAATGGCATCGGAAATCTGGTCGGCGATCTTGTCCGGATGTCCCTCGGTTACAGATTCCGAGGTAAACAGAAAACGATTAGTGGATGGCAAGCTGGTATCTCCTCAAGGTAACTTTTGAGCCGTAATAGCGATCCTTCACGTCCGATTAGGGAGGCTTATGGAGCCAAGGGCTTTCTTGACCAAATACTCTTAAACCCGAAGGGCTCCTGATAAAGACCGGGGGTTTGGCTTAATCTTCCTCTAAAACGGTACCAGAGATAGCCTCCTCAATGCAACGGAATTGGCCGGTGATGAGGGAGCGAGCATTGAGTGGAAGCCACCCGGCATTAAATGGTGCAGAGGAGAGGTAAATGGAAGAAATGAAAGAAAAAAGCTCAGGGCGTCGAAGGCGGTGCAGGGCCGGTTGGTGACATCCCGCCCGGGCCGAAAGTAACGGTCTTGACCTCCCCGTACTCTCCCCCGGTTTCAAGCTTCTTCCCATTGAATCGAAAGTCGACCCCGCCGGAGTTTCCGGCCTTGACCATGATCTCCTTTCGGCCTCGGATGGTGCGTTCGCTGCCGGCGACCAAAAGTTCAGACGGTGTGGATTTGCCGTCGGCGGTAGATTGAGATCCAGGATTCTTCGCGAGCCTGAATGACGACCGTAAACTCGCCTGGAAGTGCGGCGCGGTAAATCCGGGCGAGCGTTTTGGGGGCGGCGAAGGCGACTTCTGGGGACCCGTCGGCGAACCATTTGCGGGCGAACTAGTCGTGGGCGCATCATTTGCCGCCGAATTGGAGGCGGGTGAACCTGCGCCACTTCCCGTGCTGGCTTGCTGCGCTTGCTAAAGGCGCTGTGGACGAGGTCGGGGTCTGGAGACCTGACAGCCTGGCGCGCTCCCGCTGGCGATGGCTCCAGAAAGAGAGTGCGAGCGCGACGACGAGCAAAATTGCGGCGAACAAGCCCCAGGGCAGTGAGCGGGGCGGAGTATCGGAGATGTTCTCCAGCCGGCGGATGTTCTGTTGACTTTCGCGCGCTCGATCTTCCTGGCTTGCAACTTCGCGCCCTGCATTTCCATACCCTGGGGGTTCCGTGCGAACCGGAGGAGCGTCGCCCGAAGCCTGCAGGTATTCGGCGACGGTTTGATCTTCGTCGAGGCCAACGCAGCGGGAATAAGCGCGGACAAAACCCTTGTTGAAGATGCCTCCCGGTAACTGGTTGAACTTATCCTCTTCCAGTGCCTGAAGCATGCGGGTGCCGATCTTGGTGGAGCTGGATATCTGCTCGAGCGTGATCTTGCGTTTCTCGCGCTCGAGCTTCAGTTTTTCGCCGAAGGACGACAAACCATTCTCTCGCTTTCGTTGGACGGGATAGAAAATTCTACCTTAGTTGAGAAGCAAGATCATAGGGTATTCGGCGATGGGTGTTGGGCAAATTCGTTTCGTTCCGTGGTCCGCGCTCGCAGCGGATTCGAATAGAAAGTCAAGTTTCTACACGCGAAAACAAAATTGACAGCTCGATGAATCCGCGGAATCGTCAGCCGTCCGCGCCATTTCAACCCACGAAGTTGGCGTCAACTCACACCAACACGTGACCTAAATCACAGCGGAGTAGCCGTGGCCGAGACATTATGAAAATGAAATTCAATTTCAACGCATTGATATGCGACTGATTCGCATCTTGAAAGGGGCGTAACGTGGTGGAAAAGGGTGGGGCGT
This sequence comes from uncultured Acidobacteriaceae bacterium, assembly GCA_963699405.1. GTDB lineage: Bacteria > Acidobacteriota > Terriglobia > Terriglobales > Acidobacteriaceae > Acidiflorens. The sequence goes on along the minus strand of CAVOTW010000021.1, from coordinate 72,382 downwards.
TCGGCCACGAAGGCCGGCAGCGGAAAATCATCGTGGGATGGTGCGGAGTGCTTCTTCTTCTTTTGTCTTCGTCGAGTTTCGCAAGTGACTCAGGGAGTATTTCAGGGACAGTTGCCGATCCGAGCGGTGCGGTGGTTCGGGAGGCGGTCGTAATCCTGCGCAATCTGGAGACTGAAGCGGAACGGAACTGTGTCACCAACGAGGATGGCCTTTATAGCTTTCCGGCGCTGCCGGCGGGGCGCTACCGGATTGAGATCAGCCGCTCCCGGATTTAAGCCCTACCAGCAAACAGGGCTGGAACTTGCCACATCCGATGCGCTCAAAGTGGACATTGCTATGGAGTTGAAGCCCGAAGCGACGACGGTCGAGGTAAATGCCGACAGCGTGCAGATCGACACCTCAACCTCGCAGATGGGCGAAACCATCGCGGCCACCAAACTGTCCAGCATCCCATTAAACGGGCGGAGTTTTACTGATCTCCTGGCCATTCAGTCCGGCATCGTGCCCACCAGTTCACAACAGCCGAATGCGGTGGTCATGAGCGGCGTTACCAGCACCTCGCCGTCCGGCGACCTGAACGCAGGCAACACCTCCATCAGCGGGCAACGGGAAACCGCCAACGGGTTCCGGGTGAACGGCAGCGACGTGGAAGAGGACGTCAACATGGGAACGGCGATTGTTCCGAACCTCGATTCGATTCAGGAATTGCGGGTTCTGACGAACAGTTTCGATGCCGAATATGGCAACTACAGCGGAGGGCAGGTGCTGGTTCTCACCAAGTCAGGCACTCATCAATTCCACGGGGATGGATTTGAGTTCTTGCGCAATACCAACCTCGATGCGCGGAATTACCTGTCCAGCCAGCGTGCGGAATTCCAGCAGAATCAGTTTGGGGGAACGCTGGGAGGGCCGCTTCTCAGGAAGGATAAGGCTTTCTTTTTTCTCGACTATCAAGGAACGCGCCTGAACCAGGGTGTAGACACGGGCCGGATTTCGGTGCCCTCTCTGCAGGATCGGGAGGGCGATTTCTCGGACCTGGCTGGCTCGTTGACAGGGACAGTGAACGGGCAGTACTGGGCGGACTTGTTGTCCAAACAACTCGGATATGCAGTCTCGCCCGGCGAGCCCTACTACACGTCGGGCTGCGCAAACTCGTCGCAATGCGTGCTGCCGAACGCTTCGATACCGCGGAGTGCCTGGTCGGGTCCAGCCAAGGCCCTGCTGCAGTACATTCCCAAACCCAATCACGCAGGAAATTTGTTTTCCACGTCGGCTTACAACGAAGCACTTCGGGATGATAAAGCCGCAATCAGAATTGATACCAATACACGGTGGGGAGCGGTTGCCGGGTACTACTTCCTGGACGATTTCACACTCGATAACCCGTATCCCACAGCTCAGGGTGGGGCCAATGTTCCCGGTTTCAATGCGATGACCTTCGGCCGGGCGCAGTTGCTGAGCCTCGGAATTACCCGGACATTTGGCGCGAACGCGGTCAACGAACTGCATTTCAGCTATATGCGCGATGCGAACCTGGCGGGAAAGCCCGTCGGCGGCGTGGGACCGAGTTTGGCTTCCCAGGGATTTCGTTGGGCCGGGCGGTGTGCCGGGAATCGTTCCGCTCGCCCCGGGGATTGAAGGCATCGAGAATGTTTCGTTCAACGACTTTACATTTGGCGAGGACATCACGGGCTTAACGCAAGTCAACAACACGCTGCAGTGGATGGATAACTACTCCAGGATTCTGGGCAAACATACGGTCAAGCTGGGCGGAGAATTTCACCTGGACCAGATCAACACCAATCCGGACCCCATCTTTAATGGCGCTTTTGTATTCCAGGGGAACGAGACGGGCTCTGACTTGGCCGACTTTCTGCTGGGGATTGCCAGCGGCTATAACCAGGGAGATTCAAAGCGGTTCTATAACCGGAACAAGTACATTGGGCATGTTCGCTCAAGATAACTGGCGAATGCGGCCGAATCTAACTCTGAACTATGGGCTGCGTTGGGACGTGATCGCACCCGTGGTCCGAAAAGTACAATCAGCTTCAAACCCTTGTTCTCGGCGAGCAATCCCGCGTTTACCCGGGAGCGCCGGCCGGACTCGTATTTCCTGGCGACGTCTGGCGTTCCGCGGACACTGGCGCCGACCAAATACAACAGCTTCGCGCCGCGGATTGGCATTTCCTACTCTCCCGATTGGCAGAATGGCTTGCTGGCAAAGATCTTCGGGGACCGGGCAAGACCAGCATCCGAGCCGGCTATGGCCTTTTCTACACGGCGTTTGAAGGATTGTCCGCGGGCATCATGAGCGCTAATCCGCCCTATGGTTACGACTACACCAGTCTGGCCCCGCCGCTGTTTGCCACACCTTTTGTCACCGCGGCGAGCGGACAGAATGTTGGCCAACGCTTTCCCTTAACCTTTCCCTCGTTTGGAGCTTCGGCGAATCATCCCGATTCCAATGTCAACTGGTCGCAGTACTTGCCGATCACGGGCGTGCCGTCTTTCTTTCACGGAAACGTGCCGCCCTATTCCGAGAGTTACATGCTTTCGGTGCAACGCGAGATTGCGGACGAAGAACCTTCCTCAGCGTCAGCTATGTTGGGACCGAAGCGCATCATCTTCTGGTGCTTACTTCGGCGAACCCAGGCAATCCCGCGCTGTGCTTGAGCCTGAGTCAAACGAATGAAGTCCGGCCGGGCACGCCGACCTGCGGACCGTTTGGCGAAAGCGGCACTTACACCACGCCTTCGGGCGCAGTCCATTCCAGGAACGCGCGGGCCTTTCAGTTCCAAGTTTGCCGCCGTCACTTACCAGAAGACCATCGCCAACTCCAACTACAACGCGCTTCAGGTCAATCTCCACCGCAGCTCCGGACCGCTGGAAGTCATGGTTGGATACACGTACAGCAAGTCTCTCGACGAATCCTCCAGTCTGGCGGAAGCAGTGAATCCGATTGATCCGCGGTTGAGCGGCGCTCTTTCTGCTTTCGACATGCGTAACAATTTTGTGGCGAGCTACAAGTACCGGCTGCCGGTCGGCAAGCTCTTGCGTCGTCAGGACGGTTGGACCGACGGGTGGGCCATCTCCGGCTTAACCCGTTTCACGACTGGGTTTCCGGTGACGCTTTACAACAACACCGACCGATCGCTGCTCGGGACCATACCGAATGGCATCAACAACAACGGTGTCGACACGCCAAACTTCACTGCCGGCAACCTCGACATCCATACCAATCCCCGCAACGAAAAATCCGCCTTCAACACCTCGCTTTTCACCCTGCCGGCTCTGGGAGAAGTTGGCAACGCGCCGAGACGTTTCTTTGCCGGACCAGGCATCGACAATTTCGATATGGCGCTCGAGAAGAATGTAAGGTTGTCAGAGTCGCAGATCCCTCGAATTCCGGCTGGAAGCGTTCAACCTCTTCAACCATGCGCAGTTTTACGGGCCAGCGGCCGTGAACGGCAACATCAGCAGCGAAAATTTCGGGCAGGTGGTGTCGGCGGCGCCTCCCAGACTGGCCCAGTTGGCTGCCAAGTTCGTCTTCTGAGCAAACTGGAACCGTGAAACTCCGGGTTGGCGTGACTGGTACTGGTTACCGACGTTCGTTGCCGGGGCGGTGCGACCAAACCTATAATTTCTTATCTCCACCTTCCGAACGAGGAGTTCATGGCTGAGGCCGCGGGCACATCCCCAATTCGCCTGTCGCAAGAGCTGACCATCTTTCACGATGTCGCCAAAGCGCTGACATCTTCGCTGAACCTCGATTCAATCCTGCAGACCATCATGGAAAAAATGGCGGAATACTTCCGCCCGGATACCTGGTCGCTGCTGATGGTGGATGAAGAAAAAGATGAGCTCTATTTCGCCATCGCGGTGGGGGCCGCGTCGGAAGTGCTGTCGAAGGTGCGCCTGAAGGTGGGAGAGGGAATTGCCGGTTGGGTGGCGCGGCACGGGCAGGTGCTGATTGTGCCCGATGTGCAGAGCGATCCGCGTTTCTCATCGCGGCTGGACGAGATGACGCGGTTGCAGACGCGCTCGGTGATCTGCGTTCCGCTGCGCTCGAAACATCGCGTGCTGGGCGTGATCCAACTGGTAAACGCCAATGTGGAAATGAGCGAGCAGGAAATGTTCTTCCTGCAGGCGTTGTGCGATTACGCTGCGATTTCGATCGAGAACGCGAGGTCGGTCGAGAAAATTCAGGAACTGACCATCACCGACGATTGCACCGGCCTGTTCAATGCCCGCCATCTTCACAAGACGCTTGAAACCGAGGTCTATCGTTCCGCGCGCTTTGGGTACCAGTTCAGCGTGATCTTCATCGACCTCGACCACTTCAAAGCGGTCAACGATACCCACGGACATCTGGTCGGAAGCCGGCTGCTGGCCGAAGTCGGATACCTGATCAAAGCGCAATTGCGGCTGATTGATTTTGCTTTCCGCTACGGCGGAGACGAATTCGTGGTGCTACTGCCGCAAACCAGCAAAGATCAGGCGGTGGTTGTCGCGAAACGTTTGCAGGATTCCCTGCGGGCGGGGACTTTCTGCACCGAACAGGGGTTGAATCTGACCGTGCGCGCCAGCATGGGGCTGGCGACTTTTCCGCACGACGCGCAGACGCCGCATGACATCATCCGCCAGGCGGACGAGATGATGTATGTGGTGAAGAACACGACCCGCGATAATATCGGGATCGCTTCGCGCGGCTTGATGGAAACGTAGAAAGAAGAATTCTCAGCTTCAGTTTCAAACGCCTTACCCTCCGCGCTATTGATTGTCGCGCTTCTTCAGTTCCCCCGGTTGGTCGGTTTTTGGTATCGTTTCGTTCAGATCCGGCTTCCAGGCAAAGGGATTGGCGGGCGCCGACGGGTTTACTCCGAAATCCCAGACGTACAGGTTCATTCCTTCTTTTCCCATCATCTCGGCGACGGCGTATTCCCCTTCCGCAAGGGGTTCGGTGGGAGCGACCTTAACCCAGCCTCCGGTCATGGCTGTGACTGTGGCCGCGACAAAACGCTCGTCGGTTTTCGTCTATCCCGTGACCGCGATCTTGACGGTGCCCGCTGTGCGTTTGCCGTTTTTAACCTCGACGCGAATGATCTTGAAACGCTCGGTGGGCAACGGCATCGGTGCGTCGGTCGAGGCCTGCGCGGTTGCGGGCGCGCCAGCAGGATTGTTCAAATCGATATTGATGTAGAGGGATGGCAGCGTGGTATGCGACTGAATCTTGGCATGCGCTCCGGGGAGTTCAATGTTTTGCTTGGCGCCGGCCAGCGGATTGATTACCGCGCGCAGAATATTTGTCTTGGTGTTCTTCTCCAGGTCGCCGCCCGACTGCGCCAGTTCGGCCAGTTGCGGCTGATTCTCGTAAGTATCGAGAAGAAAGATGCCGCCTTCATCGGGCAGGCGCAGGCCGGGCGCCACCTGCGGAGAACGCAATTGTTCAGCGTGTCGCTCGGCCTCCAGTTCCTTGTCGAGCTCGACAGCTTCCGGAGCGAGTGTGCCTTCCTGGCGGCCTTGTTCAAATTTGTTGGTCGCGTCCCAGTCAACCAGGAGTTTGGAACTTCTTCCCACTCGCCGCGCTCGGCGCTGAAATAGCGGACGCGGTCGCCCTGAATCTCATACTTGGTAACGGACTGGTAGGAGCCGTCTTTCAGGATGAGGCGGTGGGCTTGGTTCTGCGCGAGAGCGGGAACCTGCAATAGGGAGAAAAGGACGAACACAGCCGCCACGAGGGGTCCCAACCCTCCAAAGCTCACCCCGCGCAAGCTTTTTCTGATAGAAATTGATTTCATCGCCTCGGAATATTATCGGTCTTTTCTCTCCCTTCCGAAAGGTCCCGGCAATCCAGACCATCCTCTGGTTCAGCGAGGTCAAAGAGAGAGTAATAGGCCCTGTCGGATGAGCCCAGAACGTTGACCGGGGAGTTTCATGCTATGCTACACTGCAGTTTCTGCCGCAGTGCCGTGGATTCTCGCGATTCCGCATGGTCAAGGCCGCGGGCGCGGTTTTCGAAGAAGGGCAGTCTCGCAATCGCGGATGTGGATTCTTCGCCCCACTTCGAATCGCAAATTGAAACCATAGACATGGATAATGTTTTGAAACCAATGAGATCAAATTTGGCGAATCAGAAACGCGCGCTCATTACCGGAATATCCGGGCAGGATGGCAGCTACCTGTCGGAATTGCTTTTGGAAAAAGGTTACGAGGTTCACGGCATCGTGACGGCGGGTGGCGATTGAAGACCCCCAGCACCGGCTGTCGCGGATCCAACACCTGTTGGACAGGATTCACCTGCACGCTGCTTCGCTCGAGAGCTATCCCAGTCTGATGAAGGTGGTTGCCGCCGTGCAGCCGGACGAGGTCTACCATTTGGCTGCGCAAAGCTACGTCAGCTATTCGTTTGAAGACGAATTTTCGACCTTCGAAGTCAATGTCAACGGCACTCACTACCTGCTCTCGACCTGCCGCGACCTTGTGCCCGAGGCAAAGTTTTATTTTGCGGGATCGAGCGAAATGTTCGGTTCCGCGCCGGCTCCGCAAAACGAACTCACCGCGTTTCGTCCGCGGTCGGCGTATGGCATCTCGAAAGTTGCCGGCTATCATCTCACCCGCAACTACCGGGAAGCCTACCGTCTGCATGCCTCGTGTGGCATGTTGTACAACCATGAGTCGCCGCGGCGCGGCATGGAGTTTGTCACCCGCAAAGTTTCGTGTCTGGCAGCGCAGATCAAACTTGGGCTGGCCGCAGAAATCCGCCTCGGTAATCTGGACGCCAAACGCGACTGGGGCCATGCACGTGAATACGTGGAAGCCATGTGGCGGATGCTGCAGCAGGGCGAGCCCGACGACTACGTCATTGCCACGGGAGAGACGCACTCGGTGCGGGAGTTTCTCGAATGTGCGTTTAGCTTGCTCGGACTCGATCCTTACAAGTATCTCGTGCTTGATGAACGCTTCATTCGGCCTGCTGAGGTGGATGTGTTACTCGGAGACCCGAGCAAGGCGCGCCAGCGTCTCGGCTGGTCGGCCGAAACCAAATTCAGCGAACTGGTGCGCGACATGGTGTATTCGGACTTGGACCTTTACTCACAGGCCGAACCCCAGCCCGCGCCGCAGCGCAGCACAGTATTAAACCTGCAACCCAGAACCGGCACACGATGATGGCACGTCGCTGCATAGCGAAGAACCAGAAAAGGAATAATCCCTCGCATCCGATGGGCGCTCCGTGGGGAATGTGCGTTCAGTGATCGCGCCGTCCCCCTTACTAGAACGTTAGCCGCAGCGCGAACTGCCCAATGCGCGGAGTCGGGCCGCGGAAGCTGCCGGTTGTCGTGATCTGGCCGAATGTTGGACCGCAAATATTTGTCGCCGTCGTCGAGCAGGGTCGGTTGGGCGAACTCGGGATGATTCAAAGCGTTGAAGAATTCGGCGCGAAACTCCAGCTTGCACCGCTCCGTTATCGATGTAGTTTTGGCGAGCGCGATATCGAGATTGGTCAGGGTTGGACCACGCAGCACATTGCGGCCCACACCGTAGGTCCGGTCTGTCGGGTTGTTCACCGGATCGAGTTGCGGGAAACAGGGGTTGGGAGTGCCTCCGTCAAAGTAATCACTGTTCTCGAGTGGCACGTCAGAAAAACTATTAGGGTCAAAGATAAAGTTGCCGGTGACGGCGTGGGTCGTGATCTGGCAGCCGCCGGATGGCGTTGGTGCCGTATGTGATTTCCTGAATTGTGCGCACTGTTGCGGGGTTGAACGTTCGTATGGGCGCGACCACCGCGGCGCGCGAAAGCAAAGGGTCGCCCGCGCCCGAAGAACCCGGGTTGGCGGGTCATAAGCATCGGGCAACTGGGCTGGAATGTCGATCGGGAATCCTGTTCGATAGGTAAAGATGGGATAGAGACTCCAGCCCTTGGTTAGACGCTTCGGCCCGGCGGCCCACACGCGGTCGATCGGCAAATCCCATCCCCCGCTGAGGCTGATGCGATGGCGGACGTCGCTGTCGCCGGAAGCGTAGAAAAGATTCGAGCTGTAAGAGGGCACCTGGGAGTTGCGCTGCCGGAATCCCGAGGCATTGTCGAGATTATGGCCGTAGGTATAGGCGAGGGTGTAATAAACCGTCCCCACGCGTGAGTCTTTGGGTTGCCGCGTCAGGCTCGCTTCGAAGGCGTTATAGTTCGCACTGGCATACGTTCTGGAATTCAGGGAGTTGGCCGTAACAGACCACCTGCTGGTAAATTCCGCAATTGCCGCTGCTCTCGTTGAGCGAGTCGATTGGTGCTTCCCAGCACCATCGGATTGATGTCTTTCAGCGACGTCAGTCCACGCCCGGTGCTGCCCACATAATTGGCTTCCAGAACCGTGTCGGCGACGAAGATTGCGTTGCAGGCTCAGGTTGTATTGGTAGACATAGGGAGTGCGCAGGTGCGGGTCGTCCAGATAGATAGCGCCGGTGGTGTTGACCGGGAGAAACGGCGTGAAATCGACGTTCGAGGCAGGCGGCTTCGATGGAAAAGTGTTGGCCACGCCTAAACTTATGCAATTGCCATAGATGTCATAATTGCAGGCATTCTGGAAGGGGTGGCTCATATAGGTCAGCGGAGCCGTCACGGGACAACCATCCACGGTATATTCGCACGTAGGCGGCAGGAAGTTCGGGGAATTGAAGTAGAGTCCCGCGGAGCCGACGAACGGGGGCTGGCCGTTGAACTGAAGATTATCTTCGCCTTTCAGGATGTCGTAGAAAATGCCGACGCCGCCGCGCACGCTGGTCTTGCCGCTTCCGGTTGGGTCCCAGGCAAAACCGAAGCGGGGCGCAAAATTTTTCTTGTCGGGGAAGTTGGTGCCGGTGGGGGCGCCGGGATCGCCGGGAAATACCAGTCCCGGCGGCGCGTTGGGAAATCGTTGCGACTGCAGTCCTGGAATCACCGAAAAACGAGCGCCCCTCGGTGTCGAACTTGGGCGTGTTGTATTCGTAGCGCAGCCCAATGGTCAGCACCAGGTTCTTGCGCAAGTGCCACTCGTCCTGGCCGAAGACATAAGTGCTCTTGCTTCGAATGTTGGAAGGCGCCAGCGCGTTCTGGAAGTAGGCGTCCGGAACGCCGAGCAGAAAATCCGCATAGTCGTTTCCCGTGCCCGTGCTCGTTCCCGTATAAAAATCCAACTCGCCATTCAAGTAAAAGCCGTAGACCAGATTCTGCTGATAAGGCGAGAATCCAGCGCCGAACTTCCAGTTGTGTTTTCCGTCGCGTCCAGGAAAGCGCATCCGTCCACGAGAAGGTGTTTTCGATGTAGCGCGTCGGACCGTTTTCACTGGGGCCAATGAAAAGACCCGTATCGAACTAGATGTTGGTCGGCCCGGTGACCAGGTCGGGAGTGACGTCGACACCCAAGGTGCCTGGCCGGTGGGCATGTTGGCCCTGGGTGACATCCCGCGAGATAATTGCTGCGGTGCGCGACGAAATGAAACTCATTGAGCAGGGTGGGCGAAATGATCCGGGTGTACGCGAGATTCAGGAAGTAATAGGTCGCTGTGCTAAGACTGGGATAACCGGCCACGGTGGCGGCATCGAGAGGGGCGAGGAAATAGGTCTCGGTTCATACCGAGGGTGGCGGAAATCTTGTCCTTCGGGTTGAGGTTCAGGTCGAATTTGCTAGTCACTTCATTCCGATTGTCCTCTTGAGGAAGCGACGCGGAATATAGACCGCTCGCATCGGATGGGATTAGATTGTTCTTGATGTAATTCTGGGCTACGGGATCGAACTTCGTGGGATCAATTTGGGCATTAAGGGCACCTCCGTTGGAGGAGGCCGCAAAATATGGATTTTCCTTTAGGAAGGCCACAACACCCGGGTCGGGAGAGCCGCCGGTAGAAGCATTGGAAAAATCTCCTTTCAACTCCTGCGTCGTGAAGACTGGGATGTCGATGTCCGGAATCGCCTGAACCTGGCGCTGTCCCTGGTAGGCGACGAAAAAGAAAGCCTTGTCTTTGACAATCGGCCCGCCCAGTGTCGCCCCGAACTGGTTGCGCTTCAGATCCAGCCTCGGGAGTTGAGGTACTTGATCCTTGTTGAAGTAGTCGTTGGCGTCAAAAGCCGCGTTCCTTACAAATTCGAACAGGCTGCCATGGATCCGGTTGGTACCGGACTTAGTAACGATACTGATGATGCCGCCGCCGTTGCGCCCGTACTCCGCCGTGTAATCGCTGGTCAGAAGCCTGAACTCCTCGATGGCGTCGGGATTGGGATCGAGCAGATTGCTGTTATCCAGCAAGTCGTTATTGTTTCCGCCATCCAGCAGGAACGTCACCGAGTCGGTGCGTCCGCCGGCGATGCTGTATTTGCCCGCGCCGCCATTGTCGTCGTTGCTTTCCGTCACTCCCGGCTGAAGCAAGGCCAGATCGAGCATGTCGCGCCCGTTCAACGGCATGTTCGTAAGGGCTCGTCCAGTGATGGATTGGCCCAGAGTGGGATTGACGGTCTCCACCGGCGCAGCTTCGGCCCCAACCTCTACGGTCTGGCTCTCCGCGCCCACCTCCATTTTGAAATCGAGGCGGAGCGCCTGGTTGATCAGCAACTTCTGTTCTTGGCTGATCACCGTGCGGAAGCCAGGGTGCTCGGCCGTTACTTTGTAGCTGCCGATGGGCAGCGCCAGCAACTGGAACGAGCCATCTTTGTTGGTAGTGGCGACGCGCTCGACTTGGGTGGCCGTGTTGGTTACCTTAATCTGGACGGAGGGAATCACCAGCCCCTGCGGGTCGTAGACCGTTCCGAAAATCCTGCCGGTGGCATCCTGCGCCGGGGACAGTGCTGGCGCTATGAGCGCAATCGCTATCAGCACATTCAGTGAAAGCCACATCATCCGATGGAATTTCATTGCGATCTCCTTTCCCGCAACCGCGCTGCGCAGACTATGGTTTTCGTTTCAATTTAGTTCTCGCCCCGCCCTTTCGTGTCGCGGGTAGTCCAGCTAACGACCCTTGCTGCTCCAGCGGTCCAAGAAATACACTCGCGCCATCTTCATCCATATCGAGCCAGAACAACTGCCCGCCAGCAGCCTGATAGATCACTGTCCCGTAAGCCGGGTCATCGCCCGTAAGCGCCATGCCGAGAGTTATGGTGTAGCGGCCGGGGTTGAGGTGATCGGGTGCTGCGGTTCCCGAGAACGTCGCGGTATCGGTGCCGTCTGTGGTGGCGTTGAAGATGTAGAAAGGATCGCTGACGAGTCCGGTGGCCTGGCTCAAGGCCAGACTGTTCACCGATCCCTGACCAACCAAGTCGAATTCCCAACCCGGGAGTTGCTCGCTGCGGGAGTTATTGTAAGCCTGCGCTCCAAAGGCATAGCTGCCGGCAAAACTTGCGCTGGAGGTGTCGGTCTGCGGAGTCACGACTCCTGTGCCGTTGAGAGTGAAGCCATCGAGATCGGCAAGCAGAGCGCCGCCTTGCAATCCGGGGGTTGTGTTATTCGGATCGTTAAGGTTGAGCTGGGGGTCGGTCATGTACATTCCGAGGACGCTGACGTCGCCCAAGTCTCCGGCTGTGATGGTCAAATTGCCGTAGCCATTGCCCATAATGGTGTAGCTACCCGAGATAGGCGCCTTGGGAACGAGGAGGCCATAGCCGAATTCATTGTCGTCCGCGATGCCTGTCGTGAGGTTGCCGTTGCCATCCGTCGTAAACATGCCCGCAGCGGCGTAGAGAGCGCCGAACGAGTTGCTTTCGACTCCGAACACGGAGCTTCCGAGCGATGCGCTGCTGAAAGTACCCGTGCCCTGGCCAAATGCTGAGCCGATTGCTGAATCGTCCGTAAAGTTGCCGGTGTTCGGATTATCCACATCGATGAGCCGTATCGCTTCCGGACCAACTACGTAATAGTTGAGTTGTATTGCCAGGGCGGAGCTAGTGATCGAACCGCGCCCGAAAGCGTCGGGTGCGGTGATGGTTCCAGTGAAAGCTGTTGCCAGTGTCGGCTGCATGGTGGTAGCTCCAAAATCATCAACATCGAAAGTACCCGCCAAGGCTGTGCCGCCGCCCGAGATTGAGAACACGCCTCCGTAAACCACCGCAAAATCGCCGGAATCCACGCCCGAAAGAGTGAAGGCATAGTTGCCGTCGTTGAGCGCGCTCGACAGTGTCTGCGTGTCCAGGCTTCCGCTGGAGGTTGCCGTCCCGTCAAACTGAATGATGAGCGCGTGGTTCAAGTTTACAAACTGAACGCCCAGGGTTTCGACGCCGCCCACGCCCAAACTCGAGTTGTTGGTGGTGAGCGTGAGTGTTCCCTGGCCAGTCGTCGGATCCACCACTAGCGCGCCAGTTCCGGGCAAGATCATGTCAGGAGAAGGCTCCGGCGAGTTGAGTCCGAACCCGTCGTTGTAGTCTTGTTCGCCGCCAAGAACATTGCCGTTGCCGTCGACGCTCACTGAGCCGGCGAGCGCGTAGAAGTTCGGGTACCCATCGAGCTCGTTCAGCGCCTCCAGTCCGCTCAAATAGAACGCGTAATTGATCGCTGTATTGGTCAGAATAAAATTAGCCGGCTCCGCTCCAGAGGCTACCGTAGCGGTGACCGTATAAGTTCCGACCGATCCATTCGCAGTAAACGGCGCCGATGTGGCAACGCCGTTTACGTCGGTCGTGGCCGTGTTTACGCCACCTGCAAAGGTGCCGCTCGGTCCCGCCGCTGGAACTTCGAAGGTGACCGTCGCCCCGCTCACCGGCGATCCGTTCGCCATCACGGTCGCTGCCAATGGGACTGCGAACGCGGCATTGACGGTCGCGCTTTGCGGTGTGCCGCCAGTCGGCGTGATCGAGATAACTGCTCCGGTAATGTTTGTCAGACTGAAACTGGCTGGTGTTAGTCCCGCAACCGTGGCCGTCACCGCGTAGGCGCCCGCGGTCGCATTCGCCGTGAACGTTGAGGATGTAGCCATACCGCTCGCGTCGGTGGTATCGGTTTCGGTAGCTGTTGAGTTGGCGAATGTACCGCTTGCTCCCGACGCCGGAGCCGTGAACGTCACCGATGCGCCGGTCACTGGGTTCTGGTTACTATCCACAACCGTTGCCACCAGCGGCGCTTCAAACGGGGTGCTGATGGTTGCATCTTGCAGGGATCCACTGGTCGCGGTGACAGAGGCCGCGGGTCCCGAAGTGTTCGTCAGGCTGAAAGTGGTGCTCGCGATCACGCCTGCAACCGAAGCCGTTACCGCATAGGCTCCGATCGTTCCGTTGGCAGTGAAGGCCGAAGACGTCATAGCCACACCGCTCGCATTCGTCGTGTCCGTTTCCGAATTCGATGCGCTCGAGGCGAAGACGCCACTCGCCCCTGTTGCCGGGGCCGTGAAGGTTACAAACGCACCGCTGACCGGGGCGCCACCCATCGTTACGGTTGCCACCAGCGGCGATGCAAACGGCGTGTTGAGCTGCGCGCTTTGCGGAGTTCCGCTCGTCGCCACGATCAATTCAGCCGGAGGATTGAAATTTGAGCTATTGCAACTGGTCAAAAAAACTGAGGCAGGTACAATCAGCGCCAGAAAAACTTTGCCGACAATGCTGGTGTACGGTGGGCAATTCGTTTTCATAGCGATTCCCCTTTCTGGCTGGCGCGTTCACGCGCCTGCGGCGATAGGAGAACGCCGTGCTTGTTGCGGACGGCATAAACCTCGCCACCCACTTTCACGGTGCGGACCAGGAAGACTGCCTTATCCTTAATCGTCTTCATGACGCCAGTCGCCTCGATTTGCTGTCCGGCGGCGACCGAGACCGCGCCGTAGCCTCGCAAGCCAAACCGCCCCAAACTCGCGTCCACCGGACCAGAGGGAGTTGCGAGGAGCAGGTGTGAACCCACAATCATTCCGGGACCGGCTTTGATGAGCACGCTCGACACCGTGCCCGCGAGCGTAACTTCCTCGGTGACGTTGTAACTGAAGGGCGCCGCAGACGTCGTAGCGCCTGCCGTCGTTTGGGCTAGAACCGGCGATAGGGATGACAACAGAACTGAGGTGAAGAAAAGGATGGCCAATCTACTTAGCCCAGCCGATAACGGTTTCATCGCTTGCCTCCGAGTTGAATCTGGATTCGGAATTTCCATTTGGATCTCTGGTGCTGCACCATACGCCGAACCAATTCTCGATTGGAAGATCAATTGAAGGCGCCATCCTCCAAATGAAGCCGCGGCGTTGGCCGCCAGTCTACTCCGAGTTCGGCTGATTTGAACGCTAATTGTGCGGTTCAACCCCCGGTCACATTCCAATGCAACGGACGAGAGCGGGCGGCGATTCTAGATCATTGCGAGGTACGAAGTCGAGCGATAGCTCGAGCATCGCCGGTTCGTCGACAATCCACAGAGAGGCAAGAATGCCTTTCTTTTTTCATTTCACTTCTCCGGATAAGTACATTTCTGCCACGCGATCCGCGAACGTCATGGGTTTGGCTTCATCAAGATTGGTGAGAACGACCACCGTAAGTTGGTCGTCGAGGTAACGCGAGATTACGGTTTCGAAGCCTTGCCATGCGCCTTCGTGTTCAACCACGCGGTGGCCTTTCTTGGTCTCGATAAACCACCCGAAGCCGTACTCCCCGGAGTTCGGCTTGCCATTTTTCAGTTTCGCCACGGTCCACATCTCGCCCAGGCTCGACCGTCGCAGAAGCTTCTCGGTGTAAAGCGCGGCGTCCCACTTGGCAAGATCCAAGATGGAGAAATACAGACTGCCGTCGGCGGTCGTGTTCACGGTAGGCGAAACCCACTCCTGGTTCTTCAGTTCCCCTTTGACCAAACGGTATCCCGCGGCGCGGTTGGGCACGATGTCCGCTTCACTGATGATGCGAGTTGTGTGCATATCCAGAGGCCGGAAGATGCGCTCCTCGAGAAAATCTCCATAAAACTCGCCCGTGACTTTGTGAATCAGGATTCCAAGGGTCAGATAGCCGAGGTTGCTGTAACTCCAACTCGTGCCCGGTGGGAATGCTGGCGGAATACTTTCTACCATCTTGAGCGCCTGCGCTTCGGTGTAATCCTTGCGCATGTCGAAATCTCTTGGATAATCCGTGAATCCAGCCGTGTGGCTCAGCAGTTCGCGAATCGTGACCTGCTTCCATGAGGCGGGCGCATCGGGAAAGTACTTGGTGAGCGGATCCTCCAGGCCGATCTTGCCTTCTTCGACCAGCATCATGACCGCGGTTGCAGTGAACTGCTTGCCCACGGAACCGGATTGAAAAATTGTTTCTGGCTTGACCGGAACCTGCAACTCCACGTTCGCCAAGCCGTAGCCTTCGGCCCGGATGATTTTGCCTCCTCGTGAAACCAGCAGAGCGAGGCCGGGAATGTGCTGCTTCGCCATTTCCACGCGGACGTAGTTGTCAACCGCATCGCTTTGATTGGCGGCCGACGCATATCGCAGCGACCATACAACAGTCAAAGCAACCATCGCAAAATGCCGAGACCTCAGGTTGATCTTCATAGTTTGCCGGCCGTCGAACGGTGAGCGATGCCGCGCCAATCGGGACAGTTTGCGCGCGCGCCCGATGTTACTCTATGAGAGCGAATCGCTGGAAATCATTTTCATGGACGTTCTCAAGAGATTATTTGAGCGGCATTTTCACTCGCCCGTCGAGCGGGTCGAGCCCGTGCAGGGCCAACTCGGCGGTTCCGGCCGCAAGATCGTCCGGCTTTCTGACGAAAAGAACAGCGCCATCGGCATTCTCTATGACGTGCGCGAAGAGAATGTAGCCTTCCTCGAGTTTTCACGGCATTTTCGCAAATACGGCCTGCCGGTTCCGGAAATTTACGGCGAGGATCTAAACCAGGGTGCATACCTCGAAGAAGACCTTGGCGACACCACGCTCTTCGAATTTCTCTCGGAGCATCGGAATGATGACCATCGGAACAACGACCACAGCGGCACCGCCGCCGTTTCTCCCGAGGCGGTCGCGGCCTATCGCAAAGTTGTCGCTATGTTGCCGCGTTTTCAAGTCGAAGCCGGACGCGACTTGAACTATAAAGTCTGCTATCCGCGCTCGAGCTTTGATCGCCAGTCCATCGCGTGGGACCTGAATTATTTCAAGTATTACTTTCTTCGGCTAGCCGGTATTCCTTTCAACGAGCAAGCGCTGGAAGACGATTTCAGCCGTTTGACGAAATTCCTGTTGAGCGCCAGCCGCGATTATTTTCTCTATCGCGATTTTCAATCCCGCAACATCATGCTGCGTAAAACTCCAGGCCAGGTTCCGAATGAGGCCGAGCCGTTCTTTCTCGACTATCAAGGTGGCCGCAAAGGCGCGCTGCAATACGATATTGCTTCTCTTTTGTATGATGCCAAGGCCGACCTCCCTCCGGATCTGCGCCAGCAGTTGCTCGATCATTATCTCCACACGCTTGCCGGTTTCCTCGATCTCGATCGCTCCGACTTCATGCAGTTTTACTATGCGTACGTTTATGTCCGCATCATGCAGGCTCTCGGAGCGTATGGCTTTCGCGGATTTTACGAGCGCAAGGAACATTTCCTGCAAAGCGTGCCCTACGCTCTGAAAAATCTGCGCTGGCTGCTGCACAACGTCGAGTTGCCCATCGCGCTGCCCACGCTGATGGAAGCTTTCAAGAGCATGGTGGCCTCGGACAAATTGCGGGGCCTGTCCTCGACGTCCCAACCGGACAAATTGACAGTGCGGGTTGTGAGTTTTTCATTTCATCGCGGACTGCCGCAGGATGAAACCGGCAATGGCGGAGGTTTCGTTTTCGATGGCCGCAGCCTCCCGAATCCCGGGCGCGAAGAGCGCTTCAAATCTCTCACCGGCAAAGACGCGGCGGTCATCGACTATCTCGATCAGCAGGAAAGTGTTCACCAGTTTCTCGCCAGTGCGTTATCGCTGGTGGATGCGAGTGTGAGCGCTTATCAGCGCCGTGGCTTCAAACATCTGATGGTGTCGTTTGGGTGCACTGGCGGCCAACATCGCTCCGTCTATCTAGCGGAACAGTTGGCAAAACATCTGCGTGGCAAGGATGGCCTGGAAGTGGTGGTCCGTCATCGCGAGCAGGAGCAACTCAATTCATGAAAGCGATGATCCTGGCCGCGGGCCTGGGCACGCGTTTGCGTCCGCTCACCGGCGATCGCCCCAAAGCGCTGGTCGAAATCGACGGCCGCACGTTGCTGGAAATCACGCTTTCCCGCTTGCGCAGTTTTGGAGTTCACGAAGTGATCATCAACGTTCATCACTTCGCCGACATGGTCGTGGAGTATCTGAAGGCGAACGACAATTTCGGCATGCGCATCGAAGTCTCGCGCGAGGAGGCGTTGCTCGACACCGGCGGCGGACTGAAAAAGGCCGCTCATTTCTTCGAAGATTCCAGCCGAGGTAAGGATCCCTTCATTGTGCACAATGTCGATGTCCTCAGCACCATCGACCTTCAGCACATGGTGCAGTTTCATCGGGAAAATCAGGCTTTAGCCACGCTGGCGGTGCAGGATCGCAAGACCTCCCGCCATCTGCTGTTCGACGACCACCTTCAGCTATGCGGCCGGCAAACTGGGAGCAATCCACCGGAGTTAGTTGGCGGTCGCCAACCAGCGCACGCGCTGGCTTTTTCCGGTATCCACGTAGTTTCTCCGCGCCTGCTTGCGATGCTGAGTGAAGAGGGCGCCTTCTCCATCATCAACTCCTATCTGCGCCTTGCTGCGGAGGGAGAGAAAATCCTTGCCTTCCGCGCCGACGAATATTACTGGCGCGATCTCGGCCGGCCGGAAAACGTGACGCAAGCCGCGCAAGATCTCAAGCAAGGAATCATTACGCTGTAGGTTGGCGTCGCCCCTCAGGTGGCTCTCGCAACTGGTACCCTCAGAAGTGACACCAAAATTCCGGAGACCGTACCTCATTGCCGCCCATCGTTAATGCGCAGGAAATTACGAAAGCATTCGGAGCGAACCCTCTCTTCCAGAATGTTTCGTTCACCATTTCTGACGGCGATCGTATCGGATTGATCGGCCCGAACGGATCCGGCAAATCCACTTTGCTCCGAATTCTGGCGGGAGAGGTTACTGCCGACAGCGGGGAAGTGTCGTTTCGCAAACGGACGCGCCTTGCCAGCGTCGAGCAAGATTCGCGGTTCGAACCGGGCGCCACGGTGCGTTCAGTCATTGAAAGCGCTCTCGATCTTTGTGGAGTCTCCGGAACGGAGCGCGGGGCGCGCTTTGCCGAAACTCTCGGGCGCGCTGGATTTGAAGATCTCGAAGCGCGCGCTACCGAATTATCCGGCGGCTGGCAGAAGCGTCTCGCAATTGTAGAGGCTCTGGTGCAGCATCCTGACATACTCCTGCTCGACGAGCCCACGAATCATCTCGATCTGCTCGGAATTATGTGGCTCGAAGATTTGCTGGAGCAGGCCTCATTCGCGAGCGTCATCGTCAGCCACGACCGCTATTTTCTTGAGAACGTCACGACCGACATGGTCGAACTCAATCGCATTTATCCCGATGGTTCGCTGCGCGTCCGCGGCAACTACAGCGCGTTTCTCGAAAAGAAAGAAGAGTTCCTGCACGCGCAATCCCGGCGTCAGGAAGCGCTGGAAAATCTCGTTCACGGAGAAATCGAATGGCTCCGCCGGGGCGCCAAAGCCCGCACCCGCAAGTCGAAAGCGCGCATTAGTAAAGCGGGCGAACTGATGGGCGAACTTGCCGACTTGAACCAGAGAACGCGCAGCACAACAGCGCAAATCGATTTCTCAGCCACCGACCGCAAGACCAAGCGCTTGATCGAACTGCAAGATGTTAACTGCACCATGGGAACTCGCGCGTTATTCCAAGGCCTCAACTTCATCCTGACCGCCGGAATGCGCGTGGGCCTCGTCGGCCCGAATGGCAGCGGCAAGACGACTCTGCTCCGCTTGTTGCAGGGAGACCTCGCGCCGACCAGCGGTGAGATTCGCCGCGCCGACTGGCTGCGCATTGTCTACTTCGACCAGACCCGCACGCTTGATCCCGATGTAACCCTGCGCCGGGCGCTCGCGCCGGACGGCGATTCGGTCGTCTATCGCGATCGCGTAATTCACGTAGCCGGATGGGCGGCGCGATTCCTTTTCACCGGGGAGCAACTCAGCCAGCCGGTTGGGCGGCTTTCCGGAGGCGAACGGGCGCGCGTCCTGATCGCGCAACTCATGCTTCAGCCCGCCGACATTCTGCTGCTCGATGAACCTACCAATGATCTCGACATTCCGACGCTGGAAATTCTGGAAGAGAGCCTGATCGATTTTCCCGGCTCGCTCGTGCTGGTAACGCATGATCGCTACATGCTCGACCGCGTCTCCAGTATCGTGCTTGGACTGAACGGAAAAGGCGGGGCGGAGACTTTCGCCGACTACGCGCAATGGGAGGCTTGGCAGGCGCAGAGCACGAAGGCCGACGCGGCAACCGCGGCGACTGCGCCAGACGCCGCCCAGCTTCCACGCTCAGCGGCGCCGGCGAAGAAAGAAACTTTCCTATCTCGAAGCGCGGGAATACTCGACCATCGAGCAGCGAGTGGAAGAAGCCGAGCAGTTAGTAAAGCTAAGCGTGCGGAACTGGAAGATCCGGCTAATGCGATGGATGCTCCGCGCCTTATGGCTGCGCAGGCCGCGCTGGACGCGGCGCAACAGGCGCTCGATGTTCTCTATGCACGCTGGGCGGAACTGGAAAAGAAGAGCGGCTGACGAAGGTCAATACCGGCTTTTGTACCAACCAACCCTCGCTAATCTACGCCTTAACAAAATCAATAAACCCATGCTGCACGTCAGTCCGCGTCAGCTTCGCGCGAATCTTGTCGCCGACGTGTAACCCCTGCGCTCCCTGCGCCAGCAAGCCTTCGATGTGCGGCTGCAGGACGCGAACAAACGTCCCCTTCGGAGTCACTCCGGTGACGATGGCGTCGAAGGTTTCGCCGACGCGATGGCACATGGCCACGGCGGCCAAGCGCTTCGACATTTCCCGCTCCACTTTTCGCGCTGCATCTCCTTTTTGTGTGCAGTTGGTGGCGATGGCGGCTAGTTCGTCGTCCGAATAAGGGTTGGGTTTTCCATCGAGCAAAGTCTTGATCAGCCTTTGCGTGACCACGTCGGCAAAACGCCGGTTGGGAGCGGTCGAGTGCGTGTAATCCTGCACGGCGAGTCCGAAGTGTCCCTGCTCGGGATCGCCCGGACGCTCCAGCACATATTCGCCTGGGCCAATCAGCTTGATGACCGCGAGCGACAGGTCGGCGAAATGATCGGGATCGGCGGCTTTGCGCTTCACCAGAAAATCGTTGAGCGCCTTGGAATCGGCCTGTGCGGGCAGCGTTACGCCCTGTGCCGCGGCCAGCCGCACAATGCCGTCCCAATGCTCGGGAGTTTTCACGATGCGGCGCAGAGAAGAAACTTTCTCCAGCAGTCGCGCCACCACGCCATTGGCGGCGATCATGAAATCTTCGATCAGATCGGTGGCGCGGTTCTTCTCCACCTTCACGACACCTGTCACTTGCTGGTTGAGCACCAGCGGATGACACTTCGGCTGGTGTCGATATTCAGCGCGCCATTTTCGTAGCGCAATTTCCTGAGCGCCTGGGCAACTCCGTCCTGCAGTTTGAGCTGCGCCTGCAGTTCCGAAGACGCGGCGACTTTGGGCGGAGCCGCCGCCGTGCCTTCGAGCCATGCTCCCACCGCGCTGTACGTGAGTTGTGCCTTGTTACGCACGATGGCGCGATAGACGTCGCTCGAAGCCATCGCGCCCCCAGAATCGATCACGAATTCGGTCACCACGGCTGGCCGATCCACATCTGGGAGCAGAGACGATGCGCCGGTCGAGAGCTCTTCCGGCAACATCGAAAAATTAATGATGCCGGTATAAACCGTGGTCGTCTCCCTGGCCGCGTGCTGATCGATCGGAGTGCCCTTGGCGACGAACGCATCAACATCGGCGATGCCAATCATCACCTTGATGTTGCCATTCGGCAAGCGTTCGGCGACCTCGATCTGGTCGAGATCTTTCGACGTGTCGTTGTCGATCGACGACCAGAGCAGGTTGCGCAGATCGCGAACCTTATCGGAAGGCGTCAGCTGCGGCGGATGAGCTTTGATATTCAGCAGCTGTTGCTGAGTCTCGGGTGGAAAATTCGGTTCGAAACCCTGCGCCAGCATGACTTGCCGCGCCATTGCCTGAAGATCGACAGAAGAAGACTGAGAATTATTCATCACGCTGAAAAGGTAACATGAGCGGCCGCTTACGAGCAGTGGTGGTCGTGCTGCCTCGAATTATTGCCGTCTGAAGCCAAACTCTTACCACTAAGGTCACTAAGGTACTCGAAGGAAGGCCAAAGTCGTCTTAAGCTCGTGATATTCTAATGACAGCAGCTGCGTCTTCTTCCGATTGGATCGATTCCCGCAGTTCTCTGAATATCATGATTTCAGTCAGCAATGTGTCCATGCGCTACGGCGCTAAAGTTCTGTTCGACGAAGTTTCCACCGGCTTTGTTCCGGGGAAGCGCTACGGCCTTACTGGCCCCAATGGCGCGGGCAAATCCACGTTCATGAAGCTTCTGACCGGCGAACTTGAGCCGCAGAAGGGAACCGTCGTTCGCCCGCGGAAGCTTGGAGTTCTGAGCCAGGATCAATTCGCCTTCGATAAGTATCGCGTGATTGACGCGGTCATCATGGGCAACCGGCGCTTGTGGGCTGCGCTCGAAGAACGCGAAGCTCATCTATGCGAAGCATGAGATGACCGACGCCGACGGCATGAAACTTGGCGAACTCGAAGGCATCGTCGGCGAGGAAGACGGCTATACCGCCGAAAGCGATGCCGCGATTCTGTTGCAGGGCCTCGACATTCCCGACGAGATGCACGAGCGGAAGATGTCGGAGTTGCCGGGCGGACAAAAAATGCGCGTGCTGCTGGCGCAGGCGCTGTTCGGGCATCCGCAGGCGCTGTTGCTCGACGAACCTACGAACCACCTCGATCTCGATTCGATCCACTGGCTGAAGAATTTTCTGAATCAATACGAGGGCGTGCTGATCGTGATCTCGCACGATCGTCATTTTCTCAACGGCATTTGCACCCACATCGCCGACATCGATTACGAGACCATCATTACTTATACCGGTACGTATGACGACATGGTGATCGCGAAGACGCAGGTGCGCTCGCAGATCGAAGGGCAGAACGCGCAACGCGAAAAGAAGATCGCCCAGTTGAATGAGTTCATCGCGCGCTTTGCCGCTGGAACGCGATCCAGCCAGGTGCAGTCGCGGCGCAAGGAAGTCGAGCGCCTGCAGGTTACGGAGTTGGCGAAATCCAACATTCAGCGTCCGTATCTTAAGTTCGAGCAGAAGCGGCCTTCCGGCAAGCACATTCTCGAAATCGAAGGCGTTACGAAGTCATACGGAGATGCGAAGGTAATTTCCGGCGTTTACGGCGAGCGTGCTGCGCGGAGAAAAAATCGCGCTGATGGGCCGCAACGGCTCGGGAAAGACGACCCTTGTCAATGCGCTGCTCGCGAACTCACCGACAACTTCGGTAGTCGGAACTGCGCAAAACCAGCGGCTACGACGGGCCCTTCATCGATGGCGGAAAAGTTATCTGGGGTCATGAAGCTGCTGTCGGATATTTCGCCCAGGATCACAAGGCGCTGATCGAGCCCGGCATCAAGGTGCTGGAGTGGCTCCATCAGTGGGATCCTTCGGCATCCACCGAAGAAATTCGCGGCATTCTCGGGCAGATGCTATTTCCGCGCGACGACGCCGAGAAGCGCACCGACATCCTCTCCGGTGGAGAAGCGGCGCGGCTGCTCTTTTGCAAGTTGATGCTGCAGAAGCCGAACGTGCTAGTGCTCGACGAACCGACGAACCATCTCGATCTCGAATCGATTAATGCGCTCAATATTTCATTGCAGCGCTATCCGGGAACGGTGCTGCTCGTCACGCACGATGAAGATCTGATTGATGAGGTCGCAACCCGGATCTGGCATTTCGAAGGCACTCATGAAATCACCGATTTCAAAGGCGCCTATGGCGAGTACGAGGCCGTGCTCGCCTAAGCGTCTTCGCACGGGCGAGCTATTTACTCTTTGCCGCCTTGTGAATGATTGACAGCGCGGGACCTTTTTTCGGCTTCTGTTTGCGATCGTTTGTGCGATTTCGAAGCGTCCCCGACGATGTCGGCGACGGATGTGCTCTCCAGTATCTTGGCGGCCGCGTCGCGCACCTCCAAAAACACACTGTAGAGCGCGCGATGGTCCGGATCCGTCGTGATGAGGCTGCGAAGTTGATCCGCATCCCCGAAAGGCGCAAGCGGGCCGTCGACCAGACGAATGATCTCGCTGAGTTTAATTTCCTCGGGCGCACGCCGCAGCCGGTAACCACCCTTCGCGCCCCGAACGCTTTCCACAATGCGCGCGTTCTTAAGTTCCAGCAGTATCAACTCCAGAAATTTTTCCGGCAGGTCGCTATCAATGGCAATGTCCCGAATCTTAATCGTTTCGGTTCCGTAGCGGCGGGCCAAGGTCATTATCGCTTGCAGCGCGTAGAGCCCCTTTTGCGAAATCTTCACTTGTAATCCTCTCCAAATGCCTTCCGTGGTTCTCCGCGGCGCCACTGCCCATTGCGCCAGCGCCCAATCCCATCTTCGACGTACTCTAGTGCGTTCTGTTTCGCTTTGCAACTGACCTTATTGCTCGCGCCAATCACGCGCGAAACTGCAAGAAGTTGCATGTCGGAGAAAAACGCCACTACCGCGTTGAAGCCAGGTTCACCGCCGGCTCGCCAACTTCGTCGTGCGATTCGCCTTCCAGACAAACCCGATGCCACAACTCAAGATTGAGCAAGCGCCAGATGCGGTCGTAGTTGTCGCGATGCTGCGCGCGATGTTCGTCAAACAACTTCTCCACCGCTTCACGCCGGAAGTATCCGCGATTGAGGCTGCGCGCCTGGAGTAGCATTTCGCGAATCGTTGCCAGCCGCGGTCCAGCCAGCCACCCACTCCATGGCGTCGGAAATCCCAGCTTCGGCCGGTACAGAATCGAATGCGGCAGCAGATCTTCCACTGCCTTTTTCAGAATCCGCTTTCCAGCCAGACCCTGAATCTGGACTTCGCGCGGAATTCGGGTCGCGAACTCGACCAGTACATGGTCGAGAAACGGTACCCGGCTTTCGATGGATGCGGCCATGCTCATGTTGTCCTGCTTCATGAGCAGTTCGACCAGGTAGGTCTTGATGTCAGTGTAGAGCAGTCGTTGCAGCATCTCGCCCGAGGAATGGTCCCAATAATCTAGGGCGTGCTTGTATGCCGTGCTGGGTCCGGCTTCGCGCGCGAACTCGCTCGTCAGCAGTTCATTCTGTTCGGCTTCGCCGAAGGCAGAAAAGAAATTGTCGAAATAGAAGGATGCCCAGGAATTTCCGTCCCGGGCCAGAAATGTATGATCCAGTTTCCGCCGCAGCGTTGCTCCCAGCACCGAAGAGGTCGCGAGAGTGTTCCGCAGTCCGCGGCGAACAAGGCTCGGAACGACGCTGCGATAGGCCCGATCCATGGCCGCATTCTTCAAGGTGAAGGCATAGCGCGTGTAGCCCGCCAGGGTCTCATCCGCCCCTTCTCCGGTAAGCACCACGGTGACTCGCTCGCGGGCGAGTCGAGCCACAAAATAAAGCGAGACGCTGGAAGGCCACACGATCGGCTCATCTTCATGCCAGATCAAATGCGGCAGAGCTCCAAAGAAGTCCTGCTCGCTGACCAGTACTTCGTGATGCCGGGAATGAATATGATCTGAAACCGTGCGCGCAAAGGGCAGTTCGCTGTACGTCTGCTCGGTGTAGCCGACGGAAAAAGTCTCCACCGGTTCGCGCCGCAATTTCGTCATCAACGCCGCCACCGCGCTCGAATCCACGCCGCCGCTCAGGAACACCCCCAGCGGCACGTCGCTCATCAGATGGCTCTGGACCGCGCCTTCGAGCAACTCGCGGTAGCTTTGGAAGTAGTAACTCTCATCGTAACTATCAACTCCCGATTCGTGCGCCTGCGATGTATCCAGATCCCAGTATTGGCGGATTTGCGCTTTGCCTTCCGGGCCGATCGTCAGGGTGCGTCCCGGCAGCAACTTCAGAATTCCGTTGTAGAAACTTTCTTCGCCCGACAAGTATCCAAACGCGAGATACTCCGGCAGTGCGGCGCGATTGAATTCCGGACGAATCCCCCCATGCGCCAGTACCGCTTTGATTTCCGATCCGAACAGCAACCGATCCGGCGTTAACTTGTAATACAACGGCTTGATGCCGAGTCGGTCGCGCGCGATGAAGAGCGTTTTGGTATTGCGATTCCAGATGGCGAAGGCGAACATTCCTCTCAGGTGCTGCACGCAATCCGCGCCGTACTCTTCGTAGAGATGGATAACCGTTTCGGTGTCGCTGTGTGTGCTGTAGCGGTGGCCGCGCGCGATGAGTTGTTCGCGCAGGGCGAGATGGTTGTAAATCTCGCCGTTGAATACGATCCATAATGTGCCGTCTTCGTTCGAAATCGGCTGATGCCCGCCCGCCACGTCGACAATGCTGAGCCGCCGCATGCCGATTCCCGCCGGGCCGTCGGTATAAAAGCCTTCGTCGTCCGGTCCGCGATGGGTAATCACGCGGCACATTTCGCGGAGAGCAGCTGCGTTGGCCCGCGCGTCCCGCCCGAATTCAAGAATGCCGGCAATCCCGCACATTTAAAGTTTCTCCGCGAAGGGCGACGACCCTTGGTTGCGATCCCTAAAATCCGTCGATGAGGAATGCGTCAGCCTCTCGAACACGGGCGTAACCGAAAATTCCCCCGGAACTGCATTCATGATTGAGTCCCGTTTGCGCCACTCGAAAAATGTGGATGGCCCCGCTGTCTCCAGCAGCGGCTGTCCTTGCCACGCTACGTGCGTCCCGCCGATTACGACCAGTTGCGTGAGTTTCTCCTTTTCAATGTGGCAATACAGCGTTCGCGCGTCCGAAGCCCACGGACCGAAACTCCACGCCTCGTCGCCAAGCGCAAAGAAGAATCCATGGCTTTCGTCTTCATCACCATGATAACGACAATCGAGTTCGTAAACCTGCACGGCCGCTTGCGCCATGCTGGCGAATCGGGGTTCACGCTCCTGCTCGATTGCGCCTGCGCGGGTAAGCAGAACAGTTGCGGTTTCTGCGGGCAACAATACCTGCGCGCGGCACCGCACTAGCGGCGCAGGCTGTAACGCGCCATAAGCAGGCGAAAGCAGGGTGCTGGTAACTTCCGTCTGCCAGACGGTTTCTTGCGGCATGATCAGGCTTAACCTCGATTCGCGCGCGGCATCGCTCGAGGTAGCGCCAGCCCTTGAAATTTCTACCCTACTCGCGCCGGCGGCGTGAACGTCGAGATCGGACGCAAAGTGCCATCGTAGCTCCAGTTCATGCTCGGCTCGACCGAGCGCGACATCCCGCACCAGCCACAGACCGCCGGCCATGTTCAGCACGTGCCGCCGATGCATAACCGGATCGGCCAGTCGAGCGTATCCATTATGACTGGCCACAAAGTAAGTGAAGGTTTTCCCCACAATCCAGTTTTCTGCCCGTGTGATCGGGATGTGAGTCCACGAAAAAGGTTCGTCCGCAACCGCTTGATCCACTCCATCCACGCGCAGGGTGTTGTGCGCGCCGGTTGCGCGAAACACGTTGCGGTCCACCGGATCTTTCGAAATGTAGACGCCGCTCCCGGAGTCCACCAGCCAGCGCCGTCCATCCATGGTGAGTCGCAGGCTCAGTGCGTCGGCATGTCCGTGTCCCGATCGGCCTATGCCTTGTGGGCCGGCATCCGCCATCATTTCCTGGGCGTGCGGCTGCGAGTCAGCCAACACGTAAATCCCGCCGTCGGAAAAGGCGACGGATCGCACGGCAGCGCATGCTTGCGGAATTAATAGTTTGTCCACGGCTCGTTCGCCGAATAACCAGATTGCTTCTTCCGTCAGCCGCGCCGCGGGGAAACCGCGGGAGTACAACACCGAACCCAGCGCCAGCGGATCAGTCATGTGTTCCGTCCGATTCCGACGCGGATTCCACAGTCGGCCGCCGTCATCGTCGCCGAAGCCTTCCGCCGGCCCCGCCTGCGCCAGAGCCGCAACCACATCGAGCATTCGTTCGAGCGCCGCATCATACGCCGGTGGAATCTCCATTCCATTCCGCTCGGCGAGCCACCGCGCGTAGAGAAAAAAATCGAGCGCATAAACGTGGTAATACAGCGATTGCTCGAAGTAAACGCCATCGGGACGAACCTGCCGCTGTGCCTCATGCAGAACAATCTGCCATCCGGATTCTTTCCAGCGAGCGGCCCCCGGCATTTGCGAATACAGAGTGCCGAGAAAGAACAGCGCGACCGCTTCCCCCAGCAGGTGCGTGTTCGGAGAAAAATAAGTAGATAGATAGCGCTCGATATAACGCCCGTGGAAGGCAAGCACCGGCGCCAGCTCGGAGCGGAACTGTTCATACTCGGCCGTTCCTGCCAGCAACTGGTCCACCCAGATCCATGACAGACTGCGGAAGGCGACCTCCAGCGCACTCCCCCAATTCATTCCCAACGGATAGGGATTGGCTTTGATCCAACTGCGCTGCTGCGCGATCAGTTCGCGAACGTACTTGGCGTCGTGATTGCCGCCCAGCAGATGGGCTTTGGCCAGCGTCACCAGGTGTTGGTGCCGGTTTAATTCCCAGGTGACCTTGTGGTCGCCCACTACCGCGAAGTCAAGAAAAGGAATCTTGCACCATGGATCGAGCGGTGCGCGCTTACCATGTACCCGATCGAGATGCCAGTCGATCGGGTCTCCGTAGTCAAGATTTTCGTAGCCCAGCAGGCGAAAGCGATGGCCGCAGACCTCGTCCGCCTCGCGCAGAATTTCCGTCACATCATCAGGAAGGGTTTTGCGCAAAATTTCCGCGCGCTCTCGGCTTGCACCGCCTGAAAACTCGGTCGTACTAAAAAAAAATTGGCCGGTCCGCGCGGCCGCGCCTACTCGCAGCGGAATCGCACCATTCCGCACGCCCATACGGTACAGGAGCAGGTCGCTCTGCTTGTGGAATTCCTGCCCCACGCGCACCCGCGCCTCTTCCCAGTCCATCCGGGATGCGCGCGCCAATTTGCTTTGCCATCCAGAAGTCACAGATGTTTATCTTACATGCCGAAATGAGCCGCTCTCGACTAGCCGTTACTCCCGTTACCCCGCCCTTTTCGAAGTTAAACCCCTCCTTGTACTGGCCGCGCTACGATTGAGTTGCTGCAATTAACTGGCCGGTACCATGCGGGATTTCAGTTGCTGACAAGAATATTGTGTAACATATTGAAAAAAAGCACTTTGTTGGCTCGTTCGCAATCGTACGGCCCCGGATGGAGAACGGGCTTCGGGCGACTCACTTGGGCATTGATATAGTTCTTAGTGCCAACCGCAACGCGTTTCCTTGATTGCTAGGAGAATTCGCTTGGGCTCTTCCGTTAGCATTTTTGGTTTGGGATACGTTGGTTCCGTCTCGGCCGCCTGTTTCGCTTCTATGGGCCACAAAGTCATCGGCGTGGATGTGAGCCGCGCCAAGGTCGAGATGATGGATTCGGGCAAGACCCCCATCATCGAAGCGCGCATGAGCGAAATGGTTGCCGAAGCGCACCGTGCCGGATTGCTGCATGCGACTACCGACGCTACCGCAGCCGTGTTGAATTCTGAAGTTTCGTTTGTCTGCGTCGGAACGCCCAGCCTGAAGAATGGCAAACTCGACCTCAGCCATATCGAGCAGTGTTGCACGGGAAATCGGCGCTGCCATCCGCCAGAAAAAGTCGCCCCACGTTTTTGTGTTGCGCAGCACCGGTTCTGCCCGGAACCACCGAGACGGTCGCGCTTCCCATTCTGGAAAAAGAAAGCGGCAAGAAGTGCGGCCAGGATTTCACGGTGTGCTACAACCCCGAATTCATGCGGGAGGGTAACGCCGTCAGCGACTTCTTGAACCCGCCTTACACCATTCTCGGAGCTAGTGACATCCGCCATCTCGCACCGCTCCGCGAACTCTACAAGAACACTCCCGGGACCCTATACGAGACGGCCATTCCCGTCGCGGAAATGGTCAAGTATTTTTCTAACTGCTATCACGCGCTGAAAGTCGGCTTTGCCAACGAAATGGGAACCATGTGCAAGCATCTGGGCGTCGACGCGCAAGCCGTCACCAGGATTTTCACCTCCGACACCAAGCTGAATATTTCTTCCGCCTATCTTTCTCCTGGTTTTGCATTCGGCGGTTCCTGTCTTCCGAAAGATCTGCGCGCGATTGCCTACAAAGCCAAAGAACTCGATCTCAAACTGCCTTTGCTCGAATCGCTCATGCCGAGCAACGCCGAACACGTTGATCGCGCCGTGGAGATGGTGCTGAGCACGGGGAAAAAGAAAATTGCGCAACTGGGCCTCAGCTTCAAAGCCGGTACCGACGATTTGCGCGAGAGTCCGCAGGTGCAGCTAATCAAGCGCCTCATGGGCGAGGGTCTCGAAGTCCAAGTCTGGGATGAGGATGTTTCTCTTGGCCGGTTAGCCGGCGCGAATCGCCAGTACATTGAACAAGTCATTCCGCATATCGGATCGGTTCTCTCTGACGACCTCGGAAGCGTGCTCAGCACCGCCGAAGTCGTGATCCTGGGCAACAAATCGGCAAGCAAAGACAGGCTCGCCAAGTATCTACGGCCCGAACAAATCGTGATTGACCTCATCCACCTCGATAAGACGGGGCGTCCGGAAGGCATTCAGACCTACGAAGGAATTTGCTGGTAGCGGTCAGCCCGAGCCCGAAATAATTACCAACCATGCTTCATGGCGCGGGCAAAGTCTGCGACTGGCAAAGTATTCAGCACATCTTCCGTGGTCAGCCATGCGCGCCGCGCCTGCGTGATTCCGTACCGCATTTTCTCCATGTGCGAGGTGTGGTGGGAATCGGTATTGATAACGATCTTCACTCCATGCTGTTTTGCCATGCGCAGATGAACGTCGCTGAGGTCGAGGCGATCGGGATAGGAATTCAGTTCCATCGCCACTTTGTGCTTGGCCGCGGCTTTGAGCACCGCGTCGAGATCGAACAGGTAGGCGTCGCGGCGCAATAGCAGGCGTCCAGTCGGATGCCCGATCAGCGAGGTATTGGGATTAGCGATCGCCTTCAGCAGTCGATCGGTCATGGCGGCGCGATCCTGATTGAACTGCGAGTGCACGCTGGCGATCACGATGTCCATTTGTTCGAGCACGGAGTCGGAGAGATCCAGCGACCCATCGCCTAGGATATCGACTTCGATTCCCGCGAAAATGCGGATGCCCTTCATCTGTCTTTTCAACCGCGCGGATTCGATCGATGTGGTCGAGCGCGCGTTTGTCGGTGAGTCCGTTGGCGAACGCGAGATTCTTCGAGTGATCGGTGATGGCCATGTACGCGTAGCCGCGCTCCTGTGCCGCTTCCGCCATCTCTTCAATCGTGTTGCGCCCGTCGGTTTCGACGGTGTGCATGTGCACGTCGCCGCGAATGTCGGATAGCTCAATCAGTGCCGGCAGCGTATGTCCAGCAGCGGCTTCGATCTCTCCCTGATTCTCTCGCAGCTCGGGAGGGATGAAGTCGAGCTTGAGCTTGGCGTAGATCTCTTCTTCCGTCTTGCGAGCGACCGGCTTATTATCTTCGACCTTTGCGAGACTGTATTCATTGAGCGTGAAGCCCATCTTGAGCGCGCGCTGGCGCAAGGCCACGTTATGCGCCTTCGACCCGGTGAAATATTGCATCGCCGCGCCGAAAGAATCCGGCGGCAGCAGGCGCACATCCACTTGCATGCCATTGCGATGGCGGAAGCTGACTTTGTTTTCTCCCTGCGCGATGATGTCCATCAAGCCGGGAAAGCGCAGTAGATGTTCAATCAGTTTCTGCCGCGCTTCGTCCGCAATACAGCCCTTGCCGGTGACGAGGATGTCGAGGTCGCCGACGGTTTCGCGTCCCCGGCGCAGCGAGCCGGCAGGCGTAACTTTTTCGACGCCGGAAGCCGACAGCAGATGCTCCACCAGCTTCTCCGCCAGTTCTTCGGCTGTGTCGAGTAGAAATCGTCCGGCGATGCGGCGATAGTCTTCGATCGCCTTGAGCAGCTTCAATTCGTGCTTTTCGCCCATGCGCGGCAGCGTGCGGATCTTGCCTTCCCGCGCCAATTTCTCCACGCCCTCGAGGTCGCTAACCTGATAGGCGCTCCAGATCAAAGCAATCGTCTTCGGCCCGAGTCCCTGAATTTTGAGTAGTTCGAGCATCGAAGGCCGGTATTTCTTGAGCAACTCGGTGTGCACTTCAATGCGGCCATCCTTAAAGAGTTGCACCAGATTGGCCAGCATGCTCTTGCCAATGCCCTGGATTTCGAGAAGCTTTTTCGGTTCCGGGATGAGATCGGCCACCTGCTGCGGCAACGCTTCGATGGCCTCCGCAGCATTGCGATAGGAGCGCACGCGAAACGAGTCCTGCCCGTCGATCTCCAGCAGATCGGCAGTCTCGTAGAGAAGCCCGGCGATGGCCTTATTGTCCATTCAGGAATTTTCAACCCGCGGGAATGATTGTAACGCGGAAGAAGACCGCAACAGGAAGGGGCAGCCGTCGGAGGACACACCAGCGAGGGCGTCGAGGCGCAGACAGCTTAGCGCGTGAAATCGGTTTGAGTGAAGCAACGTCCAATCACGAAATCTTGGTTACGTTGGCCGCTTGCGGCCCTTTCTGGCCCTGGACAATCTCAAACTCCACCTGATCGCCCTCCTGCAGACTCTTGTAGCCCTCGGTGGTGATGGAGCTGTAGTGAATGAATACATCCGGTCCGTCATCGCGACCGAGGAAGCCGTATCCCTTGGCGTTGTTGAACCACTTGACCGTGCCTTTCAATCGTTCCACGTGCGCTCCCTTCGTTTTGCGGATTTCGCCGAAAACGGCGTGATTCCAGAGGTCCGCAAAAAATGTGTACGAATTGTGCTGCTCAGCGGGGGTGCTGTCAAGGCTTGGAATCACATAGCATGGTTGTTGTCAATACGGGGTTCAACGTACGTTTGAGGCGGGACGTTACGGGCGCGCTGGTCGCGGCATCTGGGCAAGCCACAGTACGCCGCAGATCGTCTTGGCATCGCGAATGCGCCCGCTGGAGCGCCATCCGTTTCGCCTCCGATAAAGTGAAAAATCTGACCGCGATCCTCTCGTCTGCTTCGGGCTGGGCTTCGCCGGCCTGAAGCCCGCGGGCCAGGTAAATGGTCATGGTCTCGTCGAGAAAACCGGGGCTCACGTAGAAATGCAGGATTCTTTTCCACTGGCGGGCACTGTAGCCGGTCTCCTCGAGTAACTCGCGTTTGGCGGCGGTAAGTGCCGTTTCGCCATCGTCGATGCGTCCGGCAGGTAACTCCCACATCATCGACTGCGCGGCATGGCGATATTGGCGTTCGAGCAGTATGCGTGGCTCGGCTTTGCGCACCGCTCGCGCCGCATCATCCACCGCCAAAACCACGACCGAACCGGAATGCCGGATGACGTCGCGGCGGGCACGCACGCCCCCAGGTTCTTCCACTTCATCGGTGGTGACGCTGAACACCGGGCCCTGGTAGCTGATTCGAGAAGAGAGGACCCGAGCTTGCCCTGATTTCGTTCCTGCCGATTTTGCCATGACAATAATATAAGGTCTTGGCTTCCACGTGTCAGGTCTCGGAGAATTGAAGAACAGCGTTTTTCCCAAGACCGAAGAGCTGAGACCCGATCACAAAGACCTGTTATTCTGCGCCGGTGAGCCGAAAACCCATAACCCAAAAACCTACCGTAGCCATCGTTGGAGCCGGGAGGCTGGCAACCTTTCTAGCGATTGCCCTGCACGACTGCGGTTTCAAGATTACCGAGATCGTAGCGCGAGATACGCCTCGCTCACGTAACAGAGCGCGCGATCTCGCCGTGAAGGTCGGTGCACAAGCCGTCACCGCACATTCCGCCGCGTTGAACGCCACCTTGCTGTGGTTCTGCGTCCCCGACGGTGTTATTCGGGGTGCGGCTACGGATCTCGCGGTGCAGTTCGCCGCTCGCGTCAGTAATAAGGACACATCCCGGCACAAAGATCAGAATCGATCTCAAAATAAACGTCAGCGCAAAGCGCGTGTTGCTTTCCACTCCAGCGGAGCGCTGCTCAGCCGCGAACTCGAGCCTTTGCGCGCGGCAGGCGTCGCCGTGGCATCGGTGCATCCGCTGATGACCTTTGTCGCCGGAACACATCCATCTTTAACAGCCGTGCCGTTTGCGATCGAAGGCGATGCCGCGGCTACGCGCATGGCGCGCCAGGTCGTTCGCAGAGCTCGGAGCCGAAGGATTCCCGCTGCCCGCAGCGCGCAAAGCGGCCTATCATGCGTGGGCGACTCTGACGTCGCCGCTGCTGCTGGCGTTCCTGGTTACGCTCGAGGAAGCGGCCCGCGCTGCCGGACTCACGCGTGAAGATGCGCGCCGCAAGAGTCTGCCCATCATCCGCCAGACCTTGGCAAACTACTCGCGCCTCGGTCCGGCGCAATCTTTCAGTGGGCCGCTGGTTCGTGGAGACGTAAAGACGGTGGAGAAACATTTGGCCGTGCTGAAAAAGCGTCCCAGAGCCCGAGAAGTTTATGTAGCGCTGGCGCGAGCCGCGCTGCGCGAACTGCCAATGAAGAATCGGGACGGCCTGGCGCGGTTGCTGCAAGCCGATCTGAATTAATGCTGATTCCGGCGGCGAGTGAACAGGTGACCGAGTTTCTCCTGCTTGGTTTTCAAATATTCCACGGTATGTTCGGTGGGCGCCACCTCGCAGGGGACGCGTTCGGTCACCTCGATCCCGGCGCGTTCGAGCGCCGCGACCTTGTCCGGATTGTTGGAGAGCAGGCGCACCTGCTTGATGTCCAGTGCTTTCAGAATCTCGACCGGCATGTGGAATTCGCGCTGGTCGGCCTTAAAACCGAGACGCTCGTTGGCTTCTACGGTGTCGAATCCGCTGTCCTGGAGCGCGTAGGCCTGCAGTTTCGCCATCAGCCCAATGCCCCGGCCCTCCTGCTGTTCATAAATAAGGACGCCCGATCCGAGTTGGGCGATCATGGAGAGCGCCATTTCCAATTGTTGGCGGCAATCGCAGCGCAGGGAACCAAAGACGTCGCCCGTCAGGCACTGCGAGTGAATGCGCACCAGCGGCGACCCGGTGCTCACCTCGCCCATCACCAGCGCCACGGCTTCTTCCGTCTTAGCGCTGTCGCCCGTGGCCGACGCCCGGGTCGCAAATCCATGGATCAGGAAATGGCCCCAGCGCGTAGGGAAGTCCGCCGAAGCAACTTGTTTTACTTTGGAAGAGCTCACCCCTAAATTATAGCCTTCGCTTTCCGGTCCTCGCTGTTTCAAGGCCCCGATGCCTGCATGGTTGCGTTGCCGTCGGCCGAAAGACTCGCCCCGTTGGTATAGCCGAAATCGAGCGACGGCTGCTAAAATCAAAATCGTAAACTCGCCGCCGTGCGGGGCTATAGCTCAGCTGGGAGAGCGCATCGTTCGCAACGATGAGGTCGTCGGTTCGATCCCGACTAGCTCCACCATTCTTCTCAATGGTTTGGCGACAGTTACAGCCATTTCTGTGACCCCAAAAAACAGGCATTATTGGACCGTAATGGACCGTGAATCTTTGGCGAACTCCGAAAGCTGTTCTAGTGCTCGGCGTTGCGCCAGCGGAACGATCTGCGCGTAAATCTCCATCGTGGTCGAAATGCGCGAGTGACGCATTTGACCTTGCACCGACTTCGGATCAGCCCCCGCTGAACCAACCACGTCGCGTGGGAAGTACGCAGGCAACGCCAGTTCACATGCAGACCAAGCGTTTGTGCTGCCGGTTTGATATGCCGTCGCAAAACGTTCTGGTCGTTCATCGGCCGGTTAGAACCAAGCCGCGATTTATCGGCTGCAGTTTCTCAGCGGCGATTCTTTGTACCTCTCGCACTGGAGTGTCTGCTCGTTGCGAGTTTCAATCGTTGACGTTTTCGACTGCCCGTCAGGTTGGTATCCCAAACACGCAGCCACCAGTATTGACCCTCCTTGAATCTCGCGAATATCTAGGTAACATCTCGGCACCATGTTACTATCTCGTTTCCAACTCGGATGATTTCACATTGATCCATTTCATAGATAGAGGCAGAGATGAAAGCCATCTTTCTCCACCGACTTTTCCGCCTGCGGCCCTCTCATTTGGCTTTATGTTTTCTTCTTGTCTGCTTGCTCGCGAGTCGCATGGGGGCGCAAAGGTCTTCAGGTGGTCTCGCCAGTCCAGTGGCGATTTACCCCGCAAGTAGTCGATCCTCATCAGCGCAGCGAGCATCGGTCCAAAAGAACGGCCGATTCTTGGGTTGGAAGTTTGCGGCTATTTCTAAGCAAGACACAACGAAGTGGCAGCGAAGCAGCGGTCAAGACCATTACTTACCGGCTTCGGCAGTCACTCGCGGTTTGGTTCTCCGCGGAAGGGGCACACGTACGCCAGGCGGTTTCGCAAATGCCGGGTTTCTAGATCGACCTCGACTGCCGGCCGGTTTTATCCCGACTGCAATCACCAGCGGGGATTTCAACGAAGATGGAAAGATGGATTTCGCTATCAGCAATGGTGGCGACAACACAATCTACGTATTTCTTGGGAATGGCGACGGCACATTCAAGGTTCCGGAAATTCTGTACACCCAGGGCCAATCTCCGGACTGGATCACTGCTGTCCAGCTTCGCAAGAATGGCCCAATCGATCTAGCCGTCACTGACGCGGATTCGAACACGGTGGAGGTCTTCCTCGGCAACGGGGACGGCACTTTCCAGCCGAGTACGCAAACCTTACTCCCTCAAATCCCAACGTTCATTCTTGCCGCCGACATCAACAATGACGGCAATCAGGATCTCGTTATCGGATTGGTGCTTGATCTTGACGCAACTGAGCCTCAAATTGAAGTGCTTCTCGGAAACGGAGCCGGCAGTTTCTCGGGAAGTGTCTTTTCGACTGCCATTAGCATCAGCTCCGAGGGACCCATACCCACAGGCTGGATCGCCGTCGGCGACCTTAACAATGACGGCTATGTTGATTTTGTGACCACCGTTACAGATGGCAACTACGCATCCTACCTCAATCAGTCTGGGACCGGTTTGTCGTTTGTAAATTTCTTCGGCTACGGTGGCGACGGTCCCGATGTCCCCTTGGTGGTCGGTTTGGGTGACATGGATGAAGACGGTTGTCTCGATGCCGTGCGACTCGGCGACCTTGGTTTACTCACCGTGGCAAAGGGGAGCTGCGATGGCAATTTCGCGCAGAATCCCAACCCGACAGCGATGGTGGGCGACCTCGATCCTGCGATTCAGGTGGTCGATGTGAACAGCGACGGCCATCTGGACGTCGTAGGCTCGGCGGTGTTCTACCCCACCGTCGACAACCCGGCGGCAGGCGCAGAAGCAGGCTATTTGGTTTCGGTTCTCAGAGGAGATGGCAAGGGCAACCTAGCCGTTGCCCAGACATATCGAGGCGGGGCAGATGCTTACTCGCTCGTCGTCGCGGATTTCAACGGAGACAATCGCCCCGAGATCCTCACCGCTGATTCCCTCGAAAACCAAGTCAGTATGTTCACGAACGACGGATCGGGAAACTACGGTCCGCCGCAGGGCGCGACCATTGGCTACACTTTGGGCCCAGTGAACGCTCCGGACAGCCAATCTCCGATTGAGGTTGCGGATCTGAATGGCGACGGCAAGCCAGACTTATTCCTTGTTGAATACGGAGAGCAACCGGGCAGTCCTCCCGAACTGACAGCGCTCTTGAACGATGGCACTGGGAAGTTTCTTCCGCCAGTGAGGACATCAATAACGGTGGGCGAATCAATACCCGTCCCAATCTTCACCTCGGGCGCGTTCCGCACGCCGGCAAAACCGGACGTGGTTTACATCAATAAGTACAATGGCGAGAATAGCGTATTCTATGTTGCATTCTTTGCCGGAAATGGAGACGGCTCCTTCAATCCTCCAGTCACGCTCACCACTCTACCGAACCCGCAAATCTTAGTTGCTGGCGACTTCAACAAAGATGGAAAGCTGGATTTTGTGGTGATGGGGACCGATTCTACTGGCGAGAAATGGGAGTTCGACGTTTTTCTTGGTCACGGAGACGGAACATTTTCTCACCTGGCCGCGCAACTGTTTCCCATGCTTGGCACTTTAAGCCCTCAGCAACTCTTTGCCATCGATCTCAACCATGATGGGAAACTCGATCTTTTGGTCGGCCTCAACGCAAACCTAGGATTTGAGGCCAGCGGAGACGACCTGATTGAGGTTCTCGGCAATGGCGACGGAACATTTCAGACTCCGACGATTTTACTCTCGCACTTTGGAGCTGTGGCTGTGGCTGATGTGAATAACGATGGGTACCCAGACCTGATTCAGAACCGGGACCCGAACGGCGACTTCGGTCAAGAAGGATTGCTCTATCAGCCGGGCATCACCGTCTACTTGGGCTCGGCCAATGGCGAATTTCAACAGCAGCCCAGCTACGATCTTCCTGGCGTTACGGAGCCCTCTTTCAATCCGGCACTGGTCGGAGATTTCAATGGGGATGGCATCCCCGACATCGCGGTGCGGTGCTGGGTAACACCCCCACCGGCATATCTCATCGAGCCACACTTGGTCATACTTCAAGGTGTTGGTGACGGCACGTTCATCGTCACGGACCATACCTACCAACTTCAAGCCGGTAGTTACCCCGTTGTGGGCGCGGATTTCAATGGTGATGGCGCAACGGACCTCGTGGAACTCACAGGTCTCACCTCGTCGTTTTCTACTATTCCCGCCGCTCCCGCTCCGGCGCTCGACATTGTGCTAAACTCAAGCCCCGTCCTGGGCAACACCGGCAAGGCGACGGTAGCGCTCGACTTACCAGCCACTTCTTCCGAGACGGTCAAGCTATCCGCCAGTGACCCTGCGATTCAGCTCCCGGCGAGTCTCAACTTCAGTACCGGGCAGCAGTCGCAAGATTTCTCGTTTACGCTGGGCTCGGGCTTTGACCCCACCCACGTTTTCGCGCTCTATGCAACCCTCGGCACCCAGACAGCCACCACTTTTGGCACCAAACCCAATCCGAATCTTAAGGTGGGGGTGACGTCCCAATTGTCGTATCCTCAGAATCCACAGAGTACGAATGTCACCGTGGAGCCGGGTGAAGCCTTCGAGATGTTCTTCGGAATCACGAGTGAAGGAGGATACTCAGGAACTTTCTCATCCCTGCAATGCAGTGGATTGCCCGCAGGCGCTGCTTGCTCTTTTAGCGCCTCCTCGATTCCGATTCTCCCCGGTGGATCCGGGACAGTCGGCGTCACGATCAGCACGTCCCCTGCGACACCGTTTGGGAGCCAGAATGTCACCATTAGCGGCACTGATGGCTTCGTGACTGCTGCGGCCAGCTTTGAGATGGGAATCGGCGACTTCTCCCTAAGCGTCGATCCCACAACCATCGTGGTGGGGCCGAGTGGCAACTTCGTCGCCACCCTTAGTTCTACCTCGACATATGGGCTGAACGAACCCTTAAGCGTCGTGTGCAATGGCATGCCCACGGGAACGCAGTGTCGTCTGGAGGGCCTCTTCTACACGTCTGGTTCGTCAACCGGTCTCACTTTCAACTACAATCAGCTTGCTCCCAAAGACTATCCCTTCCAGATCGTCGGAACGGCGGACATAGTTTCCCATACCGTCAGCGCCGTCCTGCAAGTCGGTGACTTTACCGCATCCCTCGATAAAACAACCGCTACGCTTTCGGGTGGTCAATCAGCCACGTTCAATGTGACCCTGACTTCGGTCAATCACTACACGAGCAGCATTACGGTGTTGTGCCAGTCACCGAAGGGTACTGTGACATGCGCTGTCTCCCCCTCACCCATAACTCTGAATGACGATGGCACAGCCACAGTGCAGCTGAATATTACGGACACTGCGGCCGCATCAGGGAACCGTCACGCGGCATGGCGATCTTCAAGCGGAGGCTTTTTTTTCGCATGCCTGGCGCTCTTGTGTTTTGGCGTCGTCCGATGCAAGACGAGACCCTTGCTCACTTTCATTGGTATCACCGCTTTGGCAACAATGATTTCCTGTGGCGGGAGTTCTGGCGGGGGAGGCGGGGGACCGCCACCAACCATAAATATCTCCGTGCTGGCTCAGGCCGCCTCGACGCAAAACGACAACAACAACCAGAAGACGATTGGACCAATTGTTATCACCCTTGACTAGGTACTGCCGACGGGCGCGGCGTCAATCGTTGAGAGTTTCAGGCAAGTGCTTCCCCGCCGCGAAAATTGTGAGGCAACTCCCGGAGAACCTCTGAAGAACGACGGCCCCGAATCGTGCGATGCTTCGAGGACATCGTTCCAGACGTTTCCTCGAAGCAAGTTTCTGGCCAACCCAGTAAACAGTGATCGTTCGCTGGACACAAGCGCGTTTATGGGGACCAATCCTGAAAACGAAGCACAACTCAAAGGTCAATGAGTGCATTGGCCTGAAGTCGTCAGTCGAGAACACTTTGCCATGCTGCTCGTATCCGGAGTCGACAATGCACTCCGGTTCTCAGCTAACTTGTTCGGAGCTTTGTCCGCAAAATACGTCATCTCAATGAGCCATAGGCAGCCCATTCATCGAATCGGCGCATCATCTCCATGAGCCAACATCCCAACAGGATGACAGAGCCCCACAATATGAAGGGGACGCCATAGAGTAGGAGATGCTTGCGCGAACGGGCTAACTCAAATACCCGCATCTTCACGATGGCGTATACGTTCGCTGAGAGATAAGCGACCGCCAAACAGCTCATTACCAAGTTATGCAAGTTCATATGCCTCCCGACGTCGCGCCGGACACTCAAAGCCACTACTGCCGAAGGCGTGAGACGCGCTCTTAAGGCTAGTCGGCATCGCCATCGGCATCTGTTCCAATGTTGGAACGGCTGCTGAAGGCCACGCCGCGCGTGTGGCTCATGCTGCCCTCCCGTGGGAGTTCCGCGCCGGTCGTGAAGGTCGCGCCGAACACGATGTTTCCTCTTGGGCGGAGCGCGCAGTGGCGACGACCGAGCCGCCGCCACTGCGTTCGCGTATTGCATCAATTGCGCAATGGTATGCGAGCCATTGAAGACCGTTCTCGATGCCGGCCCTCCCGGATCGTCCACACCTTAGAGTTGAGACCATCCTCCGTCTACCGGAAGTTCCGCGCCGGTCGTGAAGGTCGCATCGAACGCGAGGAAGAGGACGGCCTTCGCGATTTCCTCCGACGTCCCCCAGCGCTTCATCGGAACCATGCCGGTCATCTTGTCCTTAAGCTGGGCGGCCGCGTCCTTATCCGGGAACATCTTGCCCAAGATCGGCGTATCGATGGGGCCGGGCGTCACCGCGTTGACGCGAATCTCGCGAGGAATCAGCTCGGCGGCGAGCGTCCGAGCGAATGATCGCAGCGCAGCCTTGGCGGCTCCGTATGTGGCGTTGCCGGGCATTCCCTTGACGTTGGCGATCGAGGTCGTGAAGACGATAGAGCCTCCCCGGTGGATCAGCGGCGCGAGCTTCTGCACCGCGAAAAGCGGTCCCTTGGCGTTCAGGTTGAACATCTCGTCGTAGATAGCCTCGGTGAGGCTTTCGAGGGGCGCTCGGGTGCTGAACCCGGCGTTGACGAAGAGCAGGTCGAAGGTATCGAACTCAGCCTTCACCCGAGAGGCCAGGGCGTCGAGGTCCGTCAACGAGCGCGCGTCGCTCGAAACCACGAGGGCGCCCTTTCCGAGCTCTTTCTGCGCCGATTCCAGGCCGACCTTCGAGAGACCCGTCACCAGAACGCGCGCACCCCCATCGAGGAGCATCTTCGCCGTCGCGAGCCCCATGCCGCTCGTGCCGCCGATAATTACAACCTTTTTACCTTCGTACCGTTCCATGTGTATTCTCCTTGCGAGGTTAGAGTTACTTTGCTTATTTTGAACTGTTTGGTACTATAATAGGCGCGCTGACCACGATCAGTTCAGCCGCGATCGGCTCTCCTTCAGGACACTGCTCTCAAGTTGCTGCGGAAGACGACGAATTTTTCTATGTCACGACGGGCCGTTTTTTATCGGCGGTACGGACGGCGACGCGGGTCTGACGGTCGATAAATCGACGCCAGAGACCTTGACGACGGCCTGCCACGCGGCTTCCTGGTTGGCGCGATCGTGGAGGTGCGGTTGGCGCTGCACCTCAATTGGGCCAGAGAACTTCCCTTTGGCCGAGGCGAAGAATTGCCCCGAGAGATCGGTTCCGAACTTTGATGCCTGGATATACCGGCTGGCCGCGGTCTCAGGCGTCTGATTCATGCCGGGAATGAGGTTCACGATCGGGATAAAGATATGCCTCAACGCCCAGCCAGC
Source organism: uncultured Acidobacteriaceae bacterium (assembly GCA_963699405.1). Lineage (GTDB taxonomy): Bacteria > Acidobacteriota > Terriglobia > Terriglobales > Acidobacteriaceae > Acidiflorens. Next base: position 30,975 of record CAVOTW010000021.1, on the reverse strand, counting down.
GCTTCGCACCACCTTGGTGCCGGTCGCGCCACCGGGCGACACGGCGTACACGGCCATGCCGGAGGGCAGCCGGCGGGCCAGCGCCGCGGTCCACCAAGCGACGATGAGCTTCGCGTCCGCATACGCATTGTTGGGCACGTACTTCACGTTCGGCCCGTTGCGTATCAGCGCTTCAACAGCGGCGGTTCGGTTACCCTGAAACCGTTTGGCCGCGAAGGCTGGCAGGTCGGTGTATTTGAACATGGGTACGCCCCCGCGGGCAGGTTCTGCACCTGCGATAACGATCCGCGCGTCGGGACTCAGCAAGTTGGCATTGAGCAACCCAACCGTCAGTTGATGATGCCCGATAAGCGGGGCCTGAGAAGACTCGACGCCCGTCGCGGTGACAGCGCGCTTCTTAAAGGGAACCAACCCTGCATTGAGCAGCAGGAAATCGATCGGCTGGCCGCGCTTGACGAGCTCGGCAACGGCCGACTGAACGCTGGACGGCTTGTCCAGATCCAGCGCCAGCGGCGTGAAAATCGCTCTTTTGTTCTCAGCCGCGAGTTGAGCGGCCGCTTGCTGGGCCCCAGTCAGGCTGCGCCCGGTGACGATGATCTCGCGGTAGCCCTCTTCGGCAAGCAGGCGGGCGGCCGCCTGACCGAGCCCGGAAGTGGCGCCGGTGACGAGAGCGATCTTATGTTCCATAATTGTGTTCCATGGGCAGCTCCGTGATGAAGGTCGAGTCGTGAGCCCCGCGAGGCCGAGGCGCTTGATAATTTCGAACTATTCAGTTATATAATAGCGTGATGACCGTTGTCAATGAGTTTTGAACTAAATGATTCAAAAAACCGCTAGGCCGCGGGGTCGACCGCGCAGCTTCGACGAGACGGGGGCGCTGGAGAAGGCGACTCAGGTGTTCTGGTCGAAAGGCTACGACGGAGTGACGATTGACGATCTCGTCGCCGGGATGGGTGTGGGACGGCCGAGCCTGTATGCCGTCTTTGGGGACAAGCGGGCGATATTCTTGCGCGTCCTTAAGAGCGTACGCAGAACGGAAGGGCGCATCAGCCGCGAAGGCACTCCTCTCGCCACAGAGTCTTCGCGATTCGATCGCGGGCTTTCTGAGGTACGCCGTCGAAAGTGCGACCGAGAAAGGGTCCGCCCGGGGCTGCCTTATGGTGTGCGTCGCGCCGCTTGTGAACGACGCTGAGGTTCAGCGGTTCCTGCAGAGCGCGGTCGCGGGCGGCGCGGCGCTGGTGGAGCGCCGTTTCCGGGACGGGATCAGCGCGGGAGACATCCCGCCTGACTTTCCGGTAGCCGCGCGCGCAATCCAAGTCACGGATTTTGCTCGTGGCCTGACCATGCGTGCGCAGATAGGCACGCCGCGCAAGACGCTCCTCAAAGATGCTGAGGAAGCGGCCGACTTGGTGCTCCTGCCGCGCCTGAAGGCCATCACCAAGCAGAAGCTATAACTTTCTCTCGCCGGCGCTTGAGCCGGGCAAACGCGGTGCCTGCATGATCGCACCCCTTCCGGGCCCGCCGACTCGCCTTTTGCGAGGCCACCGTCAACACCGCTATTGCCAACGCTCGCGGCGGCTGCATGTGTACCCATGCCCCGCCGCCAAAGTCAGAATCCTTCGCTTCAAAAAGCTTCCGCCATTCCTGCATGACCCTGGTCTTCAAAACCACGTTTGAGATATTCACCAGGGTTAGCCCCAACAACTCGCTTGAACGCCTTACTGAACGCAGCGTCGGACTCATAACCGACCGACCGGGCGACGTCTATGAGCTTTTTGTCACGCTGTTCGAGTAGCTGCATCGCCTTCTGCATCCGCCACTCGGTTACGTATTCCAGCGGCGTTTGTCCGAGTAGCTCTTTGAAACGTGCTGCGAATGCGGAGCGAGACATCCCCGCTGCATCGGCAAGGGATTCGACCGTCCAGGGTGTATTCACTCTGTCGTGAATGGCACTCAGAGCAGCGCCGATTTGAGGATCGAAAATTGCACGAAGCCATCCTTTGTTGCGTTCCGGTCCCGACGCGATATGCGCCCGGAGTACCTGGATAAACAGTACCTCGGCCAGTCGACTCGCGACGACTTCAGATCCCGGCCCCTGTTCTTCCATCTCTGACGCGAGCGCCTGCACTGTGGTGTGAAGAGCAAGCGTGCGTGCCTGATCGGCCTTCATCAAAATGAAGCGCGGCAATAACTGAGTGATTGGCCTCAGGCTGGCTCGATCGAAACTCAGGGATCCACAGACGATTGTCGTCGGTGCGCCACCGCCGCCACAAAGAGCGACATTGCCCTTGGCCTTGGCCCCGATCTCGCGGAAGCTCCACCTCGGACGTGTTCGCGGGCTGTCGCGCAAAACAATCGAAGTCCCCTTCGCCAGTAAAAAGCAATCACCACCGGTGAGGGGAATCGGCTCCGGAATCCCTTCCACACTCAGCCAGCAGTTGCCGCGCGACAGCATGGCGAAGTGCGCCAAATCTGTGGGTGACATCTTTTTGTCGGAAGGCGCGACTTTTTCTTCGGTCTGGTTTTCCTGTTTTACGCCCCACGGGGCTGTGGCTTCGAGCCTGTGCAGACCGAAAGCGGTGACGTGCATCGTTCTGAAGATATCTGTTATCGGGTCCAACTTGGCCTCCCCATTTTGGACGAGTAGACAAAAGATTAGGACTCCCGGGCAGTTCTCGTCCACCGTCAAAGAACTCTACTCTACTGTACCGAATGCTACAGATCTGCCAAAGGGAGTAATTATGGGAAAGCTTGAAGGAAAAGTCGCAGTCATCACGGGTGGCGCTACCGGCATCGGCCGCGCCGCGGCAAAGCGCTTCATCGAGGAGGGCGCCTTCGTCTTCATCTTCGGCCGTCGGCAGGCAGAGCTCGACGCCGCTGTGGCCTACCTCGGGCCCAATGCCCGCGCAGTGAAGGGCTCGGTCTCCGATCTGGCCGACCTTGACCGACTCTACGCGGCGGTGAAGGACGAGCGCGGAACCCTCGACATCGTCTTCGCCAATGCCGGGGCGGGAACTCCGCTTCCGCTCGGCAAGATCACCGCCGAGCACATTGACGAAACCTTCGACACCAATGTGAAGGGTACGATCTTTACGGTCCAGAAGGCGCTGCCGCTGATGGGCAAGGGCGGTTCGATCATTCTGACCGGCTCGAGCGCCGGCACCACCGGCGCCTCGACAATGAGCGTCTACAGCGCGAGCAAGGCGGCGGTGCGCAACCTCGCGCGGACCTGGGCGGAAGACCTGAAGGGCACCGGCATCCGGGTAAACGTGCTGTCGCCCGGGCCGACGGCGACCGAACTCGCGAAGGCAGCGCTAGGCGAGGCGGGTCAGAAGCTCTACGCCTCGATGACTCCGCTCCAGCGCATGGCCGACCCGGCGGAGATCGGAGCCGCGGCTGCCTTTCTCGCGTCGGATGACAGCAGCTTCATGACCGCCAGCGAGCTCGCCGTCGACGGCGGCCTGGCGCAAATCTGACGCACTCGCCCCTACGGCGCTCCAATCGATTATGCGGAGCGCCGTAGGGTTCGGTAAGCCAAAGGAGAATATATGAGCTACGCAATTGTAGGATTCGGAAAGATAGGCCAGGCCCTCGCCCACGCCTTCGCCCGTAAAAACATCAACGTGACCGTCGCGAGTCGCCGGTCACCCGAGGAGTTGGCACCGCAGGCTCGGGCGATTGGACCCACGGTCGTCGCCAAGTCGCTGCGGGATGCACTCAACGCCGACACCATCATCTTGGCAGTCCCGTTCGGCGAGCATCGCGAGGTTGCGAAGGCCCTGCCGAGCTGGAAAGGCAAGACCGTCATCGACGCGACGAACGCGTTTGGAGTTCCTCCTGAAGAGCTGGACGGCCTCCCGTCCTCCGCCTTCGTTGCGAAATCGTTCACCAGCGCTAAGCTCGTGAAAGGTTTCAATCACCTGGGTGCGGCCACCCTGGCGACCGATCCGGTCGTCGAGGGTGGACACCGGGTCGTCTTTCTGTCGAGCGACGACGAGGACGCGATCGCTCCCGTGGCGGATTTGGCCAAACAACTCGGGTTCGCACCCGTTAAGTTGGGAAAGTTCAACGAGGGTGGCGCGCTGGTGCACGCACGAGGCCGCACTTGGGGTCAGCTCATCTTCCAGGATTTGTTCAAGAAGCAGCTGTGATCGATGACTATGTCAGCTTTGGAGGAATAGCGTAAGTTCAACATAAAAAAATAACGAAAAACAAAAAGGGAAAAAACATATGAGTAACAACCATGGACAACAATTGGCGGGAAAAATCGCGGTGATCACGGGCGGAAGTAGCGGGATTGGCTTGGCCACAGCCAAGCGCTTCGTGGAAGAAGGCGCACACGTAGTGATCACCGGGCGACGAGAGAAAGAGCTGAAGGAGGCCGCCGCCTTCATCAAGAGGAACGTTACAACGGTCACAGGCGACGTATCGCGCTTGGAAGATCTGGACCGCCTCTATGCCGTTGTGAAAGAGAAACATGGTCACATCGACATACTCTTTGCGAACGCGGGCGCGGGTACAATCGCACCGCTCGCGGTAGCTACCGAGGAACATTTCGACCAGACCTTCGACGTGAACGTAAAGGGAACCTTCTTTACGGTGCAGAAGGCCCTTCCCCTCTTCAAAGACGGCGGCTCCATTATCCTGAACTCTTCGGTCTCAAACGTGTTGGGGCTCCCAGGCTTTACCGCCTATGCCGCGAGTAAGGCGGCTGTGCGCAACTTCGCGCGCGGCTGGACTATGGAGCTGAAAGACCGCAAGATTCGCGTGAATTGTATGAGCCCCGGAGCAATCGATACCCCAGCCTTAGCGACGACGACGGGCCTCACCGCTGAACAGGCCGAGCAAGCGGTCGCCCAGTTCACCTCGCAGATTCCGCTCGGTCGCAGGGGCAAGCCCGAGGAAATCGCCGCCGCAGTCGTATTCCTCGCCTCCGATGAAAGTTCATATATCACCGGCGTGGATCTCGCCGTCGATGGGGGCATGGCGCAGGTTTAATTAGGAGCGTGCAGATCAAGTCGTGAGAGAAATCGAAAAAATATCGGTGGTGTGAGAGCTGTCGCGCTGAAACTGGACCTGAGCAAAAAATCAACTTTCGAGAGTTTCGCTCAAGAAGTGAAAAGCAGCTTAAAGTCAGTTTGGAATAGATCGGACACGATGAGATGTCAGGGATATGGAGAGATTTCGATGAGCACACAAGAGAATGTCCAGATTGTGAAGAACTTTCTTGCGGCACTCGGCCGCCGCGATAAACAAGGTTTGCTGGCGTTGTCCGCCGAAGATATTGAGTGGATCATTCCGGGCCAGAACTGGCCGCTGGCCGGCACGCACCGCGGGCACGCGGGATTGGCGAATGTGCTGCAGAAGGCTAACGAAACGGTGGAAACTTCGTACCCAGAGCCCCCCGAGTTCATAACGCAGGGAGACCGGGTTGTGGTCGTCGGCTTCGCTACGGGGAGAATCAAAGCCACGAATAAGACGTTCGAGGACCATTGGGTCTTCGCCATTACCGTTCGAAATGGCAAACTGGCGAACATCCGGGAGTATATCGACACGCAAGCACTGGCGCGGGCCTCCGAGATGCCCGCGAGCCCCAGGCTTTAACCCATCTGAAATTGGCGGATCTTGGTGAGTGCATTTTCGCCGATGCACTCACTGAGACACGATAACTACCGGGAAGTCGGCTTCTCGCCAGCGATCGGTCGGTTACCGCTAGCGCGTTTCCCAGTACCGATCCGGCGAAACTTCCTACAAGCCGACTTTTAGCCCGGAACAATCCTACGACACTTCGAATCGCCCTTGCTCCTCTCGCTAAGGAGAGCGTGTTTTCGAAGCAAAAGGCGGGACCGAAGTCCCGCCCGCTTGTGCAGCTTGTCGGTTAGTATCTGCCGAATCCAGTCAGCGCTACCTGCTGAGTAGTAGGGCTAGCGTTGTCGGTAAACGTGACGTCACCCGTGCGCGTTCCAGGTTGGGTCGGAGTGAAGGTGACCTCAACCGCGCAGGTGGCGCCGGCGGCAACCGTGCCACCGTTAACGCAAGGGGTTAATTTCTTGGTCGCGATGAACGTCTTCAGCGCGAAATTACCGCTGGTTGTGATGGTGCTGATGTTCAGCGGAGACTTGCCGACGTTGGTAAGAATGACCTTCTTCGGCGCGCTTGTTTTGCCCACGCCCCTCGTGCCAAAGTTCAGCAACACCGGGGAGTAACCTGCGGCTGGTCCGCTGCCGACCACCGTCCCGAGAAGCCCGGTGATCAGGCTGCTCCCGTTCGGGCTACCCCATCCGGTCGCCAAGTCGAAGCCTGCGGTTGCTGAATAGCCGTTCGTCCCCACGGTGATGTCGTGGAAATCGGTGTCATAGCTCGAGCCCGAACCAATCGTATAAAGGATCGGGTTGATGAAGCCGAGCGTTGTCGCACTGCCGTTGGCTTGCAGCTGTTGATTGGCGAGAGCCAGGTAGCCAGCCCACATGGGCGCTGCGAAACTGGTTCCGCCGTAATCGTTGGCCGTGCAACCGTCCTGGTCAGCGCAGACATAAAAGGTGAAATTCGCGTTTGCCGAAACGTCCGGGCCATTGCGCAAGGTCGTGGAACAATAGACATCAATGCATTGATCCGCCGTGACCAGCTGCCAGTAAGGAATCGGAATGTTGTTCGGCGAAAAGCCGCCCCCCCCGTTCAACCAAGCGGTTTCCGAAGCCCAGGGACCGCCCGCGCTCTGCGTCTCTAAGTCCGTCCCGCCGACCGACACCAGATATGCATTATCCGAGGGCCAGATAGAACCTCCGATTTGCCAACTGTAACTGTCGCCGGCGGCGTCAAACAAATTCTGACCCTGCGCCGCGAACTCCATGAAAATCGGGTTGAGTGTTTTGGGGTCGGCCGGGCTCCAGTACCATGAGCAGCTCAACTGCGCGTTCAGCGGCTGGGCCGTGGCCATGGCGTCAAAGATGGCGGAATCTGAAGACCCAATGTACATCACGAGGCTCGACAAGCCCGGAGCCATGCCGAGCGCCTGCGTCATGTCTAAGGTCTGTTCCGTATCGTCACAATATTGCGAAGCGTAGCAGGTAACGGGGGTCCCATCCACAGACGTGAGAGTGATCGGGACAGTTTCCGTTTGGCCAACATTCGAGTAGTAAGTTTCCAGGTCGGCCAAATCTGTGCCGACGTACTCCAACAAGCCCACCGACTGGCCGGCGCCGGTAAGGGCACCTGTTCCGTAGTAGGCTGCCCGCATATCGCTGCCGAGAAAAGATTGGTCAGGGCCGGAGCCGGTAGTGGCATTGGACTTCGCCTTCGCACTTCTATGGACAAGGTTTGGACGCGGGATCGAATAGTTGTCCAGACCGGAGATGTGCCAGAGTTGGAAGGGCAGGTCCACCGTGGGTTCTCGGTCTGGAGCGTAGAACGTGCGATTCTCGGTGGGGTGCTGGTAAACGCCCATGGTCACATGGAACGCCTTTTCAATTCTCGAGACCGGTGCCGTCAGAACCACGTCCATGCGATTGCGAGAGCCGCGAACCACTGTGAAGCCGCTCGCTTTCGCGAAAGCCATCAGCGCATGATAATCGGCTTGGCTGGGACCAAACCTGGCGGTGAACTCTTCCACCGTGACAAAGTGCCGGTAGGAGGAACTAGCAGGATCGTAGACCTCTTGTAAGAAGTTTTCCAGGTCTGGCTGATGGCTCAGCGCCAACATCACGTCGAAGTGCATGGTTTGGCTTGCAGGAAGATGCCCAACTAATTTTGCTTCCCCATCGACAACCGCTTCACGTACATGACGCGTCAGCGGGGTTTGGGACTGGGCACGGGAAATAATACTCACGGACGCCACCATCGCGACGAGTGTGAACAAGGACACGCTTAATTTTCGAATCACAATTTCTCCTTATGAGATGCATCCTTCAAGGACGGCTTTCGTCTCTAGTTCGCGACGGCGGCGAGCATTACTCCGTCACTTGGAACGTCGTATTGCTCTTGAGCGTATTCTTGATTCCTTCCACTGTGGTCGTTACCCTGATCGGGCCAGCGGTCGCCCCTGAGGGTACGCTGGTCTCGATTTCCGATTTCGAGATGATCTGAAAAGTCGCCGCCGTGCCGTTAAAGGTGACGCTGGTCGCGCCTTTCAGATTCGTTCCCAGGATTCTAACGGCCGCTCCCACGTTGCCATAGGTAGGCACCGTTTCCACGAACGGGCCCAGACCCACGGACAGGCTAAAGACCGTGCCGCAACCGTACTTGCAGGCTTTGCTGGTGCCGCCAGCAGAAGGTTGCCCCGTAAAATCCCCCGTCCGTGGCCTGGATCAGCCCCGCGTAGACAGAGCAGCCGTCCGTGAGGTCAAAGCTGTGCAGTGTCGTCAGCGCCCCACTTGGGGTGATTTCGAAGGCTGTGCCACATGAATAGTGCTCTCCGCCGCCATAGGCCGTAGTGCCGTAGAAATTCCCATCGGTGGCCTGGATCAGCGTAGATATCGGAGTGTCTCCGTCCGCGCCACCAGTGAAGGAGTACAAAGTGGTCAACTTGCCAGCAGGGGTGATTTTGAAGACGGTACCATAGCTCTCGTAAACACCGTAGGCTCCGCCCTCCTCGGTTACACCGTAGAAGTCCCCTTCTCTGTCCTGAACCAGCCCTGCGAACGGATAGGAGCCGTCCGAGCCGTCAAAGGTGTGGAGCGTCGTGATCGTGCCATTTGGGGTGAATGTGAAGACCGTGCCAAAACCGTTGGCCCCGCCATCCCATGCTGTTCCGTAGAAATTCCCATCCAGAGCCTGGATCAGACTCCCGTAGGGATTGGCGCCATCGTTGCCACCGGTAAAGGTGTACAACGTGGTCAGCGTGCCACTGGGGGTCATTACGAAGAAGGTACCGGCGTCGGCCGCCCCGCCGCCGGAGGTTGTTCCGTAGTAATTCCCATCGGCACCCAGGATCAGCACCCCTGCGGGTGCGGCGCCGTCCGTGAAGCTGAAGTTGTAAAGTGTGTTTTGGGTACCGCTGGCGGTGACTGTGAAGATCGTGCCGCAGTTATTGGGGCAGTCGCCATCGAAATTGCCAGTCCCGCCGGCAGTCGTGGCACCGTACAAGTCCCCGTTGGCAGCTTGGATCAACCCTGCGAATGGCCAGGAGCCATTTGTCCCGTCGAAACTCAGTATGTCGCTCAGCTTGCCGCCCGGGGTGATTTGAAAGACCGTGCCACAGCCGGAGGCGCAGGCAGTGTTTCCGCCGTTCTGTGTTGTCCCATAGAAATTTCCATCGATGCCCTGGACCAATGACGCCCAGGGATACAGACCGTCCGTATCTTTAAAGCTGTGGAGTGTTTTGAATGTCTGTGCAGGAAGGGCAACCGTCGCCGCTGCTAACAACACAAGAAAAATGCCAGCCTTCGTACACGATCTCAATCTGCTCATGTGTTCTCCTCACTTGCGGTCGCAGCCTGGGTTTGCTTCAGGCTGGCATCCCACGCCAGTAAGGACGCCCCGCTCGTCTCTGTCAACTAAATTGATCTAAATTGATCTAACCGTCTAACCCACTGGGAATCAATAATTTGGCGTAAGTATTTTGGATGAATGAACTACACAAACTCAAGGATTGGAATAGCGACTCTTACGGCCTTCGAAAGTTAGGCGCAAACCACAGCATTGCAGCCTACAAAACCGCGCTAAACTTGGTCAATTTTGATCAGTTTTGGCCTTGGAAGCGACCTATTATGTTTGCCAACCAGCGACGGCAACGGAAACTACGGTTGCAGGTTGTGCGCACCTATTTTCACTAGCCTTTAGCCACCCTTGCCAGAATTTCAGACTTTTGGCACATGGCGCCGTGAATCTCCAAGTTTGATGGTTGTCTCGGCCTTACTGCGACGGCCAACAAACTGCACTTTGGAGCGGGTAAGGTCTCAGTTCCCGGTGGAGGCAGTATGCGACCCTTTTTGGTTTTGAGTGCGCTGGTTTGCGTGTCGGCGTTGGCTTTCGGGCAATCGCCCGCTCTTTCAGGCTCTGGCTGGATGCGAGGCGTACATCCCGTACTTATCCCGTACCAATGGAGGAAGTGATGGGAAACTTTGCCGGTTCGATGCGAAGGCCTCTGGAAGTACAAAGTCGCGAAAACAATTTCGGCATGCTGACCCAAGTACCGCGGGCTCCCAGCTGTGAGGCGTACCGGTTCGACTGCTTCGAGGTCTCACTCAAGCAGGGCACTCTGTTGCAAAGAGGAAAACGGCTCAGAGTGCAGGACTTGCCGTTTAAGATGCTCGTTATCCTACTGGAGAAACCGGGCGAATTGGTAACGAAGGAGGAACTCGCCGAACGACTCTGGGGTCAAGCCATTTTCACTGAAATAGATCAGAACCTCTACGTCATGGCCGGTAAGCTGCGCCAGGTGCTTGGAGATGATGCAAGTCAACCTCATTTCATTAGAACCGTTTCCGGTAAGGGATACCGCTTCATCGAATCCGTAACTCCAGTTTTTGCTCCTGCCACAGACCGGCCTGTTCTCCTGCCCCAGCCGGCCGTACCGATCGTGCCCACGGACCATATTCAGCCGTTGCACGCCGAGCGTACATCGGGGCGCGCTATTGTTCGAGTCATAACGGTTGCAATTGTTGCCGTATTAGGGATGGGCTTTGCCATACATAAATACAATAATCGCGCGCTCATGGGCGACCACGATAGAGTGGTTGTAGGAGCTTTCACTAACAGTACGGGCAATCCTGATCTGGACGGAACCCTTTCCGCCGCCATTCAATCAGAGTTGCAGGAATCACCCTACCTGAGTTTGATTTCTGACCAGAAATTTCACGCCTTGGTCAAAAACCCGGCATCAGCATCCCTCCAGGATGAACTCGGCGCCTGTAAGACACTCGACGGACAGCTGCTTCTAAAAGGCAGCATTCTTGCTCAGGCACAGGGTTATCAAGTCACCCTCACTGCGTGGCGGTGCGCAAGCGGCAGATTGCTTACCACCCAAAAAGCTGCTGCTGTCTCGCAAGCTGCAATTCTTCCCGCTCTTGACCTGGCCACGGAGCGCATGCGCCGGCGGCTTGGCGAATCGGAAGACTCGCTCAAGAGATTCAACGTGCCCAGCGCGGAGGCTACCACGGCATCTCTCGCCGCCCTCAAAGCTTTTAATTTGGGTGAGGAGAAGCGCTTCGACGATGACTTGACCGCGGCGGTGGCCAGCTACAAGCTCGCTGTCGACCTTGATCCGCAATTTGCTCTTGCCTATGCTCGCCTTGGAACCGTCTATCACAACACATGGCAACTCGCTCTCAGCGCGCAGTCTTACCAGCGAGCGTTTGAACTTGGCAACAGCCGTACCAGCGATCGCGACAGACTCTATATCGTCGCTCATTATTACGAGTTTGCGACCGGGGAGGTCAAGCGAGCGATAGCGGACTACGAACTCTGGCGTACCCTCTACCCTCGGGACATCGTACCAATTTACAATCTCGCAACCCAGTACCTATTGATCGGTCAGCCGCAGCGGGCTTTGGACCTGGCCCGGCAGGTCATTCGTCAGGAACCAAACAACATCATGAATGACCTCCTCGCGCAGATTTATCTCGAGCTTGGGGACTACGGGAACGTCGAGAAACTGTGCGATGACCCGGTGCGCGGAAAGATGAATTCGATGGTCTTTCAGCGCGCATGCTTCCAGGCCGCATTCGCGCAACAGGATGAAGCTGCCATGGACCGGCATTTGCAATCGGTTCACGGAAACGCTGGAGAGGGCGAAGCCCTCTCCGATGCCGCATGGGTGGCTATGTATCGCGGCAAAATATCGGATGCCAAAGTTCTCTTCCGCAAGGCTAAAGAGAGAGCGCTGCAAAGCAAATCCATAGACCTCGCAGCCGACATCGAACTTGACCAAGCCACACTTGATGGGGAAGTAGGCTTGCTGCCCGCCGCGAGAATTAATGCACAAGATGTCCTGAAGCTTCCCTTTGAAAGCCCGTGGGAGCAAGCTTATGCGGCACGTGCACTGGCGCGATCCGGTGACACGTCACGTGCCCTTATCGTCGCTAAGAAGGCAGCCGGCATGGCGCCTCTCGATGACCTGGTTAATTCAGCGATGCTTCCAACAGTTCGCGCGGCAATCTACATTCAAAAGGACGATCCTAAGAGCGCTCTGCAGGCTCTTGAATCCCGCGATTTTGATCTATGCGGATGCATGCTGCTGGCACCGGGTTACTACCGGGGGTTAGCCTACCTGCAGAACAAACAACCGGAACTGGCCGTCCGCGAGTTTCAGCAGGTTATCGACCATAGGTTTCTATCGCCAGCTTTTTCGTTGTACCTTGTTCTCTCACAACTTGAGTTGGGTCATGCCTTCCAGGCGTTGGGAGATTCAACCAGCGCGAACAGAGCTTACGCGAAAGTAGAACTGGCCTGGAAGGATGCGGATCGCAACTTTCCGCCGCTCCAGAAACTTCGGCACTATCAGGAACAGCGCACCTTCTCACGAGAACATACTGTCGAAGCTACCCAGGTCGGGCCGATAACTACCGAAAAGTCGGCTTCTCGCCAGCGATCGGGCGGTTACCGCTAGCGCGTTTATCGGTAGTAATCCGACGGTCGACCCGGTTTGCTCGTCATCCGCCCAGAATCGTTGGTAGGAGTCCATGAACCTGTCGTCGGAGCCAATGATCAGTGGACAGCGAGCGACGTGGAGGCACTGTTTTCCTCCACTGACGGCTATTGCACCTCGTCTACTCAGCCTTGGCCTGCTTCAGGATGGGGATGCAGCGGGTTGGGGTCACGGCAATTCCAGGTCGAGTGAGTAGATTTCGTCGGTGCTCAAGTCGCGCACAAAGAGGGACGAACCGTCGGGTGCGACGCCGCTCCAGGCTCCCACGAACGTCAGGCTAAACCTGCGAAGATCCTTCAGGTCCAAAACGAGTTCTGAACGAATTTGTCCGATCCTGATTCGCCGGAACGTGGGATGATCGGAGAGAGTGTCATAGTAAACGTAGTTCCCGTCCCGTGACCAATTGGGGAAACCGATTGCGTAGGGTTCGTTGACTAAATCCGACCATTTCCCGGTCTTGAAGTCGAAGAGCACGAGTTTCTTCGAATCCTCGGGGAGCGCGGCGAGGTACCGGCCATCGGGCGACCAGCGCGGACTGAACAGGGCATCTGAGCCGGGAATAACGGAGACCTGGTGAGTAGTGAGGTCCATGATCTGGAGGGCGACTTTTTCGGTGCTTCCGACGAAGCCGATGCGGCCAAAAGCGATTTGTCTCCCGTCAGCCGACCACGCTGGGTCAACCTGGTTGCGGGATTCCCGCAGCAGTTCCTGAGGCGTTCCGCCCTGGGCGGAGACGAGGAAAATCTTCAGCGGTTTCCCAATCTCCAAGTCCACAAAGGCGATTTGAGAACCATCCGGCGACCAGCGAGGAATATCCGCTGACATCGGAGGAAAAGTAAGTTGCAGCGGGTCGCTGCCGTCTACCCGACTGCGCCACAGCGAGTAGTCGGGATAAGACACGTAAGTGACCCACTTGCCGTCACGCGAGAAATCCAGTTCGCCAGCCGAGATCCCAGAGAGGAACTGCACGAACTGGTGGGATTGAGAATCGTAGCGGACGAGCTCACCCCGGCCCTGCCGGCCACTGACAAAGAGTCTTTTGCCATCCGGGCTGGGCGCCAACGAAGCAAACGATAAAGGGCCCGTAGTAAGTTGGAACGGAGTGGCGGACCGTCGCCGGAAAAAGCCTGTGGCCTCGCGCAGGGCCCAGAGATTGGACCCGCTGGGCGTGGAATCGAGGAAGAAGTAATAGCGTCCGTCGGGACTCCACTGGCCACAGCAGTCATTCGGTAATGCATGCCAGTCGGGCAATAAAGGATGAAGCCCAGTGCCGTCGGTGCCCAGCTCCCACAGGGAGCTTAAGCTACCATCGGTTGCCAGAATTGCGACTCGAAGGCGAGCGCCGTCGGGCGAAAAGCGAATCCATGTGGGAATACCGGAGACGGTGATTAACTTGTGCGCATCGGCACCATCCGCCTTGGCCAAATACAGATCTGAGCCCTTCGCGAACACGAGCTGGCGGCCGTCGGGCGACCAGGCGCCAGCGTGACCTACAACATCAGCCAGACGGCGGGGATTTCCGGATGGTAGAGGAAGAGCCCAGAAAGGGGCTTCCGTCACCGTGCCTTCGGGATTGGCCACCATGAGCTGGGTATGATCCGGCGAGATGTCGCTTAAGAACACGTTCGTGAACGGGTTTGGAATGGACGAAGTCTGGCCACCCGTGCTGGAGGCCTGGACCAGCAACTGCCCCCCACCGCTCGTCTCGGTAATGTAAAGCCTTGCGCCGTCGGTCAGCACGGAGATCTTGGGTATCCCGTCGTGTGTGACTTGCGTGGTCGCGAGGACTCTCGGTGCCGGAAGAGGAGCACGGAGCCACGCGAATATACCGACAACCGCGAAGAGCCCAATCAATGCCCCGGCGACCCATAGCAAACGGCTTCTGCCGACGACCGCCGACACGCTCGCAGCGGTTATTTCTCCCGAAGTCGTGTCGCGCTTCAGACGTTTCAAGTCTGCGCGCAACTTCCCATTCTGGATCGGCATTCAGCGTCACTGCTCAAATAGCTCTGCATGAAAATGCCGTATGAGGAGTCAGCATCTTTGACCTGTTGTGCCGAATGGGGGAGTGTTCTCCCACTCCGCTAGCTCGCTCGCCCCCGCGTTCCACCCCTGACAATAATGAAATATCCCGATCGAGACGCGAATGAGTTGAGTTGTGAGAGGTAGATCAGTTGATCTGAGACAGAGCAGAGATGAGCGCTAACAAGCCGCTGCAAATTTGAAATTCTTGTTCACTGTTTACTCTTTAATAACGTGTCTCTGGGACCATCTCTTTCCCTTCTCCCGTCAACGAATCACGGTTCTCGGGGCCAGCCCATCGAACCCGGAGCCGGGCCTCTCAAGTGAATAGTCAAGCCGATAGCTCCCGGCTTGTCGGCAACAGGAAGTAATCCGGGGGCACCGAACGGATTAGTAATGACAAGTCGGCTTGTCGTCAAATATGCTGCCCCTCAACACAAGCGCGTTTGTCACTACTAATTCGACGGACGAACGGATCACTTCTCGGAGATTGACGTTAAGGGGACGCGAACCCCTTGCGATCATCTTCACTGCGCACTGCTTGTCTGTGAAGCGGTGGTGACCACTGGCACACCGCCGAAGCGTCGTTCCCGACGGTTGAATTCTGCCAGCGCAGCATCCAGATCGGTGGTCTCAAAGTCTGGCCACATCTGGTCGGTAAACAGAAGTTCCGCATAGGCAGACTCCCACAGTAGGCAATCGCGGAATCATCAAGCCGGTCCGCGCGCGTTATGTCTTCTTTACCTTCGCGAGAGAAGCCAGCGCGACCGCGGCCTCGGTAGTAAGCAGAAGAAACGTAAAAGTCTCCTGCAGGTACAAACGCACCGTGGCATCGGTGTGGCTGAGATAGCCGATCGAGACGTCCTGGCCAATGTGCAAGTCGAAATCGCCGCCACGCGTGGTCAACACGAAAGCGCCCGCAATGGCAGGGGCCCAGATGATTTGATCGTTGACCAGTCGTTTGACATGCTCCAACACGGGGTATCCGTGGTCGCTGGTTTCGGCGAGCGCGGTGTAGGCATCGGCACCAAGCAACACGGAGTAGGGACCGTTCACACCCACCAGACGCAACTGGCTCAAGCTTTGAGCAATGGCATCCGGGTATGCGCGCACGTCAGCGGGCAGCGTCATGATCGGATTGCTGGTCCCTTGGCGGATGCCCCCAATCCCAGCGGCAGCATAGCCCTCGAACATCGCGGCATCTTCCGCAAAGGCGATCTGTCGCGCGGCGTCCTTCGCCGGTTGCCAGTCCGAGTCGTTCGCTCCGCGATCGACGTCGTCGATCGCCTGACGATCCAGTTCGAACGGAACGCGCAGTTCCACCAGCGCCTTCACTTCCCGCTGCCTCGCGACCATGCCTTTCGCCGGCGCACTGATCGTCCGCAAATGTCCAGTACCGACCGCAGACAGGCCAGTGCCTGCTGGCCCTTTTAGGTCGACGACGCGCCGTCCGGCAAGATAGCGCTTGAGGGTGCGCGATGTTTCCTCTTCGATCTGGGCCCATGCCGAATCCGAAATGGGTGCAAGCTCGCGATGCAGATTATTCATGGCGTTTGTCTCCTTTGAGCGAACCGATCCCGAGCGAACCGTCGCCCACGGACGGGATGGATAAAGACGAGACGGATAAAGACGGGACGGATAAAGACGGCGTGGATAAGGAGGCTTCGGCTCCCACCAGCCCTACGGAAGATTCCGCAGCCGTAGGCTGGTCTTCATTCGTATTAGTTTGGTCTTCGGTCACGTTCTCCAAAAATGTCGCCGACGGCACGAAGAACAGATTGCCAGTGACAGCGCGGCTGAAGTCGAGAATACGGTCGTAGTTGCCCGGAGGCCGCCCAACGAACATGTTCTCCAGCATCTGCTCGATCGTGCGGGGCGAACGGCTGTAGCCAATGAAATAGGTGCCAAATTCGCCATACCCGGGCCGGCCGAAGGGCATGTTGTCGCGCAGGATCTTGATTTCTTTTCCGTTCTCGACAATCGTAGTGAGCGCGCTGTGCGCGGACGTTGGCTTCACCGAATCGTCCAATTCGATGTCGGATAATTTGGTCCGGCCAATGATGCGTTCCTGCGTCTCGGTAGAGATTGCGTTCCATGCGTCAAGATCGTGAAGATATTTCTGCACGATAACGTAGCTGCCACCGGCAAAGTCGGGGTCCTCGCTACCAACGACTACGGCGTCGGCCGCTGCTTGTCCTCTCGGATTCTCCGTCCCATCGACGAACCCCATCAGATCGCGATCGTCAAAGTAACGGAAGCCCTGCACTTCGTCCACCGTGGAAACAGCGTTCCCGAGCCGCGCCATAATCTGCATCGCCAGTTCGAACGACAGGTCCATGCGCTTGGCGCGGATGTGAAAGAGTAAGTCGCCGGGCGTAGAGACCGCATGGCGCGATCCCGAGCGAATCTCGCGGAACGGATGTAATTCCGCCGGTTGTGGTGCGCCGAACAGGCAATTCCACGCGTCAGCCCCAAATCCTATGACGCACGAAAGCCCTGCTTCCAGGTCGCGGAA
Source organism: uncultured Acidobacteriaceae bacterium (assembly GCA_963699405.1). Classification (GTDB taxonomy): domain Bacteria; phylum Acidobacteriota; class Terriglobia; order Terriglobales; family Acidobacteriaceae; genus Acidiflorens. The sequence continues at coordinate 13,855 of CAVOTW010000021.1, read as the reverse complement.
TTCCACCGCGCGCACCAGCGCGGCAAGGTCCCCGCAGAAAGAGCGCACCGTAGCACGATTCTCAGGTCCAGGTTTGAGCGTCGCAACCAGAAAAATCGCGGCGCGGGTAAGCGGTGCAGCCACCGCTTGCGCCAGGGCAGGCGATCGAATCTCGCTTTCGGGCTTGTGCATCGGATCGAGATGGGCATCGCTCTGCATCGAGTTTATGCCTCGCACCGTACGAGGATTTCGTCCTCCGCAACGTCATGCTCGCTGAATCGGCTCTCAGCTATCAGCTTTCAGCTGTCAGTTAAACCGATTTCACTGATAGCTGAAAGCTGATAGCTGAAAGCTGAGAGCGCGCAAGCAAGTTCGCCCAGCAAGCTTAAACATCGAGTGCCAAACTTTCAACCCTCCACTGCGTGAACGTAAGGTCAGCAAAGCCGCAGCCTCAGGTCCCGGACAACCTGCTGGAAAAAACCTGCCCCGCTAATCCTGTTCACCCAGAGTTTGCAGGTAAGTTTTGCCATACGGATAGAAGAGTTCCTTCCGCCCTTGCTGCCACGCTGCTTTGAGTTCGGGAGTCGTGATATCCCAGTCCGGCCGGCACTTCTTCGTAACCGCCCGCAGATCCTGTCGTAGCTCCTCGACCGTGGGCCGGCCCAGGAACCAGTAGCCGTTGTAGATTTTATAAATTACTAGCCCAGGCTCGAGAACAATCACGTGGGGAATCATCGGATTGTGGAGCGGATCGGTGTATTCGGCGATGTCGAGATCCTTTTGCACGACCCGCCCCGCATCGGAGAGGAAAGGCCACTGCGCGCCAACTCCGGTGCGATATTCATTCGTCTCAGTGATATTGTCGGTGCTGATTGTGGCCAGCCGGCAATAGGAAACCTCAAGCTCACGATGGAGTTGAACCAGCCCTTCTGCTTGCCGCCGGTCCTTCGGACAAAAACCTCCGCGGCTCAGCACGAGCACCATCGGGTGTTGTCCTTGTAATTCGGAGAGCTTCCGCCGTTTCGCGGTGTGGTCGGAAAGCTCGTAGTCAGGAAATGTAGCTCCCGGAACAATGTCAGCTCGCATAGGAAATCCTCAAGCGTTGGATGCGAGCCTCATCGCTACCGTTTCACAGATAAAACTGTCCGTCCTCGACTAGTCACAGCCTCGTCTTATTGAACCGCTTTGGACCGTGAATCAGGATCGCGCGGCAATGCCGATGCCAGGACGAGTGCGGTTCCGCCGTAGAGCAACGTGTCAAAGACGTAATTGATCGCCTCCATGATTTCCGGCGTGGTTCCGCCGCGGGCGAGGATCCAAATCGGCAGATATAGGAATAGCGTGAGGGCGGTCATGAGTGCGCCAATCGCGGTCGCGGCGATCCGGGATTTTTTGTTCAGTGCTAACCCGATTCCAGCCGCCAGCAGGATCGCTCCTGTCAGATATCCCCATACGCTGGGGAATGGAACCCATGAGGGCGTCACCTTTTCCGAAGGAACGCCCGGCGCAAGTCCTGGATGAAGAAAATGTTCTACCGCAAAAAAAATCGCAGCCGTCGCGATCACAATGCGCCCAAATAAAATCATCCATTTCGATAGCTGCGGCGACGAGGCGCGAATATACAGACCGGTCAACGCCCACGCGCCTGCGGCAAAAGAGAGATCTCTGAGCACGATTTCCCACTCAAGTTGGTTTTTGGGATCCGTAAGCGCATTCGGGATGTGCATCAGGCAGACAAATAGAAAGAACATCAATCCCAGCAGGGTGGACGACAAGCGTACGAACTTCCGCGCCGTTAGACTGGCCGCTGCGGCGAACAGCGCGCATCCAACAAAGTACGCCCAGAACCAGCGCACCGGCATCCAAGTCGGAATCATATCCGAGATTTTCATCGGGCCGCCGAAATGCTCGGGCGCGAATACAGCAAGTGGAACGGCAATAAACATACAGCCCATGGCGATGAGTTTGTCCCAGCCGCGAGCCGCGCTGATCTCTTGTCGAAACGTAAATACTCCGGCGACAAGATAGATAAGCCCGGCCAAACACATCCAGAAATTGATTGAGGAAAGCATCAAAACCTTTCTCCCGAAGTTGCCGCCGCGGGATTATATCCCGCCCGACAAGTGTTGCGAGACGAAATGGGTCAGGACGCCAGGTTTTTGTGTCCAGAACACAACGTCGCGTGAGCATTGAGTCTTCTCGATCATTTGCTGATTCCTGCCCGCCCGCTGCTGTTCGGCTAAACTGGTTCGTCATGAACAAGCGTCTAACCGGCAAGATCGGAATCGTCACCGGCGCGGGCAGTGGAATCGGACGCGCATGCGCGATCGCTTTGGCGCGCGAAGGTGCCCGCGTGGCGCTAGTCGGCAGGCGAAGGGATCGCATTGAAGAGGTGGCTAGCGAGATTGGCGACTCAGCATTCGCACTCCCAGCTGACGTTTCGAAAACAAGCGAAATCAGTCGCGTTCTGGACCAGACCGTAAGCCGCTTTGGCGGGCTGAACTTTCTTTTGAACAACGCCGGCGTCCTGCATGTGGGGAACGCAGAGCAGATCACCGAAACACAGTGGGATGAAACTTTCAATGTGAACGTTCGTGCCGTTTGGCTGTTATCGAGGGCCGCGCTACCGCACCTGCGAAAAGCTGGCGGCGGATCGATCATCAACATGGCTTCCACGCTCGGATTGGTCGGCGCTCCAAACCGCGCCGCTTATGCCGCATCCAAAGGTGCAGTCGTCCTGTTGACCAAGAGCATGGCCATCGACTACGGACATGAAAATATCCGCGTGAATGCAATCTGTCCGTCGTTTATAGAGACCGACCTGACTGCGGCGGTCATTGCCCACGCTCCCGATCCCGCAGCGGTTCGGCGGGCAAGAACCGCCGCGCATCCCCTTGGAAGGCTCGGCCAACCCGAGGATGTTGCGGGTTTAGCGGTCTATTTGGCGAGCGACGAATCATCCTGGGTGACCGGAGCTGTCTTTCCAGTGGACGGAGGCTATCTCGCCGCGTGACAGCTCGCGACTTTTCGATACCATGGTGTCGCTGTCCGGAAATGATGCATGATCGAACGCTTCGACTTCTCCGACCTCCGCGAACTGTTCGCCAAAGCGAATGAGGAAAAGTCTGGCGACCAGTTGGCGGGAATTGCCGCGCGATCCGAGCGGGAACGAGTCGCGGCCAAACGAAAACTTGCCGACTTGACGCTCGGAGAAATTGTTAATCGCCCGCTGATTGATAGTTCCGCGGACGATCCTTCCGAAGACGATGTGACGCGCCTCATCCTCGAAACCTACGACCAACAGGCTTTTCGCGCCGTCGCCAGCATGACCGTAGGCGAGTTTCGCGAGTTCCTGCTCGACGACAGCACCACCGGCACTCAGATCCAGCAGATTCAGACGGCCATCATTCCTGAAATCGCGGCCGCAGTCGCCAAGTTGATGAGCAACAAAGATCTCGTGCTCGCAGCCGCCAGGATTCGCAACGTCACGCGCTGCCGCAACACAATGGGAGAGTCCGGAGTGTTGGGCATTCGCCTCCAGCCCAATCACCCGGCGGATGACGTCGGCGGTATCCTTCTGGCGGCGTTCGAAGGATTGCTCTATGGCTGTGGAGACGCGGTCATTGGCGTCAATCCCGCTACGGATTCAGTCGCAACCGTCAACTCGATTCTTATGGCATTGCATCGCTTGGTTGATGCGTACGAAATCCCCACCCAGACGTGTTGCCTGGCGCACATCACGACTCAGCTGGCCGCGCTAAATCGCGGAGCGCCGATCGACCTGCTCTTCCAGTCAGTCGCGGGTACCCAAGCCGCCAACCGCAGCTTCGGAATCACGTTGAACATGCTCCGCGAAGGCCAGCAGCAGGTTCTTGAGCATCATCGCCAACGCAAATCCGAAGCTCACTGGGCCGGAGATCAAGTGATGTACTTTGAAACCGGCCAGGGCAGCGCTCTCTCCGCCGAAGCGCATCACGGAGTCGATCAACTGACGCTCGAAGCCCGCGCCTACGGTGTCGCCCGCGCCTTCCAGCCTTTTCTGGTCAACAGCGTAGTCGGCTTCATCGGCCCTGAATATTTAGCCGACGAGCGGCAGATCATCCGCGCTGGACTCGAAGATCATTTCATGGGCAAACTGCTCGGCCTGCCGATGGGTTGCGACGTCTGCTATACCAATCACGCCGCCGCCGACCAGAACTCCGCCGACAACCTGCTGCTCCTTTTGACGGCTGCGGGCTGCAACTACTTTATGGGCGTTCCCTGTTCCGACGACGTGATGCTGAATTACCAATCCACCAGCTATCATGATGCGCTGGCCGCGCGCCGCCTCTTCCATCTGCGTCCGGCGCCAGAGTTTTTGGCGTGGCTCCAGGGTATGGGAATTTATCGCGGTACCGAACCGGCGTCTCTCGATTCATCGGCGCGGCGGCAACTGATGCGCGGTCTGGAGACGTCGCTGGAAGGCGCTTTGTAAACCTATGCCTCCGGAAGATAACCAACTCGCCCAGCCTTACGACTTGCCCGAAATCGTGAAGAAGGTGCGAGCTCAGACTCCGGCGCGCCTGCTGGCGGGCCGAAGTGGCGCCGCGTATCGAACCAACACTCAACTGGAATTGCGCGAGGCGCACGCCTCTGCCCGCGATGCCGTCCGCGCCGAGTTGGACCTTCTCACCCACCTCGGCGACGACTTCGTGCGAACGTGGAATCTGTTCGAAGTCTGCTCGCGAGCAGCCAGCAAAGATGACTATCTCCTCCGCCCCGACTCAGGCCGTCACCTGAATGACGCCTCCCGCGCCGAGGTAAAGCGACATTGCACCAAGGGACACGATTTGCAAATCGTGATCGGCGACGGACTGTCGGTAACCGCCGTCGCCAAACAGATCCCCCAGCTATTGCCTGCCCTCCACGAAGGCGCAAACACGCACGGCTGGAGTGTCGGCGAGCTATTTGTGATTCGCTACTGCCGGGTAGGCATTCTCAACGAGATTGGCGAATTCCTGCAACCCAAAGTCGCCATCTTGCTGATCGGCGAACGTCCGGGACTAGCCACAGCCGAAAGCCTGTCAGCATACATGGCATACCAGCCGAAAGCCTCAGACACGGATGCCAACCGAAACCTCATCTCGAACATCCACGCGCGCGGTGTGATCCCCGAGCATGCCGCCCAGCGTATCCTGAATCTCGCAGCATTAATGATGAAGAACCACGAAAGCGGTTACCAGCTTCGAGAAGAACTGCCAACTGACGACCCCACTGCGCGCCTTCCGTAGATCGTGTGGCCGAAGTCCGTGTGTCCAAAGTCCGTGTGGCCAAAGATCGTGTGGCCAAAGTCCGTGTGTCCAAAGTCCGTGTGGCCAAAGTCCCTGTGGGCAACGATCGTGTGGCCAAAGATCGCGGTTGGGCAAGTCTCTTCGCGCCATTACACTAACAACGCTAGTCTTATGAATGGGACCGCGAGTGCGAAGCTCAATCCTTGCGCGCAATACGAGAATTTGAGGAGCCGTGCACGAGTTGCAATAACTCGAAATCGGCTACGAATTTTTATCCTTATTGTTGTCGTCATTGTTACCGCAAGGCTATCCGTTCCCCTGCTGGCGCAGGAGTCTGTTCTGAAAGGCCGCATCACCGACCCGCAAGGCAATGCTCTGCCAGGTGCGTCGATTCAGGTTGCCGATCACGCCTCTTTGAATCAAGCTGGCCAAGTTCGGAAAGAGGCGACATCCGGACCCGACGGTCGTTTTGAAATCAAAATCGATTCCGCCGGCAACATCGACATCACGGTTTCCGCCGACGGCTTTCGCCCAGTCACCCGCTCCATCAACCTTCGTCCCGGTGCCAATCCCGAAGTTGAAATCAGCATGAGCGAACTCTCCTCCCGGGTCGACAGCGTAACCGTGACTGCTGATGTCAACGACCTCGACGTCCTCTCTCCCGATCCGGCAATGAAGGTTTTCGTGCGCCAGGATCTGCTTGACGCCAACCCCGGCCGTCCGGGCGCGCCGGTTTCGATTCCCGGATATCCCATCGAAACCGCCTCCAGTGGCATCAAGGCGCCGCAGTATTTTGCGCCGGGCGTGGCTGGCGACCACGGAGAACCGATCGCCCAATACATCGCGGTCGGCACCTACCTCGTCCCCAACAATCTGTCGGCCAACGCGCATGGTAACGGCTACGCCGACCCCAACATCTTTATTCCCGAGATACTCGAGAGCGTTCAAGTCGATGGCGGAGCCTTCAATGTTAGGGAAGGGAATCACTCGGTCAATCTGGCCGCGACTTACGGCCTCCGTTCTCACCTCGATCCATTTGTGACCATCACCGCCGACTACCGCGACCTCGACCTAGTCGCGGGATGGAGCCCGTCGCCAGCCTCGTTTCTGGCCTTCGAAGGCTCCTACGGCAACGGATTCCTCGACCGCCTCGAACATCGGCAACAGTACAAATTCACTGGCGAGCGGGTGTTTCATGTCGGCCAGCACCGGCTAACCTTATTTGGTATCGGATATTACGGTTTTTCCTACGTACCCGGACTGGTCCCGATCTTCGCCGAAAATTTGTATGACGAGATGTTCCCGAACTACGGCGACACCATCGATCCCCGGCAAAAAGATCAGACGCACACGGCGCTAGTGGCCTTGAACGACGTCTGGCAACTGAATGGAAATCAGCAACTGCAACTCTCCGGTTTTTTCCGCACTTACAATCTCTCGCTGTTTTCAGATTTCGGACAGGGCTTGATTCGGCAGAGTGAGTTTCGCACCGTGGCTGGCGGCAGCGTGAACTACGTGAACAAGCTCGCCGAGTATTTTTCGTTGCTGGGAGGTTTTGACTACGAGCGCGAAGCGCCTCGTCGCGACGATCTCGACCACTATAATTTCTTCAATCCCAGCGATCCTGGCTACTACGGTCCCTTCACTCCGGTGGATGGCAACAACATCACCATCAGCTCGCTTACGCCCTATGCTGCCGCCCAAGGCACCCTAGCCCACTACTTCCGCTACTATCTAGGCTGGCGTCGCGATGAAATCGATGTCGATAACGACGACCTCCTGCACTCCCAGAATTCATTTCAAAAGTGGGTGGGCGTGAACTCGCCCAAGGCTACCGTTTCTTTCCTGCCCAAGCAATCCTGGTACGTTCCCCTGGTCTCGCTCAGCTTCGGTCAAGCCTTTTTTACAGAAGACCCACGCGTCGGATTAGGACAAGGAACCGGCACAGCCACGCCCGCTGCCAGTCCGGTGGCCACGTCGCATTCGTACCAACTGGTGGCCAGCAAGACGGTCCGTCGAACAGATTTCAAAGTCACTCTCGGACACGTCACCAGCAGCGCGGAACTGGGCAAGATCGACCCCGATACCGGATTGCAGTTGAATGAGGGTCCGAGCCGCCTTCGATTTCTGACGGTCGCCGTCCGCCGAAATTTCAGGCAAGCCTCGCTCCTGGCAACTTTTTCTAAAGCGGACGCACGCGACCTCGGCTATCCCGCGGTTGGGAACTCGCCGGCGTTCCCCCCACAGCCGACTCCCGAAGCCCCGCGCACCCTCTTCGATCTGCTGGGCACGGTTCAAAAGCTTCCTTGGCATCTCGAAGCTCGCGGCGAGTTCGAATACGTCGGCGCCAAACCACTCGGCACCGGATGCTTGCCGGACTTGACCGCCGAATGTACCGGAACTTCGGTGAAGGAGTTCCGCGGCGCCGTGGTCCGTCCATTCATGAACGGCCGTCTCACTGTCGGCGTGAATTTCTTGATCGCCAGCGGCTACACCGGCCAGACTACCGAAGATTTTTATCCCAATCTCGCCCTGCAAGGCACGCTCGTTCAGGAAGCGGTCGGAGTTCGCATCCCCTCGTATGCCAGCGGAACCCTCACCTACCGCTTTGGACGCTAACCGCCCGCGAACGGGCCATTGACACCGTCGCGCTTTGTGGGAGGATACCCGTAGGCGGAACTGCCGATGAGTTCGCGAGCCTCGCGCCGTGCAAAGTATTTTCCTAATTGTGAATATTCGTTGCTTTGCGTGGCACTTTTGACTGAAACATCTTGCGAAACTCTGCTAAGATGAGTTGCTCCTTGTGAATTTCTTTGCCCGAGCCCATGCCAGGTTTTTGGGATGGAGGAAGGCTCAAGAATCAACTAACTCTCTACCGTTCCGTGCCCTGGTTGTTGGGTAGGAGTGCTGTTGTGGACGATCCTGTTTCGAACGACATAGCCATCGGAAAGCGCACGCGGAGACGCCGGAGTTGGTATAAGCGTCGCCTCCGGATGCGGCGAATTCTGCTCGCTGTGGTTGTTGGTACGCTTGCGGCCGGCGCTTGCTGGCAGAATGTAGCGAGCTATTTTTCCTCATCTTCATGGCGTGATTCTCAGGTTGTCCCCGACTCTTTGTGGTTCCGCGGGAACGTCCACCGGAATCTCGCGATGGCCGCGCAGTCCGGCAAGTCCAAAAAATTTCTCGCGCGAATTCCCGGCGTTTATCCCTATTCCGTCGTGCCCGGAGGCGTCAAAGATCCCAACGACCTCAGGCATGCGGCGGCCAGTGACTACGTAGTCCGCCGCCACTTCTCCCACTTTGACTTTCAAAATGCCCGCCTGATCCGCAACGCCGAAGCCCGCGAAGTGTACCTTTCCTATCGCATTCGTGACACCGTCTTCTGGACGCGCAAGAAGATTCGCCTGCTCCCCGGTGAACTGTTGTTGACCGACGGCAACATTACGGCACGTGCCCGTTGCGGCAACCAGATTTCCGATACCGCCAAGCCCGAGATTTCCGAGGAAGAGCCTGAAGAAGATGTGATGGACCAACCCGTAGCGGTTGCAGACGCCTCGCCGGCTTTCCCGATGCGGCCCCTGCTCGCCCCGCCCGACTTGCCCGTCGGCGCGATCAATCCGCCCCAGAACTTCACCGGCGGCGGCTTCATTTTCCCCATGGTTCCAATCGGCCTGCCCCTTCCGTCCGGACTCTGCAAACCCGGTGATACATTATCGGAAGAGCGCTGTCACAAACGTCATAAAGGCGGGACGTCTCCCGAGCCCTCGACCATGTTGTTGCTCAGTTCCGGCTTGGCGTTGGTCCTGTGGCGCTATCGAAGAACCGTCCGCCCCGCCACCACCACTTAGCCAACCGCGCTTTCCAAATCCAGCGTGCCCAGCGTGCCCAGTGAGGATCGCCTGGACTGAGTATTAAGAGTCCCGGCGCCAGCGTTCGATTCTCGGAGCGATAGGAAAGGTTCTGAAAAAACTAGCTTTTGTTTTTGTTGTAGGAGGTCGCACTTCCACGGGCCAATGGGTGCCCCATCCTAAACGTCGCGCCGTTTGCGACGTTAGGGTGGGATTCCACGGCAATTGACGAAAACAAGGCGGAGTCTTAATTGATTCCAACTCCTGACCAACGCCCGGCGAATCGGAACTGAATAATTGTCAGTTGCTGTAATATCGCGCTCGCACCCGTCATCTCGCTCAATGAGCGAAATCGCCCGCGGTTTCGTCAGCTGCGATGCGTGCTCATATCCACCGTCAACCCCTAGCCAACCTCCGGATGGCGACGCCGCGAGCGGACAGTTCTCCAAGCAATTGAGCCACTCCCGGAGAAACTTCACGCTCGCCCGGGACGATTACCGCCCATTCCAGGTTCTCTCGAAACTCTTTTGACTTAATCTCCCACTGCCCGAAAGACGACGATTTTGCCTCGCCAATTTGGATAATTGACCAGTGCCGCACCAACGCCAATGCCGTGGTCTCGTCAGGTGGGGGCCCGGTCAAAATGAAGTGGTTATTTCCATGCACCAGGATTCCGACCATCAGATTTCAAGCCTCCAAGCGCGGATCAGATGAAGGCAGAACAGGCTTTCCCGTCGGCTTACTTGCTGGTCCCGTCCATTGGAATCTGCGAGGACAACTGCAAGTTGATCAGAAGATCGATACGGCGATCGATCTGGTACCACAACGCAGTCTTCTTCGGCGAGATGACCTTCTCAAACACCGCAACATACCGCAATCGCAATCCGATCAGTTCCTCGTCAACCGCCGCCCACCTCTTGATGTAGTTGTAGGCCTGCGCATCGGTCATGGTGCTATGGTTCGCCGCATAATCCTTGATCACCGCCCAGCGTTCGTCATTCGGTTTGATCGCTTCTTTTCTATACTGCTCAAAGATCGGCCAGAATTTCGTTGCCTCGTCCGGGGTGAGGTTCATGTTTTGCGCCACGATCTGCTTCCGCTGTGCGCGGATGTCCGCCCGCATCATCTCGATGTCTTGGTCTGAAAGGCTATGCGGTTGCGCATCGGCGTCCGCAACGTCTGGCGCTGCTGCCTGGGACACCTGAGCGAACATCGAACCGTTGCACACGAACAGTACACTGAGGACAACCAGGAGAGCGTTAATACTCTTCTTCTGCATTGTTGTTTCCCTCCGACCTCTAAAGAAAAGTCCGCCGCTAAAGACAACAGGCAAAGAATGTTAACACCAGCGGCATCTCGCGTCGTTTATGGTGGGGCGGAACCTGTTAACAACAGTCTTCGATGTCGGCGTATAATCCATCGCCATCCAGAGGTTGTCAGGGCTGACATTGAACTGTTGGCTCATCACTCACACCTAGAAATCCCAACCTGTTCAAAAGGTGGCTACCATGACCGAAATCAGTACAACAAAAAAGGCCAGCAAGCAGGCAGGCAGACGACAATACAATTCGTCCGTTTCCTAATGTGAATGTTGCAGAGGCGGACTTAACTGAATTGCGGTCGTCGTAGTTAACGGTCCAGCCGTCCAGGAGGAAATCATGAAACTCGCAGGCAAGAAGGCTCTCATCACCGGCGGAAACAGCGGCATCGGCCTGGCCACTGCCCGCCTTTTCGTTGCAGAAGGGACGGAAGTCGCAATTACGGGTCGCGATCAACAGACACTGGATGAAGCGGTCGCCGAGCTGGGATCGAAGGCGCACGGCTATCGCGCCGACGTTACGGTGGCGGAGGACCGCAAGAAGCTTTTCGCTGAACTCGCCAAAGACTTTGGCAAACTTGACATCGTCTTCGCCAATGCAGGCATTTCTGGCAGTACGCCGACTGGCACGACCGACGAAGCCATCTTCGAGAAGGTAGTCCACAAACAATACGCCAACCGAACCAAAAGCAAGAGCGGCAACAACATTACGTATTGCTCTGGTGGAGGGCACCGTCACCTGGCTGAATGACGGCCGCTCCACCTTCGCGGACTGCCTGCGAACTGGGTTCAGATATTTTTTCTCCCTTTCCTGATTACTATTTTATTGGGCATGATGCTCGGGTTCATTCTGCTGATCGTTCCCGGCGTCATGCTGGGGCTGGCCTGGTCGGTGGTCGTGCCGGTGCGCGTCATCGAGAAATCAGGTATTTCGGAGTCGTCGGGCGCAGCCGCGCACTGACCAAGGGGCACCGTTGGAGCATCCTGGGTCTGGTCCTGATGTACGTCATCGTCGCCAGCCTCATCCAATTCGCACTGCTGCCGCTGTTTGGAATTTCCTTTCTCGCGATCAATTCGGTTCAGAATGTCCCTTTCCAGTTGCTCCGATGGATCGTGGAAGTCGCCACGTCGACAATTGGCGCGGTTGGCGTTGCCTCGCTCTATGTCGAGTTGCGCTTGGTGAAGGAGGGCGCCTTGCCTAGCCAATTGGTATCGGCGTTCGACTAGAGCGGTTCCAGGAAAAGTGTGTAGCGGTTGCCATACGCTGTTGCTAGGCAACTCCGTTCGGAACCGCGACCAAAAAAGGATAGAGCATTTTCGCGATTGAAAGAAACGCGAAAATGCTCTTGGTCAGGCCGTGTCATGCTTGTCGCGGCGGCGCTTGCCGAACAGGAGCTTGGTTTCCAGCCTGCCGCGCAAAGCGATGAAATAGGCTGAAAGGAAATCCTGATCCGTTACCGCGCTGGAAAAGCCGGTCTTGGCGTGGATGCGCAGCGCCACCGCCGCCATGGTGGCGCTGTCTTTTCGCCGCAGCACGTCTTCCAGAATGTTCAGTTCCTTGATGCCATAGGCGTCCAGCGCCTTGCTGGTGAAGATGATCGGCGCCGACGAGACCGCGCTACTGAGATCGGCATTCAATATCCGCTTTGGCGCCACTACCACCCAGGTGCCGGCGATCAGGTCGCCCAGCCTGAGACGGTCGCGATTGAACAGCGGAAAGAAGACGAACACGCCGCACCAGATCGTCCCCACAATTCCGATCGCGGCATCGATATCCGTGGTGTTCGCCACCATGAAGGACAAAGGTAGAAAAATCTCCAGTTCGCGCAGCGCATTGCGGGCGAAGACGGCGTTGGCGGTCAAAGGACTGCCGTCGCGCATCGCTACTCGCAGGCCGATCAGCCGCTTGCCCGGCGTGGCGGCGCGGGGCGTCAGCTCGAAGGCCATGAAATAGAAATTGCGCAGCAGGAAGAATCCCTGAGCAGCCAGATCGTGCCCATCGTGGCGCGGGCGGCAAAGCCGGTGGCTAGGCCCAGTGCCAGCAACTGCCGGCCGAGCAGGATCAGCGCGACGGTCATGACAATCACATCCAGAAAGAAAGCCGATACCCGCTCGCCGCCATCGCCCAGTTGCAGCCTGAGATCGACACCTTCAGGCGTGATCAGTTCGCGTTCCAGCCCTGCCGCGCTCATCGGACCCCGCGGTGGCGATAGAAATAAATTCCCCAGAACAGGGCGGTGGCCAGGGCGACGGCATAGCGCCAGCGCGTATCGAGAATGAGCTGGCGACCGAATCCTTCCAGCAGACCGGCAAAGGCCAGCATGATCAGCACGCCCACCATGACGGTGGCGGCGGCGCGGCCGGCATCGGCGGCCGCCATCAGCCGTGATTTGGCGCCGGGGAAGGCCACCGCCCAGCCGATGCGAAACCCTGCCGCGCCCGCCAGTGTCACGGGAATAATTCGGTCACGCCATGGATCAGGACCCAGCCGCCGAACGGCAGCAGCAGGCCATGACTGGCGAACAGTGCTCAGCGATCTTGAATTGGTTGATCAACTATTCCCAGAGCCTAAAGCGCCCGATGAGGAAATTGCATAATGTCCTATGAAAAGGTTTCTGGAGCCATATGACACAGGAGCGATCAAAGAGCGGGTGATTGATCCTCGTTCAAAGAAGACCAAAGACACGCCTAGAGCCTTCAAGTGGTGGCTAGCTGAAACCCTTGAAGACTTGGTGACACAGCTCCTAGGCACTAATGCATTTCTCAAGCGCCAAGATCAAATGAGGGTTCGCCAATCGAGCGTGTTTTCAAGAATGTATTAGCGGTAAGCCCCTTTACAATTTCCTCGCATCCAACGCGACGATGGATAACTCCAATCAACTCCCGATCGGTGCGTCCGACCGCAAACGTCTGCTATTCATGCACTGATACGCTTGTGTCTCGAATTACCCAGGATAGGCCGAAGCCCGTATTTTTGACTGATGCAGGCAATTATCGTGAAAGACTCTTGGCCAAAGAATGCAATCAGTTCATCCAGGGCGAACTATATCGCACCAAAGCATACGAAAAGACCGCGGCGCTCATGAAAGACGCATGTATGCTCGGAGATGGCATACTGAAGGTCTTCGCCAAAGACAATAAGGTTGAGGTTCAGCGCACCTTAGCTATTGAGCTCCACGTTGACTATAACGATGGCTATTACGGCGATCCGCAGCCAACTCATCCAAGACAAGCTGGTCGATCGCTCTGTATTCATGGAGCTTTTCCCTGATCATGAAGATTTAATCGACAAAGCGACCCATGGAAACGTGGACAATACCCCGCAGCTCTACAGAAACCATTGCCGATCAGTTCATTATCGCTGAGGGGTGGCATCTTCCCTCTGGTAAGGGTGCGAAAGATGGTCGGCATGTTATCGTTTGTTCCGCTGGCGTCCTTTT
>CAVOTW010000020.1:0-21633 GCA_963699405.1 uncultured Acidobacteriaceae bacterium | reverse complement strand
AGGCGAGTAATAAGTTCTTCAACCTTGATGGAGGTTCGAATTGGCACTCGCAAAGGGGACACACAAAAGCCATTGGGTTGGGGTCGCAAGCCACGACCATGTGCTCGGTGCCGTTCAAGGCGGCTTCTGCCAACTGGGCCACGGTAAGGAGGTTTTGGTGCGCCGATTGAAGGCCGGCGACCTCATCGTCTTCTACTCGCCACGCGAATTGATGGGAAGCGGACCTGTCCTTCAGGCTTTCACCGCTGCCGGACGCATCCTTGACGAATTTCCCTACGAAGCTGAGCAGTCTGCGGGCTTTCGTCCATATCGCCGCCGGACGAAGTTTTTCAAGAGTAGACAGGCGCCCGTCCGGCCGCTACTGAAAGAACTGACATTTACCCAAGGGAACAAGAATTGGGGCTTAGCGTTTCGCAGAGGAGCTTTCCGGATCACTGCGGACGGCTTCAAGAGAATTGCAAAGGCCATGTCCATCAAAATCTGAAGATCTATCGTCGACATTCGCCAGGAGTAAACAGAGCGATTGAGAACGGTCATTCCAATCAGTCCTCCTAAACGTTGGTCTGGCATTCATTCAGTTCCCCTTGTCATGAGATGTGAGAACCGGCCGTTAGAGGCTGGTTTCGGCTTTTTGAGTCCCATTTGCTTTGCGATAAAGTTGTCGAACATCCTCACAGGAAGGAGTCTGAGCAGGGTCCAGTTCTTGAAACGTTGCGGAATGATCGCGTAGCGTGCTTTAGGTTTTGCCGTGCTCAGTGCCAGATGGACGGCTTCGCCCAGACGCTCCGGGCGTAGGCCATTAGTGCGTGCTTCGTTGACGATCCACTTCTGGAAGTTCTGCACCGCCTCCCAATACTCGGTCTGCTTGAACTCACTCAGATCTTCTTTTTCGCCCTTGTCGTCATGACGTGTTCACAGTGCCCGGTTCAATCATCACGACGTCGATGCCAAATAACATCAGTTCTATCCGCAGCGCGTCCGACATTCCTTCGAGACCACACTTGGACGAACTATAAGCACCGATAAGGGGGATAGGAATTTTTGCCCCGCTAGAGCTGATGTTCACGATGCGCCCGGCGGGCCCCTGGCGCTTCTTATCCGTTCCCAAAAGAGGAGCGAAGGCTTGGATTACGACAAGCGGGGAGATCATGTTGACTTCCAACTGCCGCTTGTAGTCGCTGGGCCTCACATAAAGCAGTGGTCCACTCACCACAATTCCCGCATTGTTCACCAGGCCAACCAGATTCCTGTCGCCTATCATCGAGCCGACCTTCTGGGCAGCTTGATGTACGGCCTCGGCGTCCGTTATATCCATGACGAGAGGCACGAAGCTGTCGCCGAACTCTCTTTGCAAGCGATCGGAGTCTGCCTGCTTGCGCAGGCATAGCCCATTTCTCTCTGCTGTCCTTGCCTATTTATATTAACTATGGTTAACTACGTTGAATCATCTCTGGTTAATAATCGAAGCGGGGAAACATTTCGCTTTAAGGCGAATGGGTAAGGAATTTATGGCGCGGCCGACTTGCTTTGCTTTTCTTGTGTTGACCGTGGCGGGTCTCCTCCCGGTGGAAGCGCTGGCACAAGGCGAAACGACGAGCGCCATCGTTGGCCAGGTTCGGGATACAACAAACGCGGTTGTGCCGGGTGTGACAGTGTCGATCACCAACCTTGAGACTGGACTGAGGCGTAGCGCGAAGACCGATGACGCTGGCCGGTTCAACTTCCCCCAATTAAAGCCTGGGACCTACTCGGTCAAAGCGGAAGCGCAGGGCTTCGAGCCGCAGCAAAATGACAATGTCATTTCGGGCCTAGGCCAGAAGCAAACAGTGGATTTCACGCTTAGAGTGGCCCGATCAAATGAGACAGTTGAGGTGAATAGCGAGGCTCCACTTATCAACCCGGAGAACGCAAACACATCCACAACTCTGAATACTTCGGCGCTGGAGGACCTTCCGAATCCAGGCGGTGACCTCACCTATCCGCTGCAGTTTTCGCCCGGAGCACTCATCAACACAGCCGGCAGCGGCAACGATTTCGTTGGCGGCACAAACGGATATGGCAACGTGGAATTCAACGGACTGCCGGCGCTCTCCAACGGCTACATCGTCGACGGGCTGGAAACGAACGACCCGCTGACGAATCTCAATAGCGGCCTCTCCACCAACCTTGTCCTGGGATTGAATTCGATCTCAGAAGTGACTGTCAACACTCTTTCTTATTCCGTGGATCAGGGACGGTATGGAGCATCCCAGGTCAACTACGTCACCAAGTCCGGCACCAATCAGTTTCACGGAAATCTCTATGAGCTGTGGAATGGTGCGTTGCTGAATGCAGCCGACTACTTTACCAACGCGACGCCGGGAAACCACAAGCCGGGAGCGACCGTGAACCATTTTGGAGGCAGTGTCGGTGGGCCGATCGTGCACGACAAACTGTTCTTCTTCTTTGATAGTGAATGGGTGCGGATCGCACTGCCCATCGTCACCCCGACGATCGTTCCCAGTACGGTGTTCCAAGCATACGTCTTGCAGCAACTTTCTGGGGGGCAAACGACCGGCTGCGGGTCCAACCCGAATGAGAACTGTTTGTTCTATCAACAGATGTTCTCCCTCTACGGAAATGCCAGCGGCACACCCACGGCGATACTTGGCTGCCCGCTTGGCGCCGCCGGGGATGGTTGCGCCAATCGGCAGAGCATCTCGCACTCCAGCGACGACCACGAGCAGGTCCAGACCGTCCGTCTCGACTACAACGTCAACCAGAAAGATACGGCATGGTTTCGTTTTCAGTCGGACACTGGGCTGCAAGCCGCGTACACGGATCCCATCAACCCGGTGTTCAATGCACTCTCGCAGCAGCCTCTTTATTCGTTCGCCGCGGGACACACGCACGTTTTCACGCAGAACCTGGTGAACTACTTCAACCCGGCATTCTCCTGGTATGAAAGCTTGTTTGGGCCGAGCAACCTTCAGAAGACCCTTTCGGCTTTCCCGATCGTATTGCAGGGGAGCGGCGCGAATGCCTTCACGCCCGTTGGAGGGCTTGACAACACTTGGGTACAAGGCAGGCGCGCATCCCGGTTCTTCATCAATGACAACCTCGCCTGGAGCCGCGGCGCTCACGAACTACGGTTCGGAACGAATGTCCGCATCTTCCGCCTGAACGACTACGACTTCGGAGAAGGTACGGTTCCCACCGTGACCTACGCGAATTTGCAGCAATTTATCGATGGAGTAGCGAATACCGCGTCGGAGACGTTTCCGTCGAACCTAAACGCGCCCTTCAACTTTCTCAATCTCGATGTCTACGCGCAAGACACCTGGAAAGTGACTCGTGCGCTGACTTGGACGTTCGGTGTGCGCGACACCTTCAACTCCAATCCCCTGAATCCCCATGATCAGGTCGGCCGTCTTCGCGGCTCATTCAGTTCCATCCCCCATGACAATCAGCCGCTGATCACCGTCATTCAAACTCATCTCGGCCATCTGTTCTCGTCCACACCGGTGGCTATTCTGCAGCCGCGAACGGCGATTGCGTGGCAGTTCGAGCCGAAATCCGTGCTCCGCACTGGCTTCGGGATTTTCAGCGATATCTTGCCGGGCACGGTGGCCGACCTGATCGGCACGAATCCTCCCTACGACAAGACGTTTCAGGGAGGAGTGCTGGGTAGCGTGGGCGGCACAGCCATAGCGCCGGGAGCGCCCAACAGCGCAGTCGGCGCAATCGTCGCCGCCAATCAGACTTTTACTTTGGGATTCCCCCAAGGCCAGCCTTCTCTTCCACCGGTGGCGATCACAGCCATTCCAGATGGCAAACTCCATGCGCCGTATTTCATGGAGTGGAGCCTGGGAATCGAACATCAATTCGGAACGACGGCTAGCTTACACGCACAATATGTCGGGACGCGCGCCGTGAACCAGCCCTACTCAACACAAGTCAACGGTTACCAAACCGTGTGTCAGGGCTGTTTTGCACCATTTCCCTTTCTGCAGCCTACTGATGCGCGATTCGCCGGGGTGACACAATTATCCACCGGTGCGAACAGCCACTACAACGGTCTTCAACTGACCGCGATGAAGCGACTCGGCCATGGTTTGCAAGGACAGATCAACTACACCTGGAGCCGTTGTATGGATACGGTCTCGAACGGAGGGTTCCTGCCGTTCTCTGCGGGAGGGATTCTTTCGCCTCTGCCGGGAGACCTGGCCCGCGATTATGGTCCTTGCGACTACGACATCCGGCACAATCTCAACGCGCAGTATGTGTATCAGTTGCCGATTAGAGTGCGTAGTCATTCTCTGGGCTACGCGCTCAACGGATGGCAGATTTCTGGAACAGCGTTTTGGCACAGCGGAGTTCCATTCTCGGTTCTGAGCACGCCCTATTCGGCGAACGGGAACGGCATTGTGCAGGGCAGCGGGCCGCAGTTCGCCAGTGTCGTTCCCGGCGTCCCACTCTATGCGCATCATCCCGTCCCCGGCATGACCCAGCCGGGCACCATTCAGTGGTTGAATCCCGATACTTTTGTATCAGCCGTTGATCCGAGTACAGGGCAGTGCTCAAGCGGCGACGACCCGCAGCATTGCCAATTCGGAAACCTCGGCCGCAATTCGCTGCGCGGTCCCGATTTCATCTGGAGCGACTTCTACCTGACAAAGTGGCTTCCTTTGACCGAGCATGCGAAGCTTCGGTTTGAGGGCCAATTTTTCAATGTCTTCAACCACCCGAACTTCGGATTGCCAAGCATGGTGCTGGCCGGTATTCCGGGAAAGCCTTCCACGCAAACTGGCTTTGGAGCGCTCACTTACACAACTGCTCCCCCGACCGGCTTGCTGGGCGTCGGTTTGGGTGGCGATAGCAGTCCACGAATGATTGCGTTTCGGGCGCAGGTGGAGTTCTGAGCGTACTCGGCGATTCTGGGTGGCTGGTCGGCAACTCTTCCGCAATTCGGCAGCGCTCGCCAGTTCGGACAGTCTGGTCCTAGGCTACTCAGTTCACCGCCTTCGAACCGTTTCGCAAAATCGAGCCGAAGGATCTCGGCGAGCGGGAAGTAATTGGTCGGTTACGGTTTTCCCGTCATCCGCCCGCAATCGCGGATTTGGCTCGGCCATTCTAGGGCAAATACAACGGGACATTCAGAACAATCCGGCGCCTCCAGCAGTCATGTCCGGTTCAAGTCACTCCTCCCTGGCCACCAGACCCTTAATTAATGCGTGCGGAATGACATAACCCGGCTGCAAGAGTTAACAGGTGTATTCGGGAAGTGCCAATCTCAGCTCGCGAGACCGTCGTGCCGTTCATGGAAGCAACCGCGGACAGACTGGGTCCAGCTATCTAAGGTAGGTCTTCACCATATCGATAACCTCATCGGCCGCATGTGTCTGCTCCGAATTCGGTTTCCGCTTCGGGTCAAGCACATGGTGCCGGATGTGGCCTTCCAAGAGTTCAGTCATCAGGCTGTTGACTGCCCCTCTCGCTGCGCTGATGATCTGCAATACCTCCGAGCAATCGCGTCCCTCGTCGAGGACTCGCTCAAGAGCCTCAAATTGCCCCCGGATGCGTTTGCTCCGCAAAATCAGCTTCTGTTTGTTCTTGATTGTATGACTCATTCGCAAACGAATGATATCATGCCGAAACTTGTGCTATACCTATGGGGGTATGTATCATGACTTTTTTCGCGCGAGTTCATCATGTGGCAGCGAATGGCCTTCGTCATGAGCGTTGTGCTTCTGGGATTTAGTGGAGGCGTGCTCGCCCTTTTCGTTCGGGGCATGCACGCTGGACAGGGCACGGTAGCAGGTTTCTGTCTTGTTTCTGCGCTGGCTGGCGTGCAGGCTTGGCTGGTTGCCTCTGAAATCGCAAAGGCCCGCACGCTGTGCGGCAACATTCGAAATGCATGCTGCAGAGGAGCTCAAGCGAAATTTCGCGCTGTTTCGCTGCTTGGATTGTGTGCAATCGTGGGCTTCCTTCCCCTGGCGTTTGGGGAAAGCTCGGGAGCACAAGGCCGATTCGCCACTGTCATGTTCGGTGGCGTGTTGTTCTCCACTATCGCAGCGTTGACCGTTCTGCCTGTTGTCATTGCGCGGATCGCGGAGTGATATCGGTTTCATTGCTCCGCTCCTTGAGCGGCATAGTTTGTGCGTGCTCATGAAGTGATCGAAATGGTTGAGTCTTACCTGGAATATCGCTTTCGTCCCACGGAGGGAATGTCGCTATGAACTCTTCACCCATCATCGAAAAGTTACCAGGCAGCTCACAGCAGCTCGGCGGGACGCGGAAGTCCCCAGAACTAAACGAGCATGATTCTGGCTCTGATCGCGAAGAACACGGTCATCGAGTCGAGTGGGCAGAGTTGTTCCGCATTGGCTTTGTGGCCTTGGCTGCGGCGGCGGTCTGGTTTCGGCTTTGGGAGCCATTTCCGCACGTCAGCGTGATCGGGATCGCGGCTGCTCTCATCGGCGGATATCCCATTTTCAAAGAAGCATTCGAGAACATCATCGAGCGCAAGATGACGATGGAGCTCTCGATGACGATCGCTCTTCTCGCGGCGTTGGCGATTGGTGAGTTCTTCACCGCCTTGGTCATCACGGCCTTCGTCCTCGCCGCTGAGGTATTGGAGGGGCTCACGGTTGGGAGAGGGCGGCGAGCTATCCAGAGTCTTTTCGACTTTCTTCCCAGAATCGCCACGGTCCGACGCAATGGTCAGCTAGTGGAGATAGCGTCGGACCAGGTCAAAGTCGGAGACACCGTCATCGTGAAACCGGGTGGACGCATCCCGGTGGACGGAACTGTGCTTGGCGGCCGATCGTTTGTGGAACAAGCGGCTATTACGGGCGAAGCCATGCCGGTTGAGAAAGCACCCGGAGACGGCGTCTATGCCGGAACCATCAATCAATCGGGGGCATTGGAGATCGCCGCCCAAAAACTCGGGCGCGATACAACGTTCGGAAGAATCATTGAAGCCGTCGAACGGGCCGAGAAGTCGCGGGCTCCGATTCAGAAGACCGCCGATCGCCTGGCGGGTTACCTTGTCTACTTTGCCCTGGGCGCAGCAATTCTGACATTCATCCTTACTCACAACATCCGGTCAACCATTTCAGTCGTGATCGTTGCCGGAGCATGCGGCATTGCGGCCGGCACCCCTCTTGCAATTTTGGGAGCAATCGGCCGAGCGGCGCATCAGGGAGCCATCATTAAAGGCGGCCTTTACCTGGAGGCGTTGGCTGCGGTGGACACAGTGCTCTTGGACAAGACCGGCACGCTAACTTTCGGTACTCCACAAATCCAGGAGGTTGTTTCAGCCAATGGCTTCGGGGAGCGGCAGATCATAACCGCTGCCAGTATTGCGGAGCGCAAATCCGAACATCCTCTCGCCAAGGCAGTTGTGGCACGGGCAACGGAACTTGCGATTCCGCTCGTAGAACCCGATGAATTCTCTTACACGCCCGGAAAAGGAGTCAGGGTGAGTTATGAAGGGGAGGAGATCCTTGTGGGTAGTCTGTCGCTTTTCGTGGCGCACGGCATGACAAGGGGTTTGCCTGTAAGTAGTGACGGTGCGGGCGGAGTGTCGGACGTCTACGTCGCTCGCGCAGGGCAAGTTCTAGGAAGTATCCGAATTGCTGATGTTTTGCGACCAGAAGCCAAGAATGCGGTTGCGGCAATGCGCCAGATGGGCTTGAGAACTGTTCTGTTGAGCGGAGACACGCAGGCTGTAACTTCATCGGTTGGCCGCGATCTCGGAGTGGACGAAGCGGTCGGAGGACTCCTGCCCGAGCAAAAAGCAGAGCGGGTGGCTCATCTGCGTAGCAAAGGGCGTAATGTCGCGATGGTCGGTGACGGAATCAACGACGCTCCAGCCCTGGTAGAAGCCAACGTTGGCATCGCTATGGGATCGGGAACTGATGTCGCTCGGGAGAGCGCGGACGTGATCCTGATCGGAAGCGATCTGTCGAAGCTGGTCGAAACTTTGCGGGTTGCTCGACGCTGTCGCGGGATCATCATGCAGAACTTTGTGGGTACGTTGGTCGTGGACAGCATCGGAGTCGGAATGGCAGCTCTTGGCTTCCTCAATCCGCTCCTAGCCGCTTTTATTCACGTGACCTCGGAGTTGGCCTTCATCCTCAATTCCACGAGATTGTTGCCCCGTGGTTCTGTATCCGGGCGATGAGTCGGGAAATTGGAGCGAAGTTTGAGTTGTGGGTATGCAATTTGCTCAGGTGATCCAGCGTCGGAAAGTCAGAACTTGGGTAATCCTAATCGCCCTCTCGATCTTAGCGATTTTGATTGTGGCAGGTTTCTTGCACTCTCGCAGATCACCAGAAGCTTTTGAAATGGACGACCTGTATGGCCTGTTGGATTAAGTGGCTTCCAGAACTGCGAACGGATCACAAGCCGTGACCGAAGATCGAGATTGTCCACTGAAAACGAAGCGCCTCGTGGTTGGACAGATCACGATCTGTCGAGGCTGCTGTTGCGGCAATGTCGAACGTGGTTTGCCCGAAGTGCCGGTGGAATGGCTGAAGAGTGAATGGCGGAAACGGGGACTGCTTAAGCGAGTTCAGCTGACTATCAGCGGCTGCGTTGGACCATGCGATGTGCCGAACGTGGTCGTGATTACAAGCTCATCGGGCACGGAATGGTTGGGGAACGTCGCCAAGTTCGACCAGTACCGAAGCCTGGTTGAGTGGGCTGTCCGGTGTCGGGATGCGGGCGAGATGCTAGCGCTGCCGCGGGAATTTCAAGAATGCAGGATCAGTCCATTTCGCTCATAGAGATTTCGGAAATGAGTGAGGAACTGTCGAACAGCCATCGATAGCCTGAACTTTCAGAGACACCGCAACCAATGCTGCGGCATCCATACGTATCAAGGCCTCCGTGGATTCGAGCGTTCCTGTTTGAAGACTTGACGCAGTAACCTTATGGTATCGATCTTCAAGAAGAGTCAGAACCGGAACAAGAGAGGGAGCCGTAGTGAGGGGATCATGCGGCTGCTACTGATTGTTCTGTGGGCGCTGGTCGTCGTCGTGTTGGGCTTTTACTCGGGTCTTTCCTATCACCACCACTAGCACTGCCGGCCAACAAACACAAACACATAAGAAGACTTTCTGTACATACCCGGGTAGGCACTCCTTCGTTGCGTTTGTTTGGCATTTTGGTATAGATTCAAACGAAGCTTCCATGGGGTAGCCGTCATGCGGTCGATTTCGAGAAAGGTAGCGCTTTTTTGTCTGATGCTGACTATTTGGTCAGCGTTAGCGTTTGCTGCCCATCACCATTCGAGTCCCACTGAAGCGGCAAAATGCACAGTCTGTATCGTCGCTCATTCGGCTTCCCCCAGAGCTGACGCCACGCCGCGCCCGACGACGTTCGTTGTCGTGTCCACCTTTCGAGCAGAACCACTCTCTGCCAAAAAGCGCTTCATAGCGTTTGCACTCAGCGTTCGCCCGCCTCCTGCTGTCTAAAAATCAAATTGCAGTCGTCTATGCAGGTTCGTATCCCAAGAACCGTTCCCTTTGATTTTTGGACCGACTTTCTGGAGGAATTCATGCTGGCTTCTTACAAGAGGTCGCTTCACGCGACTTTTGTGGTGGTTTTCTGTTTGGCAATTGGGCTTGATGCGGTTGCTCAGTCCAACTCCGCGTCCATTAGCGGCACCGTGGTGGATCCATCCGGCGCCGTGGTTGCGAATGCCGTTGTCGAAGTTCACAATCCTGTCAGCCACTTCGACCGATCCGCCACCACGGACAGTTCGGGGAGATTCAGTGTCCCTAATGTCCCATTTAATCCTTACCATTTAAGCGTGACAGGGGCGGGTTTTGCTCCTTACGCTCAGGACGTTGAGGTTCGGTCCGTAGTGCCATTGGACGTCAAGATCGGCCTTAAGGTAGCCGGTTCCTCCGAGAGCGTAACGGTGGAGGCAGGGGGGGATTTGGTGGAGAATGATCCCACCTTCCACACCGACGTCGACAAGAACTTGTTCGACAAGCTCCCCTTGGAAAGTGCCTCGTCTTCTGTCAGCTCCCTAGTTACGCTCTCAACGCCTGGAATCGCTGCCGATTCCAACGGCCTGTTCCACGGTCTTGGCGACCACGCGGAGAATTCATTTTCTGTTGACGGCCAGCCGATCACCGACCAGCAAAGCAAAGTCTTCTCAAACCAGATTCCGTTGGAATCGATTGAGTCTATGGAAGTGATCTCGGGCGCGCCGCCCGCGGAATATGGTGGCAAAACCAGTGTCGTGATCGTCGCGACCACGCGCTCGGGCCAGGGTGTAACTACACCTCATGGCAGCGTGACTGCTTCTTACGGATCGTTTGGAACCTCCAACTTGCAAGCCGATCTGGCTTACGGCGGAGCGAAGTGGGGAAACTTTATCTCTGTCGGTGGCCTAAACAGCGGCCGTTTCCTTGATCCTCCGGAGTTTGTCGTGATGCACGACAAGGGCAACGAAGAAAATCTATTCGACCGGGTGGATTATCAATTCTCAAGTAAGGATTCGATTCACGTGAACTTGGGATTTACACGCTCGTGGTTTCAGACGCCAAACTCTTTTGACTCGGAACTGGCGACGCCGTGGAATGGAGTAGTCGTGGCTAATGGCGGCCTCGATCCCGATGGAAATGTCGTCGGCCCCGCCGACCAGCGTTCCCAGATCAAAACATTTAACATCGCCCCTTCTTGGACTCGGCTAATCAATCCCACCACCGTTTTCACTTTGGGCGCTTTTGTGCGGAGGGACGGGTACAACTACTATCCCAGCGCTAATCCCTTCGCTGACCTGGGAGCGCCCGGCCTGCAGAGCGAAGCGGTGAGCCAGAGACGCACCCTCACAAATGCGGGACTGCGGTCGGACGTGTCCTACGTGAAAGGAATTAATAACATCAAAGTAGGAGCGACTTACGAGCAAACCTTCCTGAACGAAAAAGATCCTTTTGGGATTGTAGATCCAACCTTCAATTCACCGTGTCTGGACGCAAATGGCGTCCCGGTCTTTGTTGGCAATCCCGGCATCAACGATCCGTCGCAGTGCCCGACAGCAACGACAACCAACCCCGTTCTCTATCCCGCACCGTTTATTGCGAACGGAAACTTCAACCCACTTCTGGGTTGCTATGATTTGACCCGTACGACTCCGTCTCCCAACGATGGTTGCGCAACATCGACAAGCGGCCTTTACACCTTCATCGGGCACACCGATGTTAAGGAACTAGCTCTTTACGTTCAGGACAATATCATCAAGGGAAACTGGGCCTTAAATCTGGGGTTGCGAGGCGATTTCTACAACGGACTTACGACACATCGGGAAGCCGAACCTCGACTGGGGGTCGCTTATAACGTCAAGCGTACCAATACGGTTCTGCGTGTTTCATATGCGCGCACCATGGAGACGCCCTTTAATGAGAACCTTGTGCTCTCCAATCAAGGTTGCGCCAACCCCGTGCTCAATCCGCTTCTACTCTGCACCGGGTCGAACATTACCCCGTTCAGTCCGGGCTGGCGCAATGAATTCCATGCAGGACTCCAGCAGGCTTTCGGGAAGTATCTCGTTTTTTCCGGTGAATACATCTGGAAGTACACGCACAACGCTTACGACTTCAGCGTGCTGGGCGCGACACCGATTACTTTCCCGATTGAATGGGATCGGTCGAAGATTCCGGGATACGCGGGCCGCGTCAGCGTCCCGAACCTTCACGGGTTCTCTGCGCTCATGGTGTTCTCCAGTGTGGCAGCCCGCTTCTTTACGCCCCAGATCGGCGGAGCTGGCGCGGTTCCCTCTGCATCTGGACCGTTCCGGATCGATCACGACGAAAAGTTCAACATGACCTTTCACACACAGTACCAGCCGTGGAAGGTCGGCCCATGGCTCGGTTTCAATTGGCGGTACGATAGCGGCCTAGTGGCCGGCCCAGCACCGTGCGCTGGAGGCAACTGTGCAAATGGCCCGGCGGGCACAGACACGGTTGTGGATACATCTGGGTTAAGCGCGGATCAACAGGCTGCAGCGGGACTGTTTTGCGGGTCGGTTCGCCCGACCCTTCCCACTCTTGGGAATCCGGTGGGTATTCCGTTAAGTTCCAGTCTGGGCACGAACCTCTGCCCTGCCTCCCAATACGGGTCATCGCTTCTACAAATACCGGCGCCCGGAACCGAAAATGACGATCACAATCCGCCGCGCATCGCGCCGCGTAACTTGTTCGATGTTTCGGTGGGCGACGATAATTTGTTCAAAGGAGACCATTACAAATGGAGTCTTACGCTTACCGCCATCAACATCACCAACAAACTGGCGTTGTATAACTTCCTCTCGACCTTCAGCGGAACGCATTACGTGACGCCGCGCTCCCTGACGGCTCAGCTCGGGTTTCACTTTTAGGCGACGCTCCCCCGTCGGTGAGGGCAGTGCGGTCGACGCTACTGCCCTCATTTGTAAATCTCACAGTGGGGGTCCGAAGCATCCGGTGTGCAGTGCACGCTTACTTAACCGGGAAAATGCGGGGCGCAATCCAGGGTTCCTCGCGTGCTTGTTCCGGTGACTACGGTGAAAGGCGGCAGCCCCCCAGCTGCTCGATGACTGACTCGGCGATTACGCACTCGTTGACAATAATGGCATGCTGGAACGCACAACTCACTCCGGAGACATCAATGCGTCTATACGAGTTCATACTCACGGGAGCGTGTCTGTTTCTGTTTTTGTGTCCGCCCGCCCACGGGCAGACCTCCACAAAGACGCCCCGTGGCGATCCTCAAAAGGCCGTTGAAGACAAAGACCCCATAGCCATTGTTGAGCTTGGCGCAGCAACCAGCTGGAACCTCAGCGGAGGAGCGGCCACGTTCGCGCCGAATCTTGCAGCGGAGGTGACACCGATAGAGAACTGGCTGGAGCTTGAGGCAGGCGTGTCGCGCTTCTACACTCGTAAGTCAACAGAATGGGACGCCGACCTACTTTTCAAGAAGCCGTGGACCATATCACGGAAGGCAGAGTTCATGGTGGGCGTCGGTCCGGAGTGGGTCCATCTCAAACAGAACGGGAAAGTGACCAACTCCATCTCTGGGGAGATAGCGGGAGACTTCATGTTCTGGCCGACCGGCAAACACCGTTTCGGCTGGTTCCTCGAACCTGCTTACGACTACAGTTTTGCCGGAGGCCACCAGCAATCCATCGGTGTGAGCGTCGGTCTCCTCATCGGAATTCCATGATAATAACGGGGCATGGAGAGGCGCGCCTTATCACCAGCCATCAGCGCAACGCAATACCGAGGCATCCGCCAGAGCTCCCATCATGTGAAGAGCAGCATCGACAATGCTGGCCTCTTCTAGCTATAGAGTTTGTCTTCCCGGTGCAGCGCGTGAACTTCGACGCGCTTTCGCTGGCTCTGAATTCTACCCACACTGATCTTGCAGGTTTAAAGTATTCATTGGTTCCAAGTGCAGCACGGGAGGAAAGCTGACCAACAGTGTCAACAACTGCCTCGACTGCTGCCCACGGGTCTCTCGCCCGCATGAAGCTGGAGCACCTTCACCAACCTGCCGAACTACCTGAACTACGCTTCCCATTCGACGGATGTAACCTCGTCGACGTTCGGAAAACTCACGAGCGTGCAGACACTCGAAAACGCTGGCCATTGCACGGGCAAGGTAGCGTTGCGAATCGAGTTCTAAGGACTGTGGATAGTCTTGGACGGTTATTCTCGAAATGTCTTCCTGAGCTCACAAAGGATCCTTACGAACAAGTTATGACTTTTTTATGCCCTATTCACGAATTTTGGTGCTCAATGGTCTGGGATCATAATTCCGGGCGACGCTTTAGCGCGAAGTATCCGAACTCAGAGGCTCACATGATCGTTAACACTGTCATGATTGTGCTGTGCACGGCAGCGGTCGCGTTTTATGCGCGATTCCTTATGGCGTTATGCAAGGAGAGCAGGTCTCGGTCGACCGGCTATTGGGTGCGACTCCGACTCAGCTCTCCCGAAGACGCAATAGCTGAACGGCAGGCGCGGAAAAAACCAGTGGCCCGGGCGGCGTAAGCATGAGAGCCAATCATGTCGAGACAAACGAACAATGTACGATTTATGGTGGTAATTGCATTGTTGAGAGCAGCTTGGGTCAAGCGAGGTGCTGCAGTCGCACAAAAGGCAGCAAGTCCGAAGTCGCAGGATAAGCTGGCACTCGGAGAGCCCGAGGTCAAGCAGTTGCTGCTCCTTATTGATACCGACAAGAACGGCAAAATTTCAAAACTCTGGAGGAAACACCAATGAAATCGATCACTCGGTTAGTCATAGCAGTGCTGGCAGTTATGTTCGCGGTCGCCACCCTGTGTCCCGCGCAGGACGTCAAGCCGGACGACCTGGGCAAGGGGGCGGCGTTCAATGGCAAGAAGATCGAAATGAAGGACAAAGGAGAGGTCGCTTACCTCCTGTCTTTCACGGCGGGGAAAGAGTTCGAGGCCACTACGAACGGCCCGAAGAATACCGACGTGCACCTTTTCGTCTACGACTCCTCCGGTGCGGAAGTCGCTAAGGACGACTCGCCCGGACCGAAGTGTTCGGTTAAGGTCACGCCGGAGAAGGACGGGCAGTTCAAGTTCGTCATCAAGAACGCCGGCGGGGCTAACACCGTGACCTTCAATGTAAAGGTTGCCAAATGATGACGTGCCCCTTGTCAAAATAACACAAGGATTCGCGCCAAATGGCTCTCGAAAAGCTGCGGACTATCGCCATAACGGCGATCCCTATTAAGACCTCGGAAATCGCACTGGTCAACTCGCCTTGCGAATCGAATTCTAGGACCGCAACGAACGAGTGTCTTACGATGTTGAGCGGTTGACGGAACCGCAAGCTGCGGAAAGAAGCCTGTACGAGTGGTTGGCGAAACGGCGAAAACCATATGCTCACGATCCGCCAAGTGGTTACGCCTTTTTCAGGCACGGTACAATACCGCCTCTTGGAACTCTGCTCACGGAAATGCTTTTAATAACGAGGGAGGGCAATGCCCGAGTCCATTGACTGGCCGCCGACCCATCCGCGGACGCACCCGCCGCGGCGTCGCCGCCGCTTCCTTCTCATTCTCGCTGTCGTTGCGGGCATCTTCTTCGGCAGTCGGACCGCGTTGTCGAATTACGTGGACCTGCTCTGGTTTAGGTCGCTCAGTTACGGGGACGTGTTCTGGAAAACCCTGAGCCTTCAATGGGGAATCTTCACGGCTTTTGCAGCGGCCACATTTCTCATTCTGTACGGGTCGTTCCTGGCTCTGAAGCGGGCGCATCTCGCCGACTTACCCGCTGGTCACACGATTCTAATCGGCGGACGGCCAGTGAAGCTTCCGGTTGAGCCGGTCCTGCGCGTCATCGCGCTCGGCGTGTCGCTCGCTATTGCCGCTGCAACCGGCGCCGGCATGATGGCGGAGTGGCCGACGCTCGCGCTCTTTTGGTACGCGCCTCACTCCACCGATGGCGTCATGGACCCGATTTTTGGCAAAGCGCTGAACTTTTTTCTGTTCACCTTGCCGGCGTGGCAACTCATCGCTGGCTGGGTGCTTTTGCTAACCGTGATTGGCTGTCTGCTCGCCGCCTTCTTCGTCCTCATCACGGGTGGAAGCCGTATGCTCACCGGGCGTCTCAGCCGGCAAGTCACATTGCCTTGGCGCGGGCTATCGATCACGTTTGCGTTTCTGTTGCTGATTCTCGCGATGCGTGTGTATCTCGGCCGGTTCGAGCGATTGTTCGAGGATCATACGATCTTCGGGGGTGTGACCTATACGGACGCGCACATCACGCTCACAGGGATGCTTGTCGTCTGTGCGGCGCTCATTGTCGGCGCGGTGATTGCAGCCGTCAATGCCGTGTCGATGCAGCGGGGGCGTTGGCTTGTGGCTGCGGTCCTGCCGGCGGTAGTCTGTTATATCGCGGTCCAAGGAATCGGATGGTACGTCAGTAGTTTTGTCGTGAAACCGAATGAACTGAACCGCGAGAAGCCCTACATCGTCTACAACACCGATCTGACGCGGCAGGCCTATGGATTGAACCGAGTCGCGCAGCGCGAGTTTCCGGCTGAGACGACCGTCGAAGCGGCCGACCCGGCTAACAATCAGGCTACACTTCAGAACATCCGGCTGTGGGACTGGCATGCTCTGCAGGACACGCTGCGCCAGATTCAGGAAATCCGCACTTACTACGACTTCCCCGACATCGACATTGATCGTTATGAGATCGACGGCACGACTCGCCAGGTGATGCTCGCGCCCCGCGAGTTGAACGTCGATAAGCTTCCGGAGAGCAGCCGCAACTGGATCAACGAAAAACTGATCTACACTCACGGCTACGGCATCACCATGAACCCGGTCAATGGGTTCACGGCGGAAGGACTGCCCACGCTGTTCTTGAGCAATATGCCGGTCCAGAGTACGGTTCGTAGCTTAGCCGTGAAGCGTCCCGAGATCTATTTCGGCGAGTTGACCAATACTGACGTCTACGTGAAGACGCGGCAGCAGGAATTCAACTACCCGCAGGGCGCGACGAACAACCTCACTTCGTATGAAGGCAACGGAGGGATTCTTCTCGGAGGCTTCTTGCGCCGCATGATCATCGCACTCGATCAAAGCGATCTCGCGAAGCTGCCATTCAGCGATGACGTGAACAAGGATAGCCGGCTGCTGATGCGCCGCAACATACGCGATCGCGTAGCGGCGTTAGCGCCCTTCCTCACCTACGATCCGGATGCGTACATCGTGCTCGACGACGCTGGCCGTCTGTCCTGGATCATGGATGCGTTCACGGTTTCAGACAGCTATCCGTACTCGACCCATTATCGTCTCGGTGACAATTCCATCAACTACATGCGCAACAGCGTCAAGGTGGTCGTCGATGCCTACGACGGTACAACCACATTCTACGTCTTCGATCCGGATGATCCGATCATCGCAGCCTACCGCCACATCTTTCCGAGCCTGTTCAAGGATGCCACCACGATGCCGCCCGGACTGCGCAAACACGTGCGCTACCCCGAGTTGTTGCTCAAACTGCAGGCGGAAGTCTACGGGCTGTATCACATGACGGACCCGGCAGCGTTCTACAACCGTGAGGATCTGTGGACGGTCGCCACCGAAGTTGGCATGGGTGAGGGCGGTCAGCAAGTAACGCAGGCCATGCAGCCGAACTTCGTGCTGATGAAACTGCCGGGCGAAACCGGCGAGGAGTTCGTCGAGATTCTGCCATTCACGCCGGCCAATCGGAATAATCTGATTGGCTGGATTGCCGGTCGCAGCGATGGCGCACAATACGGTACCTCGGTGGTCTACAACTTCCCGAAGACTAAGCTGGTCGATGGACCGCTGCAAATCGAGGCGCGAATTGATCAGAACGCGCAGCTCTCCGGACAATTGACGCTGTGGAATCAGCAAGGCTCGCACGTGCGGCGCGGAGCATTGCTGGTGATTCCAACCGGACGCGCGCTGTTGTATGCGGAACCGATTTATCTGCAGGCGGAGCGGAGTCCGATGCCCGAGTTGCGTCTGGTCGTGCTCGCGCTGCAAGATCGGCTCGCGTACGGACCAACTTTCGAGTCGGCGATGGCGGCCCTTTTTGGCGGGGCGTCGTCGTCGCTGACGGCCGCCGCAGTACCAGCGGAACCGGTGCGAAGCACGCCCGCGTCCGCGGCGTCGCCCGCGCCCGCAGCGGATCTCAACGCGCTCATCGCCGAAGCGGCCAAAGACCTTGCCGACTACCAGCGTCTGACAGCGGAAGGCAAGCTCGGCGAGGCTGGACAGAAGCTTGAAGAGTTGAAGCGCGCACTCGACAAGCTGAACACGCGTAAAAAATAATCTCATTGCGGGTGCTACGCTCTTTGCTCTCGGTGTCTTCAAGAACGACGAACTCTTGCAACGCTTCGAGATCCGGATATGTGAGATGCTTCAGTCGAGCTGCTTTAGGGTAGGTTGGTGGATTTCTACAGCGCAATTCAATACGTGTTGTTTGTGGTCCTCGTCACCGCCCTGGTAAAGCCTCTGGGCGGGTACATGGAACGGGTCTTTTCCAGGCAACGCACTGTACTGGATCGTTTCTGCCTTCCGGTTGAGCGGCTTATCTATCGCATCACTTTCGTCCATCCTGATTCGGAAATGACTGGAAGAGAGTATGCGACATGTTTCGTACTCTTTGGTCTCGCCGGCACGCTCTTGTTGTACGCCATTCTCAGGATGCAGCAGTTTCTTCCCTGGTTCTTTCCGCAGTACCACACGACACCGTTATCGCCTGATCTGGCGTTCAATACGGCCATCAGCTTTTCGACCACGACGACCTGGCAGGCCTACGCCGGCGAAAATACAATGAGCTATTTCAGCCAGATGGTAGGACTTTGCGCGCAGAACTTTCTGGCGGCCGCGGCGGGACTAGCGGTCGGAGTAGCCTTCATTCGCGGTCTTGCCAGGCAACTCTCCGACACGCTCGGCAACTTCTGGGTTGATCTAGCACGTGCCCTGCTGTGGGTACTGTTGCCCGGAGCATTGATCGGCGCCTTGCTGCTCGCGTGGCAGGGCGTCCCGATGAACTTCCACCAGTACACGGTTGCCACGACCGTCGAAGGTACGCGTCAGGTCATACCGCAGGGTCCGGTAGCGGCGCTGGAGATCATCAAGAATCTCGGCACCAATGGCGGCGGATTCTTCAACGCAAATGGCGCACATCCGTATGAGAACCCCACGCCTCTGACGAACTTTCTCGAAATGTTGGCGATCGTGCTCTTGCCTGCAGCTTTCACGAACACCTTTGGCAGGATGGTGGGCCAGCCGCGACAAGGATGGCTTCTCTACGGTGTGATGCTGCTGCTCTTCGTCTGCGGACTGGTCTCTGTCCATCACTTCGAACAACGGGGCTTCCCTCACATCGCGAACGTGGATTCCCGCCACAGTCGCCTCCAGTCTGGCGGGAACATGGAAGGCAAGGAGGTGCGCTTCGGCATAGGTAGTTCGACCCTTACAGCTGTCGTTACATCAAACACGGCCACGGGATCAAACAACTCGATGGACGACAGCTACACCTCGCTCGGCGGTATGATTTTGCTGGTAAACATGCTGCTCGGAGAACTTGTATTCGGAGGTCTGGGAACTGGCATTTATAGCATGGTCATGGCCGCTGCAATCGCCGTGTTTCTAGCGGGACTGATGGTTGGACGAACGCCTGAGTACCTGGGAAAGAAAATAGGGCCTGCGGAGAACAAAATGATCATGCTCTACGCTTTGGCGGCCCCGCTGGTCGTCCTGCCACTCACCGCGATTGCCGTGAGCACCAGGATGGGACTGTCCGGGCTCACCGTCAACACCGGCCCGCATGGCTTTACGGGAATTCTCTTTGCCTTCACTTCCTGCTTCGCCAACAACGGCCAAAGTTTTGCCGGTCTGAGTGCCAACACTCCGTTTTACAACCTCACCACGGCATTGGCGATGATGGTTGGCAGGTTCGGCTTAGCGATTCCTGCATTGGCGTTTGCCGCTCTCTTTGGTCGTCAGAGAAATACCCCTTCCTCATCGGGAACTCTTCCGACCCATTCTCTCGTGTTCGGGGTCCTACTCACGACCTGTTTGATAGTAATGGTGGCCCTGAGCTATCTTCCTGCCTTGGCCCTAGGTCCTGTACTGGAACGATTGCTCTTGGGAAGATAGAGAATTTGAAATTCAAATATCATGCTTGCCCCGCGTCCCACTAAGCTCCGTTCGCAACGCGACATTAACCTGTGGCGGATCCCGCTCCAGCTCTCGCTCGCCGCAGTCGGTCTGTTCGCGATCACCCTGATTCCGGACATCCTCGACAAGTATGGTGTCATTCACATCCCGTCGTGGTTGACGATGGGCAGCATCGACGACGCGCGCGCGATCCTGTCGGCGATGATGGGCGCCGTCGCGACCGTGCTTGCGCTGATTTTCTCGGTCGCACTGCTCGTGCTGTCGATGGTCTCGACGCTGTTTGGCCCACGCCTGCTCTACCGGTTCCTGCAGGACTGGGTCACGCAGGTCACGATCGGCATGTTCATGGGCACGTTCGTGTACATCTGCCTCGTCTTTCTCGTCACGCATCAGGATCCGCGGTCATCGTTCATCCCGCAAATCTCGCTGATCACGGCCTGGATGCTCGTCGTGCTCAGCTTCGGGTTCCTCGTCTACTACAGCCATCGGGTTGCGAAATCGATCCAGAACCCCGACATGATTGGCGCGATCGTCGACGATTTGTACGTCGCGGCCGGCAGAGCACATGTGCCGGGGCCTGGAGAGGGCACGGGCGCGGTGCCCGACGACGCCACGATTCTGCGCCAGGCTGAGACTGGTGCGATCGTGTCGTGCGCGAAGAGCGGATATCTGCAGCATGTCGATCACAGTGGCCTGGTCGCGGCCGCGCGCGCGGCCGACGCACTGATTGTGCTCAGGTTCCGCCCGGGCCAATTCGTACTTCGTGGCGAGCCGCTCGCAGCAATCGTTCCGCCGGACAAGGTCGGCGCCCTCGAAGCCGCGATTGATCGGCGAGTTCACATCGGCCGTCACCGAACGCTCACCCAGGATAGCGAGTTCGGCATCGCGCAAGTGGTAGAGATCGCGATCCGCGCGCTGTCGCCTGCGGTCAACGATACTTTCACCGGCGTTGCGTGTGTCGACTGGCTCGCCGACGCGCTGCTCACCCTGGCCGAGCGGCCGCCGCTCGAAGGGAACTGGTACGACACTGGCAGTCGGCTCCGGGTGTGGATGCCGCCAGTGCGGATCGAGCGCCTCGCCAAACTCGCGTTCGATCAGATTCGTCAAGCCTCGACGTCGACGCCCGCTGTACTGATCCGACAACTCGAAGTGATTTGCCGCTTGGCACCGCGGCTTCCGGACGCCTGCCGTCAAGTGCTGTCGGATCAAGCGGACGCGATCCTCGAAACCGCGAGCGCGCTAGTGGCGCTTGATCGCCGCGATCTTGATGCGGCATGGGATCAAGCACACACCGCGCTTGAAGTGCCAAAACGAGTTTAGCGGTGATGGTTGGGAGATTCGGCTTGGCGATTCCTACACTGGCATTCGCGGATCTTCTTGGGCTGTCAGAAAGCACCTCTTCTTTGTCGGGACCGCTCCCGGCCCCATTCTTTTTCGGTCGCGTTTTTCTCACAACCTGTTTGATAATGATGGTGGCT
Organism: uncultured Acidobacteriaceae bacterium; assembly: GCA_963699405.1. Taxonomy (GTDB): domain Bacteria; phylum Acidobacteriota; class Terriglobia; order Terriglobales; family Acidobacteriaceae; genus Acidiflorens. The sequence continues at coordinate 481 of CAVOTW010000020.1, read as the reverse complement.
CTGCGCTATCTTCGTGCTTTGGTCCTCGCCCCCGAACGGGAACGATAGCCCGTTAGAAGATGTAGCGTTTGAATTTCTCGAAAAAGCTCAGTAGGAGTTATCAGCGAGACTCGATGGCTACGGTTCAAGCCTTCTGTTGTATCTGCCAGAGTAAAGTGTCGGCCGAAACGACTTTGACCGACAATGCTATTAGGCAGGCGCTGGAATGCGACGAGGACGTCAGTGTTATGCACGTCTTCGTGGACGAGGATGAGAGTGCGGCTGACCACATCTGGAGGTTGAGTACTCAGGAAAAGGAGAACCTCCGCAAGTACCTGAGCTCGGGGCAGCGCTAGTCCACGTTATAGTGCCCGTTTAGACCTATCTTTTTTGGCGGTACGGATTGCGGTACGTAAATGTATTGGCTTGTACGGACTAGCAAGGACTTAGGTGGCCGCCCGCCTCTTGCAAGTCGTTGTATTTCCTTAACGTGGTTGTTCTT
>CAVOTW010000019.1:0-48248 GCA_963699405.1 uncultured Acidobacteriaceae bacterium | reverse complement strand
ATCATAGAAAGAGCAACGGCCAAGCCGTTCTGGGCTTGGCCGTTACGTTCTGGGCTTAACTATCTGGGTGAAGTGACCTACCGTGGGTTCATATTCTCGGCGCGGTGCTCTCGGGCATGTTCAGAAGCTTTCCTGAGTGCTTCGCCAAATGGCTCACTGCTGCTCGGCGGCGGAACTTTACCCCGAAGAATGGCGTCGAAGGGAACCATTTTTCCATACAAGATCCTGGTTTCATCTTTGTCTTGCGAGACCACGGCGCCCGAGAGATCGATGCCGGCAAAGAGGCCGCGAGAACGCGAATACGTCAAGATTTTGTCATTCATGGAAGCATCGGTGTCGGCAGCAGCATTTCGTCCCACCGGACCGGCGGCAGCAGAAGCGTCCCCGCCCAGCTTGAAGTGGTCAGAAAGCAGATGCTCCATTCCGTGATCGCCCATAAATACCAGTACGAGATCTGTAGCCTGGCCGCCGAGCTGAAGTCCCCAACTTCCGCCGGTGACCGTAATCGGAGCCGGAGCGCTCCATCCATCCCCGACGCGACAACTCGCTACACCCCGGCCGTGTTCGCCACCGAACCCAACCGCGATTTTCACCAGTGACGGTACGACCGCAATGCAGTTGGCGTGATTAATAATGCCGTCTGGAATGGCATGATCGGGAGTTGCCATTACCTCCGACAGCACCGTCGCAGACTTATCTACACGCTTATCGATGTCGGAGGCTTTGTCGTCGGCTGCCCAGGTTAAACTGGCGCACATCAGAGCCACGGTCGTCATAGCCAAGAGATATTTCGTTGCCTTCATGTCAACCTCTTCATATTTATGTGCCCAAGCTGAGCACTCAGATTTATTGTTGTTGCCAAATTGACTTTAGGCCCGAATCGGCGGGTCAAACCATCCCTGCAAGACCTTAGATTGGCTGGGTCCGTGCCTTAGTGGAACAGGAGTCCCATACCTTACACAGATTTCCCCGGAGAAGTACACAATCGGCAGGATTTGTCGTAGTGCCGGACCGGGCTACTCTGCAGGTCATGCAAGTTCTTTCTTCACTTGTTCCCACCTCTCGAGCAGGGGCCAGTCTAAGTTTTGGCTCCTGCTCCTCGCCTCAGCTTCGCGGTTGCTGAGATGTGGGATATGCGTGGGCGCGTGGGAAGGAGCCCACGGGCGCTCTTCATTTTTTCAGATAGTCGCAGTTATGCACTTTAAGTAACACAAAACTCCGGAGGCTTATATGAAAGTCGAATCTTTGCGCGACCTGTACTTGGAACAACTCCAAGATCTCTATAACGCAGAACAACAACTGATCAAAGCACTACCGAAGATGGCGAAGGCGGCCTCATCGGAAGAACTGAAGGCCGCTTTCGAAGAGCATCTGGAAAAAACGCGGGATCACGCCAGCCGTATTGAGACCATCTGCGACCAGATGGGGGAGAAAGCCTCTGGAAAGAAATGCAAGGCTATGGAAGGCCTAGTGAAGGAGGGCGGTGAAGTGATCGACGAAGAAATGGAAGAGGCGCTCAAGGATGCGGCCCTGATCGCCGCGGCGCAACGGGTCGAGCACTACGAAATTGCCGGCTATGGCTGTGTGCATGCCTATGCAACGAAATTAGGCGACGAGAACGCCGTCACTCTTCTCGGCGAGACTCTCGACGAGGAAAAAGAGGCTGACCGGACGCTGAATGACATCGCGGAACAACTGAATCTGGAAGTTGGAGAAAAACAAAGCGAGTCGGAAAAGCGGACCGTCAGAACGCCCAAGCGGCGATCGGCTGCTTGAGTGCCTCAATTTACGCCATAGTGGCACCGCAACTAAGGGGCTCTCTGATTGAACTTCAGAGGGCCCCTTAGCGATTTGCCCTACGCTCAAAACGCTCGCCACAGCGTTATTGCCGTCATGATTCAGTGATCGACTGTATTGTGCCGGTTACTCGTATCTTTTCTAATGAGTTTGGAAAATCAACCAGATCCTGAAAGGCAGCGATCCCATGAATCACAACAATGCACCGAGCGCGCAGCCCGAATCCACCAACCGCATGAAAAACATCTTCGAGCAATCTTTAGCCGTACTGCGCGGGGATAAGAATAGAACGGGAAATGTGCAAAAGCATTGCGTATCGCTCCCTCTCCACATTGATGCGGCGAATGTGCAGAAGCGTGCAGTGGAGGAAGCGGCCAAAGCCTTAGCTTCGCTTTGGAAGATCTCAGACAGTAGACGCTCGAAACTGCAAGTCCCGGCGATTCAACCCAGGATCCAGCCCAACCGGTCAGGGTTTTGATTCCTCCGACCTTGATCACGCCAAACAAAGCCGCAGACCCTTCCCGGCTGCTGATGCTCATCGCTGTTGCCGTGGTGATTGTCGGTCTGTATTTTGGCCGTCAAGTCCTGATCCCGCTTGCTCTGGCGGTGGTGTTGGCTTTTGTGTTCACGCCGGTTGTCGGTGGATTGCAGAAATGTCGCTTGGGTCGAGTCCCCGCGGTGTTGGTTGTACTGTTACTCGCATTCACCGTAATCGGCACTCTCGGGTGGATTGTCACGGGTCAACTCATGGACATCGTGGACCAGTTGCCCAGTTACGAAGACAATATCCACGACAAGATTGAGTCTCTGCGTATCCCTGACGGCAGCCGTTTGAAGAATGCTACAAATACGGTCAACGCGCTGGGCGCTGAGTTATCTGCCGCTTCGCAGGCCGCTGCGGACAAGAAAACAACGACATCGCGCAGCCGTCCCATCGCAGTTCAGGTCGCTCAGCCTCCTTCCAACGCAAATCAATATCTCCGGGCGGTTATCGGACCACTCACAGGCGTGTTTGAGACGTCTGCCCTGGTCGTTGTGTTCACGCTCTTTATGCTGGTCAAACGCGAGGATCTACGCAATCGCGTGATCCGGCTTGCTGGCCAACGGCAACTCCATATCGTCACCCAGGCCCTGGACGACGCGTCGCGACGCCTAAGCCGTTATCTTCTTCTGCAATCCCTGGTCAATATCACGTATGGCGCGGCCTTCGGATGCGCCACTTACCTGATCGGCATACCGCATGCCTTGCTCTGGGGCGTCCTCAGTGGCATCTTACGTTTTGTTCCCTACGTCGGCACACCCATCGCTGCGGCATTCCCGATGGGCATGGCATTGGCCGTCTTTCCCGGTTGGCAACAGGCGGGGTTGATCTTCGGCGTGTTTGTCATGTTGGAGATTGTCGTTGCGAATGTTGTCGAACCGAGGTTGTACGGGGCCCACACGGGAATTTCCTCACTTGCGATTCTTGTGGCCGCTGTGTTCTGGGCGACTCTATGGGGACCAGTGGGTTTGATGTTGTCCACTCCACTCACGGTGTGTTTGATCTTAATGGGACGATACGTGCCCCAGTTGACCTTCCTCGAAATTCTTCTCGGCGACGAACCGGTTCTTCCGGTGGAAGAGCACTTTTACCAGCGACTATTAGCGCTCGATCAAGAAGAGGCCAGAGCTATCGCGGAGTCAGAATTGCGAGAAAAGCCGGTTGGTGATTTTTACGATTCGATTCTCATACCAGCACTCATGCTGGCGGAGCAGGACCGCCATCTGGATATGTTGGGGCCAGGAATCGCAACGTTTATCAGTCAAAGCACTCGGGAATTAATTGAAGAAGTAGGGGAACGGCCCGTTGGCATGCCCTTCATGTTCAATGGCGATAAATTGAACGGGAGGGATGCCGGCCAGGCCGTTCTCTCAGGGCTGCGAGTCGTTTGTATCTCGGCTGGTGATGAAGCCGATGAACTGGTGGCAATGATGTTCGAACAATTGCTCAAGCGACTGGGCTGCAGTGTGCGTCGATTGCCAAATGCGCTCAGCGGGACCCTGGTGGATGAAGCGGCAGTAAACGCGGCCGAAATTGCGGTGGTCTCCGCACTTCCTCCATTTGCCGTGGGTCAAGCTCGCTCGCTTTGCAAGTTATTGCGGCAGCGGCATCCACAACTGAAGATGATCCTGGGGTTGTGGGGCTTCAAGGGCGGAGTCGCAAAGGCGCGGGAACGAGTTGGGAGCGGTCCAGCCGATATGGTCGCGACGAGTTTTCAGCAGGCGATTGTGTACCTCGTCGAGGCGCAGCAATCGATTGAGGCAAGAAAGCAGAGCGCGATGCATCAGCAAGTGATTGCGACCGGTCCTTAGTCCGATTGAAGGTCCGATCGAAAGTCCGACTGAGCACGACCGCTTGAGTCCGAGTAAGAGCGATTACCTGAGTCCGAGGCAGCTCTGCGCTGGAAACTCTTCGGGACCGTTGTGCAACTAAAGATCGCAACCTCAAACTGCAGGTCGCGAATCTGAGCATTAAGGGGGTTTATGTCAAACGAAATGCGAGATAGTCTCGAAGCAAAAGTCGGCGATACCAGCGATACCTTGGATCACCCTACGCCGAAGCCGGATCCCTCTAAGGATCGTCCAGAACGCGGGGAGCATCTGCCGACCATGCCAGATCCTACGAAGGAGGATCCAGTACCGCCACGAATCGATCCCGCAGGAGAGCGTCCGCCGCAGATCGATGATCCCCGCGACGATGATGATTCCGGCGTCGAGAAGAAATGGGCCTAGCCGGTGGCTCTACAGGGTTCTCCGAATGCTAGTCAATGCACTACCCGATGGCGAATTGGGCTGTCTAAACATACGCTGGCGATGAAGTTCAAGGGGATCTTATGAAGAAAGCAGCGTCAGCGTTCACGACTATAGTAGGTGCAGGTACCCTACTGTTTGCCGGATATGTGCTTTTAACCTCACTCCCAGACATCCGGCGCTACATCAGAATCAGCACTATGTGAGCATCGATTTTGGCGTGACATGATTCTTCTGGAACGCACCCCCTTTGCCGCTAACGGGCCAATCCCCTGGCATCCTCTGACATACAGTGTTTTACCGGGCTGACTACAAACCCGGTTGGATTGGCGATTGGGTCGCGGGCCATTAACTTCAATGCGCGCACTGGTGTGCGGCTTGTTTCGCAAAAGGAGAATAATATGCGACTGGCATGGATGATTGTGGCGATTCTTATGGTTCTGTGGCTCGTGGGCTTTGGCCTTCACGTGGCAGGCAGTCTGATTCACTTACTGCTGGTAGTCGCAGTTGTCGTTCTGCTCATTGATTTGCTGGGCGGCCGCCGGAGTACGGTCTAAAAGACTTGAAAAATTAACTTGAAGAATTAAAAAAGACCTGGAGGATTTCATGAGCACTGAAAAATGCGCGCATCCTGCCTGCGGATGTTCCACCAACGAAGACAGCAAATATTGTAGCCAGTCCTGCAAGGAGGCTGCCGATTTGACGGAGATTGCCTGCCAGTGCGGACACCCTGGCTGTGACGTCGGGGCCCAAGGTAGGGAACCTGCGGCTCGTATTGCCTGACGGAATAACGCAACATGATTTCAGAATCACTACGCATTTTCAATCTCGCCTCTCAATCCACGAAACCCGCAGCAGCAGAGCAAGACCGGGCAACCGAGGGATGATTGCGCCAGAGGAATCACCATGCAAATTCGTTTCATTCGTACGTTTTTGTTCGGACTGGTCGTCCTGTGCATGACGGCATCATCATTCGCCGCTATTGGGATAACCGTAGCGTTTGCACCGCCCCCACTGCCGATCTATGAGCAACCAGTGTGCCCCGGAGACGGCTACATCTGGACCCCAGGGTATTGGGCCTGGGGAGATGATTTCGACGATTATTACTGGGTCCCGGGCACCTGGATATTTCCTCCCGAGGTGGGTTTCCTTTGGACCCCTGGCTACTGGGGATGGGGCGGTAGCGGATTTGCTTTCTACGATGGGTACTGGGGTCCGGTAGTGGGTTTTTACGGCGGGATCAATTACGGTTTTGGTTACTTCGGCGTGGGCTTTGAAGGTGGCCGCTGGGACAACGGACACTTCTTCTACAACCGTGCGGTGAGCAATGTGAACGTGACCAACATTCACAATGTTTACAACGCGACGGTCCATGAGAACACGACCAATCATGTCAGTTACAACGGAGGCGAGGGGGGAATTACAGCGCGTCCGACCGCCGAGCAAGAGGCGGCGGCGCATGATCGACATATCGCGCCGGTCGCAGCTCAAACCCAGCATGCCCAGCAGGCCCATGCCGATCCGCAGCAGCGCGCCTCGGAGAATCATGGCAAGCCGGCCATCGCAGCTACGGGCAAAGCCGGTGATTTCAAAGGTCCAGGCGCGGTAGCCGCGAGAGAAGCAGGTGGAGCCTATACGCCTCCGGCCAATCGCGGGGGAAATGCGGCGCGCGGAGAAAACAATGCTGGTCGAGCCAACCCGGCGACCCATGTTCGCGACCTGCCGCCGGCAGAACGACCAGCCGCGCCCAATACCGGGGACGCAAAGCTGGACAAGAAGTATCAGCAGCAACAGAACAAGCTCTACGCGCAGCAGGAAAAAGAACGGCAAAAAGTCGCCAAGCAGCAGGAGAAAGAAGATCAAAAGGTGGCAAAACAGAATAATGACGCGGCCAGGCAACAGGTAGAGCAGCGTCACCAACAGCAGACACAACAACTACAACAGAGGCACCAGCAGCAGCAGATGCAGATGCAGCAGAGAATGGCAGCGCCTCGGGGAGGCGGCAGAGCACGCTAGGTTAAGAATCGGCGCCCCGAATTCCCGGCACTTTTCACTTGCACACAGGGAAGAAGTGAAAGGTGCCGGTCATCGTAACCCTTTCCTTATTTTCGGATATTGCAGTGGGGTGTGATAACGGATCGGTCCTCGCCGTTTCCCCTGCCGGTTGGAACTGTGAAATTTAGGCGGAGTAGGAATGCGTGATCCGTCCTGACGCCGTTCCGCTTCGGACCAATCTAAGACAGGGAAACGGCAAAAACCTGTGCCGCATCACCATCCCGCCTTTGACTTGGTCCCAAACTAGCGCGACGCGATTCGTTCTTGCATCAGGTGGATCGCTTAGATCGTCTGGATTTGATACTCCCTGCCTTGAGATTTGCAGGGTTTCGGCAAGAGGCGCTCGATGGCTGCGAGTAATTCTTCTCGTGGAGCGCTCTTCGCGCAGAATGCGTCCACCGAATGGCTACCACAATGAAGAGCATTTATGTCAATGCATCCCGAGTACAGAATTACTGGCAGCGTGGGATGCAAAGCTTTGATCAAGTACGCCAGTTGCCCTCCATCCATTTCAGGCATTTCGTAGTCCAGAATGGCTACATCGGTGGTTGCCAACGAAGCGTGATTCAGGGCTTCCGCAGGAGATGAAGTTGCCAGCACTTCGAATCCCAGGTTCTCGAAGATCGACTTGTAAAGTGAGAGTAATGTTTTTGAATCGTCTACCCACAGCAGCCGTGAGGCTTTGAAAAACCCACGGGCGACCCGAGGCGCAAACTCGATCTCGGATGGAACGCCGGCGGGGACGGCACCAGACGTGTCAATGGTTGTAATCGAGCGATTGTCGGGTACAAGCATTCTTTCCAGCCGTTCACTAGCCTCGAAGTTAGGGCAGAGCCGCGTGCTGGACAATGCAGGGAATCCTGTATATTAGTCCGGCTGAGCGACGGATTGTGCTGCTGCGCGGAACTCTAACTCTGCGCAGAACACTTACTCGCAGTCAAGACCGACCTACACATCTCATCTCGTCGCTCTACACGAATCTTCCTATGGTCGGAACTTCGCCGACCGATTACAGTCGACCTTTGCGCATTGCGCGGAAAGGGAAATTATTATGCGAAACATTGGAATTAATTCGAGGAGCAAGAACACTGTCAAGGACTGGGTGCGCCTCGCTGCGAAAGTTGGCCTTCTGTTCACCGAACCCAAAGTGCGGGCCGCAGTTGGAAGCCAAATAAAGGACACCGTGGATGACCTGACGGACAAGGCCGCCAGCAGGTACGACGATGTAAGCGACGCCGTGGCCAGCAAATACGAAGACGCGGTGGATCGGCTTGAAGATGCTGCCGCCGCGATTCAGGGCAAAAGCTACTGGGCTTCGAGAGTCACCGGGTTCTTGCTGGGGGTGGGAGTCGGAGCAGGACTGGGAATTCTGCTAGCCCCCGCGTCTGGCGCCGAGACTCGCGAATCGGTGCGCGATACAGCAGTGGATGTGACGAACAGGATTCGCCGGTCGGTAACGAAAATGCCATCCACCGGCACTGAGGGATAAATTCCAAGCGAGATGCCACTTTACATACTACTTAAGACTACTTAAGACAAAATGGATTTTCACCCGATGGGGAGCATTGATCCCGCGAAACGCCGCGTTCCCCGAGCAGCGTGTACGTCTTCGCGGTATTTACGGATGATTAAGCCAGGAGGTCTGTATGAGCGCAAAACCCAGCATTACTCTGCCTGCCACTGTCGAGAAAATCATTAAGCCTCTAACCCCGGGCGATCCGGAGAAAGCGCAGATCGCCATCGACGGCGCCGACGACTTATACCGGGAGATTCGGATCGAGAATACCCTGACCGACCAGAATGGCGACCCGGTACGCCTCAAGAAGGGTGCCGAAGTGGAGGTGGTCGTGGAAGCCCCGCCAGAGGCGACGACGACGGCCTAAATCAGTCGAGCGCAAGCCTCTACCGAACATTGCAGTCTCCCCTACAGCATCTACCCGAGTTTCTCCCAGCCAGCCGCTGTGTAAGGTAGCGGCTAGAGATGACCTGTCGCCTCGGTGAGCGATCGCGGCCTTCATAATACCGGAAGCCGCATCGCCTCACCGTTATCGCACGACGGCATTCGCCCGCTTCTCAATCCGCTTCTCAATCCAACGACTGGAGATCTGATCATGGCAGTAAATGCACCGGCAGCCTACGGAGTGTACTCGGACCATATCTCCCTTCAGCAGGTGGTGCAAACCTTGAATCAGTCGGGATTCGACAACGACCAGATTTGCCTGATGCTGTGGCCCAGGCATCCTGTCGCCAGGGTGGTGCGCGCCGCGAATATCTTCAATGGCGAGCCCGAGCGCAATGCGAGCACCGTGGTTTTGATGAGGTGGCTGATGAAACTCGGCGCCGTGATCATCCCTACTGTTGGCTTTTTCATCCGTTCGCGAGCGTTCCTCCACGACTTGGTCATGACGGCGGATTCTCCGGGTCTATCTGGCAATTCGAGAACTCTGGTTGGATTGGGTTTTGCTGAAGATGACGCCGAACGATTGGAAAGAGAGTTTCGCCAAATGGGCGTGTTGCTCTACGTCGCCTGTCCTGAAAAGGCAAGGACCGCTCAGGCAGTCGAAATATTGCGCCAAGCGGGAGCTAGCAGAGCCGCCATGCTGGAACGAGCGGCGGTGCGGGAAGCTGCCGCCTGAAAGAGCCAAAGATCCTGCGTAGACAAACCAAAGATCCTGCGTAGACGCATCCCCCGCCGTCTACAGGAAAGACCCTAGAGTCAGCCTGAAGGTTTTCCTGTAAAAACGTCATGTTTGGACGGGCAATTCCTCTGGGTTGCGTTCAGCAAATGTTTCCGATTGACGCTGATTTCGGCGGTGTGCCTGTTCCCAGCACGCTACGCGGAGGTGCCTGCGTGTTCCCGTCTCCTTCCGAAATGACACCGTCCGCTTGGGACGCCCTGACGCCGCTTTTACGCGACAGCGGGAGCCGGGGCGTCCCACCCTCCAGGAGAGCACGATGAAGAGAAACAACCGAGACACGGCGGATGCGGTAGCCAATAGCGAGCCTCTCGCGCGCGAACGCGACAACGGGAAGAGCAACGGTAATTCAGTTCTGGTGGCAGAGCCCGATTCGGCTGATCTAAGCGCCATTCTCGCCAGCCTGCAAACCATGCGGGACGGCGATTTTTCCGTCAGGCTGCCGGGATCCTGGACCGGACTGGGCGGAAAGATTGCCGACACGTTCAATTCGATTGTGGCTGCCAACCAGCAGATGGCTCAGGAACTGAAACGCGTCGGCCAAGTGGTAGGCAAAGAGGGAAGAACCCGCGAACGCACGCGCTTTCATGAAGCCAGAGGTGCGTGGGGCGACATCGAAGTCTCGGTCAACACGCTGGTCGAAGATTTGCTGCGGCCAACTGCCGAAGTGACCCGCGCCATCGCGGCCGTCGCTCAAGGAAACCTTACGCAAACCGTCCGTCTGGACGTGGACGGTCGGCCGCTCGAAGGCGAGTTTCTGCGCTCGGCCAACATCGTCAACACCATGATTCAGCAACTCGGCGTTTTCACCGCCGAAGTGACCCGCGTGGCGCGCGAGGTCGGCACCGACGGCAAACTTGGCGGCCAGGCGCAGGTGCCCGGCGTAGCAGGTACCTGGAAAGATCTCACCGACTCCGTCAACTCCATGGCCAGCAACCTGACTGGCCAGGTGCGCAATATCGCTGAAGTCGCAACCGCAGTGGCCAGCGGCGATCTCTCCCGCAAAATTACCGTCGATGTGCGCGGCGAAATTCTCCAGCTCAAAGAAGCCATCAACACGATGGTGGACCAGTTGCGCTCCTTTGCCTCCGAAGTAACGCGCGTCGCACGTGAAGTGGGTACTGACGGCAAACTTGGCGGCCAGGCCGTTGTGGTGGGCGTGGCCGGCACATGGAAAGATCTCACCGACTCCGTCAACGCCATGGCCGGCAACTTGACGGCACAGGTCCGCAACATTGCCGAGGTGACAACGGCCGTCGCGCGCGGCGATTTGTCGCGCAAAATCACGGTCGACGTGAAAGGCGAAATTCTCGAACTCAAAGACACCATCAACACGATGGTGGATCAGCTCAACGCGTTCGCCGGCGAAGTCACGCGCGTGGCGCGTGAAGTGGGAACCGAAGGCAAGCTCGGCGGCCAGGCGCAAGTGCCCGGCGTCGGCGGCACGTGGAAAGATCTAACGGATAACGTCAACTTCATGGCCAGCAACCTCACCGGCCAGGTCCGAAATATCGCCGAAGTCGCGACCGCCATTGCCAATGGCGATCTCTCGCGCAAGATTACGGTGGACGTCCGCGGCGAAATCTTGCAGCTCAAAGAAACGCTGAACACGATGGTGGATCAGCTCAACCGCTTCGCCGGTGAAGTTACGCGCGTGGCGCGCGAAGTGGGTAGCGAAGGCCGACTCGGTGGACAGGCCAACGTGCCCGGCGTCGCGGGCACCTGGAAGGATCTTACGGACTCCGTGAATTCGATGGCCGGAAACCTTACGGGCCAGGTGCGCAACATCGCCGAGGTGACGACGGCCGTGGCCAGAGGCGATTTGTCGCGCAAAATCACGGTCGACGTGAAGGGTGAAATTCTCGAACTCAAGAACACCATCAACACGATGCTCGACCAGCTCAACGCCTTCGCTGGCGAAGTAACGCGCGTGGCCCGCGAGGTGGGCACCGAAGGCAAGCTGGGAGGGCAGGCGCAAGTCCCCGGCGTTGCCGGCACGTGGAAAGATCTCACGGACAACGTGAACTTCATGGCCAGCAACCTGACCGGCCAAGTACGAAACATCGCCGAAGTCTCAATGGCCGTGGCCCGCGGCGATTTGTCGCGCAAGATCACAGTCGACGTGCGGGGCGAAATTCTCGAACTCAAAGACACCATCAACACCATGGTCGACCAGTTGCGCTCGTTTGCGTCGGAAGTAACACGCGTGGCTCGCGAAGTGGGCACCGACGGCAAACTGGGAGGACAGGCGCAGGTACCCGGTGTCGGCGGCACGTGGAAGGATCTTACTGACTCGGTCAACTCGATGGCCAGCAACCTGACTGGCCAGGTTCGTAACATCGCCGAAGTTTCCACGGCGATTGCGAGCGGCGACCTTTCGAAGAAAATCACGGTGAACGTCAGCGGCGAAATTCTGTTGCTGAAAGAAACCATCAACACGATGGTCGATCAGCTGAATGCATTCGCCGGCGAAGTAACGCGCGTGGCGCGCGAAGTCGGCACCGAAGGGCGTCTCGGCGGACAGGCCAACGTCCCCGGTGTCGCCGGCACGTGGAAGGATCTTACCGACTCCGTCAACTCGATGGCCGGTAACCTCACGGGTCAGGTGCGAAACATTGCCGAGGTGACCACGGCCGTAGCTCGAGGCGACTTGTCGCGCAAGATCACGGTCGATGTGAAAGGCGAAATTCTCGAACTCAAAAACACCATCAACACGATGGTGGATCAACTCAATGCATTCGCCGGGGAAGTCACGCGCGTGGCGCGTGAAGTCGGTACCGACGGAAAGCTCGGTGGACAGGCGCAGGTGCCCGGTGTTGCCGGCACATGGAAAGATCTCACGGACAACGTCAACTTCATGGCCAGCAACCTCACGGGCCAGGTGCGAAATATCGCCGAAGTCGCCACGGCCATCGCGAACGGCGATCTCTCCAAGAAAATCACGGTCGACGTGCGCGGCGAAATCCTGCAGCTGAAGGAAACGCTGAATACGATGGTCGAGCAACTGCGCTCATTCGCCGCCGAAGTAACGCGCGTGGCGCGCGAGGTGGGCAGCGAAGGCCGTCTGGGCGGCCAGGCCAATGTGTCCGGCGTGGCCGGCACGTGGAAGGATCTTACCGACTCGGTCAATGCAATGGCCGGGAACTTGACGGGCCAGGTGCGAAACATCGCCGAAGTGACAACCGCTGTCGCCCGCGGCGATCTGTCGCGCAAGATTACAGTCGACGTGAAAGGCGAAATTCTCGAACTCAAAAACACCATCAACACGATGGTCGATCAGCTAAATGCCTTCGCTGCCGAAGTAACGCGCGTAGCTCGCGAGGTCGGCACCGAAGGCAAACTGGGCGGGCAGGCGCAGGTACCCGGTGTGGCAGGCACGTGGAAGGATCTTACCGACAACGTGAACGTGATGGCCGCCAACCTGACCGAACAGGTCCGCGGCATCGTGAAAGTCGTAACTGCCGTCGCGAACGGTGAACTGACTCAGAAGCTGACGGTGAACGCCAAGGGCGAAGTTGCGGCCCTCGCCGAAACCATCAACAACATGACGGACACGCTAGCCACTTTCGCCGATCAGGTTACAACCGTGGCTCGCGAAGTGGGCGTCGAAGGCCGGCTTGGCGGACAGGCCAACGTGCCGGGTGCAGCAGGTACGTGGAAAGATCTCACAGGCAACGTCAACCTGCTGGCGGACAATCTTACCAACCAGGTACGTGCCATTGCGGAAGTAGCTACCGCAGTGACGAAGGGCGACCTTACGCGCTCCATTCAGGTGGAAGCGAGCGGCGAAGTTGCGGAGCTGAAAGACAACATCAACACCATGATCGACAACCTCCGCCTGACCACCGATCGCAACACCGAGCAAGACTGGCTCAAGACGAACCTTGCCCGATTCACCGGCATGTTGCAGGGGCAGCGTGATCTGACGACGGTCGGACGAATGCTCCTGTCGGAACTGTCGCCTCTGGTGAATGCACAACAAGGCGTGATCTACCAGATGGGATCGGAAGAATCCGCGGAAATGATGCTGCTTTCGGCGTTTGCCGGCGATGGCGAAGATGGCCATCTGCGGCGCTTGAAAATCGGCGAGGGCCTGGTGGGACAATGCGCGGCAGAAAAGCGGCGCATGCTGATTTCGGAACTACCGCCCAACACGATTTCAATTCGCTCGGGATTGTTCGAGGCGGTTCCCCGAAACGTGATCGTGCTGCCCGTGCTCTTCGAGGATCGCGTCAAGGCCGTCATCGAGCTCGCCTCGCTCAGCAATTTCACCACCTCGCATCTCGCGTTCCTCGAACAACTCACTGCCAGCATCGGCATCGTGCTCAATAGTATCGAGGCCACCATGCAGACTGAAGGACTGTTGAAGCAGTCGCAGCAATTGGCCACCGAACTCCAGATGCAGCAAAAAGAGTTGCAGCAAACCAACGAACAGCTGGCGCAAAAAGCGCAGCAACTCGCCGAACAGAACGTCGAAGTCGAACGCAAGAACCAGGAAATCGAGCAAGCTCGCCGCGCTCTGGAAGAAAAAGCCAAGGAACTGGCTTTGACTTCGAAATACAAGTCCGAATTCCTGGCGAATATGTCGCATGAGTTGCGTACGCCGCTCAACAGCATTCTGGTTCTGGGCCAGCAACTCAGTGACAACCCGGACGGCAACCTGACGCCAAAGCAGGTTGAGTTCTCCCGCACGATTCATGGCGCTGGCACCGATTTGCTGAACCTGATCACCGACATTCTCGATCTGTCGAAGATCGAATCGGGCACAGTTTCGGTCGAAGCCGAAGAAGTCTTCTTCGCCAGTCTGCTGGACATGGTGGAACGTCCGTTCCGGCACGAAGCTGAGAACCGGCGTCTCACGTTCGAGGTGCAGACCGATCCTCATCTTGCTCGCAGCGTGGTCACCGATTCGAAGCGTCTGCAGCAGGTATTGAAGAACCTGTTGTCGAACGCATTCAAGTTCACCGAACTGGGAGGCGTGCGGCTCTCGGTGTCCGTGGCTAAGAGCGGATGGAGCGAGGATCACCCAATCCTGGCAAAAGCCGCAACTGTCGTGGCGTTTGAAGTTACCGATACCGGCATTGGCATTCCGTATGACAAGCAACGCATTATCTTCGAGGCCTTCCAGCAAGCAGACGCGGGCACCAGCCGAAAATACGGCGGAACGGGTCTGGGACTGGCGATCAGCCGCGAACTCGCCAGCCTGCTGGGCGGAGAAATTCAATTGCGCAGCGCGCCCGGTCGGGGCAGCACTTTCACTCTCTACTTGCCGCAAACGTATGTGGGGCCGTCCGGCGCGTCGACGCATCGAGCGTAAGTATTCCACCGCCGTTTCGCCGGCACAATTGTCGGTTACGAGCATCGTGGAACATCCGGTGGAGAAGATTCCGGACGACCGCGAGAATCTGAAACCCGACGATGCCATTTTGCTGATTGTCGAAGACGACCCGCATTATGCGCGGGTGTTGTGCGATCTTTCACGTGACAAGGGATTCAAGGTTCTGGTGGCTATGCGTGGCGCGGAAGCGCTGGCGCTTGCCCGCGAATTCCACCCGACTGCGGTGTCTCTGGACGTTTTCCTGCCCGATATGCTGGGCTGGACGGTACTCAACCACCTGAAACAGGATCCGGCCACGCGGCACATTCCAGTGCAGATGTTGACCCTCGACGAGGATCGTCACCACGGCCTCGCGCGGGGCGCCTTTGCATTTGTTACGAAGCCCACCACGCCTCAGGGGCTGGAAACTGCGTTGACCCGCATCAAGGAGTACGCGGCTCCTCGACGCAAACGCTTGCTGGTTGTCGAAGACAATCCGGCCGAGCAGCTCAGCATTAAGGAACTGCTTGGCTATGACGACATCGACGTCACGGTCGCCTCGAGTGGCGAAGAAGCAATCCGCGTCGTGAACGACCAGTCCTTCGACTGCGTCGTGCTTGACCTGCGACTGCCTGACATTTCGGGCTTTGAGGTGCTGGAACGCTTCCGCGACACTCCCTCCTTGGCCGACCTGCCGGTGGTCGTGTTCACGGGCAAAGAACTTTCACCCGAAGAGGATGCCCGTTTGCATGCGCTGGCCCGCAGCGTGGTGGTCAAGGGAGTGGAATCGCCCGAACGCTTGCTGGATGAGACTGCATTGTTCCTGCACCGCGTCGTCGCCGACCTTCCCGAAGAAAAACAGAAAATGCTTGACCGGTTGCATCATTCCGACGATGCCCTGGTGGGGAAGAAAGTGATGGTGGTCGATGACGACGTGCGCAACATCTTCGCTCTCAGCAGCGTGCTGGAGCGCCGCGGTATGGACGTAATCACGGCCGGTACGGGCCGGGAAGCGATTGCCAAACTGGAATCGACCCCGGATGTTGCCATCGTGTTGATGGACATCATGATGCCAGAGATGGACGGATACGAGACCATGCGCGTGATCCGGCAGAACGGCTCGTTACAGCGTTTGCCGATCATTGCTCTGACGGCGAAAGCCATGAAGGGCGATCGCGAGAAGTGTCTGGAGGCCGGCGCGTCCGAGTACTTGGCCAAACCCGTGAATACCGAGCAACTACTCTCGTCGCTGCGCATGTGGCTGCACCGATAGCCATTGTGGCGGCGGAGGTTTCGTGCTGGAGAGGTGAGCGGAGCGGATAAAATGGCGAAAGACGAAAAAGTCAACATTCTCATGGTGGATGATCAGCCGGGCAAACTGCTGAGCTATGAGGTCATGTTGGCTGAACTGGGCGAGAATCTCATCCAGGCAACTTCGGCCAAGCAAGCGCTCGAAATTCTTCTGAAGACCGACGTTGCCGTGGTGTTGATGGATGTGAGCATGCCCGACCTCGACGGCTTTGAGTTAGCGACGATGATTCGGCAGCATCCGCGCTTTCAGCGGACCGCGATTATCTTCATCTCCGCCGTCCATCTCACCGACCTCGACCGGCTCAAAGGATACGAGCATGGAGCCGTGGATTACATCTCTGTTCCGGTAATCGCGGAACTCTTACGCGCCAAAGTCAGGGTGTTCGCCGAATTGCACCGCAAGACACGACAGTTGGAGGCTCTGAATCGAGAACTCGAACAGCGAGTTGTGCAGCGGACGGAGGAATTAGAGTCAAAGGCGCAAGCACTGTTGGAGCTCAACTTGGCGCTGGCCGAAAAGAATCTGGAACTCGATGCCATTGTGCATACCGCTCCCGATATCATCTTCAGCCGGCATGCAGATGGCGCCAGAGATTACATCAGCGATCGATTTTATGAGCACACCGGGGCTGCACCAGGATCGGCGCTGGGCTTCGGCTGGTGGGATTACCTCCATCCCGACGATCAGGAGCGCAGCCGGCAGCGCTGGCAGGACTGCGTTCAATCGGGCGAGAATTACGAAGTCGAATATCGTTTGCGCGGTAAAAACGGAGACTACCGCTGGTTCCGCGCCCGCGCCGTGCCGATTCGAGATCAGTCTGGAAAGATCGTTCGCTGGTACGGTACCTGTTCCGATATTCACGACAGCAAACTGTTAGAACAGTCGATGCGCGACAACGCCATCGAACTGGAAAAAATGGTCGACAAACGCACCGACGAATTGCGGCGCCTTTCCGTGCGGCTCATGTCGGCGCAGGATCAGGAACGACGCCGTATCGCGCGCGACCTGCACGACGGACTGGGACAAGAACTGGCGGTCGCCAAGATGATCCTGGACAAAATGCTTTTGCAAAACACATCGCCGTCGCAGGAAACCTGTGTGCAAGCCAGCACCATCATCGATCGCGCGATTCAGCAAGTGCGCACCATGTCGCACCTGCTGCATCCGCCGCTGCTCGATGAAGTTGGATTGCTCTCGGCTCTTGCCTGGTACACGGAAGGTCTAACCAAGCGCAGCAGCATTGAGGCCTTCCTCGACGTTCAGCCGCCTGAGTTCCCCCGACTGGCGTCCGAAGTGGAGACGGCGGTCTTCCGCATTGTGCAAGAGGCGCTGACCAATGTGTTCCGGCATTCGGAAGCTCGGAAAGTCTGGATTACCTTGCATCAGAGGGACGGGTTGATCGTGGTCTCGGTGCTTGATGATGGCAAGGGAATCGACGAGAGGGTTGCGGAGATGCGTCCCGAAAGAATAGGAGTTGGTATTGGCGGCATGAAACAGCGCGCCCGGGAATTTGGTGGAGAATTGCGGCTGCGGAATGCCGATCCCGGAACCCTGCTCGAACTGTTGATTCCCGCGAATTCAGTATTGCGGGAGCCGAGCACGGTCATGGATGGATGTACGTAGCCAGTTTGCATTATTTTGTGAATCTGCGATGCGATTGCCATTCGCAGAGAGATTCTTACTAACTCGCGAATCGGCTGAACCCGGAAGTTCTGTCGGCAACCGTACATACAACCATCCATAAGCTCTTTCCAATCAACTAATCCTGTAGTACAGCAACTTCCGCAATCGTGTACAGGACCACCCTGATGGGACCGTCTTAATCGGTTCGCTACTCTCGTCTTCGTACCATGCATCTCCGCGCCTTAATGGAGAGCAAATTCAGGCATCTGTTTTGAGCCAAGGAGACGACTACAGTGGCTACTTGCGTGGTATCCGCGACACCAACCAACCTGCCTCCAGCGAGCATGATTTCGCTCCCGGATAAACAGCAAAAGAGTTTAGAAGCCAGCCCCGTGCGGCGTGCCAATGTGCCGCCGCCAGCTACGATTTCGCTCCCGGATAAAAAACAGCAAAAGAGTTCTGAAGCCACCCTTGTGCAGCGTGCGCAGCGGGGCGACGAGCAGGCTTTTGCCACACTCTACGAGTTGCACAAGAAGCGCGTGTATTCGGTTTGTTTGCAGATGACCAGAGATGTGGCGGATGCCGAAGACCTGACCCAGGAAGCTTTTCTGCAAGTGTTTCGCAGTATCAACTCCTTTCGCGGTGATTCCGCCTTCTCGACCTGGCTGTACCGCATTGCGGTAAACACAGTGTTGATGAAGTTGCGCCGCCGCAAGGCTCCACCATTGGTTTCGCTGGACGAACCCGTTTCGGCCGAATCCACATCTTTGAAACGCGAAGTCGGAAGCGCGGACCCCAGGCTCAGCGGCGCGGTTGACCGCATTGCATTGCGCCGTGCCGTCGCGGAACTTCCGGCTGGTTGCCGCCAAATCTTCGACCTGCACGAGGTGGAAGGCTATCAGCATCACGAGATCGCTCAACTCCTGCAATGTTCTATCGGAAACTCCAAGTCTCAGCTCCACAAGGCAAAACTCAAGATGCGGGATGTGTTGTTTCCAAAACGGAGAAGCCCTCGGCTAACCCTGGACGACAGCTCCGAGGGTTAAACATGGTGCGAATTCTTGTGGCCGACGACAACGCGGCCGTGCGGCACTATCTGCGCGGCCTTCTCGAACTGCAAGACACTTGGCGAGTGTGTGGCGAGGCTCGAACCGGAGAAGAAGCCCTGGAACGGGTCAAGGAAAATCCACCCGATATGATTTTGTTGGATTTTCAAATGCCTGACGTGAACGGGATTGATGTGGCCCGGCAAATTTCCGGGCTCTTTCCTGAAATTCCTATTTTGATGGTTACCATCCATTTTTCCCAGCAATTGGCCGAGGAGGCGCGAAAGGCCGGAATCCGAGGCATGTGCTCGAAAGCGGATGTGGGTTCCATCGTCGGGGCCGTGGATGCGCTTTTGCATCGGCAAACCTATTTTCCACAAATCAGTTGAACCGCCCCTGCAGACGAGATTTGTCAAATAGGCATACAGGAATCCCTGTATTCGAGCCCGTAGTAGTAGCATGCTACTCTGACTGCGCTTCAGGAGTGCGGGTGGACTTCCGGCCGACCCGGCCAAACGCCCGGCTGTCATCAACCGTGGAGCCAGGTCCAAGGTGGGAACTGCTGCTAGGGAGACGGTTATGACAGTCCGCATTCTGTTGGTGGATGATCATCCTGTAGTCAGGCAGGGCCTGCGGACTTTGCTGGAAGGGCGATCTGGATGGGAAGTGGTGGGAGAGGCGTCGGACGGGATCGAAGCTTTGGAAAAGGTCACCGGTTTACAACCAGACGTCGTGGTGCTCGATGTCACTATGCCGAGAATGAATGGGATTGACGCCTGCCGGTTAATCCAGCAGAGAGCACCCGGGCGCGAAGTGTTGTTTGTTACGCAACATGACTCTCCGCAGATGATGCGGGAGGCGTTAGCTGCGGGAGCTCGAGGGTATGTGGTGAAATCGAACCTTGCGCGAGATCTCGTGGAAGCTGTCGATGCGGTGAGCCAGCATCGGGAATTTACCGCGCTGAAGCGAGATCCGCTTGTTCGATCTTGAAATGCCCGCAATATTGTCACTTTCAAATCTCGCACCAAGTCTGCCGTAGGAGGATCTGCCGTGAAACTGCGTATTCTGTTAGCCGATGATCACGAGATTGTACGCCGCGGCTTGTGTGCGCTTCTCCAGAAGCATGAGGGATGGGAAGTGTGTGGAGAGGCATCGGATGGCCGTCAGGCCATCGAAATGGCGAAGCAGTTGAAGCCTGACGTTGTGATCCTGGACATTGGCATGCCTCATCTCAACGGCCTGGATGTCACCCGTCAACTGCTGCATCATGACCCGCATTTCAAGATCATCGTGCTGACGATTACTGATGCCGATCAGGTCATCCGCGAAGCGCTGGACGCCGGCGCGCGTGGATTCGTCCTCAAATCCGACGCAGCTCGCGACCTGGTCTCTGCCGTCGAAGCCCTCCAGAGCAAGCGAATGTTCTTTACCCCCCGCGTGAACGATCTGGTGTTGCGCGGTTTCCTCGACAAGGGGCACACCGTTTCCCGCAATGTAGCTCCGAATCTGCCCATACTGACGGCGCGGGAGCGTGAGGTCACGCAACTTCTGGCGGAAGGCAAGAGTTCCAAGGAAGTGGCCTCATTGCTGAACCTGAGCACCAAGACGGTGGAGACTCATCGCAGCAACATCATGCGAAAATTGAGCCTGCACTCCATCCGCGATCTGGTTGTCTATGCCATCAAGAACAACATTATCCAGATCCAGATGCCGAACCAAGCCGGTAGCACGAAGGAAACCACCGTGGCCTGATTGCCTCGCTGTTTTTGCGCACTGCCTCAATACGACGCCCCGAACGAGAATTCAGCGGCGCGAGAAGCATGAACAAACGCACAACCGATTCATAGCCTGGAACCGCAACGTCCGCCTGCTTACAGACGAAGAACCTCGAAATCTGTGCCGTGCCCAACTCATCGGCAGGCAAAAAATGGAGTCCCGGCCGTCAAGACCGGGACTCGCTAGTGCACTTTACCCTAAAGGAGAAACGACGAAAAACTACGAAGCGCGACGCTGACGGTCGCCCTTCTGGTCATCCTGCTCATTGTCGAACTGACCCTGACCACCCTTTTTCTGCTGTCCGGGTTGTTGCTGCTGGCCCTGCTGGCCTTGCTGGCCCTGCTGTCCAGACTGCCCGCCATGTTGTCCCTGTTGCCCGGATTGGCCACTCTGCTGGCCTTTCTTTTCCATATCGTCTGCCATTAAAATTTCCTCCTAAGCAAAGCACGAGCCGCCCCGCGCCTTGAGAATTTATCCACATCTGAAAGATTAGTTGCTGCAAAAGAGTGCAGGGTTGGGAGGGATTTCCCCCACCAGGAATTTCTCGACCGCAATGCAAAAGCGGCCTTCCCCAGAGCGAGATCATCGCACGGGGAAGGCCGCTTTACTCAGTGCCGGATTGGCGTGCGGCACTGATTACAGCACTACAACAATCGCCAGACGAACTCCGGGATGAGCTAAATCGAAGAGGAAGTATTCTCCGTCGATATAGTCGATGTAGCATTGGTCGGTGTAAGCCCAACCTGCCGGCCACGCATCCACCATGGTGAAGGAGTAGCCGCCATACTGAAAAGTCGGCTGGCCACTGACCACCGTCGGGCGCTGAATGGTAAAGGTATGCTGCCGGCCAAAGCTGGCGCGGAACTTGTCGTCGGGAATACGACCGCCATGTTGCCCGCCGCGTTGCTCGGACATGCCTTGCTGCCCGGCCATTTGTCCGGCCTGCTCGCCCCCGCCTTGTGGGGTTGGTTTGGCATCTTGTTGCCTTGCCCGGTTGTCATCGTTCTGGGCGGGCTTGTCCTTATTATCTTTATTATCTTTAGCTTTTGGATTCTCCTTTGGGGGCTTCGCGTTGTCGGGTTGTTTTTCGTCTTGCTGTTTGTCAGGTTGAGCTGGCTTCGGCTCCTCGCGCTGATCCTGTGCTTGCATCAGCGCGGTGGCACCCAGAAGGAAAGTGCCGAGAAACAAAGAGAGAGCTGCCGTGGCTATCCGTCTAGCGAGTTTCATGAGTTTTGTCTCCTCCATTAAGCATCACTACAAGCAAGCAGTGGCGCGCTCGCTAACTATTGACCGAACCGACGCGTGCGGACCCGCTATACTCTGCTGCCTGCGCGGCCGAAGTGCGCGATCAGTGAGACTAAGAAAAGCACCAGAAAAACCACAAATATGAGCTTGGCAATTCCGGCGGCAGCAACCGCGATTCCCGTAAAGCCCAGAAGCGCCGCGATCAGCGCTACCACGAAGAACGTTATAGCCCAGTTAAGCATGGTCAACCTCCGTTGATTTAGCTCTGCCAGCATAAGCGGCATCTTGCCTCGCCCAAATCCACTTGAAACTGTAGGTTGCTATCCCAAGTCCGGTAAATACCGCCTCTCGGCGGGGGATTCGAGAAGTTGCGTCCCTCATTGCGGTCAGAGCCGAGGGCGGTGCGATACGAACGATGCGATGTTAACCGACTGATAACTCCAGCACTCACCTGATTGTCGCTCGCTAACTGGTTTTGGCATCATCGAAATGATCCTTTAAATTCCTGGGGAGGGCTTATGAAGGACAGTCCTGCGGCGACACGTTGCGCCCATAGTCGCTGGAAAAAACTTTACCTCGCCGCACTGTTTGAAAACGACAAGTCCAAACTTGCGCGAAAGATTGCTGAGGCGCAGGTGGCCATTGTCGCCCAAAGAAAAGATTCCCTGATGTCGGACACTAAAGAAAGGCAACTTCTGGACACCGCAATGCTCTGTCTGCAAGCCTTGGCAAATTGTTCTGCGATTACTCCGAGTCTGATTGGCGAAATTCGCGCTGCGAGTCCCTCGGACGTTCGAGCCGCTTAGCTCTCGGTTCCTCCCTTTGCGGTCGCACCTCCTTTCGCTGGCAGGTTGCGACCGTCATGGAAGTTTCCATTCCCCCGCTCAAAACTCTAGTAACTTGTCGAAAGCTCGCCTGTGACGGCACGATTAGGTAGAGACAGCCTAAGGGCACAACTATGGTATCGACGGCAAATCAAGGGTTGGGAGTCGGGGCCGCAAAGGCCAGTATTGGCGAATTGGAACGCATGCTTTCTGAATCTCCTAGCTCAGACAGGGTTTGCCTGAAGCTGGCACAGATCTTGGGCGTTCGGCGCACCGAGGTAGCATTGCTCAGGTTGGAAAAGGGTAGTCTGAAGTTTGTCTTTCCGCCCGAACTGCGCTCCGCCGGTGTACTGCCACTGAGTGGATCGGCGGTAGCGGCGCGAACGGCCGCGACTCGCGCTCCGTTGCTGTCGAACACCTTCATGCGCGTAAAACACGTCAGCTTGTTCGAAGCGGTCAAACTCGGATCCGAAGCCGACGAAGAGGATCGCAGCCAGCAGCAAATGCCCATTCAGAAAATTATGTCCGTCCCCGTTGTGCATGACGGAGGTGACGTGGTTGGAGTAGTGCAGGTTTCGCGCAAGGGCTTGGACGCTTCTGTGTCGGGCGCCGACTTCACTGGCGATAACCTGAAGCAGTTGGAACAAGTCGCGACGATTCTTGCTCGCATGCCGTTCATGCAGGAAGGCGCCGAAGTCTAGAAATTTGTAATTGGTAATTTGTAATTGAAACCTTCGATCGACGACGGTTCGAAATTGCAAATTACAAATTACCAATCACAAATTGGCACTCGCCTCATACCGCCTGTCCTGCGCAAAATCCGGACGCCCAAGCCCACTGAAAGTTGAAGCCGCCGAGCTGGCCGGTGACATCCACCACTTCTCCGATAAAAAAAAGCCCAGACACTTTTCGACATTCCATGGTCTGCGCGGAAAGCTCATCGGTATCGACGCCCCCAGCCGTGACTTCCGCCTTTCCATAACCCTCGGTGCCTACCGGCTCGACTTCCCAAGTATGCAGTTGCTGCTCGGCGTGGGCAAAAGCGCGATCGGAGTTGCCGGTTAGAGCATAAGTTTCGAGCCCATAAGTTTCGAGCCAACGATCGGCAAACCGCCGAGGCAATATTTCTCGCAGCAGCGACTTCCAACTCGATGGATCGCGACGGCCCCGGGCTTGTAATTCGGTGATGAGATCGCGGTCCGGCGCAAGGTCAATCAGGATTGGGGTTGTCCCGTCCCAGTATGACGAGATCTGGAGAATCGCGGGGCCACTCATGCCCTGATGAGTGAAAAGCATGTTCTCTCTGAACGAAGTCAGCCTCTGCTTCGGCGAGCGAGTGGAAGCAACCACTTCGGCGGAGACTCCCGCCAGATCGCACCAGAGTTTGCGGTCCCGTTCGCTGAAGACGAGCGGAACGAGGGCGGCGCGTGGCGGCACAATTTTCAGCCCAAATTGCCGGGCCAGATCGTAACCAAATGATGTGGCCCCAATTTTCGCGATCGATAAGCCTCCGGTGGCGACCACCAGGCGGGGCGCACTAAAGCGCGCGTCCTCAGCTTGCACTCTGGCTTGCACGGTGAAGTGGCCCTTCTTCTGCTCTTCATGTTCCTTATGCGGCATCTCGTCTTTCTGCACCCGCTTTATTTTCGTGTTGCACAAGATCTCCACCTTGACCTCGCGGCATTCCTGCTCGAGCATGGACGTGATATCGCTCGCGGCTCGATCGCAAAATAGCTGCCCGAGTTTCTTTTCGTGGTAGAGGATCCCATGCTTTTCGACGAGCCCTACGAAGTCGGCTGGCGTAAACCGGGCGAGCGCTGACTTCGCAAAGTGCCGGTTGGCGGAAAGAAAATTCTCCGGAGTAGTGTCTAGGTTGGTGAAATTGCAGCGCCCGCCGCCGGAGATCAGAATCTTCTTGCCGATTCGGTCCGCCCCTTCGAGTACCAGGACGCTCCGTCCTCGCTTGCCGGCTTCGATGGCACACATCAGGCCGGCAGCGCCTGCTCCCAGAATAATGACGTCGTATTTCCGAATTAGGTCCGACTGATTCACGCAGCCATGAGCTTAGCAGGAGAGTGCCTCGCTCAAAATTCAATGGTCTCCCGGATCGGCAGCACCCGTTTTCACTGCGTGCGGCTGTAACGACTCCAGGAATGTAACAATTTGCCACCGCTCCGGCTCCGGCAGTTTCGACCAGACCGGCATACCTCGGCGAACCACGCCATTCGTGAGAATCCAGAAAAGGGTTCCCGGGGTTGCCTGCTGCACTTCTTCGCGCAGCAAATTCGCGCCGTGCATGGTGCCTCCCGCTTTTTTCCCGTGGCATTCCGCGCAGTGTTGTTCAAACAGTTTTCCGCCCGCGGCCACGGCCTCGCTGTCACCGGCGAAGGGGTTTTTCTTCTCTCTCGCTTTCTCCGGAGCCTCTGCAAGCACTGCATAAATCGACTTTCGGCTCTTGGATGAGGCCGCCTGCGCCAAAGCCCGATCCGCCCCGAAAATGCTCACCCCAAAAACGACGATGCCAAACACCGCGACCGCCAGACCCGCGCATCGGACCGGATGAGACAGTGCGTCGAATTTTGTCATGGCTTGCCTCCGAACAGACGCCCGATCATCTGACCAAAGCCCGAAAACTCGTGCGACAGCCCCCAGCGCAGCAAAAGTCGGTGACTGTTATCGTTCAATCCGAAGCCGCTCGAGAGGCGAAGAGTCCAGTCCGACGGAAGATTCCATGCGACCACCGGGGCTAGGTAATGAGAGGTGTCGTGCAGCCCTGCACTGTGGGTGTCTCCCAGCCCGCCGTACATTTCCACCCCGGCAATGAAATTCTCAAGACAGAAATTGCAGCGGTTGGGGGAAGCCTTCAGCGCGAGGGGACGGCTGGCCCCTATGGCATAGGCAAACTCCCACGGTTCGCTCGGCGACAGATTTTTCGTGACAATCGGATTGACTGCGACATTCCAGCCGCGGAATGTGCTCGAAAGGAGGAGCTTCATCTCCAATTCATGGTCGTGTTCCTTCCGCAATATGCCATTGGGTTCGGCGTAGTCGGATTCTACGTCGTGGCCTTCGACCTCCTTCACAATCTTGTCTGCTCCACTGGTTTGCTCGTACTCGATGTAAAGCACTGGATTGACGACGTGCTCGCGCTGCAGCAGGCGAAACCGGTTCTCCACACGAAAGCCCGTAAAGATCGTGCTGTCGTTGAAGGTCGTCTGCCCGTCTACATAAAGCTCCGTGGTCCACCACGCGGTCGTGCCGTATTCAAATTCAGTCCAGAAGGCATCGAAATCGTTGCCGTGGCGCTGGGTGCCGAAAGTTGAAAAATACTCCACCTCCAGACTTCCGGGTTCTTCGAGATAGTGGTCGTAGGTCACGATGTAAGGACTTTCCTGCGCCAAAAGAAAAGACGATCGGCAAGTAAACATCGAGAAAATCAGGGTCAACAGCATGAGATGGAGACGCTTCTGCCGGACACTGTCGGGAATCATGCGGAGACCATCGACTTTCCTCACCTTCTTCATCAACTACTGTCGCTAGTTCTTGTTGCGACTGAGTCGCAAAACGATTACAATCCCAGCGTACGGTCCAGCTCCATTCACTGTCAATGGGCGTTCCAAAATTTCGTCGCAGGCTCGTTGCGAACAGTTGCGACACCAAACCGGAGGATTTCAGATGCCGCTTCCCCAAACCGAAATTCCCGGCCGCTTGCAGATGCAACTGTCGGAGCGCGGGATCCGCATGACCGGCCCGCGCCGCGCGATTCTGAGCGTGATCGAGACGGCAACGAAACATCTCGATGCCAGTCAGATCCTGCGCAAGGCGCGCTTGGTGGATGCTTCGGTAGATCGCAGCACCGTCTATCGAACGCTGGACCTGCTCAAACGGCAGGGTCTGATTGACGAGCTCGACCTGATGCATTTGAACGGTGAACGCCATTACTATGAGCGCAAGGTGGGCCACGATCACATTCACATGGCATGTCTCCGGTGCGGGAAAATTACCGAATTTGTAAGCAAGACTTTTGAGTCCTTGAAGAAGCAACTGGAAGGAGAGTGCCGCTTTCACATCCTCGTGGCGCGCCTCGAAGTCGGTGGCTTCTGCTCGGCGTGCCGGCGCTAGCGTTTCTTATCCGCAAGCTGTGTCAGACGCTGATCCAAAAAAGCGAATGGTTCAGCGGTTTGATATGCTGTTCGAAATCTTCGTGGTGGAGATAGGGGTTCCTGCGTGCTGGCCGGCATTAAGACTCGCGACTTACGAAAAATCTACACCTCGCCGCCTCCCCTCGCCTCCGGTGGCGGCTTTGGATTCGGCGCGGCCCGCGGCAAAGCGAAGAAGCAGCCGAAAGCGGAGATCGTGGCTCTCGACGGCCTCTCGCTTGAGATCGCGCCCGGTGAAATCTTCGGTCTGCTGGGTCCGAACGGCGCGGGCAAGTCGACCACCGTGGGAGTTCTCACCACGCGGGTGCGTCCGACGGGAGGACAGGCGTGGATTGGAGACCACGATGTCTGGGCCGAGCAGGTCGCGGTCAAGCGGCTGATCGGAGTCGTGCAGCAGCGTCCGAACCTTGATTTTTCCCTTACCGCTCGCGAAATTCTGCTTTTCCACGGTGCCTATTTCGGCATTGATTCCCGGGCGCGCGCCGATCGCGCCGAGAAGTTGCTCGATCGCTTCAAACTCACAGACCGCGCCGATCAGATGGTCCGCGGATTCTCCGGCGGAATGATGCAGCGTCTTTCCATCGCGCGCGCCATGATGCATGATCCGCAGGTTCTTTTTCTCGACGAACCCAGCGCCGGCCTCGATCCGCAAACCCGGCTCGCTGCTCTGGGAAATCATCCGCGAATACAACCAGAGCGGAAAGACCATCCTTCTGACCACGCACAACATGGAAGAGGCGGACGCTTTGTGCCAGCGTCTGGCCATCATCGACCATGGAAAAAATATCGCCCTCGGCACTCCCGCGGAGTTGAAAGCTTCGGTTCCCGGCGGCTATCTGCTGCGCTTGCGCTTCGGCCGGAACTCACCGGAGTTGCTGCAGCGGCTGCAGACGCTGGCGGGAGTGAGGGAAGTGCGCGCGCCTATCATAATAATGAGGCGCATCACGACAATTCCGCCGACGTGTACGCCGACCGCGGAGGCTCGCTGCTTTCCGAGATTGCCAATCTTGCCTCCAGCGCTTCGGTCGAATTGTGCGACGTGCACATCTCGGAGCCCAGCCTGGAGAATCTTTTTCTTCACCACACGGGAAGGAGCTTGCGCGATTGAACTGGACTACTTTTTTTGCGCTGCTCGGGCGCGATGCTCATGTCGCTCGCCGCAACGCCGTTCCGATGCTGCTGCAGACTTTCCTGCAGCCGATGATGTTCGTATTCATTTTCGGGCGGGTCATGGTGTCGAGCGGCTACATGCCCGCCGCCTACAAGAGCCTGCTGTTACCGGGGATCATGGCGATCAGCATGGTCTTTACCGGTGTTTGGGCGGTCGCGATGCCGTTGATTAGTGAATTTCAATTTACGCGCGAGATCGAAGACCGCCTGCTGGCGCCGATAGAAATTTCATGGCTGGCGATCGAGAAAGTATTCTTTGGCACAGTGCAAGCTCTCGTTGCAGGGCTAGCGGTGATTCCGATGGCATGGCTCTTGCTGCGTCCGGGAGTGGAGTTTAACCTGCACTCTCCCGTCGGCTTTGCCTGCGTCACCGTGCTGGTAGCGCTTTTCTCGGCATGCGGCGGTCTGGCGCTCGGATGCAGCGTCAGTCAAACCCACATTGGTTTGATGTTCAGCATGGTTTTGACTCCCATGATCTTTTTTGGCTGCACCTATTATCCGTGGAGCGCTTTGGCACACTTTCCCATCCTGCAGAAAGTCGTCCTGATCAATCCTCTCGTTTACGCCAGTGAAGGTCTGCGCGGAACCCTAGTGCCCCAGTTTCCGCACCTTCCGGTGCTGGCCGTGCTGGTGGTGTTGACGGCGTTTGACGTGATGTTCCTGGCCGTCGGTCTGCGGCAGTTCCACGCGAAGGCTGTGAGCTAGCCTTCAGGCACTCAACGCTATTGCTGCACCTCAAAAACGACACCGCAGCCGTTGAACTGTCCGTTGTCGCACGGGAAAGCGCCGCCGATCTGGCTTGTTCCGTAGAGATTACCGGCCGTGTCCATGAACAGGACATCGTCTAACAGTACGCCACCGTCGGTGAAGTTCTGGAAGGCATACAGAATCGACTCTGTCCAGGTGCCGCCCTGTGCACGCGTCAGCTTGAAGACCGTTCCACAGCCATCATAGTCAAGACAGTTTGCTTCTGCCTGACCGCCGCCGCCATAGGTGGCGCCATACAAGTTGCCGGCGGAATCCATCAGCACGCCGGTATACGGCTGCTCGCCATCGACATATCGCGGGGTCGGGAAATTGTGGATCACGGTCTCGTTCCATTCGCTTTTTTCTGTCGGAGACAACTCAAAGACCACGCCGTCCTGCGTCTGTGTGTTGCCTCCACTTAAGGCTGTGCCATACAGGTTGCCAGCTTGATCCATGACCAGGCCTGCGTAGGGATTCGCGCCAGCGGCTGGATTTTTAATGAGAAGGAATGTATATAAGATGGTTTCTTTCCACTTTCCGTGTCCGTTCGGCGTCAGCCGGAAAACAGTCCCCGTATCATCGTCCCCGCCATAAAATGTTGTTCCATAGAGATTGCCGGCGCTGTCCATGATCAGGCCGCCGTCAGGATATTGCCCGTCAGTGGATCCGCTCGCGCAATGAGACTCGCCTTGCTTGAAAACGTGCAAAACACTTTCTTTCCAGCTGCCGTTCTTTTGGGGCGACAGTTCGTAGACGGTCCCGCAACCCTTTGGGCCGCCTCCCGCGGTTGTGGTGCCATACAGATTGCCGGCGCTATCCAAGAGCAAATGCGCTAATGCGTTACAGCCGCCGGCCGACGATTCGCTTAAACAAGCTGAGCCGAACTGATGAAGGATGGTCTCGGTCCATTCGCCGCCGCTCGGATTAGGCGACAGCTCGAACACGTAAGAACCGTCCGCCGACCCAACCCCATAGAGATTGCCTTCCTTGTCCAGGGTGAGCCGGCTGTCTACCTGTCCGTTGTCCCCCACGTTGGGATCAAACTGGTGAATGATCGTTTCGGTCCATTCACCGCTCTGGGTAGGCGTGAGCTTGAAGACGATGCCGCAGCCGCCAAGGCAGCCGCCGCCGCCGCCATAAAGGGTAGTACCGTAGGCATTGCCTTGGCTATCGAATACCAGGCCGCCTTCAGGGAACATTCCGTCGGCCGATCCCCCTTGAAATGCGTACAGGACTTTCTCGCTGCTGGCCCAACTACTTGCTCCCATGCACAGCAGCACAATGCCGACGAACCAGAAACTGGAGCAACGAAGCTGCTTATCTTGGCTGGAGCCCGGGTTCATGTCTCTTCTCGCTTCCTTTGGCATTTCGCTAGGAACTTAGCCATTTTGACCGCGCCGCGATTCTATGTCGCGAGCCGCGCAGCGTTGTCATCCGAATGTCAAAAAAATGTCAAAACTAAATATGGCTCTACTGTCGTATCCCACAACTTTCTGCCATAAGTTAAATTTGTCATCCTGAGCGAAGCGAAGGACTTATGTAGTTGTTTGCAGCGTCCAACGTTTACCACTTGCATAAAATGCGCCAGCACGCTAGTTACCGCGTGTTTCTGGGACATGACGCTAGGTGTGCTAATACCGCAAATACCCAATCCCGACGCGCATGTGGTGCAGCAAGCTCTCGGGCACGGTTAGCGCGATAGTCAGTCCCAGCATCGCATGCACAATCGCGAGGGGATAGACGCTGCGGTAGCGCCGGAACGCTTCGCAGAAAAAAAGTGCTCCGATCAGCGTGGCAGTGGTGAGGATGGGATTAGGCAAGTGGGCGGCGGCAAAGAGCGTGGCGGATATCCAAACCGCTGCCGGGCCTCCATACAGTTCTTCAAAGCGGCTGAAGAAAAATGATTGCAGAATGAATTCCTGAATGAAGGACCAGATCACGTATCCCCAAATCAACCGCGGATTCGGGAACCAGGTCGGATTGGCGGGAATCTGGCCCCCCAGGGAGCGGACAAAAAACATCATGAAGAGTAGCGCGGCGAAACCGATCCCCAGCACTACGCTGGCGCCCGCCGCTTTCGGCAGCCCGAGGCCGAGGCGATAAAACGACGCCCGCAACGACCCCGGGGACCGCAGCGACCGTGACCGGTCCATCAACAAGTCTGTCAGCACCAGAATCAGAATTGTGATCCCCGAGATGGCGGCCCAGCGGTTCCGTATCTCGACCGTCGGCGCCCAAATCGCGAGTTCCAGCAACAGAAACACAACCCCGATCTGGGCCCAAACGAAATACCGGCGAAAGGCAGTTGCGACCGTGCTGTAGGTTTTCGAATCAACCGCCATTTCACTCATGTCGATATCTTTCTACATATCTTTGCACATTCGTAAGCACACGATCGAGACCGC
This sequence comes from uncultured Acidobacteriaceae bacterium, assembly GCA_963699405.1. Lineage (GTDB taxonomy): Bacteria > Acidobacteriota > Terriglobia > Terriglobales > Acidobacteriaceae > Acidiflorens. The sequence continues at coordinate 17,285 of CAVOTW010000019.1, read as the reverse complement.
GCCGACGACCAGTGCCCCCGACCGGATTGTGAACGCTATCACGGTGTCACAAGCTTGTGCCGTTGCTTCTCGCGTCAGCTGGGATTTTGAGCGTGAAGGTGATTTTGCGCCAACCATCGAGAGAGGACCACACCGCGTGGAACCTCAACCTACTATTTGGTGTCTAACTGGGAGTTCAGTCGTGACTCGCGCGAAAGGCAAGCGCAATGAAGAGCCAATAAGAGCAATGACGAGTATCCGGCTAAGGTGCATGGGATGAGGAGTGGGCCACGCCTTGTGATTCTGATTGTATTCGCTCTCTGCGCGGGCGGCTGCGTCCGGCGCGACGGTCGTAACTCCGATTGCCGGTGGCCCGGGGAAATCTCCAATCAACCTGTCGGCGCTCGCCATCTCAGTGCAGACGCAGAGTTCGCGGAAGATCTTGCGATTCGCTATGCCGATGTTCACTTTGGCCGCCGAACCCCGAACGCGAGCCCGAACTACCCGATCGAACGGGACCGATGCATGCAGAGGTTGTTTGAAGAGATCGGAAGGGAACATGGCGTTCCGGTCGAACAAGTATCCGGTTAGCTGGGCCGGAACCGCGCCGACATTGATATGGCTGAGCTTCTGCCTTTCGCACTACTGTACGGCTTAGCCGCCATCGTGTGTGCCCGCATGATTTGGTGCCGCTACCCGCCCGCCGAAGACGGTTGGGCGCTGGGAGTCACAATGGCAGTCTTCATTTCTCTAGCGTTCGCGGCCGGTTGCACCCTGCTCGGAGAGATGTGGAACTGGATTGTGGAAACCCATCGGATCGGCAATAACCATATAAGTTACCGCGCCAATCGATTGTTTTTTGCCAAGCACCGGCTCGAGCTATTTGTTGCAGGGTTGATGATCTTCTGGTTGGCAGCGATCAATGCAGCACGCCGCGTTCGCGTAGAACATTTCAATGGACGTTTACAGCGATAGCGCCCATCGAGGCTGACGACTGGGGCTAGGAACGCAGCCGAGGTTCACGAACGCCCGATTCGTTGTTTCAACCGCCGGTACCATCGCGCGATGCAAGCCGCAGCCAACTAAAAGTCCTGCCGGTCGCTTCTCAGCCTATTTGCAAGTTTCTTTATCTCTTTTTCCCGCGCCATATTCACAATTCCTCGCGCATCGTCGTCGAGACTTTCCCGCAAGAGATTGGCAAGGCGAGCCTTGAGTTTTGCCCGTCCCAAGATCGGCCCGGGAACGACGAAGACCTGGGTATGCGGTTGGGTACACGTCAGAGCGTTCCCCACGTACGGAGTTTTGAGATCGGGTCTTGATCCGCCCGCGATTGAACCCAACTCTTGTGCGCCAGCAAGGGCAGAAGCAACAATGACAAGCAGCAGAACAACGCTCGTTTTGGCCACATTTCTACCTCCTCGTTTCCCTGCTTCAAACAAAGCTGCACCGAAGAAATAAAATTCGTCCGGCGAGCAAGAGATGAGGTGTCTTGTCACTACGGTTGGTCGATACGGTAATGCGATTTCAGTCCTACTGCCTCTGCGGTATCTCGCTGGCTGCCCGTCCTCGCGCTGAGAACGCCTTAAAACCAGAACGACCAGATAGCGTCCACGCTGGCATGCGTGATTGCCGAGGCTGGCACGCGGCGTTGCTCACGCCATGCTCGTCCATAGAAGATTCCGGCGATACTCGCCAGGATGACGTAACGCCAATTGAAGTGCGCCGATCGTTTGTTGAAATGGGAGAGGCCAAACAACACCGCCGTAATCCCAAGCGCCAGTCGCCGTCCGAGGCGGCGTTCCAGCAGGTTCTGTACCCAGGCACGAAAGAAGAGCTCCTCAGGAACAGCAACGAAGATGAAAATGTAGATCCACGTCGGAATCATTGACAGCCATCGCAAGTTGCCATGGGGATGGAGAAATCCCAAAGCCATCCCCAGCCCTAGAACGAGTGGTGCAAAGAAGGCCAGTTCCCGCAGCCCGGTTTTCCAGTCGCCCCAGCGGAAGTGGAAGTCAAAGCCGGTACCGCTCAGCCGCCGGATGGCGACGAACCCGTACAACCCCGCGTCGACGAGGAGCAGTTTCCCCCAACCCGCAAGCCCGCTCGGCCATGCCCGCTCAAACCAGCGCAAATCAACCGCCAGCCCGAGCGTCAGTAAGATAATGGCGTCTCGCCAATTGCCGCGTTGTTCGGGATCGGCGATGGCGGCCTGCTCCAGCAACCAGGCGATCGCCACCGGAACAATCGCGTAAAGAGCGCACCATTTCCAGGAAAACATCTGGTGCGAACAGGAAATCAGAACGTAAGGCAACGCGCAGAGTAAAGGTAAGGCGGTTCGTACTGGTGACGGCCAGCGGGCGCAGGCCCGCCCCACGCGCTCCCCGGCAAAGCCAAACATGGCAGCCGGTGCAAGTTCCAGCACAAGCACAGCCAGGTCCGCCGGCGTTGCGTTCTGCATGGGACTATTTTAGTTCGCCCAACGACTCGGCAGAGAGATGGGTTGCCAGGGCTTCGATCTCCCGCTCTAGACAAGCGCTTCCCATTACCGAGGCGCGGCGGTGTCCGTCCGACACACCTCCTAGTGATCTGGATCACAGCCCCTCCGCAGGCGAGGCCGTGACAATAAGAGCAGGTGTTCGATGGGAGGATCAGTGTTCAAAATCGTTAACGCCGAGTTCATTGCCCCTGGAATCAAGCGTTTTGTGATTGAAGCGCCGCGGATTGCGCGCAAACAGCGTCCCGGCCAGTTTGTAATCCTGCGGATTTGCGAGAACGGCGAGCGCATTCCGCTGACCATCGAGAAATCCGATCCCGAACACGGAACCGTCAATATCGTGGTGCAATCCATCGGCAAGACCACCCACCTGCTCAATTCCCTAGAGACCGGAGACAGCATTCTCGATATCGTCGGGCCGCTGGGCAAGCCTTCAGAAATCGCGAACTACGGCACGGTTGTTACGATCGGCGGCGGTGTCGGGACGGCGATGGCATATCCCACGGCTGCGGCCATGAAGCGCGCCGGCAACAAGGTGATCACCATTCTCGGAGGACGAAACAAAGACCTGGTCATTCTCGAAGACGAGATGAAGCGGCGTGAGCGACACGGTTTTCGTCACCACCGACGACGGCAGTTACTCCGACAAGGGATCTGGTCACCGATAAGCTGCGGCAGTTGATCGAAAATGGCACGCGCATCGATCTGGTTCTGGCCGTCGGCCCAATTCCAATGATGCGAGCGGTCGCGGACATGACGCGCAAGGAGAACATCCGCACCATCGTCAGTCTCAATCCCGATCATGATCGATGGCACCGGCATGTGCGGTGGCTGCCGCGTGATGGTCGAAGGCAAGAGTGAGTTTGCGTGTGTCGATGGGCCCGGAGTTCGACGCTCATCGAGTGGATTTTGCCGTGCTGGTGCAGCGCAACGCCATGTACCGCGACGCAGAAAAGCGGTCGATGGACGAATACCGGCAGCAACTGGAAGCCAAGAAGCCGGAAGCGAAAGCAAGCTCCGACCGAACTGGTGACGGCGGGTTGCGCACTGGAGGCGAAGTAATGACCACGGAGAAGACTGAAGAGAAGGTGAAGACGAAATCGAAGAATCCGGTACCGAATCGTGAGCGCATTAAAATGCCACGGCTGCATATGCCGGAGCAAGCGCCGTCGGTGCGGGCGCACGAATTCACCGAAGTCAACCTTGGGTACTCCGCCGAGTTGGCGCGGCAAGAAGCGATCCGGTGCCTGGAGTGCGCCAAGCCCACTTGTTGAGCGATTGTCCGGTAGGCGTCAAGGTAAAGGACTTTGTGCAGTTGATCGTGGAAGGCAAATACATGGAGGCAGCCGCAAAGATCCGCGAAGACAACGTGCTGCCCGCCATCACCGGACGTGTTTGCCCGCAAGAAGACCACTGCGAAGGCGCGTGTCTGCTAAGAAAAAAGGCGAATCGCTAGGCATCGGATATCTGGAGCGTTTCGTCGCCGACTACGAGCAGCAACATTTCGACCTAAGCACGATCGTGAAAGCGCCACCGACAGGGAAGAAAGTGGCGATCGTGGGCAGTGGCCCATCAGGGCTAACCGCGGCAGGCGACCTGGTGAGAAAGGGCACGCGGTACACGTTTTCGAGGCGCTGCACGAAATCGGCGGCGTGCTCGTGTATGGCATTCCCGGAGTTCCGGTTGCCGAAGAAAATCATTCGCCAGCAAGTCGACTATATGCGCGCCATGGGCGTGGTATTTGAAACCGATGTCGTCGTCGGACGCACCGTCACCATTGACGAACTGCTTGAAGAAGAAGGTTACGATGCGGTATTCATCGGCACCGGCGCCGGCTTACCGCAGTTCATGGGCATTCCGGGCGAGCATCTCAACGGAGTGTACTCGGCCAATGAATTTTTGACGCGCATCAACCTGATGCATGCCTACGAATTCCCCAAGTACGATGAGCCAATGCTCGATTTCCGCGGCAAGGACGTAGCCGTAATCGGAGGCGGAAATACGGCGCTCGATGCCATCCGCTCGGCGTTGCGGCTAGGCGCACGAAAGGCCTACGTTTTATATCGTCGCAGTGAGACTGAAATGCCGGCCCGCGACCGAGGAAGTGAAGCACGCCAAAGAAGAGGGCATTGAGTTTCATGTGCTGACCGCGCCCACCGAGTTCTTGTCTGACGGTAAAGGCTGGCTCACCGGCGCACGCTGCCTAAAGATGGAACTCGGCGAACCGGATAGTTCAGGAAGACGCCGTCCAGTACCGATCAAGGGATCGGAGTATGACGTTCCGCTTTCCGTAGCAGTCATGGCCATCGGAACCACCGCGAATCCCATCGTTCAAAGTACGACGCCCGGATTGAATACGAATAAGCGTGGCTATATCCAGGCCAACGAGACGACCCAAAAAACGTCACGCAAAGGAGTGTTTGCCGGCGGCGACATTGTGACTGGCGGCGCCACCGTGATCCTGGCGATGGGCGCCGGCCGAAGAGCAGCCAGGGGCATTGACGAGTATCTGACAACGGGGCAGTGGGAGTAGCAATCGGTCTGCCTGTAAAGGGCCCGCCATAGAGCCGTGCCGTAAGCTGAACCCCTCATCTGTTGGTTGCGCGCATTTACGGCGATGGGTGCCCCATCCTTGCGCGTTTTTTTTGCGCAAGGGTGGGATTCCACGTGAAGCCTCCAGCTAGGCTCTCGCATTTGATTTTAGGTGCTAGTGAACCCCCGCCGCGAGCGCGTGCGAAGCATATCTCACTTTCACCGTCTTGATCTCATAGGGCTTGGTATGCACAGTGACGGCGTCATGATTGACAGGCAACTCGCCCGTCGATCTTTCCATCAGATCCGTTTCTGATGCCGACACCGCTCCATCAGGAACCTGGATTTTTACATCGCCTTCCTTCCCAGCCCACTCATAAAAACGCAGCACGAGAGATTCATCGTCCTCTGATTTCTTGAGCGCGGTAACCACCACGTTGTCCGCGTCAACCCGCACGAAAGAATGTTCGCCAGGAAGTGTCCCCGCATGTTTCTGCGCCTGGCGGGCGATCAGCCTGTAATTCAGTTCGTATCCGCGGCGCACAGTCTGAGCATCTCGCCAATTTCCGGCATGCGGATACAACGAGTAAGTCAATTCGTGATGGCCTTCGTCGGCATGCGGATCGGGCCATTCCGGCGATCGCAGCAGCGACAGACGCAGCACGTTGCCCTTCACATCGTATCCATATTTACTGTCGTTCAGCAGGCTGAAGCCGTGTTTCGCATCAGAAAGATCGGCCCAGCGCTGCGCCGGAACCTCGAACTTGGCCTGTTCGGCCGGTGTGTTTCGAGTGGTTGGACGCTCGATCGAGCCGTAGGGGATTTCAAACGTAGCCTTATCGCTGTGCGCGCTCAACGGAAAAGCCACTTTTAGCAGGATATGTTTCTCGTGCCATTCCACCTGCATCTTGACGTCAACCCGCGGCACACCAGCATACATGGTGATGTCCTGCACGAAGGCGGAATTCTGAAAGTGCTTCTTGACGCGAATCACCGCGCGCAACGGTCCACGCTCAACCAGTTTCACCTCGTCGGCTTTATCCAAATCCCAATGTTGTTTTTCGAAATCGGAGTCGATGTTCCATGCATCCCAGCGTTTAGGTTTGTCCGCGAAAGCCTGCAAGAGATTGCCGCAAACGTGATTGGTGGGGCCGCCAGAGTCGGTTTCCGATGGAGCCAGTGCTTCGCTATGATTTTGCAGATCGAAGAGGCTCGTGATGCAACCGGTTTTCGGATCGATCGTGACACGGACAGAGCCATTCTCTATCGTGTTCTCGTTAGCAGACACAAAGTGCGCCGGTCGCGGCGCAGAGTTGGCTGGCTTCACTGCCGCACGCACAAAATATGTTCTGTAGCCGAGTGCCGGCGTCTCCACTGCGATGAGTAGCCGCGCCCGATTCGTCCCCGCGTCCATCGCCAGCAGTTGGTGTGCAATTCGCTGGCCCGCCCCGTCAACTACCTCAACCTGTTTAGCCGGGCTCGGAAGTTGCACATCGGCCTCGATCACTTCCGTTCGCGGCCAGGAGAGAGAATTAAAAACCACAACCGGCACTCCGTCGCCCAGCGGATTAACGCCTTGCGTGTCGATGTGTGCCACGATCTCGTCGATCGCCCCATCCGTGATCTCGTTCGCCGATCGCGCAACCTCCTCCAGATTCCGCTTGGCGTCGAGATAGTTCACCGCGATTCCCGAGCCGGGCATCACGTCGTGAAAATGATCAAACAGCAGGTTCTTCCACGCGAGTTCAAACTGATCCTGCGCGTAGGGCCGGCCGAAAAGCAAGGCCAGCGACGCATACTTCTCCGCATCGAGCATCAGTTCTTCATCGCGCCGTATTCGCTGTTTCGTGTCCGCTTGCGACGTATACACGCCACGGTGATATTCGAAATAGAGTTCATCCTTCCAGGTTGGGACTTTTAGACCCGGAAGTTCCTGATTCAGGTCGGCGAAGAATTCTTTCGCTGTGCTGAACTCAATCTTCGGAAAGACCGTGTTCGGATCCCGAAGCTGATTCGCCCGATCGAGCATAGTTCGCGTAGGCCCGCCGCCATGATCGCCGATTCCGAACAAGTAAAGCATCTGCGGCGACTCGTTCTTATTGCCTTCGCCGACTTTGCTGCCGTAAATCGACGGAGCATAAAACGAAAAATCCTGCGTGATCTGCTGCGGATCGAATTCGTTCGCGTATTCGTGAGGAAAGTATGTAAGCAGACGGCTGCCATCAGGCGCTTCCCACCAGAACAGCCGATAGGGAAATTTCGTGTAGTCGGTAGCCCAAAGCAATTTGCTGGTCACGAAATAATCGATGCCCGATTTCTTGTAGATCTGCGGAAGCTGCCAGTTATATCCAAACGAATCGGGGTTCCAGCCAATCTTGATATCAGCGCCAAAGTTCTTCTGAAAATATCGTTTGCCGACCAGAATCTGCCGCACCAGCGACTCCCCGTCGGGCATATTCAGATCAGGCTCGACCCACATGCCGCCGATCACCTCCCAGCGGCCCTCTTTCACCCGCTGTTTGATCTGTTCGAACATCGCTGGGTATTTTTCCTGCATCCATTCATAGGTTCGCGCCGACGACATGGTGAACTTCAAGTCCGGATACTCGCGCATCAAATCGAGAACGCTCTGAAACGTGTTGCGCACCACCTCGACCGTTTCCGTCCACGGCCACAACCATGCCATATCAATATGCGAGTTGCCGATGGCACGAACCGTGAACTGCTTCAACCATGGATTCAACCCTTGCAGTTTGCTCTGTGCCTGGCGCAGCGAAGCGTCGAAAGCCACTTGGTCGTTCTTTTCCAGCGGAGAGAAATCAATGGCCTGGACCGCTGCGTCGAGTTGCTGCTGGCGTTCCGCTCGACCCTCCTCATACGCCGCAATCATCGGACGCGCGGCCAGGATCTCCGTGCGCACCAGCGCCGGATCGGGCCGGCCCGCGGCTGGCTCAAAGCTCAACTTTGCGTGCTGAAACAGCGTCTCCACTTCCGGAGCATCGATGCGCAAGGCGATCAGAAATTTCTGCCCGGGCTGCGCGTTCTCCGTCAGCAGAATCGGCTGTTGCATGTCGTCGTCTCCACGCGACACCAGCGACCCGTTGGAGAATACGGAAATCATGACCGGACCTTTGTTGTTCCACATGAAATCAAACTCAAGGTCCAGCTTGGCGCGGGCGCCCTGTACGCTATACCCGTCGATCTTTTCCGGAATCTCGATCCAGCGCCGCAACACACGAGATCCGGTCGACCATTTGTCCCCCACTTTGACGGTTTCCCACGCCGAGTCATTCAACGCCGGATCTTCAGGATGTGCCACATCAGCGTGAAACCGCCAATCGGGCTGTGGCAGAGTAGTCAGCGACTGCAGGTGTTCCAAAGTTAGCTGGTAAGGATCCGCAACTTTCGGGCTCGGAACCGCTGCCTGCGCGCCGACCAACCTGGCCGCAGCGAGTGCGAAAAGGGCACACACCATCCATCGCTTCACCGGACTCTTCTCCTTGAGTAGTAGGAAAGTTGCTTCTAACGCTGCCATCAGCCAACAGAACATTAGTAATGTACGGAAGGTTAACTGCCGTAAACCTGCAGGTCAAATGGCCCACGGCCCTCGGGCGCCCCTTTTTCAGCTGATTTTGCCCATCTCAAGCCCCTCTCAGGATGGAACGATGACGTTCGCGACAGGACGTCACCCCGTAAGGTGAGTTGCATCACAGACCGGAGTGCTGGCGGAGCGGAGAATATAAGATTCGTGTTCAGCCGATCGCAAGTTTGTCGAGCTTCAGTTTTGTGACTTCAATCTTTATCTAAATTCAAATCACAGGGGGAAATAGTATGAATTCATCGTATTTCAACAGAGTCGGGAACGGACGCAGCTGGCTTTGCCTCGCTGCGGTTCTTGTTGGCTTGGTGTTCGTCCTCGGTTCAGCGACGCCTTCACATGCGCAGGCACTTGGGTGGGAGGGCGAAACTGGCATCCTCGTCACGCCGCTGGCGTACACAGCTTCTTCTGAGACCGAGAAATTGCATCCGGTCGTGGCCTACCACTTTCTTGATCTAGGCCCAGTAATCGGCGACCTGCACGAGGCTTCGTTCGAGCTCGGAATCGGCAAGCGTATTGAAATTGGCTACACCCACGAATTCCACACTTTCGGAAACGATATGGTGGGTGCAGGCGGAGGTCCCGGATTGAGCACGCTGTGGCAGAACGGGTTTGACATTTTCAACGGCAAATATAACTTGGTCGCTGAGAATGCCTTCAAAACGAAGTGGGTTCCGGCCATCTCAACCGGATTCATTGCCCGCACCGGCGTCCGCAACGTTGGCGACTACCAGAATGCACCAGGCGCTACCGGCCATACCAACGGGGATCTGTATGTCGTGGCGTCGAAGGTGATCCCGATCAAGCCTGTTCCGGTCCTCCTGAGTGCCGGCGTTCGTGGCACCGACGCTGAAGTGTGGGGCATTGTTGGCAGCGCTCCCAACTGGCAAGCGCGCGCATTTGGCTCGGTCGCATTCATCTTCAAGTTGCCAGGCAAAAGCACGCTCATCCTGGCCTCGGAAGCGTCGCAGCAGCCTCATCATCCCTACGGCTTTTCCAACGCTAGCGACCCGGCGGTTCTCAACATTCCGACCACTCTCACTTACGCCGCGCGTTTCGTTCCCACCTCGAAGTACAAACTGAACTTCGACCTCGGTGTGGCTCAGATCGCGGGCAACGTGAACTCCGCAATTCCCAGTCTGCAGGCCCGCCACCAGGTTGGCATGCAGGTTTCATACGGCTTCTAATCATTAGCGGGAGCCGTTGCTGCCCACCGCAACGGCTTCCGTTTTCAAGTCATCGTCGTGGGGCTCTCATCGTCAAAGATCGACGAGAACGAAACGACCCATTAACCGCCTCACTCTCTTTTAAGCCTCTTCTAGCCTCGCCCTTCGCTAGCGCGGACGCATTCACTGTGGTACAAATCACTGCAATTGTGTCCTGCGTCACAAGTGGGCGTGTCGCCGGTCGCACTTGGCATTTGCAAACCGTGCTATACCTTGCCCCGTCTCGGCTCCATCTCCACGTTGAGGTGCCTTATGCCCGAACAGCAGCAGCTTTCCAAAGATGCAAAGATGGCCATGATTTCCCAGTTCCTGGGATTCATGCTTGACGCCTACGATATGGCGCTCGTCCTGGTCATGTCTCCAATTCTGGTGAAGGTTTTCATCTCGCCCAAAGGCAGCGCCGCCTGGCAGTACATCGTAATCATCTTTTCTTACTCGATCACGATGGCGGCAAGACCGATTGGCTCCGCCATCTTCGGACGCTACGCCGACAAGATCGGCCGACGCTTCCTTCTGGTCTTAACCATCGGAGGCGTGGGCGTGATGTCGGTCCTCGGAGGCTGCCTGCCCACCTACGCGCAGATCGGCGTCTGGTCGTATGTCGTGTTCTGTACTCTCCGCTTATTCATGGGAATCTTCTTCGGCGGCGAATACGCCGTAGGCCACACCTTCGCCATCGAATATGCTCCTCAGAAAAAGCGTGGAATGATTGGCGGTTTCATCCAATCCGGATTTCCCCTCGGGTACGTCTTAGGTGCACTGGTTTTCGCCCTCGTTTCGTATCTCACCACAAAACAGACAATGTTCGCCTACGGCTGGCGAATCGTTTTCATGACTGGCGTCATTCCAGTATTCCTCGCGCTTTATATTCGGAATAGTCTCAACGAATCCCCGGAATTCGAGAAGGCCAAAGCACGGGGCAAAATCGAAAAATCACCCTTCCTAAGCCTCTTCAAACCACCTCAGTTATGGGATTTTCTTCAAGTCTTCTTTTTTATGACCGGATTGTTCCTGACCGACTATTCCGTCTACGGATTTCTTCCCAAGATCCTCACTCTCGACGGGCGCGGTTTCGACACCACCACCTATAGTCTGATCTACGGCTTCGCTCTCTTCATGGCGTTTCTCGGTTACAACTTCTACGGCTGGCTTTCCGATTACACCGGCAGAAAGATTCTGACGCAGTGGTATTGCGCGTTTCTAGTCGTGTTTGGAATTCCGGTCTACTACGTCCTCTATCACGCCGCGATCGCACGCAATCTGTGGATGGCAGTTCTAGGCACCGTCATGGCAGCCATGCTCAAGCTAGCCTGGGGAGTCGTTCCCGCCTATCTCTGCGAGCGCTTCCCAACCAAACGACGCGCCGCCGGAGTAGGTTTCGGTTATTCTTCCGGAGCACTTCTGGGCGCCGGTTTCGGCGCCTACGCGTGGTGGGCTCACAAGATTCCATTTATCGCTGCCATTGAAAAGCAGGACTTGTGGTTGTCGCCATCCGTTGTCCTGACCGTCGGCGCAATCATGACCTTCGTCAGCCTCCATTACTCGCCAGAGACCAAGCATCTTCAACTCGAAGAAGTCGGTGAAAGGGAGCGCGCCTCCGACGCGGCCAAGGCAGCGTCCGCCAAAGCCCTGCTTGCCAGTTAAGAGGTGGAGCGCCGGGTGCCTCGCCCGGCACCTGACTGGTGGACGGGTGAGACGTCCGGTGCCCCACTACAGCCTTTCCGCTCATTGCCCCGCGTGCGGTCCCCGCCACTTTCTTGTCGCCACTAAATGCGCTAGCGTATTATCGTGGTGCGGAACCAGATTCATCGCATCTTGATACCGACAATCGGTGTGGGCCTTGGGGTTGATCCCCATTGGGGGACGCTCGGTGTCTGACGCAAAAGCCACTCTGTCTGCGGGAGATGTAGTCGGCAATTACAAAATCCTCGGCCTGGCCGGAGCCGGTGGGATGGGCGTGGTGTATCGCGCGCTCGATGTAAAACTGGAGCGCACCGTCGCGCTCAAATTCCTTCCCGAACACCTCGTTTCCACCAGCGAAGACAAAGAGCGTTTTCTGCGCGAGGCCCGCACCGCGTCTTCGCTCGACCATCCCAACATTGGTGTGATCCACGGACTGGAAGAAACCAGTGACGGCCGCTCCTTCATCGTGATGGCCTATTACGCGGGCGAAACGCTCGTGCGGAAGATGCGTCGCGGTCCCCTCCCCATGGCCGAAGCCGTCGACATCGCCATCCAGATCGGCGAGGGCCTGGCGGCCGCGCATGCCGGAGCCGTAGTGCACCGCGACATCAAGCCTTCCAATGTCATCCTCACACAGAGTGGAGTGGCGAAGATTGTCGACTTCGGCCTGGCGCGCCTGGCGTCGTCGGGCACCACGCAGAGCATGAGCACCGCCGGAACCGTCGGCTACATGTCGCCGGAACAGACCGTCGGCAAATATGTGGATCAGCGCACCGATATTTGGTCGCTCGGCATCGTGCTCACCGAAATGGTGACGGGCAAGAACCCGTTTACGCGCGACACACCCGCCGGGACGATCTTCGCGATCCTGAACGAGGCCCCACCGCCGATGGACGAGATCATTCCCATCGATCTGCTGCGGGTGATGTATCGGGCATTGTCGAAAGAACCGGCGACGCGCTATCAGAGTTGCCGCGAGTTGGTGGCCGACCTGAAAGAGGTGCGCACCCATCTCGATCCCGAGGCGATAGCGCCCGGTACCGGAAGCCGTCCTCCGTCCGGCACATCGTCGCGGCCATTTTCGGGATCGTCACGTCCCACGTCGTCGCGGCCTTCGAATCTGAGCACGTCCGAGCTCAGAAAGCAGATTGAACAGGCGTCGCGTCCGGTGTGGAGCACGGTTGCGGCCCCGTCGCCAACGTGGCACCGGTGGGCGTTAGGAGCGGGCGCGGTCGTCGTGATTCTAGCCCTGCTCTCGTTTCTGCCGCCCGTGCGTGACCGCGTAGCGGGATGGTTTGGCCATGAAGTCGACCACATAGCCGTCCTGCCGTTTGAGAATGTGGGCAATGATCCCGCGAGCAACGACCCGGCGAATCAGGCGGTGTCGGATGGATTAATGGACAGCCTTTCCAGCCGTCTTACGAACTCTGGAGACGGGCAAGCAGTCTCTCTGGGTGGTTCCGGCGCGGGAGGTCCGCGCGCGCAAGGTTGCCGATGCCGGATCGGCACTGCGCGAACTGGGAGCCACCGTCGTTGTCGAAGGCAGTCTCCGCCGCGACGGCCAAATGATCCAGTTGACGGTGAATCTGGTCAACACCAGGAACCTCAGGCAGGTCGGCTCGGTGACGTTGGAGGACCGCGCGGGAGACTTCTCCTCGCTCGAAGATGAGGCGGTGGCCCGCATCGCCAAGCTGATGCGCATCGAGGCGACGCCTGAAATGCTGCGTGCGACCGGCGGCGCAGTCAGCCCCGCCGTGTATGAGTTGTATCTGAAGGCGCTCGGCTACACCCAACGCTATGACAAGGCAGGAAACCTCGATCTAGCCATCGCGGCGCTCGACGATGCGGTAAAGGCAGATCCACATTTTGCCCTGGGATTCGCTCTGCTGGGCGAAGCGTATCGCCTGAAATACTCGCTGGACAAGGACAGCAAGTGGATTGATGAGGCCCTGGCAAATTGCCAGAAAGCGCAGCAACTCAATGATCGCCTGCCCGCCGTCTATGTGACCCTCGGGAGGATCCACCTCAGCACCGGAAAGTACGATCTCGCCTTGCAGGAGAACCAGCGCGCCCTGCAACTCGACCCGCGCAATGCGGACGCAATTATTGGTCAAGCCAAGTCCTATGACAGCGCGGGACGCACCGCCGATGCTGAAGCAGCCTTCAAAAAGGCTATTGCCCTTCGCCCCGATTCCTGGGACGTTTACAACTACTATGGGGCTTTTCTGGATAACCATGAGCGCTACGAAGAAGCCGTTGCGCAATATCGCCATGCCATCCAGCTTACGCCCGACAACGCGGCGCTCTATCTCAATTTAGGCGGGGTCTACAGCGACATGGGCGACAAGCACTACGCCGATGCCGAGCAGATGCTGCGGAAATCGATTGCCCTCGAGCCCACCTACCCCGCCTACGCCAACCTTGGATATCTCTATCTCCAGGAGCGGAAGTATGCCGACGCAGCGGGCGCAACCGAGAAGGCCCTGCAACTGAACGACAAGGATTACGTGGTATGGAGTAATCTGATGAGCGCCTATGAAGGCCTAAAAAATGGCGATAAAGAGGGCCGCGCGCGCGACCATGCAATCGCCCTGCTCGAACAGGCGGTCCTGGACAACCCCCGCGACGCCACGGTGCAGGCCAAGTTGGGGCTTTTCTATGCCAAGAAAAAGTTGCGCGAAATGGCGATTTCTCGCATACAATCTGCGCTCGCGCTTTCGCCCGACGACCCCAACATTCTGGCGGCTGTCGGCGAAGCCTTCGAAGACCTCGGAGATCGCGCTCAGGCGTTACAGCACATCGAAAAAAGCCTGCAGAAAGGTTATGCCCTTGCAGACCTGAAGGATACTCCAGACCTGCAAGGATTGCTCTCGGATCCGAGTTTCAAGCCCAGTGGTAAGTAAGCAAATTCGATTTGAAAGGAGCCAGCCATGGCCGCAGCGCCCAATCTTCCAATTTCCGATGTAATCAGGAACATCACCGTCGATGACACCTTCACTCCCACACCGCAAGGCATTGTCGTCAACCATGGAGATACCGTCACCTTCTATAACAACTCCGGAGTCGACATTGTCATTGAGTTCCAGACCAACAATCCGGGGCAGCCCGTGTATCCTTCCATGAACCTCGAGGTTGACGATGGAGATTCGAATAGTTTCACCGCGCCTAACTACGATTGCGCGGCTAACTATTACATCTACAATGGGACCAATTTAGTCGGCCCCTTTGTCATCCAGGTGGGTGCGGGCCCGATGTATGTTGCCGTCACCCAAAGTGGCACCACGGTAACCTACACCCCTCAAACCGTGGCGGTTCCTCTCGGTAGTATTCTCCCGCCGGGATTGGGCAAATTGGAAGTCCGGGGTCCCAGCACCAGCCTCCCAGTCGACTGGACCAACGGCAACGATCCGTTTAATCCACCTATCCAAACGACCGATGGCGTTTCTCACCCAGTTAATTCTTCGGCGACGGATGGAGGTTACACCTACTGGGCTGGGACGAACCCGCTCGAAAACCCAGCGAACGGCAGGGTAATCGTTCAGGGTTAGTAACATCGGTTCCCGCCCGAAGTTAACACCGCCTCTGCGACCCGATTTGACTGGGTCGCAGCGGCCTTATGACCGTAGATAGAGGCGGTGCGGACGGCATGTCGTAGAGAGTCCTCGCAGCCATGCCGGCGGAAATCGGCACACCGAACCACACTAAGTACTTTGCCGTTAACCCTACCTCCGTCACTCTGTCGCAATCCGTCCCTTTGCAGACTAGTTATCAGGTAAAGAAGTCTGCGAGGTTCTCTGCCGTGGGGGTAGAGATGCGTTGGAAATCCGCTCCGAAAAACAAAACTGAGGAAAACAAATGAGAAAACTACCTCTCTCTCTCTCTCTCTCTCTCTCTCTCTCTCTCTCTTCTGCTGCTCTTCGCACTAGCTGGCACTGCACAAGCTCAATCCGGTACCACTAACGTCTGCGGCACGACTGACACGACTCCAGGCGGTAGCTTTACCTGGACCAGTACTTACTCGGTGCCGATCTCAGTCACTCCTTGGACCGGAACCACGTGGTTCCTCGGTCAATGGCAGGTCATCATTCCCGCCAACGGTTCAGTGACGGTTAATGTGCCAGCAACCGCCGCGCCGGGGGAGTATGACCTCAGCATAACCTTCGATACGACCACTGGCGGATACCCCTGCGGGACTCCAAACCCAACCGGCGGCAAGGTAATCGTCCAGGGCTAAGCGGTCGTACCCGGTGCCGGATGCCCCATCCTTGCGCGTTGTTTGCGCAAGGGTGGGATTCAACGGACGCGTTTACCTAGGTCTTTTGCATTTGATTTTTGCTTTAGGGCGGCAATCTAAGTCATTGATTTATAAATACTTTACAAGTTAAATCCTGACCTTTAGAAACCCTGAACTGATTCCCGCTAAGCCTTTGATTCTAAAAGACAGCATAACAGCTAACGGCTCGTCTGCAAACGGCTCCATCGTAAACCATGCCGCTAACTCATTGACTTAAAAATACATTAAAGCTAAGTCCTTATTCCTCAAAGACCTGGCAAAAATCAACCGCTAAGTCTTTGATTCCAAAAGACCGCCATGGGAGGGGTGAAGCGAAAGCCTCACTTCATCGCCGCGGTTTCACAGCGCTCTGCTAAACTTTCCAGTTTCCTTCATTACTCATTCAATCTCTGAGCGAGGCGCTGATGACGATCCATCTGGTAGGAGTAATTGGAGCAGGCACGATGGGTAATGGCATAGCTCACGTGTTTGCGGGAAGCGGCTTTAAAGTCGTCCTTTGCGATGTGGAGCAGCGCTTTCTCGATCGCGGTCTGGCAACAATTGCGAAGAACCTCGACCGCGAGCTGGCCAAGAATAAGATCACAGCGGACGACAAGACGTCCACGCTAGCGCGCATTACGCCAGTATTGGAGCGGGCGAAACTCGCCGATTGCGATCTGGTAATCGAAGCTGCGACCGAGAAATTTGCCATCAAAGCAGAGATCTTCCGCGATCTCGACCGCCTCACGAAACCCGAGGTGATTCTAGCCACGAATACGTCCTCGATCTCGATCACAAAGCTTGGAGCACTGACCGCCCGCGCCGATAAAGTCATCGGCATGCACTTCTTCAATCCTGTGCCAGTCATGAAACTAGTGGAAGTAATTCGCGGCCTGGCGACTTCTCAATCTACGTTTGAAACCGTGCGCGACCTGGCGGTGAAACTGGAGAAGACGCCAGTCGAGGTCAATGACGCTCCCGGCTTCGTATCGAATCGTGTGCTAATGCCGCTGCTGAACGAGGCCATGTACGCGGTAATGGAGGGAGTCGCGACCGCCGAAGCCGTGGATGAAGTCTTCAAGCTTGGAATGGCGCATCCCATGGGTCCGCTCACGTTGGCGGATTTCATCGGCCTCGACGTGTGTCTCGACATCATGCGGGTGTTGCAGGACGGCCTCGGCGATCCCAAGTATCGCCCCTGTCCGCTGCTGATCAAGATGGTAGATGCAGGCTGGCTAGGTCGGAAAAGCGGACGCGGCTTCTACACGTACCCGTAAAATAGAAGATATGACGACAGCGTGGAACGGAATACTTCCGGAACGAAAATCCGGCGGCGACGTCTACTACTATCTGCTGGCGGTGCTGGCGGGAGCGTTTGCGGGGTGGTTAGACATCAAAGTCGGCGATTTATTGCTGACGGCTACGGTAGTGCTAGCGGCGAACATGCTGCTCGGATTCATGAGCCCGCGCAGTCCCTGGCGCTGGGTGATCCTGGTCGGC
>CAVOTW010000018.1:0-341235 GCA_963699405.1 uncultured Acidobacteriaceae bacterium | reverse complement strand
TAATAATACTTCTTAACTCAATGGAGGAATCGGTGATCGGCGATTGGATCAGACAAATTTGGATCAGACAAATCAGGGTGGTGTACGCGGCTGGATTTACTGCAATTCTGCTGCTTGTCGGCGGCAGGGTTACGACGGTTCAGGCGCAAACGTCTGGCAAAGAACACGTTTTGCAAGTCAAGGTGAACCCGGCAGACGGCACATACACCATCGCGATGCCCGGATCCGATTCTTATGCCTTGCGAGCCGGAGTCGGAGCTCAGGTGGACGGACGCTGGCTTCATTCGTCCGATTATCCGCGGCACGCGATTGAGCGCTCGCAAACTCAGGGATATCTGGGCGACGCTACAGACTGGCAGGTCACCTATTCCGGATTCACCGGACAGCCAGATCTGATTTATCACCTGCGCGCCTATTCGAGCGAGCCGTTCGGCGATATCCAGGTAACGGTTCGGAATACGACAGGAAAACCCATTCACGTCGAGAGCATTCGTTCCGTCGATGCAACCGACGGACCGATTTTCGACCTGGGAGGACCGGCCGTCGACAATCGAGTTCTCTCCGACAGCTTCAGTGAGGACCGGCCCGCCATGACAATCCGCGATCTCGCCGATCCCGAAAAGCAGATGCATCGCGCCGTCGGCAGTCAACTCATCTACAATCGCCGGAGCCACGAGAGCTTTTTTCTCGGCGCGCTCACCTCGGACCGCTTTCTCACCGTTCTGCGGCTACATGTCGCCGGCTCCGCGAATGCAGTTCGTCCGGCGGCCTATGAGGTCGATTCAACTGGGACGACGGAAATGGCGAAGGAAAACTCTCTGGAGCATTCCCCGCCAGAGGATCAGGTAGAGTTGAGCCTGCCGGTTGCCCCCGGCGCGGAGCTATCCTCGGAGCGCGTGCTCTTCAGTCTGGGCTCCGATTACCATCGGCAGCTCGAAACCTATGGTTCGTTGATTCGACAAATTCATCACGCCAGAACCTCAGCGCCTCCGCTGATGGGCTGGTGGAGCTGGACGGCATATTATTTCGGATTAAACGACGCAGCCGCTCTGACCAATGCCCAATGGGAAGCGGAGCACCTGAAATCATTCGGCTATAACATCTTCCACATTGATGAAGGCTACCAATATGCTCGGGGAGAATACACGACCCCGAACGCGACTTTGTTCCCCCAAGGTCTAGCAACGCTCGAGTACAAGGTGCGCGGCTTGGGCCTCGTGCCGGCGATCTGGACAGCTCCTTTTGAAATATCGGAACGCTCTTGGGTTTACGAGAAGCACCAGGACTGGCTCGTAAAAAACGGAAAAGGCCAGCCTATCCATGCGGGCACAGTGGAGGACAACAAAGATCCACTCTTCGTGCTCGACACTACGAACCCAGGGGCTCAGGAGTATCTGCGAAAGACATATTCCACTCTCGTGAATGAATGGGGCGTGCACTACATCAAGATGGATTTTATGGATGACAGCGGCATTGAAGGTTACTACTACAAGCCAAATACAACTGCGCTCGAAGCCCAGAGGATTGGGCTGAAGATCATCCGCGACACGGTTGGCGACGACGTTTATCTTGATAAAGATGGAAGCGTCATGCTCAACCCGGTGGGCTATGTCGATTATGGCCGGATATCTCAGGACACTGGGCACACCTTCGGCGCCAGTAAAGATGCGGCTCCAGGAATTGCCGCGCGCTACTACATGAACCGCAACTTTTTTGTGGCCGATCCAGACGCGTTTACCGTATCCACGCAAACAATTGCCGATCAGACATGGCACGAGAGCGACAAACCCGTAACTCTGGATGAGGCCCGAGCGTCCATCGCGCTCGCAGCCGTTTCCGGAGGGATGTTCGAAATTGGAGACGAGCTTCCGTCCTTGTCAAAGGCTCCTGAGCGCCTCGCGCTGATTCAGAACCAGGATCTGATTCAGATGCTTCGCCTGGGAAAAGCGTCGGTCCCACTCGATCTGATGAATTTCGCGCGCGAGGATGAGCAGCCGAGCATTTTCTTCCTTAAAGAAGACGACCGGCAAAGCATTCTGACCGTATTCAACTGGACGGATAAGGAGAAGGATCGCTCCATTGCTCTAACCAGCGCTGGATTGTCTGCGGCGGGCCAGTACAAAGTCACGGATGTTCTCGAGAATCGGGATATCTCTGCTTCACCCGCCGGTGCCGTGGTCTTCCATCAACCGCCTCATTCTGTGCGCGTATTGAAAATAGTCGATTCCAAAATTCCCGCGGTTGCACCCTCTGTAACCACGGATCATCCTTCCGCAGGGAATGCCGGAGCCACGCTCACATTTGCGGCCCACGGCGCGGGTAGCAACGCGGCGCTCTCATGTCACTGGGATTTCGGCGATGGCGTCACCCTGGAGGGCAGCGAAGTGCATCATGCCTATACCGAGCCCGGGGAATACGAAGTGCACCTAACGGCCACAGGTCTAAGCGGGCTGAGTGCGGAAGACCACTTCCAATTGCGCATCTCCGGCCATATGCCTACGACCTTTGATCCTCAAAACATCAAGCGGTACCAACCCGCGAGGTGAAAGAGCACGGGATCTGGCGGTATAATTCCTCCCGTTTTCGAGCTGAGTGAGCCGTCGACCGGCGTGTCCTGGCTTTCAAGGAGGAGCCTCATGCAACGCAATATCTCGATCAAGCGAAATGGAAGCGTTGCATCGTCTGTGCTCTTGGCGGTGATCCTGATGCTCGCGCCGTTACTCGCCGCACAAGTTGGCGCTAGCTATTACGTGTCGAAAAAGGGCAGCGACAGCAATCCCGGCACGATGCACTCGCCTTGGTTAACCATCCAGCACGCGGCGAATTCTGTTTCCGCAGGCGCGACCGTTTACGTGCTCAAAGGAGTCTACAACGAGTCTGTGAACTTTCCAGCTTCGGGAACGGCCTCAGCGCCGATTACATTTCAAACGTATCCCGGCGACACCGCCGTAATCGACGGCACTGGCCTGAAAGCAAAGGGCACGCAGGGTCTCATCAACATTGTGGGAAGCCGGAGCTACCTCACCATCAACGGGTTCGAAATCCGCAATTACACCACCAGTAGCACCGCAGATGTGCCGACTGGCGTCTGGATCACAGGATCGGGTACGGGAATCCAGATTCTGAACAATCGAGTGCACAACATCACGACCAAGACAGAAAAAAACGGCAACGCTTTCGGAATCTCTGTGTACGGGACCTCGAAGACTCCCATCACGCAACTGGTCATCAGCGGCAATGAAGTTTACGACCTACAGACCGGCGAGAGCGAATCGGTCAATGTCGATGGCAACGTCACCTATTTCCAGATCACCAACAACCTCGTTCACGACAACGACAACATCGGCATCGACGCGATTGGATACGAGGGCGTAGGGCCCGTTGGCTACGACGAGGCGATGTATGGAGAAATCAGCGGGAACACGATTTACAACATCAGCGGCATCACCAATCCCGGCGAGGGCGACGAATACGACGCCGACGGACTCTACTGTGACGGCTGCGCCTATGTCACCTTCGAGCGGAACTTGATCATGCAGGCCGACTACGGCATTGAGACCACCAGCGAAAATCAAATCTGCCAACCCAATGGCACTGAGTGGTCTGGCCCGAACGGCACCGGAAACGCCGCCAAAGGCAAGTCTCCGTGTTATGGCCGGTTTGTCACGGTGCGCAACAACATCTTCTACAATTCCAATGCCTGCGGTAACTCCATCGGTGGTTATGCGGCCGCGACCAAAAAGGGCGGGCACAGCAATGGAGGAGGCAGTAGTTATCATGACGTCTTCGTCAACAACACTCTATACAACAACGCGACTCAGCCGGGCAACGAATCGGAAGGCGGTTCAACCGGCGAATTCCAGATTCAGAACCAGGTGGGCAGCGCTCAAGGTGATTTCTACGAAAACAATGTTGTCTACGCCGGCACCTACAATACCTGGATCTTCAACTACGTCCCTTTTTCCGAGATGTATCCGGCCCCACCCGCCACGCTCAATTGGAACCTGTACAACTCCGTTGCGGGTTACGTGGAAGGAACTTCAATCTGGTGGGGCGACGAGACCGGCTTCCCCAGCTTCTCCAACTGGCAGACGAACAGCGGGGAAGATGCAGACTCCCTGAACACCGATCCGCTATTCGTAAATCTGGGAGCCACGCCGCCCAACTTTGACACCATCCCTGCTTCGCCGACGGTCGCTGCGGGCAGCACCAGCCTTCCATGCAGTGTTGGCTGGTGTGATCCCAATGGCAGTTCCCCCAACTCCATTTATGGCAGCACCGACTTCATCGGCAATTCGCGCACGATCGGCTCGAACATTGACATCGGCGCCTATGAAAACACCGGAGTCGCGATCGCCAACTCATTGGCGGCGAGCTTGACCTCGGGCACGTACACTCTGGAGCCCGGTCAGTCGACCACGCTGACGGTTATCGTGTCGGCTATTCCAGGTGGCGGAGGAGTACCGAGTGGTACCGTGAACTTCATGCTTGGATCAAAGCTGCTGAAGAAGCGACCGTTGTCGCCAACCAGCGCCACAGAGTCTACGGCAAGCCTGCCGCTCCGCGCGTCTCAACTCACGCCCGGCGCCAACACGCTAACGGCAGTGTACTCGGGAAATTCGATCGCACCGTGTTGCCCTGTATCCGGACCACCGGTTACCGTGTATGGAAGCGCAACCTCGCCGCCAATCACCGTGACGCTGCAATAGTGGTGGAACAAAATCTAACGGTGGTTTTGCAAAAAACGCTGCCGATACCCCGAATCGCGAAACGCCTCCGTGCCTCCAGCGCGCGTAGTCGAAAGCGCGGCAGTGACGTTCCCGGCGCGCAGGCAACTCTGCAGATCGCCGCCTTGAAGGTATTGATGCAGAAAACCAGCGTCGAAGCTGTCACCGGCTCCTACGGGGTCCACGATTTCGACCGTCATAGCCGAACTGACGAAACGGTCGCGTCCGCGCTGTGCTGTCGCGCCTTGCGCTCCGAGTTTTGTGACAACCAGTGGCACCATGGAAGCCAGCTTGGAAACCGCATCGTCAATGTTCCCGGTTCCGGCAATCTTCTTCGCCTCCCGCTCATTCGGTAAGAAAATATCGACGTAGCGCAAAGCTTCTTCGATGTCGGTCTTCCATTCATCTTCCGGGTCGTCGTTCGGATCGAGCGAAATAGTGACTCCGTGCTGTTTCAACTGCCGAAAAATATCTGCGACATGGGGCCGCAAGCCGCGCTGCAAGTAAAACGATGACAAATGAAAATGTCGGGAGGCAGAAATGTAGTCGAAATTGATGTGTTCGGGCTTCAGAGCGAAGATCGTTCCAGGATAGGTCAGAATATTGCGCCAGTGTCTGTGCTGCAGGATTACCGTGAGCCCGGTTTGACTGCCGGTCTGCCGAATGACTTCTTGAATGTGCACGCCGCTGGCGGAGAGGCGCTGCAATGCGATCTCTCCCAGCGCGTCGTCGCCAATGTAAGAAACAAAGCCCACGCGGCTGCCCAACGACGCCAGATTATGCGCCACGATGGCGGAAGAGCTCCCTAGCGTGAGCATCATATTCTCGGCCAGCAATTCGCGTTCGGAGACCAGCGCTTCGGGAAGTCCGTAGAGGATCAAATCAAGATTAAGTTCTCCAGCGATGGTGACATCGAATCGGGGCAATGCTTCCTCCTGACGGCAATCCTTGATTGGAAACCCGTGAGCTCTCACTTGTCTCGCTTGTATAGCGTCCGTTTGCGGATTTGCGCCGTTGCATGCCGCTCACCCGCGTCTACCTGAGTAATCTCGATTCCGACCTTGCGCAACTGATCGATATCCTTCTTGGGAGCCAAACGATCAGTAATAACCCGGTGAACCGCCGAGGGAGGCGCGATCAAAGAGAGACTCCGCCGGCCGAATTTGCTCGAATCGCAAACGGCCACGACGATTCGAGCAACATCCATCATGGCGCGATTCACTTTTGCTTCGAGAAGATTCGGCGTGCTCAGGCCACTGTGAACGTCAATGCCGTCGACTCCCAGGAATAGAATGTCGGCATTCAGGCGGCGCAAGGTTTCTTCCGCGATTGGCCCCACCAGCGAAAAGGAATTCTTCCGCAGGGTTCCTCCCGTCAGAATTACCTCCAGGGACGAACCGGCCAGTTCCGCCGCGATATTCACTGCGTTGGTGATGATCGTCAGGTTTTGATGATCGCGCAACGCTCTCGCGATGGCGGTGGTGGTGGTTCCGGAATCGAGAATCACCACCTGCCCTTCTTCCACCATCTTCGCCGCCGCTGCCGCAATCTGGATCTTCTCCTTGCGATGCAGCTTCTCCTTTTCCCGGAGCGTGGGATCTTCCAGCGCTCCCTCGCGTGCGGGCAGCGCACCGCCATGGGTGCGATGGATCTTTCCGGTAGAGTGCAGGATCTCCAGATCCTTGCGAATCGTTACTTGCGACGTGCGAAAACGCTTCGCCAGTTCCGCAACCAGCACGCGCCCATCCACACGCATAGTTTCCAAGATCGCTCTTTGACGTTCTTCAATCAGCATGGGTTTTATGGCAAGGATCCGAAAAGCAAATCTACACGAAAAAATGCCGGCTTAGGCCAGTGATTTTTGTACTTGACTTCTCTATTAATCGCAAGTAAATGTTTATATGCGTAACAAAACGAAAGCTGCCTCGAAAACCCGCTTTGGCACCGCTCGGCAGTGGGCTTATCGCGGCGGCCTTTTCCCGGGCTGACGATTCTGGAAGGTCGGCAGCCCTGCAATTTTGCATGGGCCGGTTTTGCAGAGGACCTGTAGCGTGAATGCTCTTGATAAACTTCTAGCTCTCTCGAGTCCAGAGAAGCGCGAACGCGGTCTCCTATACACTCCCGCGGAAATTGCACAGCAACCGGTCACTTGGAAATCAACGTTTTCTCTGTTTGAGAAACACCGCAACGGGCTTGCGGCATTTCTCGGAAACGCCGGCTTTGGTGATCCCACACGGCCGAATCCAGCTGTTTTTCTTATCGGCGCGGGCACTTCCGACTATGTTGGCAGATGTCTTGTAAACGTGCTTCGCCGGCTCTGGAAGTGTGAAGTGATTGCCACTCCCAGCACCAGTCTGCTGACTCACGGAGAAGATTGGTTGATTCCAGGTCAGCGCTACCTCTGGATTTCGTTCTCCCGATCGGGCGACAGCCCGGAGGGTGTGTCGGTACTGGAAAAAGCTCTCGCAAGTCATCCGAACATTCATCACATCATCGTGTCGTGCAACGCGGAAGGGCGCATGATTCGTTGCGCCACTGGTAAGAAACAGGCGTTCATTGTCGCCTTGGACGATGCGGTCAACGACCGGAGTCTGGCGATGACCAGCTCATTCTCGAATATGGTCGTGTTCGGCCAATGCATGGCTCATATTCATCATCTCGCACACTACGAAGCTATCTTTAGCCGGCTCGTGGAAGCGGGAAAGACTTTTCTCCCACATGCCGCAGACGCTGCGGCAGTACTCGCCGCCGAGTCCGCTTCAGCGCCGTATGAGAGAGTCTGTTTTCTCGGATCCGGCGCGCTTGAGGGCGTGGCCGTTGAATCTGCCCTCAAGGTTCTGGAACTGACGGCGGGCAGAATCCTGACGATGTCGCAATCAGCTATGGGACTACGACACGGTCCTATGGCGGCTCTCGATAAAACCACACTGCTGGTTACTTTTCTTTCCAGCGACGAAAAAGTTGCCCGCTATGAAAAAGATCTGTTGCAGGAAATCATTCAGAAGCAACTCGTAAAAACGAGCATTGCCATAGGTGGACATTCCGATCTGCCGTTGGATGGTCTCGCCGACCGCTATCTCGCGCCCGACATTCGCACGCCGGTGCCCGATGATTGTCGTCCGCCGATGGACGTCATGTTCGGTCAGCTGCTGGGAATGTTTTTTTCCATGCGCTGTAACTTGATGCCGGACCGCCCCAGTGCCGACGGCGTCATAAGCCGAGTTGTTCAAAATGTGAAGACGTACGCCTGATGGCTCTGAGGGAGAAGATACGATGAAGACAAAATTTCGAAACCTATTGCCAGCGCGTTGGTGTGCTTGCTTCTCCCTCGGGTTGATTCTGGTTCTGGGATCGACGATGTGGGCCCAGTACACGACTGCGCGGCTCAGTGGGATCGTCACTGATCCATCGGAGGCCGTCGTGGCCGGAGCGACCATTACCGTTCAAGATCAAGGGACGGGGTACACCCAGACCACCAAGAGCGAATCCGCCGGACAGTATCTCTTTCCCAGCTTGCCGGTGGGCACCTATCAGATCACGGTTTCCATGGCCGGATACACGCAGTATGTTCAGAAAGGTGTTGTGCTTTCCGTCGGTCAGGCGGCCACGCAAAATGTTCAACTGCATGTGGGCAGAGTTGACGAACAGATGGTCGTGACTGCGGATTCGTCGATGGTTACCACGGACTCCGCCATGGTCGGACAGTTGATCAACGAACAGGAAATCAGCTCATTGCCACTGAACGGCCGCTACGTACAGGAGTTGGTCTTTCTTGCGCCGGGAGCCGTCAACGTGACCTCCAGCTATTGCGCTGCCAACTGCGAAGGCGGCGTCTTTCCGAGCGAGCAGTACGCCAAGGTCAACGGGGGTGGCGCGAACGGGGTGAATTACCTGTTGGATGGTGTCGATGCCAATGACACATACATCAATGCCAACGTGCCTTTCCCCAATCCTGATGCGCTCGAGGAATTCAATCTGATCACGGGCAATATGAGCGCCATCTACGGAAACGCGATCGGAGGCGTGGTCAACGTTGTCACAAAATCGGGAACAGACAAGATTCACGGGGATGTGTTTGAGTTTCTGCAGAACAACGCCCTTGATGCCAGTAATTATTTTGCCTCGGGACTTGTCAATCCGCTGAAGCAGAACCAATTCGGCGTGAGCATCGGCGGCCCAATTGTTAAGGACCGCCTTTTCTATTTTGGGAGCTACCAGGGAACACGCCTCCACACCACTCAAAACGGCCAAATTGCGGCTGTCCCGAATGCGACCGAGCGCACCGGAAACTTTCAAGACCTGGGTTTTCCACTGATAAACCCGGCTACGGGGGGGTACTTCACCAATAATCAAATCCCTGTGAGTCCCGTCGCCACTTACATTCTGAACCATATCCCGCTTCCAGGACCGGACGATCTTCTTAACTTCAACGGTGGGCCGGATATTCAGAACACCGACGAATATTTGGCGAAAGTAGACTACAACTTCCGGAAGCATCATTTGAGCGTCCATTATTTCCAGATGAATTACACGGACCCGATTTTCGTTCCGCCTTCCACGAACCTTCTGGAACTTCGTGCTGATGCTGAACATCTGGTTCTCAAAAACGTCAGCGTCGTCGACATCTATAGCATTTCCCCGACCTTCTTATTGAGCACTTTCTTCGGCTATAACAGCGAGAATGGGACAACCTTTTCCTCGGCTCCTTTCAGCATGGCGGACGCGGGCGCGAATATCGCAGTGCCGCCAAATCGCGGAGGGGGCGACTCCGCTGTGTTACAGATGACTGTAGGCGGGGACTTTGCCCTGCAGGGCACGCCGTATGGCATCTGGAATCGCGGCGATCAATCGCTGCGTGAAATTGGCACATGGATGAAGGGGAAGCACGAGGTGCAATTCGGCGGCGAACTTATGCGGATTCGCCTGCCCATGGGAAATCAGTACCAGGAAAGCGGAGTGTACGACTTTGAGAGTCTGACCGGCAGTCCTCTGGCCGATTTCGAGCTAGGTGCTGTATCCGCGTTTACGCAAGGCGGCGGACTTTACCTGAATTTTACGGGATACAGAGAAAGCCTCTTTCTGCAGGACAACTGGAAAGCCACTCCCCGGCTGCGGTTAAGCGCCGGACTCCGCTGGGATCCTTTCTTCCCCTACACCGATAGCCTGGGGCGAGTCGCCTGTTTTGTTCCGGGAGCACAGTCCGTCCGCTTCCCCAATGCTCCGGTGGGCATGCTGTTCGGCGGAAGTCATCACGATCCGGGATGCCCGGCCTCTTCCATTTATAACAATCCTAAAAACTTCGGCCCTCGCTTGGGCTTCGCCTACTCAAGAGACGGCAAAACGAGCTTTCGTGGCGGAGCCGGTTATTACTACCAAGCTCCGAACTCGGTCTCCTTCGAGGACGTCGTGGGTATTCCGCCGTTCGCTCCTATTATTAACGTGGGAACCAACGGATGTACCCCCCAGAACCCATGCAACCCTGCTGTCCCCTTCGTAAGCTTTGCCGATCCGTACGGAAGTTCGCAAACTGGGAACCCATTTCCCGGTCAGTTTGGTCCTCTCAATCCGGGCCCGAACGCGACCTTCCCCGGTTCGGGTATTTCTTTCAGTCAGATCTTTGACCGTCATTTCCGCTTACCCATGGTGCTGGCCTGGAACCTCACCATGGAACGTTCATTTAAACAGGACTGGATGTTGCGCATTGCCTATGTGGGCAATAACGGACACCATCTCAGCGGCACGGGCGATCAGGAAAACGGCCTGCTCGAACTGAACCCCAATGTCAGGATACCGGGGACAAACATGACTCAGCCCGTTTATCCAGGCTATGGATCCATCGCTTCCATCAATTCCGGAGTGGACAGCAACTACAACGCTGCCCAGATAACCTTCTCTAAGCGCATGACGCATGGCTTTTCTTTTCTGAGCAACTTTACCTGGGCGAAGGAGCTGGATGATTTCGGTCCGATCGGCGGATCACAGTATTTAACCAATACCTGCCCTTGCGGTCGCCACTTCGATTACGGCCCGTCGGATGACGATGTCAACAAGACTTTCAAAATAAATGGCGAGTACCTGATGCCACGTGTCGGTGTGCCCAGGGCTTTCGACAAAATTGTGAATGGCTGGGAACTTTCCGGAACCGCTCTTTGGCAGAGCGGATTTCCGTTCACCCTTTTCAGCGGCCAGGATAATTCCCAGAGCGGCATACTTGGGGATCGTGCCGACCTTGCCGTTGCCAGTATTCAGCAAGCCATCCTGCCCGGCCGTTCCCATGCGGCCGAAGTGGCGGAATGGTTTAACACGGCTGCATTTAAGGAGAATGCGCCCTTCACTTTCGGGAATACGGGAAAGAATGTTCTTCGCGGACCGAGGTATTTCAGCACCGATCTGGCTTTGGTTAAGAATGCCAAGCTCAGCGAGCGCTTCGCGCTAGAATTCAGAACCGAGTTCTTCAACGCTTTCAACAATGTCAATTTCGGCAGGCCGGACGGGAATCTCCAAGATTCCACTTACGGGCAGATCACGGGAATGGCGGGCGCGTCAGCCTCGAACACTTACGGAACGGCCCAACCCCGCATCATTCAGTTTGGACTGAAGTTGGCTTTCTGAGCTCCATGTCTGCCTGCTTGCAGGAACTTGCTGCGGCCCGCGCCCGCAAAGAATATCGCGGAATCTACTCGGTGTGTTCGGCGCATCCGTGGGTCCTTGAAGCCGCCATGCGGCGTGCTCCCTTTGGCCACCCGCTGTTGATCGAAGCCACCTGCAATCAGGTCAATCAATTCGGCGGCTACAGTGGAATGACGCCCGCGGACTTTCGCGAGCGCGTGCACCAGATTGCTGCTCGAGTCGGCTTCCCACGCGAACGCATTCTGCTCGGTGGCGACCATCTTGGCCCTCACCCCTGGCAGGAACTCGGCGCCGAGCAAGCCATGAGTCACGCCGCGGAAATGGTTCGTCTTTACGTCCGCGAGGGCTTTCACAAAATCCATCTCGACACAAGTATGCGCTGCGCAGGCGATCCGAATCCTCTTCCGGAGGAAACAATTGCGAAGCGAGCCGCCTTTCTGTGCAGCACAGCGGAATCATCCTTCCATGAACCCCATCCGGTCTACGTGATCGGAACAGAGGTACCCACTCCCGGCGGCGCCGTAGAACACGCAACCATTGCCGTCACGAGCCGCGAGGCCGCCGAACAGGCGATCCTGGGACATCGTCAGGCCTTCGCCGCAGCCGGCCTCCGCTCCGCATGGGACCGAGTGATCGCGCTCGTCGTTCAGCCCGGCGTCGAGTTCGGCAACGAGAGCGTAACCGACTATGAGCCTTCGCAGGCAGAATCGCTATGCCAGGTCCTCCGCGACCACCCCAACCTCGTATTCGAAGCACACTCCACCGACTACCAGCGACCGCAAGCGCTAGCTCAGTTGGTCCGCGACGGCTTCGCCATCCTGAAAGTTGGACCCGCTCTCACCTTTGCAATGCGCCAAGCGCTGTTTGCTCTCGCAGCGATCGAAGAGCAATGCATACTGCCCGCGCAGCAATCGAGACTGCCCGAAGTGATCGAGCGTGCGATGCTTGAGCAGCCGGTCCACTGGCGGAAACACTATCGAGGCAGCCCGCAGGAAGAGCACCGTCTTCGTATTCACAGCTACAGCGATCGCATCCGCTACTACTGGACGAATCCTCCGGTGCAGCATGCGCTTAAGAGGCTGATTGCCAACATTGAGGCCCAAGACATACCAGAAACCTTGCTGAGCGACTTCCTGCCTTCCCAGTACAACGAGGTGCGTCAAGGCATGCTCAAGAGTGCGCCCCTGCCCGTCATTTTCGATAAGATCGGCGAAGCTCTCGATCCCTACATCGCGGCGTGCGGCGGTTCCGTGAGCTAACCGGCGTCAAAGCAGTTCTGCAATGATGGAAGGAGTTTCCGATGACGGTGCTGATGACGATGAAAGCTTCGGCGCGACCGCTCGTTCAAGTCCTACTAGGTCTATCGATCGCCCTGTCGTCCACGGCTCAACCATTACCGCCCGCGTCTACAGCAAAACCCGCCGATAAAGATGATCAAGCGGCTCTCCGCGCTTTCGCAGCGATCCATCCCATTGATGTCCACGTTCATGTCTTCAAAACCGATCCCGCATTTCAGAAGCTGCTCGAGCGTCTGCACGTGAAGCTGCTGAACATCCTCGTCATGGATGACACGCTCTCTTATCGCAAGCAATTGCAGCCGCAAATCGACGACGCACAGGCGCTCGCGCGGTCAAGCCATGGCCACATCGCCCTCTGTACCACCTTCGATCCCTACAAGTTCGAAAGACCTACTTTCACCGCCGATGCCATCCAGCAAATCAACCGCGATTTCGCGCACGGAGCCATTGCCGTCAAGATATGGAAGAACATCGGAATGGAAATCAAGAACAGCAGTGGCCAGTACATCATGGCCGACGATCCGAAGTTGGAGCCGATCTACCAGGACATCGCCAGCCATGGCAAAACGCTGATGACTCACCAGGCCGAGCCCGACGTGGCCTGGGGTCCGCCGGATTCGTCCGATCCGTCATGGTCGTACTATCAGGAAAATCCGCAATGGTACGTTGCCAACCAGGCCGGCTTCCCAGCCAAGCAGGAGATTCTCGAAGCGCGTGATCATGTGCTCGCGAACAATCCCAAATTGCGCATGGTCGGAGTCCACCTGGGCAGCATGGAGCGGGATCTCGACAATATTGCCGCGCACTTGGACAAGTATCCGAATTTTGCCATCGACACAGCGGCAAGAATGGAATATCTGATGCTGATGCCGTCGGAAAAAGTGCGCGCGTTTCTCGTCAAGTATCAGGACCGCGTGCTTTATGGCACCGATCTCGATTTGCCCCCGGACGCCAAGTTCCCAGAAGCGCTGAAAGACTGGCAGTCCACCTACGCGCGTGACTGGAAGTTCCTGGCAACTGACGAGACTCTTGCCGTGGAAGGCAAGCAGGTGCATGGATTGAGCCTGCCGAAACCGGTCCTTCAGAAGATATTTCGCAGCAACGCCATCCTTTGGATTCCGGGATTGTGATGGATCTGGTCACGGCGCACCGCTTGTCCGCGCGTTCGTCCATTCGTCGGTTCCTCTTCCCACAAAGGAGTTAGGCGCCCTCGGAGGATAATGAGCGACGAATGGGGCGCATGCTCTACTAACTGAACAATCCCGACCCCGGTATAATGACCAGGCGACGTAGCAAACGGCGCCGCCAGAACAATGAAGTTACACGAGGGTCTCTGTGGGCCTTTCGAAATCCAAAGTGCTCTTGGTCGAAGACAGTAAGTTTCTTCGGATGGCCAATGAGCGCGACTTGTCCAGAGCCGGCTACCAGGTCAGTACCGCCGCCGATGGCGAGGCAGCGTTGCAGGCCGCGAAGGACGATCGGCCCGACATCATAGTGCTCGATATGATGCTTCCAAAAATCAGCGGTCCGGAAGTTTTGAAAAATCTGAAAGAGAATCCCGCCACGTTCGACATCCCCGTCATTGTGCTGACCAGCCTGTCGCAGATGAACGAGGAGAAACTCCGCAGTGCGGGCGCGGCCGCGTACCTGGAGAAATCGACTCTGGAACTCGACAAGAACTCCGGCCGCCTGCTAACCACGATACAGACGGTCCTTGGCGGGGCCAGTAAGCCGAGCAAGCCCCAGTCGTAGTTCCGTCAAAAACTGAGAATAACTGTTCTGAGTTTATCTTTCGCGATCCGAATGGCGCGGGGCATGCGCCGTGCGCCATTCGTCGACCTCATGTTCGGCTTGAGCGATCTGTGCTGGCGCAAGCAATTTTCGAAGTTCGTGTGCAGTCGCGGCGCCTTCTTTCACCGGGTCCGCGGCCAGAACCAGCCACTTGTATGCGGATACGAGATTCGCTCCATTGCTGCGGTCAGCGGAGAGCAGAAGGCCCAGATGATATTGCGCCTCGGGGATTCCAAAATTGGCCGCCGGATCATAGTATTTCTCGGCGGAAGCGACATCGACAGGACCTCCTTCGCCGGATTCGAACATCTTCGCCAGGAGAAATTCCGCATAGGGGTGTCCTTGGTTTGCGGATCGCGTCAGCCAATTCCGGGCTTGCTCGAAATCCTGCGGAACGCCCTGCCCGAACAGGTAGCGCGCTCCCAATCCAAATTGCGCTTCACGCTGCCCCTGTTCGGCGGCCTTTCTGTACCATTCGACGGCTTGAGAATAGTCCAGCCGACCGAACTTCTTATCGACGAAGATGTCGCCCAATTCCATTTGCGCGGTGGCATTGCCCAGATCGCCAGCTTTTTTTAGCCAGAGGATCGCATCGTCAATGTGGCCACCATGCTCAGGGCTCAGGTCCCAACTCGCCAGTTCAAGCATGGCCGGAAGCGAGCCCTGCTCAGCGGCTTTGGTGAGCCAGAGAGCGGCTTGGGTATCATCCTGCGGCAAGCCTTCACCGCGATGGTAGAGGCCGGCGAGATTCAGCTGAGCGGTTACGTCGCCCGCTTCTGCGGCCCCGCGAAACCAACTCGCCGCTTGCGCAGAGTCCTTTGGGACACCGTCGCCCGTGGAGTACATCAACCCGAGGTTGGTAGCCGCATCTTTTGAGCCGTGCTCCGCCGCCCTCGTATACCAGGAGGCGGCTTGCTTTTTATCGGGCGGCATTCCAAAACCCGACTGACAGAAGATTGCCAGCGCTTCCTCGGCCGGGACAAAGCCGCGACCGGCCGCTTGCCGGAGCAGGCGGAGCGCTTCGGCATCGTTCATCTTGAGCAAAGTTCCGGCGTGGTAGGCAAGCGCCAGCGTCGTTTCAGATTGCGGGTCGCCCGCTTGCGCCTTGACTTCGAGCAACTCCAGATCGGAGACGGTCAAGGCTCGGGCTTGATCCAGGAGCGCATACGCGCTGAGCTGGGTAGTTGCCGCGGGCAGAATGTGCGCAGGCGGCTGGATGGTCGGCTTTGGCGGCGGGGCGGTTGTGGATCGCGCCGGCCGATCCGATTTTAGAACGGGAGGCGGGGTAGTCGGCATGAGCGGAACTACATCTGCTGACTTCGCTGCGGCTCGATCCGTTCCAGGCCCCGCCGGGGCGGCTGGTAGGGATTCGGGTATCCGCGGATCGTTGGTGACGATAGGTTCAGCCGTATCCGACATTGGTGGCACTACACCCGCAGATTTTGGGGCGAGTTGCTGGCTGTTCGTCGCAGGTTTGTTTCCGTCATTTGTCAGAACAGAACGCTGGGCTCCGTTTGCGCCAAGCGCAATGATGAGTTTGTTTCCGGTTGAGCTGAGATTGATGACCAGCTTTTTCCCGAGTGTCGCGTGTTCGCGATTCTGCGCCGACCCGAGTTCAGGTCGAAGTTCGACGATCACTCGTGCGCCAGGCGACGCCACTGCGGCAGTGCTCACCGCCAGGACTGGCCCGCTGATTGACTACAAAGCGCTGGCCCGGGTCCGCCAGTTCGCATCCAGGAAAATCGAATACCAGCCGATCCGGATGCTCAAGCCTGCTCACCTCAGGCTGCACAAGTTGGCTGAACGCAACCTCCACATCTACACGATCGCCGCTTTCAGCAACCGATATTTTCGTAATTACCGGGTGCGAATTCTGCGAGCGGGGATCAGAAGTGTCTTGGGAAATGGCGGGAGTCAAAGCCAAACCGGCCAAGAGAAAAATGATTGCTGAATTGGTAAGCATGGCGGCGGTAGACTCCGCACCTTTCGCGCGGTAATGTCGGGCAAGCTAGCGGTGATGCACTCTAGCGTCGCATGCCACGTGCACCACAATCAAGTCAGACCCCAAAGCGAAAGTGAAGAAAGGCGTTTTCCGGACTACATAGCGTCCGCCTGGATTCAGGTATACTGAAACGTTTCCGGCGATCATTTCAGCAGATATGCGCGCCCAGCGCGTCAGAAAGGCAACCAGCTATGTCTTCCCCGGCAGTCGATTTTGCCCGTAACAATCAGCCCCGTTTTCTCGATGAGCTGAAATCTCTGCTTCGCATTCCGAGCATCAGCACACTCGATGAACATAAAGGTGACGTGCAGAAGGCGGCGGAATTTGTGGCCGCCGAACTGCGCCGCATTGGAATGGAGAATGTTGAGATTATCCCGACCAAGGGGCACCCTCTGCTCTACGCCGACTGGCTGCACGCCGCCGGCAAGCCGACTGTCCTGATGTACGCGCATTATGATGTCCAGCCGCCGGATCCAATCGACGAATGGCACACGCCCACCATTCGAACCCACCGAGCGCAACAACAACATTTACGCTCGCGGCGCGGTTGACGATAAAGGCCAGCTCTGGATGGAAGTGAAAGCGCTCGAATCCCTGATGCAGGCGCACGGCGGCAAGCTACCCATTAACGTCAAGGTGATTTTCGAAGGCGAAGAAGAAGTGGGCGGCGAATCGATTGCCGAATACGTCCGCAAGCAGAAAGCGAAGTTGAAGGCGGATTTCGCGTTGGTCTGCGACACGGAGCTGTTCGCACCCAATCTCCCTACCTTGTGTGTCGGACTGCGCGGCTTGGTGTACACCGAGATTGAAGCGGTGGGGGCAAAGACCGATCTGCACTCCGGCATCTATGGCGGGGCGGCGCCGAACCCGATGTTTGCGCTGATCGAGATCATCGGCAAGATGAAGGATTCCAAGGGTAAGGTGCTGATCCCCGGCTTTTACAGCAAGGTCAAAGCACCCAGCAAAGACGAACTGAAAGCCTGGAAGCGGCTGCCTTTTAACGAAGAGCATTATCGCAAAACCGAAGTCGGCTCCAAGGTACTGACCGGCGAGCCGGGATTTTCGGTACTCTACCGAACTTGGGCGCGTCCGACGCTGGAGGTGCACGGCATGCCCGGCGGTTTTGTAGCTGTCGGTGCGAAGACGGTGATTCCGGCAAAAGCATCGGCCAAGGTTTCCATGCGCCTGGTGCCGAACCAGGACCCAGATGACATCCTCAAGCGCTACACGGCGTTCGTTAAGAAAAACACGCCCAAGGGCATCGAGACAAAATCAAAGTTTGGAGCAAAGGACCGGCATCGGTGGTGGGCACCGACAACCGCTTCATCGAAGCGGCGAAGGATGCCCTGCACGACACCTTCAAGAAAGAAACGGTGTTTATTCGCTCCGGCGGTTCGATTCCGATCGTAACCGATTTCCAGGACGTGCTGAAGATTCCCTCGGTCATGATGGGCTTTGGGCTTCCCGATGACAACCTTCATGCTCCGAATGAGAAGTTCCACATCCCGAACTTCCATCATGGAATTGAGACAATCTGCCTATTCTTTGAAAAGCTGGGATAGGGTTCAAAGTGCCCCTTATGAGCACCGAGCAAGCGAGGGATCTTCAATTCGCTGCAAGATGCAGATCCCTCGCTCCGCTACGGATGACAAAACCCTATGAGTATTTAGCGCCGCCCCCTCGAACCCGCCCGATAATCCCCAATTTCTCGCCTTCAGGTAAAATAGAGGTTTGAGGTTGATGGGCATGCAGAAACGGGTTCTTGCGTCGGCGATTTCTGTTCTTGATGGTCACGACTGCTATCGACGCCCTGGCTGCAATCCGAGAGCTGATCCGGGAGTGCCGCATTTCAATGCGGGTCCTCCGGCCGCGGATACCAAGCTTCCGCCGATCCTGACCAGAGATCAGCTTTGGGGTTCAAACGCAGCAGTTTCCTTATCAAACCCATGCTTATGAACTGGCAGCGAAGATTCCCCAAGTGCTCTATCAGCAGCCGTGTTACTGCTACTGCGACCGCAGCATGGGGCACACCAGCCTGCACAGTTGTTTCTCTGGCACGCACGGTGCCGAGTGCGGCACCTGCCTCAAAGAGCTTTATTACACTTACACCATGTACAAGCAGCACAAGACGGCGCGCGAGATCCGCGCAGGAATTATCAAGGGCGACTGGAAGACGATCGATCTGACAACAGCCGCCAACATCAATTGAAGAGAAAGTGCCACAACATAACCATACAAGGCTTTTGACGAGAAGGGTTTCCTCGGCGCCCTCTGCGTCTCGGCGGTAACAGTTAGGATTTCAATTCTGAACTAAATTCTGAACTAAAGGCGGTTCGATGCCACTGAAGGTAACCCCCAAGAAACAAGCGGCGGAAGATCCACGACATACACAGGCAGTGCAGAGCTATGAGTCCGGGCTCCGCGCCTTGCAGGAGCACAAATTCGAGAAGGCGAAAGGCCACCTGCAAAAAGTTCTGAGCGGGCCGAACAAGTCCCTGGTTGACCGGGCCCAGGTGCACATCCTGACCTGCGACAAGCATCTGGAAACGCTCGCATTGCAGTTCAAAACGACAGAAGAGCATTACGACTACGCCGTGTCGCTCATGAACGTCGGGGACTACGTGACAGCGCGCGAACATCTCGACAAGCTCTTGAAGCAGAATCCGAAGGCGGAGTTCGTACTCTATGGATCTGGCCGCACTGCATTGTCTGACTGGTCACGTCGAAGAATCGCTCACCACGCTCAACGAAGCGATCAAGGCGAGACCGTCGCTGCGCTTCCAGGCCAGGAATGATACCGACTTCCAGAATCTGGCGGAGGATCCGCGCTTCACCGAGCTGCTCTATCCGGATCCGGGCGCCGAATCGGAGCCGCAGGAAGAAGAAGCCAGCGCCTATTAATTGAAGATCAAAGGTAAGAGGTCATGGCAGAGGCTAGAATCAGTGCGAGTCCAGGTTTCACCTTCGCAATCTACCTCTGATCTCTGCAATCCTATGCGCTCCAACTCTTCCGAAACGGGAAAGACTGGCCCCGAACTGCGCGTGGTCGCAATCGGTGGCGGCACTGGCCTTTCCACGCTGCTGAAGGGTCTGAAGCGTTACGTCATGTCGCCCGCGCTGGCCACTTCCGGTCAACCCACCATTCGCGAATTGTGCGGCGTGGTCACCGTGAGCGACGATGGCGGATCGAGCGGCCGCCTGCGCAAGGAGTTCAACATGCTTCCGCCTGGCGATATACGCAATTGCATTGTTGCGCTCTCCGAGGACGAAGCGCTGCTCTCGCGACTTTTCCAGCACCGCTTTGAGAAGGGCTCGGGTCTGGAAGGGCACAGCTTCGGAAATCTCTTCCTAGCGGCGCTCACTTCGATTACTGGAGATTTCGCGGAGGCGGTGCGGCTGTCTTCGGAAATTCTGCTCACGCGCGGCCATATTTATCCCGCAACCATCTCGGGCGTAGAACTCGAAGCGTTGTTCGAAGACGGTACGCGAGTGCGCGGCGAGACACGAATCACGGCGAGCAACGGCAAGATTCGCGAACTGTTTCTGGTACCGCCCAATGTCGAGCCGCTTCCGCAGACGCTCGACGCCATTGCCCATGCCGACCTGATCACCATCGGCCCCGGGTCGCTGTTCACCAGCCTGATTCCGAACTTGCTGGTGCACGGAATCGCCGCGGCGATTGTGGAATCATCTGCCATCAAGGTATTCATCTGCAACTTGATGACGCAGGCCAATGAAAGCCTTAGTTTAACTGCCGCGGATCACATCCGCGCCCTCAATGGCCATGCTGGCGTGCAGTTATTCGACTACGCTCTGATCAATCGCAAGGCCGCATCACCGGAGATGAAGGCCAAGTACGCGCTGGAAGGAGCCTCGCAACTCGTGAACGATCTGGAGGCGATCGAGAAGCTGGGCGTTTGCCCCTTGCTGGGAGATTATCTGGACGAGGGAGCAGTGGCGCGGCACGCCACCGAACGCGTCGCGCACGACCTGATGGCGCTGATGGCGCAAGCGCCGGACCGCCAGACCATCCGAACTTCATAAGGTTGCTTTCGCATCAGGGCATCGCTGTAGCGATGCCGAAGATGAAATAGATCGGACGCCCTTTTAGGGGCCATGCGCCGAGCGAGATGCGGCAAGCCGATCCTCTATCCGTCTTCGCGGTATATTGACTAAGCATGGCAAAATCGCCCAGGACACATATAAAGACTAACTCGAAGTCTTCCCCATCCACTCCGCAACCACCGCGCATCGCCATCGCGATCATGGCCGCGGGTAAGGGGACGCGACTCAAGTCGAAGCACCCCAAGGTTCTGCATGAAGTCTGCGGCAAACCGATCCTGGCATACGTGATTGCCACGGCTCTCAAGATTGTCCCCGCGCGAGACGTCTTCGTAATCATCGGACATGAGGCGGAGCGCGTTCGCGCGGCCATGGCCGGCACCGGCGTGAACTTCGTGCTGCAAGCCGAACAACGCGGTACCGGGCCACGCAATCATGATGGCGCGCGAAGCACTCGGTAATAGCGGAAATACGACCAGGTCATCGTGCTTTCCGGCGACGCTCCGCTGATCACCGCTGAAACCATTCGAAATCTCAGTGATTTCCACAGCGCTCAGAAAGCAGCCATGACGGTGCTCAGCGCCGATCTCGACAATCCTTATGGGTATGGGCGAGTGATTCGCAAAGGCGCGGCCGCGGAAGTTCAGGCCATCGTGGAAGAGAAATCCGCGACCGCACAGCAGAAGAAAATCCGCGAGATCAACTCGGGCTTCTATGTCTTTGCTGTACCCGCCCTCTATGAGCATATCGACCGTCTTTCCACCGCGAACGCGCACGGCGAGTACTACCTCACGGATATGGCGGGAGTGTTTCACCGTGCGCACAGAAAAGTAGTCGCCATCAAAACCGAAGACGCCAGCGAAGTGCTCGGAAGCAACACCCGCGCCGAAATGATGATGCTCGATGCGCGCTTGCGACTAGCCAAGTGCCGCGAATTGCTGGATGCTGGCGTGACAATTTTTTACCCGCACACTTGTGTAATCGACAGCGACGTGAAAGTGGGCACCGACACCGTAATTGAACCTTTCGTGCAGTTGCTCGGCAAAACCACCATTGGTGAAGATTGCCGCATCCGCTCCTATAGCGTGATCGGCAATTCAACCATTCGCGACCGCGTCACGGTGAAGCCGGGTACCATCATGGAAGACTCGCGCGTGGCCGCGGACGCTGTCCTTGGTCCCTACACTCACATGCGCCCGGGAAGTGAAGTGGGGGAAGGGGCGCATCTTGGAAACTTCGTCGAGACCAAGAAAATCAAGCTCGGCAAAGGCTCCAAGGCGAACCACCTGAGCTATCTCGGCGACGCGGAAATCGGCGAAGGCGTCAATATTGGAGCGGGCACGATCACCTGCAACTACGATGGGGTGAATAAGCATCAAACCGTCGTCGAGGATGGCGTTTTCGTCGGCAGTGATTCGACGCTCGTCGCACCCGTAAGAATTGGCCGTGGAGCTTACGTCGCGGCTGCAAGTTGCATCACAGAAGACGTTCCGGCGGATGCGCTGGCCCTCGGCCGCGCGCGACAGAGCATCAAACAGGGCTGGGCGCGGACAAAACGCGAAGCGCAGAAAGAAAAGCGTCGTTAGTGGGTTGGTGTGGTGACGGGGCTTCGCCCCGTCCGGACCCGGCAAAGCCCGCACACACGACCCGGCGCTCCGCTTTGGACTACACTTAACTGAAGCGGAAACTATGCCAACCACACCCCCAACCCAGCAATTATCTCCGGTCCGCTATGACGTTTCCCTGCTGACCGCCGAAGATTTTTATTTATTCAACGAAGGCAGCCACTATCGGATTTACGAGAAGATGGGCGCGCACCTCGTGGAATCGAAGGGGACTAAGGGTACGGTTTTCGGCGTCTGGGCTCCCAACGCTCGCCACGTGTCGGTAATCGGAGATTTCAACGGTTGGAACCCGCAATCGCATCCACTCCAGCCACGCGGTTCGTCTGGAATCTGGGAAGGGTTTATCCCTGGCATCGGCAAGGGAACGCTGTACAAGTTCCACATCGATTCGACCCAACTCGGCTACCAGATTGAAAAGACCGATCCCGTAGGACTTTTCGCGGAGAAGCCGCCGAAAACGGCCTCCGTAGTCTGGAATCTCGACTACACCTGGAACGACGCAGCCTTTCTGGAAAAACGCGCCGCCGCCAATTCGCTGCACGCGCCTATGTCGATCTATGAAGTTCATCTCGGCTCGTGGATGCGCGTACCCGAAGAAGAAAATCGTTCCCTCACCTATCGCGAGATCGCGCCCCGCCTGGCCGACCACGTCAATAAGCTCGGCTTCACCCACGTCGAACTTCTCCCCATCATGGAGCACCCTTTCTACGGTTCCTGGGGCTATCAGACCACAGGCTATTTTTCTCCTACGGCGCGTTACGGCACGCCGCAGGATTTCATGTATTTTGTGGATTACCTGCACCAGCAAGGCATTGCCGTCATTCTCGACTGGGTCCCGTCGCACTTCCCTTCCGATGGCCACGGTCTCGCTTTTTTTGATGGCACGCATCTGTTCGAGCACTCCGACGCTCGCCAGGGCTTCCATCCCGATTGGAAAACCTTCATCTTCAACTACGGTCGCAGTGAGGTTCGCAGCTTCTTGATGTCGAGCGCCATGTTCTGGCTCGACAAGTATCACATCGATGGCCTGCGCGTGGACGCGGTTGCTTCCATGCTCTACCTCGACTATTCGCGCAAAGAGGGTGAGTGGATTCCCAACAAGTACGGAGGACGCGAGAACCTGGAGGCCATCGACTTTTTGCGCCGCTTCAATCTCGAAGCCTACAAAGAGCATCCCGACATTCAGACCTACGCCGAAGAATCAACCTCCTATCCCATGGTTTCTAAACCCACTCATCTCGGCGGTCTGGGATTCGGCCTGAAGTGGGACATGGGTTGGATGCACGACACACTTCAGTACTTCAGCCAGGACCCGATTCATCGCCAGTATCACCACAATAAGTTGACGTTTCGCATGTTGTATTCGTTCCACGAGAATTTCGTCCTCCCGCTGAGCCACGACGAGGTCGTGCACGGAAAAGGTTCTCTGATCGGCAAAATGCCTGGCGACGAGTGGCAGAAATTCGCCAATCTGCGCTTGCTCTTCGGCTACATGTTTGCCCAGCCCGGCAAGAAACTGCTCTTTATGGGCAACGAGTTCGGCCAGGTTAGCGAGTGGTCGCACGATCGCAGCCTCGACTGGGACGTTCTGCAGTACCCGGTGCATCGCGGGCTGATGAACTGGGTCGAGCAACTCAACCGCGTCTATCGAAGCGAATCTCCCCTGCACTGGTTCGACAATGATCCCCGGGGTTTTGAATGGGTGGATTGCAACGATGCGCCCATGAGCGTCGTCTCGCTGCTTCGCAAAGGCAAGGACGA
Organism: uncultured Acidobacteriaceae bacterium; assembly: GCA_963699405.1. Lineage (GTDB taxonomy): Bacteria > Acidobacteriota > Terriglobia > Terriglobales > Acidobacteriaceae > Acidiflorens. The sequence continues at coordinate 317,339 of CAVOTW010000018.1, read as the reverse complement.
CGAAAATCCCGTGCTCATCATCTGCAACTTCACCCCTGTGCCGCGACTGGGATACATGGTGGGAGTGCCTATGGGCGGCTACTGGAAAGAAATTCTGAACAGCGACGCTCTCGAGTATGGCGGCAGCGGCTCCGGCAACATGGGAGGCACCGAGGCTCTCCCCGAAAATTGTCACGGCCGGCCGTATTCTCTGCGCCTGACGCTTCCTCCGCTGGCAGCCCTGTTCCTAAGAAAAGCGTAGCGCGTAGAATTTGTAATTTTGAAATCGGGCAATTTGGTAATTGAAACCGAGCCGCCTCGCGCTTGAAATTACTAAATTACAGATTGCACAATTGCCAATTTTCCCAACGCTCTCATGCTAGACTCGCAGTGAGTCGCCACCTTTGCGGATGCGCATCCTCACCCGCTACATTCTTGGAGAAGTCGTCTCCCACGCCTTGATTGGAGCGGGCGTTTTTACTTTTGTCCTTTTCACCCGCGACCTTGGACGCATCCTCGAACTTGTAGTCCGCAATAGCGCTCCACTGCCCAGCATCGCCGAGGTCTTTTTCTTCACCGTCCCGGTCGCGCTCACTTACACGATTCCCATGGGCGTGCTCGTTGGCATCCTCATTGGACTCAGTCGCCTCGCCGCGGACAGCGAAATCACCGCCATGCGCGCCAGCGGCCTAGGCGTGTGGACCTTCTTGCGCGTGATCTCTATCTTTGTTTTCGTCGCATGGCTGCTCGCTCTCGGCAACAGCGTCTATTTGGCGCCCCGTTCGCTTGCCGCTTTGGGCCAACTCCAGGACAACCTCAAGTCCTCGCAAGCGTCCTTTGAAGTTCAGCCCCGCGTGTTTTACGAAGGGTTTCCGAAAAGCATCCTCTATGTGCAAGACGTGAAGGCCATGTCTGGCGGAGCCCTCTGGAAAGGCGTGTTCCTCGCCGATTTGACGGATCCATCTGCCCCGCGCATCAGCCTCGCGCGCCAGGGTCAACTGGTCAACCAGGGGACCGATACCCTGGACTTGCATCTCATCAACGGTTCCACTCACGAAACCGATCCCAAAAATCCCGACCAGTACCAGATTTCCACTTTCCAGACCACGGACATCCCGATCCAGATTCCGACTGGACAAAACAGCCAGGAACACGAGCCCACATCGCTCGGCGAGATCAAGTTTGCCGAACTCCTCCGCGTCGCGCGCACGGCCGACCCCGTCACCCGCCGCTGGGACCTGATCGAATGCCATCGCCGTCTTTCGTTACCGACTGCTTGCATCGTACTGGCCCTGGTCGGCATTCCGCTCGGCCTCTCCTCGAAAAAGGGCGGAAAGTCCAGCGGGTTTGTCCTCACCATTCTCCTGGTATTTCTCTACTATTCGCTTTCGTTGATTGGAGTGTCTTTCGCCCGGCAGGGACATCTCTCGCCCGCCGCCGGCGTTTGGCTTGCCGACTTCGTTTTTCTTATTGGAGGAATTTTTCTTCTCTGGCAATCGGAGCGCCGCCCGATCGAACTGACGGCCCTCCGCTCCTGGTTTGGGACTTCATGGTTAAAAGTCTCATGGTTTGGAGCTTCAGGGTCGCAGGCTTCGCCGTCGCCCGGTTTATCCCAGAACGGAGGGTCATCCCGCCGGTCGCGTCGCGAGCCCCGGCGTCGTCGCTTGTTCAATCTTCACTTCCCCACCATTCTCGACGATTATGTGTTGCGCGGATTTGCACTCTATCTCTCGATGATCGTGGCCGCTTTCCTGCTGCTCCTGCTGGTCTTTACTCTATTCGAGTTGCTCAGCGACATTCTGAGGAATCAGGTCTCGCCGCTCACGGTAGGCGAATACTTGCTCAACGTGGCGCCTTATTTTCTTTACACCACCACTCCTCTGAGCATGCTGCTGGCTGTTTTAATCACCTTCGGCCTCTGCAACGTTCGAATGAAATCACGGCGATCAAGGCGACGGGCATCAGTCTTTATCGCGTGATTTTCCCTGTTCTGATCGCTTCCACTCTCGTCGCCGGCGTGCTCTTTTTGTCGGACCAACTCTATCTCCCCTATACCAACAAACGGCAGGACGCGCTCCGGAACGAGATCAAGGGCAAGCCCGCACAAACTTATCTTCGCCCCGATCGCAAGTGGATCTTCGGCCAACACTCCGACATTTATTACTATCAATTCTTCGATCCCGACCGCGATGTTTTCGGCGGCGTCTCCGTGTTTCAGTTCGATCCGCACACTTTCCAGATCACGCACCGCATTTCCGCCGACCGCGCACATTGGTCAGATCAGCATGCACCGGTGGGTTTATGAGCAGGGATGGGAGCGTAGCCTGAACGGCTCCGCCATCGAAAACTACCGTAAATTCGATGTCGCCACCTACCCCGAACTCTCCGAAGCGCCCGCCTACTTCAAGAAAGAAATCAAACAGTCGTCGGAAATGAGCTACGACGAACTGCGCCGCTACATTCACGATCTGGAGGAGAGTGGCTTCGATGTGGTACGCCTGCGCGTACAACTGCAAAAGAAGATTGCCTATCCCACTAATCACGCTGGTCATGGCTGTCCTCGCCATCCCCTTCGCGCTTTCCACCGGCAAGCGTTCCGCTCTCGCGGGGGTGGCGACCGCCATCGGCATCGGAGTTTTCTATTGGACGATCAACGGTCTGTTCGAGGCGATGGGCAATCTGAGTCAGCTTCCCCCGCGGTCGCGGCCTGGTCCCCCGACCTGGTCTTTGGCTTTATCGGAGGCTATCTGATCCTTCGGATGCCCACTTGAGAATCGGGTGATCGGGTCATCCGCTCATCCAAAAGCCAAGGGCCCTTAATTTTCGATCGCCAGATGGCCCGATTGGTTTAGTGCACCGCGATGCCGGTTGGTCCCGGCGGAGCATCTACCGTAATAGGACTGCTCATTGTTCCGTTCACCGTACTCAGCCCAAAGCCGGTTATGTTCGCCGAGTTACTGTTTGATACGTAGAGAAACTGGCCCAAATTGCCGACGCTCGGCTGCAGCGCCAAGCCCACCGGCTCCGAACCCGTCGGCTGACTCGGCGGAGTAAGCGGAGTCAACGTACCCGCAGACATGTTCATACGAAATCCATAAACCGCGCTTGATCCGCCATTGCTCGCCACGTAAAGAAAATTATTCGTCGGGTCCACCACCATGGCAACCGGGTTCTGTCCCGCCGAAGCGCTGCAAGTTTGCTGCGGCGGGCAGACCACCGGAAGCAACAGGTTTTCACTCACATCCTCCGGCGAGGAGCAAGTCGTATCTTGCACCGTGCAGAGTTGGAACGGAGTGACCGCGCCGGGTCCAGCACCATTGCCCACATACACAAAGACGCCGCCGATGGTAGGCTGCCCCACCGGGCTCGTATTGACCGCGAGCACCGAGATTGGGTTGTTGACGGGAACAGGGTATGGCGAATTCGGCTGCTCGCTCAGGATACCGGAAGAACTCACCGTGTAAACGCTAACGGCGTTGTCATTGGGCGTCCTTGGGCCCTGGACCCCACCCGCAAGGCACGACACCGTACAAAGATCGTAATTGTCGGTAACAAAGAGAATTTCCTCGGTCTGACCGTTAAGGGTGGCCGCAGTAAACGTGATCGCCGAAAGTCCGGTCGGGATTTTGCTCAGGTAAAGCGGGCTTTGGTAGGTCGAACTTTGACTGACCAGGGTCAAGGTGGTCTTTCCCGGCGTCATGGAAAACACGGAGATCGAGGGGCAACCAGCGTACATCCCAGCATTACTTGCGTTCGCGGGCGCAGCGATCAGTGGGCAACTCGGGGGCTGAGGGTATACGCCCTCATCGATCACGAACAAAAATTGTCCGGCAGCATCTCGCGTCATAGCCACCGCAGTGTCATATCCGGTACCGGCCGGCGGCGTACAGGTGCCACTCAAAGTCGGGCTGAGGCAGGTGTAATAATTCTCCGCGATAGGGGCCGACAAGCTGCCATCAGAGTTCACTGTGTAAGGAACAATGGAAGGAGGGATGGGGTTCCCCTCGGTTACTGGCAGACACTGGATACCCTGCTGAATGCACGGAATTCCCTGATTCAGAACGAACGCCGTCGCACCCGTCGGGTCGAGAAAGATATCCAACGGAGCGCCGCACGGGGCATTGTTGGCCTGAGTTGCCGCGATCGTGCATGTGCTGGAATTGTTACTGACCAACGACAAGCCGCCATTGTTCAAATTGATGGCATAAGAAGTTACATTGAATCCGATGCCGGGAGTTCCCTGATCGGTGAGCCCTTGGGTCTCCACGTATAACGTTCCGGCGGGCCGGGAATCGGAACTGCCACAGTTGAGCAGCAATACACTCAGGGCGCACGTGCCCACGAACACAACGATACCGCTTATTTTTTTGGACATCTGTACTCCCTGGGAGTTAAGAATCTACGCCGTTCCCAATCGGTCGCTTTTCGCCGATTAAGGGTCAACCGCTTTTCCGTCCGCTGGCGATTCTGGCCAACCTTCACGGAGACTGAAGCTTGTGGCTGAAATTAATTTTTGTATCAGGAATGAGCGGGAAGAGCAAACCCCTGAACAGGCGGACCCGCCGGAATCCGGATTTCCACCTGCAACCCACCCTCTTTGCGGTTGGATGCGCGAACTTGCCCGCCGTGCAGCCTGATGGCCCGATCCGCAATCGACAGGCCCAAACCTGCGCCCCCGGTATGGCGGTTGCGGGCATCGTCCAGGCGATAAAACGGCTCAAAGATCTTGGGCAAAGCCTGGTCGGGAACGCCGGGGCCGGAATCGAGCACCCGAACAATAATTTGCTCTCCATCGCCGTCGGCCGGTTCCTGCCGCTCCAGTCGCACCTGCACCGTCGTACCTTCAGCAGTATAGCGCGTGGCGTTCCTTATCACATTCTCCACCGCACTCCGGAGCAGTTCCGGGTCGCCGTCCACCAGGAATTCGTCGTAGCCGTTTTCACCCCTGTCCGCACCATCGGTAGCTGCAACAGCGGTCACGTGGCAACCCCGGCCCGCGGACTCGTACTCCGCGTCGTGCGCCACTTCCTCCACCAACTCGCGCAGTGACAACCGGGTGCTATGCAGGCCGTCGGTCCCCGATTCCAGCCGCGAAATCGTCAGCAGGCGCTGGATCAGTTGATTCAGCCGGTCGGCTTCCAGTTCAATGCGGTTGAGGGAGTTCTCCACTTCCGGCGTGGCCCTTTGACGCGCCAATCCGAGCGCGACGCTAAGCCGGGCTAGCGGAGACCGCAGTTCGTGAGAAACATCCTTCAGCAGACGCGATTGCGAATCGACCAGCCCTTCGATCCGTTCCGCCATCCGGTCAAAATCGCGCATCAACTCCGTTAACTCGTCGCCACGACCGCCCGCCGGTGCGCCAGCGCGGGCGGTCAAGTCGCCCGCCGCCAAGCTCTGCGCCGCTTGCCGCAATCGCGTTACCGGACTCGTCATCGACCAAGCCAGCAGATAGCACATCAGTCCCGAGGTAATAATTCCAATCGCGATTCCCAACCCAGGAATTTCATGCGGCCCAAAAAATACTCGCGGCCCCGGTGGTAACTCCAGCACCATCGTGTAGCGCTTCCCATCGAGCGTAAGCGCGTGCCGCGTGATCCGGTCGGGCAGAAAATTGTCCATCCATCCGCGGTGGTGCAGCGGACTTTCGCGCGGCGGCAAGCCCTGCCGGACATCTTCGATAAAAGGCGGCGCCTGACGTCCCGTAAGATCATGACCCGAGGGATCAAAAACGAATGCCCGCGCATGCTGCGTGCGGAAAATTCCTTCCAGATAGTCGTGAGCGGCGCGCTCCCCACCGCTCTGGTAGGCGTTAACCGTCTCGGCAAGAATTTGCGGAGCCTGGCTCTCAATCCCATGGCGGGGATTCAGCGCGATCGTGGCCAGAATCGCCAGCACCAGGAAGAGTGCCTGGGCTGCCCAGAATGACAGGAAAATCTTTAGGAAAAGGCTCTTCATAGTGATCGGGTCATCGGGCGATCGGGCGATCGGGTCATCGAGGATCGAAGGCCTTTGACCTTAGATCAACCGATGACCCGATCACCCGACGGCCCGATTACTTTTTCGCCTTCATCGCGGCCGGACGCGCAAACATATACCCTACGCCGCGAATCGTCTTGATGTGATCCCCGTCCTCTTCGGAGTCGCCCAGCTTCCGCCGCACTTTGCTGACGTGCATATCAATGCTGCGATCAAACGGCATAAATTTGCGGCTGAGCACGGCATTCACCAGTCGCTCTCGTGTTACCACTCGTCCCGCCTCGCGCAGCAGAACTTCCAGGAGATTGAATTCCACGGAAGTCAGATCGACCGGTTGCCCCGCTCGCGACACATTTCGCGTCGCCGGATCGAGTTCCACGTCACCCACGGTCAGTACTTCCGGCACCACGTCGGCCGCTTTCGCGGGCCTGGTGCGGCGCAGGATGGCGCGGATTCTCGCCACCAGTTCTCGGGGGTTGAACGGCTTCGGAAGGTAATCGTCCGCTCCGATCTCGAGGCCCACGATGCGGTCCACATCCTCGCCGCGCGCGGTCAGGAGCAGCACCGGAGTCTTCGACACGCTGCGAATCCGCCGTAGCACTTCGAAGCCGTTGATTCCTGGCAGCATCACATCGAGCACAACCAGCGCATACGCCCCGGTCAACGCCTGTTGCAGTCCCTGCTCGCCGTCATGAACAGCCTTCAGGCTAAAACCCTCGGCCGTCAGGTATTCCTGCACCAGCCCGCACAATTCGACGTCGTCATCCACCACGAGTACGTGATCCATTCGTTTCATCATCACACCTCGCCGACTTCCATGTGGTAAAGATTTGTGATTACCGGTGCAAATCGCTGTTCGCTTTTCGCCGTTGGCCTTCACCAAAAGGCGAACAGCAGACAGCGATTTTCCGCCTTTACAAAACTTTACCGCCATTGACCGACTCTTTACCTCATCTTTTCGCGAACAGTGTTCTTATTTGTATAGACGTTCGGGTACGCCCGAACTCCTATAAGAGATCCAAACAGACCTAAAGGAGTTCCAATGAAATCAACCCGTATCCGCATTCTCACCATCGGCGCCGCCGTATTGTTGGCCGTGGCAGCCGTATTTGCTCAAGGTCCACACGACTTTGGTGGCCCTGACGGCGACTTTCACCACATGCTCAAGCAACTCGATCTGACTACCGATCAACAGAGCCAGGTTAAGGCAATCTGGGAAAAAGAGAAGCCCACCCTGCAACCGCTGATGCAGCAGATGCGCCAAAATCACAGCGCCATGAGCGCGCTTCAGGCCAGCGGCCCGTTCGACGAAGCAAAAACGACCGCCCTCGCCACGCAAAACTCGCAGACCATGATCCAGTTGCAAGTCGAGCATGAGCGAATCAAATCCGAAATCATGCAGATTCTGACCCCCGATCAGAAAGCCAAACTCGCTCAGATCGAGGCCAGTCACGCAGCCAATATGAGTAAGCACGCTCCGCCACCCGCGGACTAGTTTTTCGCAGTGTCTCTCTCCATTCCGGGTGAGGAACGGAACACCAACCTCCCTCCTCGCCCGGCTTTTTTCCGTTTTCGGGCCCGGGAAATTAACTGGACGAACCGAATGGAACGCGCCGACTTGCTGTATTCGGGATTGATGTTCGCCGCCGGCATGCTGTCGCTCTGGACCGCGCTGCTGCTCACCGCCGCCTTCATTGTCCTTGCACCCGCGCTCCGAAAATCCGCACCCACCGCTGCTACAATCTCATCTACGGATCGCGATCTCAAGCATCTTGCTCTTGCAGACCGCTCTTTCTCAGACCATGATGCCGAAGAATCTACGCCCCCTAGTTCCCTACCTCAAGCGTTACCGCCGCAGTCTCGTCTGGGGCGGCCTTTGCGTCTTATTCAATAACGGAATCTGGATTTTCTTCCCGCAAGTCCTGCGCCGCGCTGTTAACGATCTTCACACTGGCGTGACCAGGCAGAAGCTTCTCACCTACTCTCTGCTAATCATTGCCATCGCTCTGATCAAGGGAATCTTTCAGTTCTTGACGCGCTGGGTAGTCATCGGCATCTCCCGCGACATCGAATTCGATCTGCGCAATGATCTGTTCGCACACCTCGAGCGCCTTTCCCACTCCTACTACCAGCGCAACCGCACTGGCGACATCATGGCCCGCGCCACCAACGACCTGAATGCCGTCCGGATGCTGCTCGGCCCGGCCATCATGTACTCGGCCAACACTATCGTTTTCACCGCCGGCGCTCTCGGCTTCATGCTTGCCATCAGTCCCAAGCTCACGATTTTCGCGTTTCTCCCGCTGCCCATCGCCAGCATCGTCATCCAGTATTTCGGACGCCGCATTCACGAGCGCTTCGAGCGCATCCAAGCCATGTTCTCCGACATTTCGGCCCGCGCCGAGGAAAACTTCTCCGGAGCCCGCGTGATTCGGGCATATGTACAAGAGCAAGCCGAGATCGCCGCCTTCGAGGATGCTAACCAGGAATACATCCGCCGCAGCCTCGGTCTCGTCCGACTGATGGGAATGCTTTGGCCCACGCTCGAACTCATGCTAGGCGCTGCCGTAGTCATTGTTCTCTGGCTCGGCGGGAGGCAAGTCCTCACGGGAAAGATGAACGTTGGAGACTTTGTAGCTTTCAACACTTACATGATGCAACTGACCTGGCCAGTCATCGCCCTGGGATGGGTCATCAATATCTTCCAGCGCGGAACCGCGTCCATGGTGCGGATAGAGGAAATCCTCGCGCAGCAACCGGAAATCGCCGACGAGGACCAGGCTTCGAGCCACGAGCTGCGAGCCACGAGCGAGCGGGTTGCTCGAAGCTCGCAGCTCGAAGCTCGTGGCCTGCTTGGCGAAATCGAATTCCGCAATCTGAACTTCGCCTACAACGGAGTTCCGGTCCTCAACGATATCAACCTGCGCATCCCAGCGGGCTCCAGCCTGGCGATCGTAGGTCCCACTGGATCCGGCAAAACAACCCTCGTCAACCTGATCCCGCGCATCTATGACGCTGAGCCTGGCACTGTCCTGATCGACGGACGGTCCGTCCGGCAATTCCCTCTTGACTCCTTGCGCCGCCAGATCGGCTTCGTTCCGCAGGAGACTTTCCTGTTCAGCGACACCATCCGCGACAACATCGCTTATGGCATCTCGAAAGAAGACGGCGAAGCCACGCTCGATGAGATCAAAGCCGCGGCCGAAGCCGCCAACATCGCCCACGACATCGAAAGCTTCCCCGAAAGCTACAACACCATGGTTGGCGAGCGCGGCATTACGCTCTCGGGAGGCCAGAAGCAGCGCACCGCGATCGCCCGCGCCCTGCTCCGCAGCCCGCGCATTCTGATCCTCGACGACGCTCTCTCCAGCGTCGACACTCACACGGAAGACAAAATCCTCAACCATCTCCGCGAAATCATGCGCGGACGCACTACTATCTTCATCTCTCACCGCGTTTCGACTGTTCGCAACGCGGACGCAATTGCTGTCCTTCACCAGGGACGTATCGTCGAACTCGGAACTCACGACGAACTCATCGCCCGCAACGGTTATTACACTGATCTCTATAACAAACAGTTGCTGGAAGAAGAACTCGAAGAAGTCTAATTCGTAAAGTGAGCGACTTTCCCTTTTAGCTTAGCCCTCCCTCTAGCGGTCTTTTGGAATCAAAGACTTAGCGGCGGCTTTTGTCAGGTCTTTGAAGAATAAGGACTTAACTGTAAGGTATTTATTTGTCAATGACTTACCTCGACGAGGATTGCTCCGTGGTCCCAATTGGCAAAAAACCGCGGGTTTTTGGCACAGGGTGTTGTTTGCTCAGGATCTGGATTGGAGGATTCCGGTTTTTGGTAGGAACTTAGTTTGGAAAATCTCTACGACCAAGGACACTAAGTTGCACGAAGGAAAACGGTGAGGCTCAGGAGCTTTGTGGATACTTATGTTTTTAACCGTTTCCTTGTTCCGGCGGTCGATCGTGAGACTGAGTTACTATCCCGCTACTAATAACTTGCTCAGACAAGAAGAAGCATGGATAATGCTTGCGAGTCCCCTACAATTTCTGCTTTGCCACGGAGTGTCCCATGCGACGTACGCGCTCGTCTCTGCTGTCCTCGTCTGACTTTTTCACGCCTAACTTCGCCGCTCTCATCCTTTGTGTTCTGATCTTCTCGGCTGTCAGCTTCGCCGCTACGCCTGACCGCATTACCAGCCCGATCATGGCAACGGAAACGGTGAAGCTCTCCGCCGGCGTCCCAGCTCAAGCACGCTCCGAGTTTGACCAAGGAGAAGTCGACCCTTCCCTCAAGCTGAGCTACATCACGCTGCTTACAACGCCTTCAGCCGCCGAGCAGAAAGCACTCAACACCTTGTTGGCGCAACAGCAGAACCCTCATTCGTCCTACTACCATAAGTGGCTCACGCCCGAGCAATTCGCCGATCGTTTTGGGCTCAGCCAGAACGACATCGGTAAGCTCTCCACATGGCTGCAGTCGCAAGGGTTCGCAATAGTCCGCGTGGCGCGCGCCCGTAATTGGATCGTCTTCAGGGGCACCGCCGCCCAAGTCGAGAAAACATTTCAGACCGAAATCCACAACTTCAAGGTGGACGGCGAGACCCACTTCGCGAACACTACGCCCGCCGCGATTCCCGCCGCGTTGTCGGGCGTCGTTACCGGCTTTCGTGGCTTGAACAATTTTCGCCCGAAATCCTATGCTCACCACTCCCAGCCAGCCTATAGCCTCCCGGTATCGGGCGGTTACGAACACTTCATCGCGCCGGGCGACGTTGCCACCATGTACGACCTCAACGCCCTCTACAATCTGGGTTTTGATGGCACGGGAGAAACACTCGCCGTCATGGGGCAGACCGATGTGTTCCTAGCTGATCTGGCTGATTACCGATCGGGATTCGGCCTCTCCGCGATCAATTGCACTACCAACTCCGGCGGCCTCATCACTGCCTGTAATACCTCCAACTTCCAGTATCAACTCATCAACACCGATCCGGGTTCGCCCTCGTGGGGCGACCTGGGTGAAGCCGACATCGATCTTGAATGGTCCGGCGGCACGGCCCGCGGTGCGCAGATCATCTACGTGAACGCCCCCGACCCCAATGGTGCTGGCGTTTGGGACTCGTGGTACTACGCCGTCGACAACGTCGTCTCGCCCGTTATCACTATGAGCTACGGGTTGTGTGAACTCTACGAAGTCGAGGGCGGCGGCTTTGCCTCCGATGAGGCTGAACTGCAGCTGGCCAGTACCGAGGGGATCACGTTCATGAACTCCTCGGCTGACCAAGGCGCCGCCATTTGCGACTACCAAGCCAATCTCGCGGTTAATGGGTACGCTGTCAGCTTTCCTGCAAGTAGCCCAGAAGTCACAGGCGTCGGCGGCACACTCATTCCTTACACCGAGTACACTTCAACATACTGGAACACCACCAATGGGACCGATGGCGGTTCTGCCAAGTCCTATATCCCTGAGCAGGCGTGGAATGATGCCGAGGAGTTTGGCGTGTTCTGTCTCGCCAACCCCACCAATGGGTTCTGCACCGGCAACGGCATCAACAGTTGGTCGACTGCACAAACAGCCCTTGGCATTTGGACCAGCGGTGGGGGCGTTAGCAACTGCGTCACAGTTGACGGGAACGGTGTTTGTAAAGGCGGGTACCCGCAACCCTCCTGGCAGTCTGGCCTTAATGCTACCGACATTAACCCCAACGGCTTCGGCGTGACAACCTCCCCGGCTCGCTTTTCTCCCGATGTTTCGCTGATGTCTTCCATCTACTGGCCCGGCTATCTTCTTTGCACTCCGGTCGAAGAACTAGAAGGAGGCACCGACACCGCCAGCTCTTGCTCCCCCGGTGGGGCGCAAGGAATCATCAATGACCAGACCGATTACGGCTACAGCTGGGGAGGTACCTCGGTCGCGTCGCCCATTTTTGCCGGCATCGTCGCTATCCTCAACCAGTATGTCAACGGGGCTGCATCGCCTGGCCTCGGCAACATTAACCCGACGCTGTACAATCTGGCAGCAACGCCAGGTCTGTTTAACCCCGTCACCACCCCTAGCTCTGGTGCCTACTCGGATGGCGCTTATTGCCAACCGGGCACTCCCACTTCAGGTGTGTCCGGGGACCCGTGGCCCGCTGCGCTGCAGTGTCCCAGCTCTGGGCCGAACGCGGGCTTCCTGGGATTCAACGACTATGACGTTGACCCTACCACAAACTACAACCTCGTCACTGGCCTCGGCTCCGTCGACGGCGCCAAACTCGCCGCAGCTTTCACCGCTACTTTTTCCTCGACCAGCACCACGCTCACCTCCAGCGCGCCAAACGGGGCGAATCAGGGCGCCCCGGTAACCTTCACTGCAACCGTGACCACCTCGGGCTCAAACACGCCGACGGGCAACGTGATCTTCTACAGTGGCAACTCCTCTATTGGTACCGGCACGCTGGCGGCACTGAACGCGACTCAGGCAACAACAACCGTGACAACGTCGTCCCTCTCGGTGGGCACGGATTCGATCACGGCCCAATATGGTGGAGACTCGAACAACGCTGCCAGCACATCCACAGTCCTGAGTCAGGTCATTAACGGCACGTTCACCTTCACCAGCGACGGCTCTACACATACGGTTTTGGCGGGACAGCAGACTAACACAAGTTCCCCCTACCAATTCATCGCCACGCCCATCTCCGGGGGAGGCATCTTTGGCGCCGCAGTCACTTTTGGGTGTACTTTCGCTCCCACAGACCCGACGCTAACGAACAGCAGTTGCGTCTTCACTCCGGCGTCGATTGCAGTCGGAGCTGGTGCAACTCCAGTGACCATGACGATCACCACAAAAGGCCCGAATCCCGGTGTGGGAACCCAAATTCGACGGCGCAGGGCTGACAATCGTTCGCCGTGGCTTCCGATGACGTTGCCGCTCGCGGGTATCGTAGTGGCCGGTTTCGCGGGACGGAAAGTGTGGAAGCACTCTGCTGTTGCCAGCTTGTGCGTATCGCTGGTACTTCTAGGAGTTCTGGTTGCCTGCGGGGGCAGCAGTTCCCAACCAATCGTCGTCGGCGTAAACCAAGGAACGGCTTTGTATCCGAACTACGCGACCGATAGCTGGCCGAACCAAACCGAGCAGTTCACAGCAACGCTCACCAACACGAATAACCAGAACGTGGCTTGGACCTTGAGCAGTTCGTCATCTTGCTCAGGAACGCCGAGCCCGTGCGGTACGATCAGTTCGACCGGTCTCTATACGGCTCCCACCATCGCTCCCGGTCTGCCGTCGGGCATCACGGTCACCGCGACGTCCCAAGCCGATCCGACCAAGGTAGGATCGACCACGTTTAATCTAAATCCAACGACTGTGCCCAATGCCGTAACGGTTCCTCCCACCTCGGGATACACCGTCATGGTAACGGCCACCGAAGGCACTGGCACCACCGCGGTTACGGCAACCCCGAACGTGACGCTGGTTGTGAACTAGCAGAGGATTTTTTGCAGCTAGACTGACCTTCACGCAGGGCGCGGATACATTCCGCGCCCTTCTTTTTTTTCATGGTATTTTCGGGCGCCGCCCATCAGATTAACGTTGAAGACAAAACACGCAAACTGGGGATGTACGCCCAGACGTGCGGACCGGCTTCAACGGGGAAAAAACTTCAGGAGTATACTACTGAGTACCGCTTATGAAACCATGCCTATTACATCGAAAAATCCTTCCCTTCCTTCAGATGACAAACGCTGGCGAATCGTAGCTGGAACGATGCGGCGGCACGGGTTTGCACGAGAGGCCCTGATCGAAACGCTGCACACGGTTCAGGAATATTTTGGATACCTTGATAAGCCATCCTTGAAGTTTGTTGCCGCGTCGCTGCACGTACCGTTGAGTCAGGTGTACGGGGTCGCGACGTTCTACCACTTCTTCACGTTAAAACCTCCCGGTAAGCATACGTGCCTGGTTTGTTTGGGCACGGCTTGTTACATCAAAGGAGCCGGCCAGCTTCTCGCGGCGGCGGAAGCTTCGCTCAATGTAAACGCAGGAGAAACCACGCTGGACGGGAATGTTTCTCTGGTGACCGCGCGCTGCATTGGCTCGTGCAGCATGGCTCCGGCTTTTATTTTTGATGGGGAGACCGCCGGCAATGTCAATGAAGCGGCTCTGCAAAGCAAGCTGGCGGGATGGAAAAACTGATGACGATCGAAGATCTGGAACAGATTGCAAACGAAAGGCGCGCGGCCAAGGAAAAATCTCCGCGCGCGTTGAATGTTTGCGTGGCCGCCGGGTGCTTGTCCCGGTGCAGCGACGCGATCAAATCGGCGCTCGAAAAAGAAGTGCAGAGCAGCGGGGCGAATTGCCGCGTAGCTGGAACCGGCTGCATGGGGCTTTGCTCCCTGGGACCGCTGGTGAGCAGCGAGCCGGATGGCTACCTGCTGAAGAACGTGGCGGAAACGGACGTGGCGGAAATCGTGGCCAAACTTGATAGCGCCATGCCCGAGCGTCTGCTCTGCTCTCGCGAGCAACCTTTCTTCCAGCGGCAAACCCCGATTGTGCTGGAAAACTCGGGGCTGATTGATCCGGAAAAAATTGAAGAGTACATCGCCGCGGACGGCTATCGGGCTTTGATCAACGCGCTGACCGAGATGACTCCGGCGCAGATTGTACAGGAGGTTTCGAAGAGCGGGCTGCGCGGACGGGGTGGGGCCGGTTATCCCACGGGCTTAAAGTGGGGCACGGTGGCCAAGACGATTGGGACGACGAAGTACGTCATCTGCAACGCGGACGAGGGTGACCCGGGCGCGTTCATGGATCGCAGCGTGCTCGAAAGCGATCCGCATCGCGTGCTGGAGGGGATGATCATCGCCGGCTATGCGGTGGGAGCCAACCAAGGTTACGTTTATGTGCGCGCGGAATATCCGTTGGCCATCAAGCGGCTGCAGATCGCGATTCGCGAGGCGCGGCGGCTGGGCTTTCTGGGCAGTCAGATCTGTAACGCGAAGTTCAGCTTCGACATTGAAATTCGCATTGGAGGCGGCGCTTTCGTCTGCGGAGAAGAGACCGCGCTGATCGCATCCATTGAAGGCAAGCGGGGCACGCCGCGGCCGCGACCTCCATTCCCGGCACAATCTGGCTTGTGGGAACTGCCCACGCTGATCAACAACGTGGAGTCGTTCGCTAACATTCCAACTATCCTGCGGCGGGGTGGCGAATGGTATGCCTCTGTTGGCACGAAGAAAAGCAAAGGCACGAAGGTATTTGCGCTGTGCGGGAAAGTGCAGAATGTGGGTTTGATTGAAGTGCCCATGGGCACTACATTGCGGCAGATTATTTTTGAAATTGGCGGCGGCGTACCGGAGGGTCATAAGTTTAAAGCAGTCCAGACGGGTGGACCGTCCGGCGGCTGCATCCCTGAACAGTTTCTCGATCTTCCGGTGGACTACGAGTCGTTGAAGGAAGTCGGCTCCATCATGGGTTCGGGGGGCATGATCGTGATGGATGACAGCGCCTGCATGGTGAACGTGGCGCGCTATTTTATGGAGTTCTGCATGTCCGAATCGTGCGGCAAGTGCATTCCCTGCCGTGCCGGGACGGCGCAGATGTTCGAGTTGCTGACGCGCATGACTCATGGAACGGCCGCTCCGAAAGATCTGGAACTGCTGGAGGATCTCTGCGACATGGTCGCCAACACGAGTCTTTGCGGGCTGGGGCAGAGCGCACCGAATCCGGTTCTCAGCACGCTTCGCTATTTCCGCGAGGAATACACGGAGCACATCCTGCAGAAACATTGCCGGGCGGGAGTGTGCGAATGCAACCAACTGGCGGAGGTTTCCGCATGAATGCCGCGCCCGCTGTAAAAACGCTTGTCATCGATGGCACGGATATCAGCGCCAGCGTGAATCAAACGATTCTGGATGCCGCGCGCGAAAATGGCATCTCGATTCCCACGCTATGCCACCTGGACGGACTGACGGAAGTGGGGGCCTGCCGGCTGTGCCTGGTGGAAATGAAGGGCTCGACTCGTCTGCAACCTGCTTGCGTGACCCTGGTGGAAGAAGGCATGGAAGTTACCACCCAGTCGCCGCGCCTGCAAAAGTACCGGCGTATGGTGCTGGAACTTTTGTTCGCCGAACGAAATCACGTTTGTTCCGTGTGCGTCTCGAACAACATGTGCAGCTTGCAGGATCTGGCAAAAGAGCTGGGCGTGACTCACGTGCGATTTCCCTACCGCTCACCGGCGCTGCCGGTGGATGTATCCCACGAACGCTTCGCTCTGGATCACAATCGCTGCATTCTGTGTACCCGTTGCGTGCGGGTGTGCAGCGAAATTGAGGGCGCACACACATGGGATCTCCTCGGCCGCGGCGTCAATTCCATGCTCATCAGCGATCTGCATCAGCCCTGGGGCGAATCCGATACGTGTACGAGTTGCGGGAAGTGCGTTCAGGTGTGCCCTACGGGCGCGCTATTTGACAAGAGCAAGGTCGGTGGCAAAGTCCGTAAGAATCCGGATTTTCTTCCCTACCTGACCGACATGCGGGAGGGTCTGAAATGAGCAAGCCTACGCTGGCAACCGTGTGGCTCGACGGTTGTTCCGGCTGCCACATGTCCCTCCTCGATATGGATGAACGGCTGGTGGAACTGAGTGAGCAGTTTGAGTTGGTGTATTCACCGCTGGTGGACTACAAGGACTTTCCGGAGCAAGTCGACATCACGCTGATCGAAGGCTCGGTGAGCAGTGATGAGGACCTCCGCAAAATACGGGCGGTGCGGGCGCATACCAGAATCCTGGTTTCGTTGGGCGATTGTGCGGTGACAGGCAACGTGCCGGCGATGCGTAACTCGATACCGGTGTCTGAGTTGTTGGACTGCGTTTACAAGGGGAACGGCTTGTTGCAAGAACAGGTGCCGACAGAGCGCTTGCCATCTCTTTTACCGCACGTGCGCCCGGTTCACGAAGTGGTGAACGTGGATTTGTTCGTGCCGGGATGCCCTCCTTCTGCGGACACGATTTTCACGGTAATCAGCGAGTTGCTGGCCGGCAGGGTTCCGGATGTCGCGGCCCTCTCGCGCTTCGGCGCTTAGCTGCTGAAAGAAAAAGAAAGAAGAAGATGTCGAAGACGATCACGATTGATCCCGTTACGCGAATCGAAGGCCACGCCAAGATCACGCTGCAAATCGACGAACAAGGTGAGGTGTCCGAGGCGCATTTCCATGTCACTCAATTCCGCGGATTCGAAAAACTCTGCGTCGGACGTCCTTTTTACGAGATGCCCTACTTGATGGAGCGAATCTGCGGGATCTGCCCGGTGAGCCACCTGCTGGCCTCGGCAAAAGCCTGCGACGCACTGCTCGCAGTGAAAGTTCCGCCGTCCGCCGGAAAACTGCGCCGCATCCTGAATCTGGCGCAAATCATTCAGTCGCACGCGCTGAGCTTCTTCTATCTTTCGTCGCCAGACTTTCTCATCGGTATGGATGGCGATCCTGGAGAGCGCAATCTCTTCGGCGTGATGCGCAAGCATCCCGAGCTGGGACGCGGCGGCATACGCTTGCGGCAATTCGGGCAGCAGGTGATTGAAACCCTCGCCGGCAAGCGCATTCATCCCGGCTGGGTGGTTCCGGGCGGAGTGAACGAGCCACTCACGGTGGAGAAACGCGACAAGCTCCTGGCACAGATACCGGAAGTGATTGCGATCGCTCAAAAGGCTTTGGCCTGGTTCAAAATAGATTTCGAGAAATTTCCGCGAAGAGATCCGCACCTTCGCAAATTTTCCCAGCCTGTTTATGGGGCTGGTCACGGTGGATGACCGCGCTGGCTATTACGAAGGCAAACTGCGCTTTACCGACTCCCATGGAAATATCGTGGCCGACAAACTGGCCCCAGAGAATTATCCGGAGTATCTGGGCGAAGCCGTCGAACCGTTCACCTTCATGAAGTTTCCCTATTACAAGCCAATGGGCTATCCCGACGGCATCTACCGCGTGGGTCCGCTCGCGAGGCTCAATTTGGTGGAAAACTGCGGCACGCCGCTGGCCCAGCAGGAATGGGTAGAATTCCGCGCACTGGAACGCGGGTCGGTGTTGAGTTCGTTTCATTATCACTATGCCCGCCTCATCGAGATACTTTTTGCGCTCGAGCACATGGAGGAATACCTGCTCGATCCGATCATTACCCAGAGCCATCCCGAGTATTCCGCGTCGCTGAATAATCTTGAGGGTGTCGGTTGCTGCGAAGCGCCTCGCGGCACGCTCATCCACCACTATCGCGTGGATGAGCAGGGGCTGATCACCTGGGCCAACCTGGTAATCGCCACGGGTCATAATAATTTGGCGATGAATCGCGGTATCCTGCAGGCCGCACGCCATTTCGTGCGCAGCGAAAAACTTACCGAGGGCATGTTGAACCGCGTCGAGGCGGTGATTCGCGCATTTGACCCCTGCCTGAGCTGCTCCACGCATGCGTATGGGCAAATGCCGTTGCAAATCCGACTGCTTTCTCCCAACGGCAAAGTGCTCGACGAAATTTCCCGGTAATCATGACTAAAGCGCTAGTGCTGGCCTGCGGGAATCCTCAGCGCGGCGACGACGGCGTGGCCTTCCAGGTTGTGAACTACTTGCGGAATGATCCGAGCTCTCGAGTTGCCGAATTTCGCTGCCAGCAGCAGTGGACGCCCGAACTTTCCGAACTCATCAGCCGGGCGGAGATCGTCATATTTGTGGACGCCGCCGTGGGAGCGCCTCCCGGTTCAATCGAGTGCCGTCGCTTGCAGCCATCTCCAACCGCTTCCCTGACCAGCACGCATAATACTTCTCCCGACACTCTCTTGCTCCTCGCCGAGGCACTTTATGGGAAGAGCCCGGCGCGCGCCTATTTCATCACCATCATGGGAGATTCGTTTGAATTCGAGGAAACACTGTCCGATGCGGTTCGCGACGCCATCCCCCGCTCGGGGGAACGGATCAAAGCGCTGCTCTCCGAAGTCGCCGTGCCGGAGGACTAGCCAGGGCTTCCAACTCAAGCTAGCCGCCGTCGCCGTCAGTCATTAGGCACACCGACTTCAGGCACACCGATCCGAGACACCCCAATGCTTCGTGTATCACACTGCGTCTATACTCAGCAGATGCGGATGATCTCTGTAGTGCTCTTCTTAGTGGCGTCATTATTTGCCGAGTCGGTCGCGGGGTTGAAATGGACGCCGCCTCGGGGATGGAAGACGGAAGATGCAAGGCCGATGCGAGCGGCGACCTACACGATCGCACCCGCGGCTGCAGATAAGACGAGCGCCGAGTGCGTAATTTATTTTTTCGGCGCCCAACAGGGCGGCAGCGTGCAGGCGAATCTGGATCGCTGGAAAGGGCAGATGCTCACTCCGGGTGGCAAACCATCGGACGCGAAGATTGCGCAGCGAACGATTCACGGGCTAACGGTGACGACCATTGACGTATCGGGCGACTATACAGGCATGGGCGGGCCGATGGCGGCGTCGAAGTCGGTACAGAAGAATTACCGGCTGCTAGGCGCAATTTTCGAGGGACCGGGTGGAAATGTGTTCATCAAATTTACAGGTCCGGCGAAGACTGTCACGGCAAACCAGTCCGCGTTCGAGCAATTACTGAACTCGTTTCAATAAAGAAAACGGCGATTCGACACCCGGTTTCGCGCGCTTTTGAGCGACTGTCCGCGAAGGGTTCTGTCCGCAAGCCACGTGACGATTCCGTTATCAAGCCCAACATAGCACTACAGAGAAGGAGTGGAGAGTTGCGGCCCGACACTCGCCGCGCTCATACTCCGACTATGACTCTTAAAAACGCTGCGCTGCTCGCTTTGGTCGGAACAATTCTGATGACGATTCTGCTCCTGTGGAATTTCGTCTTCACCTTCCTCAATGTGCTTCGGGACTTGGTTCCCGCCGTCGCCCTGTTCGCAACCTTCATTTATGCGTTCGGCGCCTTCTGCGTCATGGTGTTCTTTTTCGTGTTCCATCGAACACAGCCGTGATTGTGGCGGCGCGTGACCCGATGGGAAGCCAAAGGCATGGATTTGGCTGTGAGCCCGAGCTCCATTCAGTCGCCACAACAAAAGCAAAGAACTACGTGGATGGCTCACGCCCTGTCCTTAGAGCAGTTTTGCTCAGACTCCCACGTGCGATGCGGTTACGGTGTAATTGCGGATGGATTACGGTGGATGGGAGCACAAACTTTTTGCAACCTACCCACTGAAATTCGCGAGCATGAGGAGATTGCCATGGGAAAGGTGATTGAGTTTTACGTACCGAGGAACTTTCGGACACCGTTGAAAGGGGCATCGCCCCAACGCGGAAAAGTGATCGAAATATGCGCGCAGATAAAGAAATCCGCCTAGCTGCGTAATCCAGTCTGCGACCCAACAACCTTCGCAGCGCAGAAGTTTCCAAGCTACCAAGCCACCTTCTTGTTCGTCGGGGGGCTTGTTTCACTCTCCGCGACTGCAACTTGCTGCCGGCTGAGGCCGGAACCGGAGTGACGCTATTGACAACTGCACACTCGGGAGGGAAGCGCAGTAAGGAGAGAGAAAGACAAATGAGGTGTTATGCCAGTCTCATCGCGTTCGAAGCATATCCATCAATGGTACAAGAGTCTCGTGGGAGGGTTACGGTGTGCTTGCGAAGCTTGGCGCTGCCAGTTTGCCGAAGGAATCGAACAGTGTGAAGTTGCCTCTGAACAAGGTCGTAGGTATTGCATAACCCATCTGGCGCCCCGCCCGACGAATATGCAACCCGTCAGGGCACCCAGAACCTCAAGGACGCCTGCAAAACCCTAGCGAGGCAGAGCCATACATTGCGCATGGGGCGCAAGGTTGGCAGCCTTACCCTCGATGCACCTTAGCTCGTCCCCGAGCCAAAACACTGCAAACCTGATTCACCCCAAGGTGCATCTGAGGTCAGGACACTTTTCGCGACTTGGCAGCACCCCTGTGACCTGTTCTGCCTTAGGAATTTCCGTTATAAGACAGATTATGCAGTTCCGTGTCAAAGTCGCCTTGTTGTTCCTTCTGCTCTACGCGAACGCTATCAGTTTCGCGCTGGCGCAAGAAAAAGTGACGAGCACCAACGGGGCTTACCGCGTCACTCACGAGACTCCTGACCCGCGGTACAAGCCGATTGCCTCCCGACTGCTGACACCAAATGAGGGTTTGGCGATTTTGGGCGTGGCGCTGGATTCGCGCCATAGCCACGCCGATTTCTCTGCCGATTGTTCCCATTTTGTCCATGAACTTTATGAGCGCGCAGGCTTCGTTTATGAGTACGCAAGTTCTTCGGACCTTTACGAGGGGACGAATGAGTTTCGACAGATAGCAAGTCCGCAACCGGGGGACTTGGCTGTCTGGCGTGGACATACTGGGATTGTCGTCAATCCCGATCAGCATTCCTTTTTTAGTGCGCTGCGTTCGGGCCCCGGTGTCGATTTCTACGATTCGCCCTATTGGAAACAACGAGGACAGCCTCGTTTCTTTCGTTACGTCGAGCCGGCGTCCGGTGGCGTCAATCCATCGATTCGGAATACGAGCTGGCAACCCAGAGGTTTGAACGACGGGGAACGGTACGAGTCGGCTCCAGACAGCCGAGCGCCTGCGATAGCGGAAGCGCCCTCCGCAAAACTTCGGGAAAATAAGCCAGCAAAAGCGATGGCATTTCGCGTTGTCGTCTTGAGCACCGCTCGGCCCAAATCCGACCAGGTGGCGGCAGCCTTCTTGCAAGCATGCGGTGATTCAGAGGAGCTGCTGCGTGGGAGGGATCTCATCCACTCGGCCGGATCTTTCGTCGTATTCGACGAGTTCGAAGTGAAGAAGGTACATATCAGTGGAAACCAGGGCTGGGTCGAGGTTCAGATCGACGAGCGGGTTTCTCTCACGGATAGTAACCCGGAGGTCCTGCACAAGGGATTGGAACGGCAACGATGGTCTCTGCGGCGCAGCGACAACAAGAGTTGGAAGCTCACGCCTTCAAGGAATGCAATTTACCTTCCTCAAAACACGGCCGAGCGCCTCTTGGCTCACGCACTTGCACGGCTCACGGAGAACACCTCCAACAACGCAAGTGGAGCACAGGATAAGGCTGAACTGGCGCGACTGCTTGATGTGCTCTTCGGAAAATAGCATTTGTAGCGTCATGTATAACGTCCGCGGCGTTCCAACCCGGAATCGCAGGAATGGTGGGCAGTGCAGGACTCGAACCTGCGACCTCCTGCTTGTAAGGAAAAACCCTTAAGCAGAACTCAGTCGTTGCAGCGAAGGCTCTTGCAGCCTTCCTTGGATCGTCAGAATAGCATGGCAGGCGACGTTCTACAACAGATTCAGTCGTGGTACGAAATCGGCCATATTCCCACAACTCCCACGAATTTTAGGCAACACTTCTAAGTTTGAACTCCATTCGACAGGAATCTCCGTCGTATCCACTCGGCAGTTACGGTGTGCCCTCGCACCGACTCAACTACTGGTGTCGGGTAGGTGTTGCCTCTCCGCTGCCTCGTATTTGTGGTAGAGGAAAGCCGCACGCACGGCATTGAGCAAGGTTAAAACGACCAACGCAGGAAGAACCGCTCCGGGCAGGCTGGTGAACTTGTCCCGGTAGAAATAGACGGTGACCAGCACACCAAGCACAGCGAATAACCTAGAGTTCTCTGTTAGCCGCCAAGCAACGATCACGTCGAACACTGCGAGTTCCAGCACGACTCCACGCAGGGACATGGAGAAGTCCAGCCATGAAGACTTTTGAAGGAAGAATGCGATTGTGAAGCCAATAAACGCAAGCACACCATAGACGAAGCCACCGACCTTGATTGCCCTCCTTGCAGATGCCTTGTTGGGCATCACCCATATCCAGTCGAGGCTCACGATGGTTTTCCCGTTCGATAAGGGAACTCCGGATGCGGACGAAAACCAACTCGCCTGAGACATCTCAGCGGACGAACATCCCAATCCACACTATAAATCGCAGATTTCGTGCATTGGGACGACGGCACATGCGTGCTGTGCCTCACAAGGATGCTGGTGCAAGGCTCTGGCAGACAATCATCTGTGAAATCTGAAGGGACTTCCGCCAACGGAATTGGCAGTCGGCAGTATTTGCAGTTTACAGAGATAAATTCCGGCACGGACTCATTGTATTCTTGCCGTTTTGCCGCATCAACTTAGTGAGCCACCCCCGGCGGTCTCCATCAGACTCAGCGGTGATGTTGCCCGCACGCTGCTCTACACCAAGTCAGAAAGTTTCACATCCTTGTGATCCCGTTTTGCTGTTTTATAGTTCTCACCAAGTCGGGTCAGTTGTTCTTTATCGCACCAAGCTACGCCTGCTGTCATTATGCCTTCCCATGGTTCAGGCGTTTTGAACAATTCTTCAAAGAGTGGCTGAAACTGATATGGTTCGTTGCGAAATCGAAGAATGGCTTCTTGGCGAATAAGCGATGAAACGAGATCGGCAGCCTGCAATGCGAACGACAACCTGTCATCAGCAAAAGTTATCCCTTTCATGCGTTGCCGAGCGTCTGGATATTGATTATTAATCTTGCGATAGAGTTGGTAGAAAGGCCATGCGGTTTTTTCCTCATCATCGCAGTACAAGCTGATGATTCCGTCGCTTGGAGAGTCTGAGAGAATCTGGAGAACATTACGTGCAAAAGCCGTATAGCATGGGTCGTCGCTCCAAATCTTTCTGTGCTGCTCCGCTGTAGAGTGGAACTCTCGCACGTCTATCGCTGTCCCCATGACCATCGCAAGATGACGGCGTATCGCTCGAATGAATGGCAGTAGAGCGTCAATTCGCTGGGGCAGTTCATGGGCGGGAACCTTCCCGCTCAGAGGGCGATGGAGCTTCAACGCTTCTTTCATTTCTAGAAACTGAAGGTCGTTCTGATGCAGCCAGTATCCCCACTCGTCTGCGAAACCGGATAGTAGGTTGAACCCTACTATGTAGCCGATTACAACGACTTCGCTATCGAGAAACTTCCCGCTCTCGGAATCGAAAGGGTCGTAGGAATTTCGTCGGCCCATCTGGCGGGCGATATCTTCGCTGCTCATCCCTTCGACCGCTCGGTTGTACTGATACTCTTCGATTTCTTCGGGCGAGAGTGCGGCCTTCACCGTGTCGAACCCGAAATAGACGATTGCCGACATTCGAATGCCGTGCCGATCCGATCCGTATTTGCGTTTCTGCGAAGGTAGATCAAGCCACTTCCGCCAAGCGAGTTGTACAGGCCCGGTCATTGCTAACCCGGTGCGGTCTACAAGTTCTTTCACGCAACTGCGGAACAAATCATTGCCAAGAGTTTCCTGCAACAGCGAATCTCGATACGCCTTCCGCTCAAACTCGTCGTACTCCCGACTTCCGAATTTGTACGGATTTGCTTCGCCTGAGGGTTGCGGTGTCTCTGGCGTCGGCATTGGTGCTGCTTCTATGGGCGGGTCTAACTTCGACTGCATCCACGCAAAGCCTTTCAGCCACGTTTCAACCTTAGAAATGTCAAGCTGATTGTGCATCTGAAACAGCATGATCAATCGTGACCGCTGCAAATCGGTCGGCGCTGCCTGTTCCACGAATGAATTGAAGGCCGAAGTAATAGCGTCGGTCACCTCTTGCGGCGATCCAAACCGACCGTCGTAGCTGTCGCAGATAGCTTCCAATTCGATACTGGCCGACGGGTCTATCAAAATCTGCTTTGTGCGAAGTCTCAACTCCGCTTCCTTCTGCTGGCGTGCCCGCTCACGTTCCGGTGCTTCTGCAATGTACCGTCTATGATTTTCTGCCTTCTTTAGGTCGGCTTCTATTTCTCCAATTTCCTGTTTCACGAGCCGACTACGATCTGCTGATAACATTCTTCCTCCTACTTGCTTACTTCGATTTCTCGTGGTGCATTCCAGACCCCTGACGGCCTTGCGAGGTCTAGTAGCTGGTCTACTGCAGCAATGCTCGCAAGAAATGCCGGAAGATAGACCGGCTGCGACGGGTCTGTCATCTCTCGGCGGATTTCCTGTAAATCAAATTCTGCGATCCCCCGACAGATAAGAACCGGCTTCGCAGAATCGAATATTTCCGCTCTCGTACAGTTGAGCGAACCGAGCGAGTAATGCACCGCTATCGCTTCCGCCTTGCTAAGCCGATCTACGTTCTGTCGCACGCTTCACCCTTGGAGAGTCGGACTGCTTCCTGTATGAGTACTGGTATTCGTTCGCTGAAATCATCCCAAGAGAAGCAATCGGGTAGAAGTTCAGAAATATTTGCGTTGATGAATTCCCGCACCGATGCCACGGCTTTCAGTTTTACGCCTGCCAGCAGTAAAGCCTGTTCGATTTCGATGCAGTGAAGGCTTGCGTATCGCTGGCGGATTCCGTTTTGCACGTCGTAGCAATCTGTTTCGTTGATATGCTTAGGTGTCTCTGGCTCGGTCACGTCGCACAGATGCGGAACGCCTACGTCTTCGTAAATTACGTCATTCATAATGATTTTCCTTTTCCCGCCGTTCCGCTTCGATCTGATCTTCAAGCCACTCTTGCGCCGTCGCAGCACTGATACCGTGCAATCCGCCCGCTTTCACGATGGACCGCATGTCTCGTTTGAACCGCTCACGTAGATCACGAATCATCCGATCAATTTCTTTATCTTCCATTTGTCCTCCCATTCAAGCGGTTGTAACTGGCCTGCAGTTTGCGGTGAAGCGTGTCGGACTCTTCGTCACTGAGATTTTGTAATCTCTTGGCGAACTGGCGTTGCAACTCTTCGTCAGTCGTTGGCTTAGCCGCCCGTGCCTTCACTCGCTTCGTTGCGTGGTCACGCTCGTTGGCTTCATCACGAACACAACGCTGCCAAAGAGCCATGAGCATTTCTGACGCCTGTAGTCGTTGTGCTTTTGTACTGGTACAGTCGGCTGCGATTTCTGCGAGGGCTGAGACTACCGTGGGTAGCACGGGCACCAGTGCCTCTGACACCCGTCGATATTGTTTTGCCGAAGTGTTCCGGATCGCCTCTGCGAGATAAATCTGTAATCGGTCTAAAGAAGTCATACCCCTCCACTGAACGCAGGCATCTCCCCGGGTACCGCAAAGAATTTTTTCTGGTGCGGAAAGATGGCGCTACCCCCTTTAGTAAAATCCGGGCGACTTTTGGGACGTTTTAGTCGCAATTTCCTTGCAAGTCGTTGCGGGCGTGGCAAATAAATAGTTCGGCGCTACCAGTTTCCAGACTTCCGTATCTCTTCTGTGCGGCCGTAAGGATCATTGCCTTCTTCTTCTGGGCCGTAACCGGGCGGGGCTGTCGGCCTCGCTTGATCGGCAATGTAAGTGGCGTGTGAATCCGACACGTGGTTAGCGTCGAAGATTTGGTTCACTCTGTGGCCGCCGATGGAAAACACGGGAATCTTAGCGGCACTATTCCGCCGATCTTCTTCGGCAATCTCTAGGCGATGCGCTCGCTGACCTTCGGTCGTGCGAACTTCTAGATTGGACCGCCTGTAGTCAATAACGGTCTCTGCATCTTTGGCCCGAACGCTAAAAAAGTCTTCCCGCACAGCGCAGACGAGATTTGCAAGCCATTGGTCGATTGTTCGGGTGCCTTGGTTCGGATAGTTTGGATATCGCAGATAGACCCTGCCGTCTTCAAAGTGAAGCAACCCACCCTGAATCTTTGACAGCGTTCGTTCCCAAAACTTTCTATCCAACAACAGCACCGACGGGAAGCCGTCGGTGATGCCAACCAACTGCACGCACGCAATATCCCCACGGATTTCAACCCGCGCCTTTGCTACGGGAAGAAATCGCTTGCCCGTTTGGGCCGTCGTGATTAGCGAAGCCCAACGATCCGGAACAGACTGCACCGGTACATCGCCGAACAGCCGATTCAATTCGGCCCGTGCTTTTGCGATGCGACTCATATCACCGCCCACGGGCTGACCGCCGTCGGAGTCTCGCACTTGTTAGGCACGTTATCCGACGGCAATTCTCCGAGCGGCAGATGAGCGTTGAACAGTGCCACAGGGTCATAGTCCTCAGAAAATCCGAGACTCCGATACATTCGGGCGTTCTGCTCCCGATCTTCTTCGTCTCTATCGTGTTGTTCCTTGGCAATCGTGTATGGGCATTTATCGCCGAAGCAGACCTCACTTATGGTCATGGCAAAGCTAGCGCCTGAGCGCATAAGAGCATAGCCGACCGTTTTACCGCATCCGCATAGAGGGAGCAGAGGTATAAACTCGGGGCGTAGTTTCCGATACCGTCCCTTGCCGTCAATCGTGTCGCCTGTCATCTCGGGATGGATTAAGTCACCATCCCGCAAACCAGCGCTGCTTACTTCCGCCGTAGAGATGACGGCAAGGCGGTAGGTGTCTACCGCCCATCGTCCATCTGCCGATAGCCGAGTGACTACCTTGTCGTCGTCCATTCGGAACTGACCCGGCAACCGATTTCTATCAGTAAAGAACTTCAGCAGACTTGGGTCGGTGTTAAACGTCAGCCGAGTGTGGCTACGATTCCCGACAATGCCATGAGGGGTTGGTAGCTTCGTGGCAACGAAGTTTGACGGCCCTGCCATCCACGGCAACATGATCACCTTGGACACGCCGATTACGTCAAGATCTATCGTGTCGTCAAATTCAACGACAGAATCAGAGACAACGCCTGATTCGCTTGATTCACCAGCGGCCCCCTCAAGACGGCTTACATCAGGATCGGTGTTTTTCAGGAAGGGTACTTCAGGAACACTTCCCCCTAGGGGAAGCGGTTCGGCTTCCTTCGGGAAGTCAGCACTCGCCGCCGGGAAGTCAGCAGACCCCCCTTGGGAAGTCAGCACTCCCTTTTTGCTGTCTTCCCTCAGGGGGAAGTCAGCACTTTCAGCGTTTAGCCTAAGAATAGCGCCCATATCGAAATGGAACTTGCTGACCTTGCCACCCGTGCCAAACTGATTTGCATGGCCTATCTCAACTCTTGAGATGATCCCCAATTCCTTAAACCGCCGATTGTCCCTAGAAATCACTTTGGGCGAGAGCCGTAGCGTCTGAAGTTCCTTGTAGCCAACGCTCGCCGTTCCGTCGGCCTTGATGTTGAATGCGAGGTACGCCAAATGAATCTGTGCCGCATGGTCAAGGTCGTCCTTCACCGTCCGGAGCTTCAAGTACTCTTTAACCGTTCGGATGTAATCAACCGAGTGCACTTTCTTCGTAATCTTTTCTGCTGTCTGTTTCTGTGTCATAAATCCCTTTCGTTACCAACCGTGCCGCTGCTTGTGGTCAGCGAGTGCTTTACTGACCACGATCATGTCGCTCGGGTCAGTAAGCCCCTGTAACACGACGTTCTGCGCTCTGCGGGTCACTGTGTTCGTTTCGTGCGTCAACTGTCGCAGGCTTAGAACTTCATCGAACGCTTTTTTCTGTCTCTCATTCATGTCATCTCCTTCAGTTCAGTGTTGCGGTGCTGCAAAAAACAAAAAGCGGGGCACCCTCCATTGCTGGAAAGTGCCCCGTAGGTAGTCCGTACGCCTGATAGCAAAATACGGACTGGTCAAAATCTAAATTGTTTGAGTCGCTGTCAGGCGGACCGTACCCTGCGGTGCTTTTGGTTTTGGGATTTTCCGCTTCTGGCGAGGACGTTCACTGCTCTGGCGGGGTAAATCAGTGGGCAAAGACCTGATGGGTTACAAAGGTGTCATGGCCCACTACTAACAATGATACACGACCCGGGCGAATCTGTCAAGCACAAAATGTACTATCTTGTCAAGCATCTTTTTTCTTCGGTGCGAAAACTTCGTATTCTTCGAGGGTCAAAATTCCCCCAAAATATACCCCGGCCTTCCCCCTAGGGGGCGGGCTCTCCGGGAAAGGTTCGAAGCGTAGCGGCCCGGGAATCATAGGGACGTTAGACTGTACGCCGTACAAAGAAAATCGACCCGAGGCACCGTTGGCTAGGCGAGGCGACCACCAATTGGCGAGATGGCGGGCGGACTCTCCCCGGTCGGCCTTCAAATCTGATCAGTGACCCCCTATTTATGGTACCTATTTTCAACGACTTACGCAGGTTTTAAAATCGTACAGTATTTCGCTTTGTGTTCGCCTATGCTGAAATTAGGAGTAAACCATTTAGAATCAACGTGCTCCGGACCCGTACCCGTGCTTGGGATACATCGCCTGCCTGAGAGGCAGGAGACATGCGACAGTGCTTATTTTCAATGACTTAGACTGAGTGAGACGGACTGCCTTTCAGAAAGACCAACGACATTAGTAGAAAGAGTGCCTTGCCTAGCCAGCAGACGGCAGCGCCGCCTCAGCAGGCAGGTATTGAGCGAACACCACGGACTGCTTATCGTCGTGCCCAACTTGCCCGGGTTCACTCGATTTGCTCGCCTGTATCAGTACAGCCGTGCCGTCTAATTAATAAGGCAGCAGCAATGCTGTATCGGAGGTCACTATGGAAATCGCTTTGGACAAGGAATGCGTGAACTGCCATGGAACGGGCATCGATACCGTGTCCCGCAGAACCTGTGAAGCGTGCGATGGCACGGGCCGCCAACTGGTGAACTACAAGTCAGAGCCAATGCCTTCCTCCGATGAAGCCGATGAAGTATGAGCAACGCACGACCCATCACGATGCCAGCAACGATAGCCGCTCGTGCACTGCACTCAGGTCAGCCGTATTCAGGTTCGCATAAATCCTAGATGTGCTCAGACTGGAGTGTCCCAACACCTTTTGGAGCCTGAACACGTCACCGCCTTTGCGTACGTAGTTGGTGCCGAACGTATGCCGGAAACTGTGCAGCACGCTTTTCGGCGGTTCGAAGCCTAGCGATCTGCACAGGAGTCTTACATCCCGTCGCACGATATCTTTGTCTAGCATGGTGTGGGCAGCCGTGCAGAACAGCAGCGTGTCAGGTGCCAGTTGAAAGTCGGAGACGAATTTATAGAGCCGCTTGCGTAGCTCGAAACTGAAAGGCACCCGCCGCTGCTTGGAACCTTTCCCGATCACCAGCAGCAACAAGTCATCCATGGACACGTCACGTACATGCAGGGTGAGTGCTTCGGATATTCGCAGCCCGCAGTCAAGCAGCGTCAGAATGAGCAAATGCAAACGACGATGGTAGAAGTTCTTGTGTGCTGGTTTCCACTGTATGAGTACACGTATCTGCTCTGGCGTGTACGTGGGGACTACATTCTGCGGTTCCTTCAATTTCGTGCACCGCAGATGACGACAGCCTGAGCCGCACTTGCCATCGGTGCCCGTGCCTGAGCCTGTACCAGTCGCCAGCCAATGCAGGTACGCATTAACGCTTCGAATCCGGTTGTTGACGCTGCTTACAGCTAACCCGTGTTCACGCATCTTGCATACGAAGTCGTTCAGGTCTTCTTGTGTGGGACTGCTTACTTTGAGCCACGCTAATGACTGGCGATGCCACTCAGCTGTTGCAGTACTGACGTTGTGTAGTAGTTGGCGTTCACGAATGAATTGCTCGAACTTCGGCATAGCCTCGAAATTTGTACTCATACACTCTCCAAGGTCGCTGCGAAGGCAGGCGACGTTCTGAAATTCGGAAGAGTGCAAGATTTGCTGTAAACGATTGAAGCCCTTAGGAATGGTGGGCAGTGCAGGACTCGAACCTGCGACCTCCTGCTTGTAAGGCAGGCGCTCTAACCAGCTGAGCTAACCGCCCGCGTGGCGGGACTTGCGATCACGGAGTGTTTCCGCGCTTGTCGACGGGCTACAAAAACAATTTTTCAGCAAAACGACTTCCAGCAAAACTTATGCTGAGGATACTGGACCGTTCCTCGCCGGTCAAACCCACCGCGCGGCTGCTACACTTTCTCGGTGCGCAGGTTAATCGTCAACGCCGATGATTTCGGTCTGACCGCGGGAGTGAATCGAGCCATTCTCGAAACTCACAACGGCGGAGTCGTGTCGTCGACAACCTTGATGGCCAACGGCCCCGCCTTTGAGGACGCCGTAACGGCAGCCCGCTCGGCGCCAAATCTTTCGGTAGGATGCCACGTCGTCCTCGTGGGTGGAACGCCGGTCGCACCGGCGGGGGCGCTGGATACGCTGGTGGCGATTCGCTCGGCCGAACCGGAAAAGTTCTATTCCAGCCTCTCGGCCTTCGCCGCCCGCGCCATGTTCGGAGGCTTTGATCGCGATCAACTGGTATCGGAAGTTACGGCGCAAATCAGGAAAATTCAAGCTACCGGTCTCCGTGTGACGCACCTCGATAGCCACAAACACGCTCATATCTTTCCCGAGATTCTAACCGCGCTGCTGCGCGCCGCGCGGATCTGCGGAGTGCGCGCCATCCGCAATCCGATCGTTCCCGTCAAAGCGCTGCCGGCGCGGCTGTTCAAAGGCAAGCCGCATCTCTGGAAGCGCTATGGTCAGGTTCGCATGCTGCACACTTTCTCCCGGCAATTCCTGCAGCGGACGAAGCGTGCGGGATTGCTTACACCCGACGGAGTGGTGGGAGTAATTGAAACCGGCTCCGTCGACACTCCGGAGGAGGTTGCCGACCACAGTCCTGGCTATAGTTCGCTGCTCTGTCAGACGCTGGCCAGCCTGCCGGAGGGAACCTGGGAATTCGTCTGCCACCCAGGGTACTGCGACGCCGACTTGCGCGCAGCCAGGACACGCTTGCTCGATTCTCGCGACCAGGAACGGCAACTGCTGACTTCGGGCGAACTGCGCCACTTTTTGGAGGAGCAAAAAATCCAGGTCATCAGTTATGGTGAGTTCGATCGAGACGTCCGTGGAAAAAAAGCCCTGAAGAATGCCGGGCCAGGTTCCGAAAGTGGTGCTCCGCTCGTTACTGCACTACCCAACTTTGTAATGTCGCGGCGCGTGCCAACGGCGGTATCATCGCAGTAGCCCTACATTACGAGGATAAGGCATGCCTGACCATAAAACCGAACCTCGCCTGACCGTGGACCTCCCCGTGCGGATCTGGGGAATGAATGCCGAGGGCCGGCCCTTTTCGCAAGGTGCTCGCGCTCACAACATCAGTTCCGATGGCGCCCTGATCTCGGGCGTCGAAACCGAACTGAAAGTGGGCGACGTAATCGGATTGCAATGCGATGAGAAAAAGACCCGCTGCATCGTGGTCTGGGTCATGAACACCGGTCCGGTAAAGAAAAATCAAGTGGGAGTGAAACTGGTCGCCGACGCAGGAATGCCCGTGGAAAAACTATCTCCCCCTCGACGGCGCTACTGTGACGATTTCCGAGTCCAACCGCCGGCGCTGGCACCGGCATAAGATTTCTCTTCCCCTCGAACTACGCGACGAGCGTGTGAGCGCGCCGCTCCGCATTAATGCCACCGACGTGAGCGGCAATGGATGCTACATCGAGAGCATGATGCCTTTGCCGCTGGGAACGGTATTGCGGGTGGATTTCTGGCTGGACGTGGAACACATCAAGATCACGGCGGTGGTGCGGACATGCGATCCGGGCGTGGGGAATGGAATCGAGTTCACCGGCATGCCCGCCGACATGAAAAAGCGCATGCAGGATTACCTGGACGCGATTGATCCGCAGATGGGAATTTCCGCTCCGAACCCGCAATAAATGATCGGGTCATCGCATCATTCCGTCATCGAGTGATTTGCCAACGGCTGGAAACTCAGGTTCTCGAGGATTTAACGCGCCAGTGTTTCTTCCGCGTACCGGGCGAGAACGATTGCGCGAATCAGTCCACCCATGGTGAACTCCCTGGCCTCGATCGCGACCGGC
Organism: uncultured Acidobacteriaceae bacterium; assembly: GCA_963699405.1. Taxonomy (GTDB): domain Bacteria; phylum Acidobacteriota; class Terriglobia; order Terriglobales; family Acidobacteriaceae; genus Acidiflorens. The sequence continues at coordinate 284,668 of CAVOTW010000018.1, read as the reverse complement.
AGTTGCAATTCGCCGAGCGTAGCCGAAGTCACCGGCCCAATCGATGCCAACTGAACGTGTTTGAGCCAATCCGTGCCCGCTGAACCGGCGGTGAAGTTGCCGAGCAGTTCGGCGAAATTCTTCGCACTCGAAGAACTGGTGAAGGTCACAACGTGCGGGCGGCGACCGGCATTCTTCATCAGCGCCCGCAGCCGCTCTCGCGACTTTTCTGGCACTACGGTTTCGTAAGCCTCAACCACATCGACCAGTGCTCCGGCCGCGCGCAATTCTTCGGGAATCACATCGCGTGCTACTTTGGCTCGGATCAGCACCACACGTTTGCCATTGACCTTGTCACGCAGTCCCTTTACCACCGATTCAGCGACATATTCCTCTGGAACCATTTTCACCTTCAATCCATGCTTCACGATCGCCTTCTTGGTGGCGGGTCCGATGGCGGCAATTTGCAGATGCTTTAGATTCTTCCGTGTGATGCGAAGTCTCCGCACGCGCTCCCACATGGCTTCGACGCCATTGGCGCTGGTCAGAATCAGCCATTCGTAGGACTTGATGTTTCGCAGAGCGTCGTCCAACGGCTGATACGATTGCGGCTTGCGGATTTCGATGAAGGGGATTTCGACGACCGCCGCGCCCAGACTGCGCAGGCTGGCGGAAAGACTTCCCGCCTGATGGCGAGCGCGTCCGACTAGAATTCGGGTTCCGGCAAGAGGATGCTTTTCGTTGGGCTTCATGAGTCAGGTGTCAGGTTCCAAGTCTCAGATCTTGGGTTTCCTGAGACCTGACACCTGAAACCTGCGTCTACGGTTGTTGCGGCAGCGCAAAACCTTCGCCGTAAACTTCTTCGAGAATAACATCGCCGCCTCGACCGAGAAGAGTTTCGCCGACTTCCTCGCCCAGACGCACCGGGTCGTCGCCCTCGCGCGTCTCGCGCAGAACTTTCGTTCCGTCCGGATGAGCCACCAATCCGCTCAGACGAATGCGGGCGGCTTTGGCCGGGCCTCCAATAGCTTCGGCGAAGGCTCCAATAGGAACCTGGCAGCCGCCGCCGAGTTTGTTGAGCAGGGCACGCTCGCAGGTAGTGGTAACACGCGCGGCCGCGTCATCGAGAAAGGCCAGCAGCGACAGGGTTGCCGTGTCGCCGTGCCGAATTTCGATTCCCAAAGCGCCCTGCCCTGCGGCTGGGGTCATGACTTCCGCAGGGATCACCTGACGGACCAGTTGAGTCTTGCCCAGACGGTTCAGTCCGGCGGCAGCAAGGATGATCGCATCATAGTCGCCGGCTTCGAGTTTGCGCAGGCGCGTATCTACATTGCCGCGGAGCGGGTGAATCCTGAGATCGGGGCGCAGTGCCATCAACTGGGCCTGACGGCGCAAACTGCTGGTTCCCACGTTCGCACCCTGCGGCAGCGCTTCAATGTTCGCGAACTTCACCGAACAAAATACGTCGCGCGGATTTTCCCGGGTCGTGATCGCGGCAATTTCAAAGTCGGAGGCGAGTTCGGTCGGCAGATCCTTCAAGCTGTGCACGGCCAGATCGACCCGGTTTTCGACCAACGCCTCTTCGATTTCTTTCGTGAACATGCCCTTGGTGCCGACCTTCGCGAGCGCGACGTCCGTGATTTTGTCGCCCGTGGTCTTGATAATCTCAAGTTCCACAGTATGGCCTTGTGCGCGCAGCAGGTCAGAGATGTGATGTGCCTGCCAAAGAGCGAGTTGAGAGCCACGGGAACCGATGCGCAGGCGAGCCATCAGTTTTGCCTTTCTTGATCCGAGTCGCGTCCACGGCCGGACTTCGCGCCAGCCACTACCTTTTCATCTTCGGTATGCAGATTAAAAAGGCGGCGTACAAGTTCGATTACCGTGGTGGACTCAGGATCGCGCGCAGCAGTCTTAAGAGTGCTAATGGGAGTATGCATAATTTTGTTGATAATGCCCCGAGTGAGCGCTTCCACGGCCATCTCCTGGTCAGTGCTCATGGAACCGAGGCGCCCGCGAACCCGATCGATCTCGGCCTGACGAATGGTTTCAAGGTGGTCCTGCAGGCTCACGATCGTCGGAACCACGTCGAGCGTCTGCAGGCGTGCGTGAAATTTGATGACCTCGCCATTGACGATTGCTTCCGCCTTCTCCGCTTCCTTCTTGCGGTCGGAAACGTGTGAGCTAACCGCCTGCTGCAGATCGTCGATGTCATAAACAAAAATGCCATCGATTTTGTTCATCTCCGGATCGACGTCGCGGGGAACGGCGATATCGATAAAGAACATGGGCTTGTTCTTGCGCAGCGCCATGAGCTTTTCGCCGTGTTCGCGGCGGAAGATGAAGTTTGGCGAGCCGGTGCCGGTAATTACGATGTCGGCGCGATCGCAGGTTTCGTACAGCCGGTTGAATTCAATCGCCTGTCCATTGAATTTGTGCGCCAGCCGTATGGCGCGATCATAGGTGCGGTTGGCAACAAAAAGAGAAGCAGCGCCGTGCGCCAGCAGATGCCGCGCCGCCAGTTCGCTCATCTTCCCCGCTCCCACCAGGTAGACGTTTTTGCCGTGCAGGCTCCCGAAGATTTTCTCTGCCAATTCGACGGCCACCGAAGCGATCGAAACCGACGAAGATCCTACAGCGGTTTCTGTGCGAACGCGCTTAGCCACGGCAAACGCTCGCGTGAGCAACTGATCGAGTTGAGCGCGCACTGCCCCTACCGCACGGGCGGTGGCGTAGGCTTCCTTCACCTGGCCTAGAATCTGGGGTTCGCCGACGACCATGGAGTCGAGGCTGGCAGCGACCCGAAAAATGTGGCGGATCGCCTCATCTTCCTTGAATTCGTAGAGATGAGTTTCAAACGGGGCCATGTCGGTTTCGAAATACTCGCGCAGGAATTCGCGCAAGTCGCCCGTACCATTCTTCATGTTGGCGATAAACTCCACCCGGTTACAAGTGGAGACGATCATGCCCTCGGCCACGGAGGGATGCTCGGACAATCGCTTGCAGGCCTCCGGCAATCGCGATTCGGCAATAGCCAACCGCTCGCGCACCTCGACCGGCGCGGTCTTGTGATTGACGCCGATGAGCTGGAATCTCATGAAGTGATAAACCTGTGCATGCCGCTAAAGTAGTTGGAAATCCATGCCACAATGGCCGCGACGAAAGCCACGCTGGCCAGCAAGGCAGCGCGCCGTCCTCGCCAGCCCGCATTCAGACGCATAAAAACCATGAGCAGATAAACCGCCCACATCAGGACGGAAAGCAGAATTTTTGGATCGAAGAAATCAAGACGCCCATAGGTACCCTCGGCGACCACAATCCCTGCGATCAGGCCCAGAGTCATAAAGGGAAATCCCAGCATGAGCGAGCGATAACCGATGTCGTCGATCACTTGCAGAGCGGGCAGCCGGGAGAATACTCCCCTCGAGCTCTTCGATTTCAGGGCGCGCTCTTGCATCAGGTAAAGAATGCTGGCGCCGAAGCTGAGAAACAGTGCCGCGTATCCGGTGAAGATCATCAGGATATGCACGGCGAGCCAACCGTGCTTCACAGCGACCGAAGCAAAGACAAGCGGTTGCTGACCGGTAGCGGCCACAAACGTCAGGAGAAAAACCAGGGGAAAAATCACGATGCCCGGGGTGGTCGTCTTGTACACAAGATAGGCAATCATAAAGACGACCATGACCAGAAAAGCCAGCAGCGACTCCGCGTTGTGAGCCGACGCAGAAGCGAACTGGCCGCTTTGCACCACCGCTTCAGTCAGCGAAACAAAATGAAACACCATACCGAGATAGGAAGCATGGAGCGCAATCTTGCCCAGGATTTCCGAAGTTCGAGTGAGCGCCACCAGCGCATAGAGCAATCCCGCGGCGTAAAAGACGAGCGCGACGCGCAACCAGATCAAGGTCATCATTCTTAAAGTGTTTCCTCAGGCCGGTTCGTTACATCCCCACCCCGCCTGGGTGATTATAGTTTGCCGGGAGAGGCGGTGCGGGGTAAACGTGCGCTGTCACAAGGGTTTGTGACCTGTGTCACAAGCGGCGAAGTCGAACTGCGGGCGACGTCCTCAACCCGGAGGCCGCAGACGGACGCCGACATTCCTATTCCAATCCCAACGACGCCAGCGCTTCTTCCAGGGACTGCAAGTCGATCTGCAATTGCCGTCCGTAAGCCTGCATGTCTTTCACTTCATCGAAGCCGCGGAACAACCGCATCTTGACCGCGGCGTACTGCTCGGAATCGGAGAGCGCGCGTCCGTGGGCTTCGGCCCAGGCGGCGACGACCTGATACGGAAGGAAAATACTGACCGCGTAGGTTAGCTTGCGGTCGGAGGTGACATCGAAGATGTATTCGTCAGCACTGGAAGCGCTAGTGCCGGAGTCGGGGCAGCGACGTTTCCCGACGAAGTAGTACTGGTAAACGTAGCCCTGCGAACCGGCGTAGGTTTTAAGGCGGCGGATGGTCATGGGGGCACCGTTCGTCGTTCGCTATTCGTCCTTCGCTCCTCGCTATTGGTCGTTCGCGGTGATGTGCGAAAAGCGAACAGCGAACGACGATCGGCTGTCTCTTAGATCTTCGCCTCCCGCAGTCGTTTCACCGCCGTCTCCGAAGTCACTGGAGAATAATAGATCTCTTTGAAAGTGTACGACCTCGCCTTGGCTTCAAGAATCGGCAGAATCTCGATGTGCCAGTGATAATCGTCGTCCAGCGTCTTCCAATATCCGAGCGTTGCCGAAGGATGCTGGCTGTTGGGCGAAGTGTGCAGGACGAGGTGAAAGCCCTCGGTCACCGTCCGGATCCGCTGCAATGTCCGCCGCAGCAACGCGGCCAGATCGCATCACGCTGCCCACGCGCGACGAACCGCTGCGCTCAAACGAAGATTCATGGCTGCGCGGCATAATCCAGGTTTCGTACGGAACGCGCGGAGCATAGGGGCAGAAGGCCACGTAGTCTCCGCGAATTTCGACCATCCGCAGTCCCTGCCGCTCCTCCTGCGCCAGAATGTCGCAGAAACACGCAGCGCTCTTTGGTTTCGAAATAGTCGCGTCCGGCGCGCAGTTCGTAGAGCACGCGGCGCGGCACGAACGTGGTTGCGGTGAGCTGCGATGTGGGATGCTCGAATTCCTGTCCCGCTCCGGGGCCGTGATTCTTGAAGATGCTGATGTACTTGAGCCGGCGTCGCGCTTCAAATCCTGAATGCGCAGCGCCGCCAGACGCAGAAACTGCTCGACTTCAACGTCGCTCGCATTCCAGAGATGCCCGTCATGACGTGGATTTTCCAGCAGAACTTCGTGCGCCCCCACCGATCCCATGCGGTCGTAAAGACCATCGCCGCGGCGCGCCGCCTCGCCTTCGATGTGGTAAAGCGCGTGCGGATGGACGACCGACCGCGCCGACCATGCGCTGCCATCCACTCCGGGCAGGTTGGCGATCACTTGCGCTGGTCTCGGCGGTTGGCCCGCAAAACCGGCAGGCTTCAGAACGTGGAGTAGGCTCGACGACATCGTCACCGGTAATCACCCAGGAACGGGTGATGGGATCTTTGCGGAGTTCCATGGGGTAAGGAGAACAAAAGAATTTGTAATTTGCAATTGGTGATTTGGAATTGGAGACCTTTCCGCGACGCAGCTTGCCGACATGGGAAGCCGTTCCGAGCATAGAATTGCAAAATACGAAATTACAAATTACAAATTACCCATCGCAAATTGCCCCATGTCCGAGCCCTCGACGCCGCTGATGCGGCAATATGCCGCCATCAAGAAAGAGCATCCCAACGCTCTGCTGTTCTTCCGGCTGGGGGATTTCTACGAGCTTTTCTTCGACGATGCGGTGCTGGCCGCGCGCGAATTACAGATCACGCTGACCTCGCGCAATAAAGAAAAAGGCGTGGACATCCCCATGTGTGGCGTGCCCTACCACGCCGCCGAGGGCTACATCGCAAAACTGATTCGGCGCGGGTTCAAGGTCGCTGTCTGCGAGCAGGTGGAAGACCCGCGGCTGGCAAAGAAACTGGTGCGGCGCGAAGTGACCCGCGTCGTCACGCCGGGAACGGCTGCCGATTCGTCTCTGAGCGCGGAAGAGAATAACTTTCTGGCCGCAGTGGCCGCAGTCGGAGATCGCGTAGGCTTTGCCGCGCTCGATCTTTCCACCGGCGAGTTTCGCGCCACCGAGTTCGCCGGCGAGTCGGCCGGGCGCCGCATTCAAGAAGAACTTGAACAATTGCGGCCAAAGGAAATGCTGTATGGGTCTTCGGCGCCGCTATTGGAGCGAACCGGGAAATCGCGGAATGACGGGCACTCTCGCCCGTCCCTGCGACGAGCACAGCGTGATGAGCGCGCCGACTCAACCCACGTCGATTCGATCTCCGGCTGGCTGGGCAGAGACTCCCCTCGACGACTGGATCTTTGCTCCCGACCACGCCATCCCTCTGCTCGAAAATCACTTTGGAGTGCTCTCGCTCGAGGGCTTCGGACTGGCGGGCAAACACGCGGCCGCTTCGGCGGCAGGAGCGATTCTCTATTACATCCGGTCGACCCAGCGCGGCACGCTCGATCACGTCGACCGCATCGGCTTCTACGAGCGGCAAAATTGCCTGGTGCTCGATGCGGTGACGGTGCGCAACCTCGAACTGATCGAACCTCTCTTCGCGGGAACCGACGCCGGAGTAACGCTCTTCCGCTGCCTCGATGCGACCGTGACGCCGATGGGCAAGCGCCTTGTTGCGGACATGGCTGCTGCGTCCGTCCCTGGATCGGGCTGAGATTGAAAGCCGGCTGGATTCCGTCGAAGTGCAAGTCAAAGACACGGTGCGCCGCGAGGAATTGCGGCGCTCACTCGACGGAATTCTGGATCTGGAACGCCTGCTGAGCCGCGTCACGCTGGAAACCGCCAATCCGCGAGACGTGCTGGCGCTGGCGGCGTCGCTCGGACGAATTCCCAAGGTGCGGGCGGTCTTAGCCGGGTTAGCCGAATCTCGACCCCATGCATCGCGGCTAGGTGCTTTGCACAAACTGATCGACGAACTGGGCGATCTGCGCGAGAAGATCGACCGCACGCTGGTTCCCGAGCCCCCGCTTACGCTGAGCGATGGCGGCGTAATCGCCGCAGGAGTCGACAAGGATCTCGACGAACTCCGCGACCTGAGCCGCAACTCGAAACAATATCTGGCGCAAGTCGAAACCCGCGAGCGCGAGCGTACCGGCATTGGCTCGCTCAAGGTAAAGTTCAATTCCATTTTCGGCTACTACATTGAGATTTCGAAGGCGAACCTGCACCTGTCGCCCGCCGACTACGAGCGCAAGCAGACGCTGGTGAATGCCGAGCGTTTTACGACTCCGGAACTGAAAGAATACGAATCGAAGATTCTCGACGCGCAAGAGAAGATTGTAGAAATCGAGCGCCGCCTGTTCGCGGAGTTGCGTTCTGCCATCGCTGCCGAGGCCAAGCGCATACGCCAGACCGCGCTCGCACTGGCGGAAGTCGACGTCCTCGGCTGTCTGGCTCACATCGCCGCTCTCCGCAATTACTGCCGTCCGCATTTCGACGAAGCGGAAAAAGACGGAGACGGCGGCGATCTCGAAATTGTCGAAGGCCGTCATCCCGTGATCGAACTGCAGGAACAGGTGGCCGGGAGCGACCGCTTCGTTCCCAACGACCTGTTTCTGGATTCGCCTCCACACCATGCGAAGCAAGACATCTCGAAGCAGACCATCGCGAGGCAAAACATTATCGTCCTGACCGGGCCGAACATGGGCGGCAAGAGCACCTATCTGCGGCAGGCGGCACTGATCGTGATCATGGCGCAGATGGGCTCGTTTGTCCCGGCCCGCGCCGTCCGATTAGGGATTGTCGACCGCGTCTTCACGCGCATAGGCGCCAGCGACAACGTAGCCCGTGGCCGCTCGACGTTTATGGTCGAGATGACCGAGACGGCAGCAATTTTGCACACGGCAACAGCGCGGTCGTTGATTCTGCTGGATGAAGTAGGCCGCGGCACTTCAACCTACGATGGCCTGGCGATCGCCTGGGCCGCCATCGAGTATCTGCACGCGCATGTGCGAGCCAAGACGTTGTTCGCTACACATTATTTCGAGTTGACGGAATTGGCGGAACAACTGAGCAGCGTAAAGAATTATCACGTCTCCGTCAAAGAGACTGGCGGAAGCGTAGTTTTTCTGCGCCGAGTAGAGCCGGGAGCCGCCGACCGCAGCTACGGAATAGAAGTAGCCAAGCTGGCAGGTCTGCCGAACGAAGTCGTCGTGCGAGCGCGTGAAGTGCTGGCCGAGCACGAATCTTCTGAGCGCCGTCTCTCGGACCATCTGACGCCCGGGAGTTCCAAAGAACCGGAGCGCCCTACGCAGCTAACCATCTTCACTCCGCTGTCGCAACCCGTTCTGGAAAAACTGCGCGAAGTAGATTTGAACCGGCTGACGCCGCTCGAGGCGCTAAACTTGCTGGCGGAGTTGAAGAAAGAAATCTGACCGCCGACGCCGAGGAAAGCTAGCAAATCGGTATCCGCAACAATCGCATAGAGCAAAAAAGATGTTTCAGCGATATACAGACGAGACTAAGAGAGCGATCTACTTTGCGGCGCAATTGGCGTTGCGCGAAAGCGCCGAAGTCATCGACTCGAACCACCTTCTCCGTGGTTTGCTGACCGATTCCGAGTCGCGCGCAAACACCATCTTTCGCCTTTGCCAGCTATTTCCCGAGGATGCCGCCTATCAATCGACATTGAAAAGTCTGCAGGTCAATAATCAATGCAAACTAACTATTAGACAAACCTCCCGACAATCCTCTTTCCAGAAGAAGAAAGTGGCTCCGAACATGATCGGGTTGGGAGGAGATGAAAAACGAATTTTGGCCTACACAGCCCGCGAGGCCAACCGACTCCGGGACTATTGGATTGATACCGAGCACCTTGTGCTAGGTATCCTTCGGGAGAGTGACAACGCGGCTGCCGCTAGACTCCGAACCGCTGGACTAGACCTCGAAGCCTCACGACAGCGCGTTATCGAGAGTAAAAGTTCTCGTCCGGCGAGACCGAATCCAGTGTTATGGTGGGCGCGGCGGCGTCCGCTTAGCATCGCCCTGGCGGTCGTATTCTTTCTTGGAGTCATTGTGGCTCTCATTCTTCTCGGCTTTAGTGGTGCGAAATAAATGACAAATCCGATCCGTGCCTCAGCCAAGAATGAAAACCGCGACTGGACATTGGCCGTCGGCCAACTCCTAATCATCGGCTTCGACGGCACCGAGATGTCTCCACGCCTCGCTTCCCTGCTCAAAAAGATTCAGCCAGCCGGCGTGATCCTGTTCGCCCGCAACATCAAAGGCGCCGAGCAGACGCATACGCTGCTGCGCGAATGCCAAAAGTGCGTGGGTACACCCCTTTTCACGTGCGTCGATCTCGAAGGCGGCACGGTCGATCGGTTCCGCAGCGTGATCGGGGCGGCACCGTCTCCTGCAGAGGTATTTGCCACCGGCAGCCGGGTGCTCTTTCGCAAGCATGGAAGCGTGATCGGCCAGAACTGCCGCGCGCTGGGCTTCAACGTCGATTTTGCCCCGGTTCTCGACCTGGCCCACGAGGCTTCGCGTTCGGTGCTGAGTTCGCGGGCGGTTTCGGACGATCCGAAGCAGGTTGTCCTGTACGCGCGCGAATTTCTGCGCGGCTTAACCGATGCCGGGGTCCTCGGTTGCGGCAAACATTTTCCCGGGCTCGGCGAGGGCAAGCTCGACAGCCATCACCGGTTGCCCGTAATTGAAAAGCCGCTCAAAAAGTTGTGGACCGAGGATGTGGCTCCTTATCGGACACTGCGTCACCAACTGCCATTTGTCATGGTCTCCCACGCGGCCTATCCAGAAGTGACAGGGGATCAAACGCCCGCATCGTTGTCGAAGAAATGGATCACCGGCATCCTGCGGAATCGGACCCGTTATAACGGATTCATCGTCTCGGACGACATGGAAATGGGTGCCGTTCTTGAATTTTCTTCCATTGAGCAGATTGTCGTTCAACACGTCCGCGCAGGGGGAGATCTTGCTCTGATTTGCCACCGGGAAGAGCTGATCGTGCGTGCTTATGAAGCCTTGATCCACGAGGCGGAGCGAGATCGTAAGTTTGCGAGTCGGGTTGCAGAGGCCGTAGAACGAGGACAGGCCCTTCGCACGAGGTTCCTCGGTGCTTTTCTAAAACGGAAAGCACCATCCCCAAGTCCACTGAAAACCGAATCTCTCTCCCGTCAGCTCTGGGAATTCGGTGAAGAAATCCGGCTGGCCACGTTCGTTCGCGGAGACAATAAAAAGCAAACAAAAAAGGAACGCGCATGAGCATGATCGTTGCCGGCGTGATGAGCGGAACCTCCGCGGATGGAATCAATGTGGCGCTAGTGCGGTTCGCCTCCGTCGGCGGAGGACGGGCCGGAGGCCCGTCTCCACACAAAGGTTTCACACTCCTTGCTCACGAGGAGTATCCGTTCCCTGCCCCAGTGCGGCGTGCAATCCTGGCGGCGATGAATGCCGAGTTGGCCCGCGTCGCCGATCTCGCTCGCCTGAACTTCCTTCTAGGCGAACTCTACGCCGAAGCGGTGGCGAAGGCCGCGCGCAAGCATCGCGTGAAACTTGACCTGATCGGTTGTCACGGACAGACCTTGTATCACCAGGGCGTCGCGGAACGATTTCTCGGACGAAGCTTAGCGGTGACGTGGCAAACCGGGGAAGGCGCGGTGATCGCGGCGCGGCTCGGCGTGCCCGTGATCTCCGATTTTCGTCCCGCGGATATAGCGGCCGGCGGAAAAGGTGCGCCGCTTGTCCCGTTCCTCGACTATCTTGTTTATCGCAATCCGCGTGATCGCAATCAACGCATAAGGCGCGTGGGACAAACTCGTGGTGCCCGGAATCGCATCGCACAAAATATTGGCGGAATTGCGAACCTGACCGCGATTCCCGCGGGCGCGCCGCTCGGCCAGGTCCTGGCTTTTGACACCGGCCCCGGTAACATGGTGATCGACGCGGTCATGGAGGAGCTTTTCGAAAAGCGCTTCGATCGCGACGGCAAGATCGCAGCCTCGGGACGCGTACTGGATGGGGTGATTGCCAAGTTGTTGCGCGCGCCTTTTTTCCGCCAGAAGCCGCCGCGCACCGCGGGCCGCGAAGAATTTGGCCGCGAGTACGTGAGCCATTTTCTGCAGCTCTGCCACGGCGCCAGTAAGCCCGACGTAGTGGCGACGGCTACGGCATTGACGGCGCGTTCGATTGCGGACGCAGTCCAGCGCTTCGTGTTGCCGCGCTTCGGATCCGAGCGGCGCGGCAGTCGCGAGTTGATCGTCTCCGGTGGAGGTGCAAAGAATCCCACCCTGCTGGCCCTATTGCGCCGCGAACTCGATCCCATGTCCATCAGCCTGCATTTCTCGGATGAGTTCGGCCTTCCGGCGGAAGCCAAGGAGGCGGTGGCCTTTGCACTGCTCGCGCATGAGACCTGGCATCGGCGGCCAAGCAATGTGCCATCAGCCACGGGAGCGAAGCGACCGGCAATCCTGGGAAAAATCTCTTATGCGTGACTCTGCCGGGCAAAAAAACGTTTTCATCCTTCGCGAAGCGAAGGATCTGCTTTTTGCCCGCTCCCGATACGCTCCGCTCCGCATGACAACTCTTTTTATCCTGTTCAGCATTGGCATTTGGGTCTTGCCGCTTGTCTCCTGCTCACGCCCTCCCGATCCCAACACGCTGGTGATGATTATTGAAAGCAGTCCAACCAATCTCGACCCCCGCGTGGGCATTGATGCGCAGTCGGAGCGCATTGGCGAGCTTCTTTTCGACGCGCTGCTGACGCGTGACGATCACTTCAACGTGCAGCCAGGACTGGCCGATCACTGGGACGTTCCGGATCCGCTCACCTATATTTTCCACCTGCATCGCGGCGTGACGTTTCACGACGGCCGACCGCTTACCTCACGAGATGTGAAGTGGACGTTCGACTCTCTGCTCGAGGGAAAGATACGTAGCACGAAAGCCGCGGCATACCGCTTCGTTGATCACGTCGAAGCCCCCGACGATTTCACCGTGGTCTTTCATTTGAAGGAGCCCAACGCAACTTTGCTCTGGAATCTCTCTGAAGGCGCGAGTGGAATTGTGCCCTATGGGTCGCTCGACGAGATCACACGCAATCCAATCGGATCGGGCCCATTCAAATTCGTAAGCGCCGAGCAAGATAAAGAGGTCGTGGTCGAGCGCAACGACAACTATTGGGGAGCAAAGGCGCGCCTCGCCAGGGTACGCTTCGCCGTCGTGCCCGACGCAACGACGCGGGCGCTCGAATTGCGCAAAGGCAGCGCGGATGCCGCGATTAATGCGCTGACCTCCGACACGATCGTGGCGCTCGAGCGCGAGCCGAATCTACAAATCGAACGCGCCCCGGGAACCGTCCTTTCCTATCTCGCCTTCAACCTGCGTGATCCCATCTTGCGCGACGTGCGGGTCCGCCAGGCGATTGCGTATGCCATCGACCGCCGCCCTCTCCTCGAATACATCTGGCGCGGGTTCGCGCAACCCGCACTCAGCGTGCTCCCTGCTCAAAGCTGGGCGTATAACTCGGACGTCGCGGCATATCCTCACGACCCCGAGAAAGCCCGCCAGATGCTCGATGCCGCCGGCTACCAGGCACGCGATGGCATTCGCTTTCATCTCACCATGAAGACGTCTACGGAAGAGTCTACGCGTCTGCTGGCCGCGGTTTTACAGCAGCAGTTGCGCGATGTCGGGATTGCCCTCGACATTCGTACGTTCGAGTTCGCTACATTTTTCGCTGATGTCACCAGTGGAGCTTTCCAGCTTTATTCGTTGCGCTGGATCGGCGGCAACCTTGACCCGGATATTTTTGAGCTTTGTTTTCATTCCAGCCGATTCCCGCCTAGGGGCGCCAACCGTGGTTTCTATTCCAACCCGCGTATCGATCGCCTCATCGATGAGGCGCGCAGGGAAACCGACCAGGATGCCCGCAAGACCCTCTATGCAGAAGTGCAGGAAATCCTGGCGCAAGATGAGCCATACATAAACCTGTGGTATTTCGATAACGTGCTCGTTCATACCCGGCGGGTGCGAAATCTAACCCTGAATCCATCGGGAAATTACGATTTTCTAAAGACCGCTGAAATCAATACCCAATAGCCAGCGTCCAGTGAGTGTGGGCGGCCGGCGCTGGTTTCAGCGTGATACCATCGAACTTTGGGCACGCGCTTGGCGTTTAGAAACTTTGCCCTAAGACCTGACACCCGAGACCTTACTTTTGAAAATTCTTTTTATCGGAGACATTTTTGGCCGTCCCGGCCGCACGATCGTGAAAGATCGCCTCCCTGAACTGCGCCAGCAGCACGCGATAGATTTGGTAATCGCCAACTGCGAAAATGCGGCGGCCGGCTTCGGCATTACGCCCTCGTTGGCCGAAGAGCTTTTCGATCTCGGCATCGACGTGATGACCACTGGCAACCACGTCTGGGATAAACGCGAAATCATCGAATACTTCCAGATGGCCGACGGCAACCCCCACAGCCCGGCGCGACGTTTATTGCGACCCGCGAATTTCCCCCAGAACCTGCCCGGCTGGGGAGTTTACGAAGGCCAGAAAAATGGCTCCGCTTATGCCGTCATAAATCTGCAAGGACGCGTCTTCATGGGTTCGAGCGACGATCCCTTTCGCTACGCCGATCGGCTCCTGGAAAAGATCCAATCAAAAATCGTATTCGTGGATTTCCACGCTGAAGCCAGCTCCGAGAAAATTGCCTTCGGCTGGTATCTCGACGGGCGCGTCACTGCCATGGTAGGCACGCACACGCATGTTCCCACCGCCGATGAGACTATCCTGCCGAAAGGCACCGCCTACATCACGGACGTCGGCATGACTGGCCCGTACGACAGCGTCATTGGTGTGAAAAAAGAATTAGTGATCGAGAAGTTTCTCAGCGGCATGCCGGCGCGTTTCGAAGCGGCCAACGGCGACGTCCGCCTGTGTGCCGTCGTCGTCAACTGCGATGACCAGTGCGGCCGCGCCACCAGCATGGAACGGTTGATGCTGCGCCAGGATTGACTAGAATTGATTGACTGAAATTCAACGCCCCAAAACTAGCCCGTTACGACCGTAGTTCCCTTCCGAGTATTTCTCTTGCAAGACAGCAGCAGCCGGGCATTCTATAGTAGTCATATGCGATGGCTGCCAGCAGGAGTTGCTTTGTTGTTTGCCGTAGTGTGCTGGGCCACGGACACTCCTCCAGTGGTTGGAACTACGGGAACTACGCCCCCACTGTGCTCCGATTCCGGAGGCGCACCTGCCTGCCGCGGTAACGCCAAAGATCTGAAGGCCGCCCACAAAGCTTTCAAGCGAGGCCTCAAACTCGAAAAATCGCGCAATCTGGATCAGGCTCTCTACGAATTCCAGGAAGCGGCTCGCCTCGTCCCCCAAAACGTGGAATACCTGACCGCGACCGAGATGACGCGGCAACATCTCGCCGGGGTCCATCTGCAACAGGGAAACAGCGACCTGCTCGGTGGCCGGCCCATCGAGGCACTCGCGGAATTTCGCACCGCGCTGAACCTTGACCCCCAGAACGAGTTCGCGCAGCAACGCATACGTGACGCTGTGGGGCCCGTGCCCCCGCAAGCGTCACAACCGCCGCAAGTGGTTGACAGCGCTGACAACCTCACCGCGAAACCGGCCGATGTGCTTCGGGACTTCCATTATCGCGGCGACTCCCGTGGTCTGCTCACCGCAATCGCCGCCAGCTACGGCCTGACGGTCATCTTCGACGATACCTTCCCCAGTCGCCGGGTGCACTTCGATGTGGACAACGCGGATTTTTCCACTGCCATGGCCTCGGCCTCCGCGGTCACCAAGAGTTTCAGCGTGCCGCTGGAAGACACAGTTCTTTATGCCGCGGTCGACAACGCCGAGAACCACCGGCTCTTCGATCGCATGGGCATGCGCACGTTTTACATCTCGAGCGGCAATCCCAGCAAGGATCTGCAGGAGCTGGCGAATTCGCTGCGGACGGTGTTCGAGTTCAAGTTGGTGAGCATGGACACCGCCGCCAGCAAGATTACGGTACGCGGGCCGCTGCCGATGCTCGTAGCCGCAACCCAGTTTCTTGAACAGCTGAATAGTCCCGCACCCGAAGTGATGTTCGATCTGAAAGTCTTCGAGGTAAGCCACAGCTACATGCGCACCATCGGGTTGCACGTCCCCGATAATTTCAAACTTTTTAACATTCCGGTAGCGGCGCTCGCCGCGCTCGGCGGCCAGAATATTCAGGCCCTGATCAACCAGTTGATTTCCTCGGGCGGCATCAACCAGGCTGGCAATCAGACTCTTTCCGCCCTGCTCGCACAATTGCAGAGCCAGCAGAATTCCATCTTCAGCCAGCCCCTTGCGACCTTCGGCGGCGGCCTCACCCTCATGGGCCTGAGCCTCGATCAGCTATCCGCGCACTCTCTCCATGAATGAGAGTTCCGTCCGGCAACTCGATCATGTCCAACTGCTGGCCTCCCAGGACAAGGACGCCACCTTTAAGCTGGGAGAGCGCTACCCCATCCTGAACGCCAGTTTTGCGCCGATTTACAACAATTCGGCGATCTCCTCGGTCGTCGGAAATTCAGTCTTACACTGCGCCCTTTCCGTCCGTCAATTATGAAGACATCGGACTCACGCTCAAAGCGAAGCCGTCGTTCACGACAATTCCGATGTAGCCGTCGAACTGGAGATCGAGATTCCGCACTCTGGGATCCTCCATCACCAATGGCATTCCTGACATTTTGCAATCGCGAGTACAAGGGTGGGATCCTGCTGAAGCCAGGAGAACAGGCCGTAGTGGCGGGCATGGTCACGGAATCCGACGAGCAGTCCTTGACCGGCCTGCCCCTCTTCTCCACCATCCCTGGTCTCGGCCTCTTCACTTCACAGCATTCCAAACAGGAAGACAGCGATGAGCTTCTGATCCTGATTACGCCCTACGTCATTCGCAGCCGGGAGCGCGCCGAAGCTCCGGAAATCTGTTTGGAGCAAGTAATTCGGGTCATCGGGTGATCGTGATCTAAAGTCAAGAACAGTTGGGTGTTAGGTTCTAGATGGCCCGATCACCCGATGGCCCGATCACCCGATTTATTTCTGGCTCGCCTCGAAGTCCACAATCTTTTTCTGCACTTCGACGGGATACCCGCTGGCGTTTCGTCCATTGATAAACAGAGTCGGCGTGCCCGTCACTCCTACCGATCTGCCCAGCGCCAGCGACGCCTGGATTCTGGCTTTGGTATCGGGCTTGACGGCGCAGGCGGCGATCTCGTCGGCATTTGCGCCCGATGCGGTCGCGATGGCCTTCAACTTTTCGTCCGCGTTCGACTCCGTGATATTGGCCTGCTCGTCAAATGTTTTCCGGATAAATTTCCAAACCGCATCGTCGCCCCCGAAGCGCCGCCCCCACGCAATCGACGTACTCGGCCGCCTTCTCCGCCCAGTCATGCATAGGCAGCGGAAAATTCTGGAAAACAAAGTGAGCCTCGGGCTCCTGCGCCAGCAGTTGCTCAACCGCCGGGCGCAGCCTTGGCACAGTGCGGGCACTGCATATCGCTGAATTCGACAATCGTCACCGCCGCTTTCGCCGGTCCTTTGGCTGGGCCGTTTACGCCCTTTTCGAGCTTGACTCGGGCGTCCTCAAAGGGCTTCGCCCCGAAAGGGCAGGATGTCGCCCGCAATGGCATGCTTGCCATCGGAGCTGACCAGCAATCGATTTGTGTTGGCGCCCTGCGCGTTCGTGATCACCACCGAAACATCCGCCAGACCCGGCACCTCCGAGGGACGAATCTCACTCACCTTCCAGGTGATCGTCGAATCGTAGCCAAACATCTGGAACAGAAACGCGTTGACTGTGTCTTCCGTGGGAGAGGCCGAGGCCTGCCGAAGGGCAGGTCGCTGCTGGCTTGGCCGCCGGTTTCAGCTGGCGATCGGCCTGGGTTTGAGCAAAGGCGATGCCAGATAACAGGAAAGCAGCAAGAAGTGTGCGATGCATGTATGTCATAGTTTGAAATTCGATCGGAATTCGATTGTTACAAAAACGGGCGCAGTTGTCATTTCCTTGAGTCTATTTTGTCATGTTGAACGAAGCGAATGACCTATGGACTTGCCCGCCACATAAGTCGCGAATTGAGGGTCATCTGTCGGCTAGATCTCCGACTTGGCCGCGATCGGAAATCTCCTCCCATAGCCGAATGCCTTGGCGGAGATCTTGATTCCGGGCGCGGCCTGCTGCCGCTTGTACTCGCTGCGCTCCACCATGCGGATCACGCGCCGCACCAGTTCCAGATCGAAATCGTGAGCGCTGCGCAATCTGTTCGGCTGACAACGACTCCTCGACATAGTCTTCGAGAATCGCATCCAGCACATCGTAGGGCGGGAGCGAATCCGAATCCTTTTGATCCGGCCGCAATTCGGCAGATGGCGGCTTCTCGATTGTCGCCTGCGGAATCACTTTGCGCCGCGAATTCACGTAGGCGCTCAAGCGGTACACCAACGCCTTCGGCACATCAGAAATCACCGCCAATCCACCCACCATGTCGCCGTAAAGCGTGCAATAGCCGACGGCCAATTCGCTCTTGTTGCCGGTCGAAAGCACCAGCGCGCCGAGCTTGTTCGAAAGCGACATGAGCAGCATTCCCCGCGCGCGCGACTGAATATTTTCTTCGGTGACGTCTGGCGGCATTCCGGCAAACACGGGCGCAAGCGTCCGGCGTGCGGACTCATAGATGTCGTTGATGGAGAGCAGTTCGAAGCGAATCTTCAGATTGCCGGCCAGTTCGCGCGCATCGTCAATCGACCCTCGCGACGAGTACGGACCCGGCATGCCGACGCCGATGACATTCTCCGAACCAAGCGCATCGGCCGCGATCGACGCGGTAAGCGCGGAATCGATGCCTCCGCTAAGCCCGATAATCGCTCGCGTGAAAGCCGCATTTGTGAACGTAGTCTCGCGTGCCGAGCACCAGCGCTTCATAGGCGCTAGCCTCTTCGCCGGCGATCTGTGCGTGCATGTCTCCGGTGAGTTTCTCGGAGTCGAAATAAATCAGGTCTTCCTCGAACGATTTCGCTTGCGCGATCATCTTGTCCGTCGGGCGCAATTACCAGGCTCGATCCGTCGAAGACCAGGCTGTCGTTACCTCCCACCTGATTCACCATCGCGACCGGAACTTTCTGGTTTCGCGCGATGGATGCCAGCATGTCGCGCCGCAGTTCGCGCTTGCCCAGCCAAAACGGCGACGCGGAAATGTTGAGCACCAGATTCCCGCCGGCGCGTACCAGTTCTTCGACTGGGTCGATGCCGTACAGCCGCCGGTTCCAGAAGCGCTTGTCGTTCCAGGCATCCTCACAGATCGTCAAGGCCATCTGCTTGCCGCAAAAACTGAATAGTTGCTGGCTCTTGGCGGGAGCGAAGTTGCGCATCTCGTCGAAGACGTCATAAGTGGGCAAGAGCATTTTCGATTGGATGAATTCGATACGCCCGTCGCGCAGCAAGGCGGCGGAGTTCATCACCTTTTTTCCGGAGTCGGCTGCGGCCGCAGTTACCATACCGCAAATCACGGCAATCCCTTGAGTTTCTGCGGCGATCCGCTCGGCAGCTGAGCGATTGCGCGCAACAAACGAGGGCCGGTCGACTAGATCGCGAGGTGGGTAGCCGCAGACGGATAGTTCCGGAAAAAGAATCAGCCCAGCGCCAACACTCCGAGCTTGCAGCGCAAACTGGATGATTTTCGCAGCATTGCCAGAGAAGTCCCCGACGGTGGGGTTGATCTGGCCCAAGGCAATCTTCACATTATTAGTTTAGAAGGTTGGGGTGGAAGGCGCCAATACGTGCCCGAGAGACGCGTCAAACCGTGGCGTGACCGGCAGGTTGCTCTCTCCACCGTTACCGCCAATCAGTTGCGGCGGCGACACGGGAGGTGCGCTGGTGGGATCAGTTCCCGGCAGCGGCGCCTCTCCAGGACGCCTCAACGTGGGCGCATTTGCGGGGCGGTCTTCCTGCTTCTTGGCAACGGTGGACGCGCCCACATCCACTTCCTTGTCCACGCGCACGATTTTCTGGCCATCCACTTTCATGGTCTCAACCCGCACCACTTCGTCGCCGACGAAGCGCACAAAATCCACGTCTTGCGGCGGCTCACCATAAATCCATTCTTCGTACTCAACCTCGTTGGCCGTCTCCCGCACTTTCTTCGGCGGACGCCCCTTGGCGTAGATCACCATCTCGTGATTCATTCCCACCAGCACATGGTGATTCTTAATGGCTTCCTTGACCTGGGGAGAAACGGATTCCAGATACGCATCGACCGCGTTCTTGGCATCGAAATCAAACACTGGACGCAACAACTGCTTCAACTCCGGCCCAGTCAAGTCCGGCACATACTTGTCAAAGCAAAGATCGACGAAGGAGCCGCGGCCCGTGGCCGACCCATCGGATACATCAGTCGGCGGGACCGTGCCATTGACCTGGATGCGTTGATACCATTTCTGCTTCTTGATCGGACCGCCATTGATCTCAAAGCGGATATAGTTTTCCTTGATGATGACGTTGCTGATGCGGGCGCGATCGCCGGGCTTCGCAGCCGGACCCCAAAGCGATATCAACGACTGTAGTTCCGCACCCGTCGGGGTCACGGTTCCGTTTCTGATCTTCAGCCCTGTCTTTCCCATGGGGAAATTCGTCCGAATGTAGATCAGCTCTTCCGTGAAAAAGTGGATGATTTCCTGGCGTGTTTTCGGCGGAAATCTTTGGCGGCGGGTTATCCTCGGCAAGCGCAAGCAAAGTCAAAGAGATGGAGCAAACCAGAAGAACTACCAACCGCCGACAGTATCCATGGAAGGACCGCATGCCGCACCCCGGGCCGATTAGGTTCATTATAAACCGGAGCAAACGCACTTCCCAGTTCCCAGTATCTACAGCCCACCCCGTTTGAGGGACCCTTGTAACAACGCGACCTTTTAGTCTCTGAGGTACGCCCTTTTGCGCTGGCTAGGATCTGCGACATGAAGATCGAATCTCTGACGCTTCACATGGACAACCGGGAACTGCAATCCGCGGTAACCACGCCACTGAGTACCTCCGTAACGGTGAGCTGTACTTTAAGCACCTGAGATCTCCACCGCCAGCCCACTTAGAATTGATTCAAGGCGGACCAACTCATCCCCTGGGTTGGGCCGACAGGATTGCCTTTTGCCGTTGAAGCTACCCATTCCCGCGCGCATTCCGCTGCTCTACGTCATCCTTGGCGTATTGCTGGCGATCAGCGTCCTGCCCATGTACTTTTACTCGGCACAGATCGAGAACATGAACCGGGAGCGTCTGAAGACCAACGAAATGCTGCTGCAAAACACGGTTACCCGTTCGCTCGCCGACGATATTTCCCAGCACCGCGAAGCGCTGCACATGATGCTGGCCAATCTGTCGTCGTCGATCCAGGTCATGATGCTGGCCAACGCGAGCGGGAACGATCTGAACGCGCAGAAACTCCTCACGCCCGAACTGCGGGCCATGCTCGAAAATTTTGTCTCGTCGTCGAATGACATTGCCTATGCCACACTGCTCAATGCCGATGCCAAAGGCGTTTCTGCCGGCCGCATTGAGCCCGACGCTTTTCTGCAGAGGGAGTTGGAGCGAGCCTATCAAGCCGCCCGCGAAGGACGCGTCTATAGCGGGCAGCCCTTGATGGTGGGCAGCGGCAAATCCGCGCGCACGGTCATGCTGGTCAGCTCGCCCATCATGTATGACGGACGCTTTCTCGGGATGATCGGGTCGGTCGTAGATTTGGACTACCTGATCCGCCGCTTGCAACAGGTCAGTCTGACCGGACTGATGCCCTATGTAATCGACAGTCAAGGAAGGCTGGTGGCGGCCGCGACTGCGCAATATGCTACCGGACAGGACATGAGTAACTTCGAGATCGTCCGCAGCTTTGTGGACGAAGGCTCGAAAGCCCAGTTGGCAGCAACTCGCGAGTTCACCGTCCGCAATAGCAATGGCAACAATAAAGACACAACCGAAATGCTCGGAACCTACAGTCCTGTGACCTCGCTGGACTGGGCGGTCGTGGTGCAGAAACCGCGCGAAGAAGCGTACCGCGGAATCTACGAAATGCAGCGCACCGGCCGATTGCTGGCATGGCTGGCGGTGTTTGTGAGCGTTGGCCTGAGTATTTTCTCGGCGCGGCGCATCACCAGTCCGCTGCAAGTGCTGGCGCAGTCCAGTCGAGCGATTGCGCGCGGCGATTTCTCCCAGCGTGTACACGTGAAAACCCGCACCGAGATTGGCGAACTGGCAACTACCTTCAACTCCATGTCAGAGGAACTCGAACAGTTCGTCGAAGACCTGAGACGCGCCGCGGATGAAAACAAGGCGCTGTTCATGGGCTCGATCCAGATGCTGGCCGGCGCCGTCGACGAAAAGGATCCCTACACTCGCGGCCATTCCGACCGCGTCACAAAATACTCGCTGATGATCGCCAGGGAAATGGGACTGGACCCGGGTTTCCTCGAGATCCTGCGCGTCTCGGCGCAACTGCACGATGTCGGCAAAATCGGCATTGAAGACCGCATCCTGAAAAAACCGGGCGCGCTTGACTCCGGAAGAATTCGAAATCATGAAGACGCACACCACCAAGGGCGCGAACATCCTGCGTCCAGTGCCCCAATTGCGCGAGATGCTGCCCGGCATCGAATTGCATCACGAGGCGCTCAACGGCCGCGGGTATCCTTACGGCCTGAAAGGCGACGACATTCCGTTGCTGGCACGCGTGATTGCGGTCGCCGACACCTTTGACGCTCTGACGACAAACCGTCCGTATCAGCAGGCGCACGATCCCGTGGAAGCACTCCGCATCATTCAGAATCTCTCGGGACAGCGACTGGACCCGAGGGCAGTGGCCGCCCTGCTGGCGGTCTTTCAACGGGGAGAAATTCGTATTCAGAAAAGTTTGACGATCCAAATGGACTTGCCCTCGCTCTCTCCCGCACCTGCGCCGCTCCAGCCTGTCGATCCTCTCACCATCGAAATCACGCGAACCTAGGGCGATTTGGAATTGCTAATTTGTAATATGTAATTTCAAAGCCAACCAATTTCTTGGGTTTAGATTACAAATTACCAATTACAGATCACCAATCCTTTCGCGTTCGTTTCTCCTATAATCAACTCTGATACCCATGATTCAAACTCTCTTTGGCAGTCTGGACGAAGAACAGAAACCAAGTTTCATTGAGCGCATGAAGCAGGCTGTCTCGCGCACCCGCGAGAACCTGGCCGAGCGCATCGAGGATGTTGTCTCCATCGGCAAGGAGATCGACCGCTCCACCCTCGACGATTTGGAAGCCACTCTGATTGGCGCCGACTTGGGCACCACGACCACCCATGAAGTTCTGGAAAAACTGCGCGACAAAGCGGATCGCAAACAGATCAAGGATATACAGGAACTCAAACGCCTGCTGAAAGAGGAACTGCTCGGGATTTTAACCTCAACCAGTTCGCAGCCCGTGACCAGAGTGAGCGGCACACCGGAAGTGATCATAGTTGTCGGCGTAAACGGCACAGGCAAGACGACTACCATCGGAAAACTAGCGCAGGTGTTTCGGGCGCAAGGCAAGACAGTGCTGCTGTGCGCAGCGGACACGTTCCGCGCGGCCGCCATCGAACAACTCGAGGTTTGGGGCCAGCGCACCGGCACAGAAGTGATCAAGACAAAAGCCGGAGGCGATCCATCCGCCGTGCTATTTGACGCGCTGCAGGCCGCAACTGCGCGCAAAACCGATTATGTGATCGTCGATACGGCTGGGCGCCTGCACACCAAACAGAACCTCATGCTCGAACTCGAAAAGATGAAGCGTACCGCGCAACGTATCGTTCCGGGCGCTCCGCATGAGACTTTACTGGTCATGGATGCCACCACCGGTCAGAATGGATTGCAGCAGGCGCGGCAGTTCACGCAGTCGTCCGGAGTCACGGGAATCGTCCTGACCAAGCTTGACGGCACAGCCAAAGGCGGCGTCGTGGTTGCGATTTCGCGGGAGTTGGGACTGCCGGTTCGGTATGTCGGCGTAGGCGAAAAAGCGGGCGATCTGCTGCCCTTTAATGCCAAGGATTTTGTCGAGTCGCTGTTCTCCTGAAGAATCGCCGCGGCGCGATGGAGGCAACCACTATGAAAAAGAAGTCACGTTCGGCTTCGCATCTTCAGAGACTGTTGGACCGGCTGAAGCGGTTGTTCCGTCGCAAGCCCGAACCGGAAGATCCATATGCCTACGTCACAGCTCCCTTGCGTCGTCCTCCACACTCGCGCAGCGGAGCCGCAGTTGCGGAACTGGATGAAGAATGAAGGAAGCGCAGTCGTCTGACGAACAACAATACATGCGGAAGGCGCTGGAATTAGCCAGAGCGGGCGTCGGCCTGGTGTCGCCCAATCCAGCAGTGGGCGCAGTTGTGGTGGACGCATCGGGCCGCGAAGTTGGCGCCGGCACGCACATCTACGACGGCATAAAGCACGCCGAGGTTATCGCCTTGGAACACGCGGGCCACGCTGCGCGAGGCGGAACTCTCTACCTCAATCTCGAGCCGTGCTCGCATCAGGGCCGCACCGGGGCATGCGCCGATTCCGTAATCGCGGCCGGAATCAGCCGCGTGATCTGCTCTATGCAAGATCCGAATCCACGAGTGTCAGGTCAGGGATTCGCGAAACTCCGTGCCGCGGGTATCGCCGTACAGGTCGGGTTATTTGAGGCGGAAGCCCGCAAGCTGAATGAAAGTTTTGCCAAGTATATTCGCTACGGCAAGCCACTGGTCACGCTGAAATCGGCGATGACACTCGATGGGAAAATCGCCGGTGCCACCAAACCGGGCACAGAGCCGGGCCGCGCCACGCCTGCGTCCGAGGGCGCGCGCAGCGGATACCACTGGATCACCGGCGAAATCGCGCGCGCGCACGTGCAACAATTGCGCCATCAGAACGATGCCATCCTGGCCGGAGTGGGGACGGTAATGGCCGACGATCCGCTGCTGACCGACCGCAGCGGTCTGCCCCGACGACGCAAACTGCTGCGTGTGATCCTGGATTCTTACTTGCGCATTCCGCCCGCGTCGCGGGTGATTCAAACTGCCGAGAACGACGTGCTCGTGCTGTGTTCCACGGCAGAGGACGAGACCAGACGCGCGCTCGAAGCCAAGGGAATTCGCGTGCAGCAAATATCGGCAACCAAGGACGGCCGCCCCGACTTCGCCGCCATCGTCCATCGACTCGGAGAACTGGAGATCACCAGCCTGCTAATCGAAGGGGGCGCGTTGGTAAACGGGGTTGCGCTGGCGTCGGGTGAAGTGGACAAGGTGTTCCTTTACTACGCCCCAAAGATTTTCGGCCAAGGTGCAGTTCCCTTCATCGCCGACGAGGCCTTGCACGGCAAGGCACAGTGCGTGCGCCGCTTCGAGTTGCACCGCTTCGGTGAAGACTTCGCGCTCGAAGGTTATCTTCGCGACCCGTACTCGTCACCGGCATGAGCGCGGGGTGACTTCAGCTATTTTCAACCCTGTACGAGACAAGGAGTTTTCCCGGATGACCCTGAAGTTGCATGGCATTCAGGCGTGCGTGTTCGACGCTTACGGCACTTTGTTCGACGTGAATAGTGCCGCCCGCAGCGCGCAGGATGCATTGCAGGAAAAGCGGCACCCGCTGGCTGAATTGTGGCGCGCGAAGCAATTGCAGTACACCTGGTTGCGCGGCCTCTCCGGACGTCACGCAGATTTTTGGCAAGTCACGGGAGATGCTCTCGACTTCGCCATGTCCTCGCTGCAACTCGAAGACCCCGTCTTGCGCGCTCGTCTCATGAACCTATACCTGACGCTGAGCCACTACCCGGAGGTTCCGGACACCTTGCTGCGTCTGAAAGCAGCCGGCATCAAGCTCGCCATCCTGTCTAATGGAACCCCCGCCATGCTCGCTGCAGCGTCAAGCAACTCTGGTATCGCCGAACTATTCGATGAAGTTCTGTCGGTCGAGGAGGTGAAGGTTTACAAGCCGCATCCTTCCGTCTATAAACTAGCCTGTGACCGCCTTAAGGTTGATGCGGCGTCCATCTGCTTTCTGTCTTCCAACGGCTGGGATGCGTACTCCGCCAAGGCCTTTGGCTTCCGAGTCCTGTGGTGTAATCGGTTGGGGCAAGCGCCTGAGCGCATCCCGGAAACACCGGACGGACAAATTGCTACGCTTGCCGACTTGCCGGACATCGTGCTGAACTGAGAAGTGAAACGAGAGCATATGTTCCAATGTTTCTAAATATATTTCTTAAAATGAAAGCTTGAGGTAGTCATCTTATGTTTACAGGAATCGTCGAGGAAGTTGGCAAAGTCGTAAAGATCGAACAGCGCGGAGAGAACCGCCGCATCATCATCGAAGCCGCGAAAACACCGAGAGAGTTGCAGACCGGTGGCAGCATTTCCGTCAGCGGCGTCTGCTTGACGGCGCTGGATATCAAACCAAAATCATTCTCCGCTGACCTGGCGCCGGAAACATGGGTGCGAACCTCGTTCTCGCGGATCCACGAGGGTGCGCTGGTAAACCTGGAATTGCCCATGAAGGCCGATGGCCGCTTCGACGGCCACATTGTGCAAGGACACGTCGATGGCGTGGGCAAACTGATCGAGTTCGAGCGCATCGTCGACTCCGACGGTCGGGATTCCGAGAACTGGTGGCTTCACATTGAGCTTCCGTCTGACATCGAGAAATATACGGTGTACAAGGGATCGATCTCGATCGAAGGCATCAGCCTTACGGTCGCCAAATTGGAACGCAACCGCTGCACCGTCGCCATCATTCCGCATACCGTCGAACTGACCAATCTTGGATACCTCAAACCGGGCGATCCGGTCAATCTCGAAGCCGATGTGATTGCTAAGTATGTCGAGAAGATGATGAAAGGCGAACGGGCGCAGAGTTCGCTGAGAGTCGAGGAGTTGGTGCAGCAGGGTTTCTGAAACAAACCCGGTCTCAACTCTACTTTCACGGAGCTGCTTGGCCGAGAACGGCAGTCACCAGCTCCGTGTCGCAGTACTCTGTGACTTCCTTCAACTGGTTGCCGGCAAGGCGAAAAACAAAGCAATAGTTGTTGTTGTATGGCACGCCGCGGTTCGTCGTGTTGCTGCCCCGCGCTTCCACCACAACGCAGTCATCCTCTGCAATCAACCGATGCGCGGTTGTTTTGATTCTTCCGTTGATCCGGGCGCGCAGTGGACCGAGCAATTCTCCGAGGACGGACTGCTTCCCCATGTACGTCTTTGACCATTTCGTCGTGCCGGTAACAGTCCAGCGAAAATCGTCCGCCATACTGGCAACAAAGAGCTCGGAGTTGCCTTTCGACAATTCCTCGAAAATTTGTTGCATCAGTTGCTTGTTTTCTTTTGCCCCCAATTTCCCTGCTCCCTGTGTGGGTTCGTTACGCCTCCAGCTTCAACTCATCCAGTTCCAGGAACTCGTGAATGATGGGTTCGGTCGATTTTTCCATCTCCTCGTAGGGACCGAAGAAGATCGCGCGGCCTTCGTAGAGGAAGACGATGCGGTCGGCCAGTTTCTTGGCCAGGCGCATGTCGTGCGTCACGACGACCGACGTCAAGTGCAATTGCAGTTTGAGCCGCGCGATGAGATCGCCGAGCAGATTCCCCATCATGGGATCGACCATTGTGGTGGGCTCGTCGTAGAGCACGCACTCGGGTTGGGCCGAGAGCGCTCGCGCTATGGCAACGGAACGCTTCATGCCGGTAGAAAGATCCGAGGGCAACAGGTCGCGCATCTCCTTGACGCCAACCATTTCGAGCAGGCCATCGACGACCTGAAGAATCTGCTCTTCCGAAAGCTCTCTCTTCTCGCGCAAGGGGAAGGCAACATTTTCGCCGACGCTCAAAGAATCGAAGAGCGCGCCGTTTTGGAACACCATGGTGACTTTCTTTCGGATCCCTTCGAGTTGCACTTCGTTGTAGTCGGTGATGTCCTGTCCCGCAACAATTACGCGGCCCGAATCCGGCTTGAGGAAACCCATGATGTTGTGCAGCGCCACCGATTTCCCCACGCCGCTTCGCCCCAGAATACAAACCATTTCTCCCGGCATCACGTCGAAGCTGACGTTCTTGAGGATGACACGATCTCCAAATGCCTTGGAGACGTCTTTGAACTCGATGTAGGGAGACAGTATGCCCGCAGCGCCCATGGCTATCAGCATCGCATGAGAAGCCGCGCGGCTCAAGTGCTACGTATCTATGTCGAATGGGCGAGTTTCCCGGCGGCCGTAAAGGACTTTGCCAGTCCTTTATCGATTTTCAGCCGGCGCGGTTCGTGCTAGTATCGCGCTCGCGTGGTGGAGCGATTTCGGCTCATACATTGATGTGTTCCCATGTCTACGGGATAACGACTTCCAACCCACATGTCTGCCGCTCAACTGGCGATCGTAATCTCGACGGGTCTGTTTGTATCGATGTTGGCCTGCCTCGAGATTGGCTATCGGGTAGGAAAGAGCAATACTGAACGGCAGTCGACAGCTCACGAAGGAATCGGTGCCATGGAAGCAGCGATCTTCGCGCTGCTCGGCCTCCTTCTCGGTTTCAGCTTTTCCGGAGCTACCACGCGCCTGGATGCCCGCCGCCAGTTGATCGCAGAAGAGGCCAATGCCATCGGTACTGCCTACCTCCGGCTAGACCTGCTTCCCACTTCCGAGCAACCGGAAATGCGGCGGTTGTTCCGCGAATACGTGGATGCGCGCTCGGGAGCCTATGCGCAGATCCCAGACAACATGAAGGCCTTTGAGCAGGGGGTCGCGGAAGCCGGGCAGTTACAGCAGAAAATCTGGACGCGGGCCGTCGCCGCCAGCCGAAACGATCCGACGCAGAATTCCGCGAGGCTCCTGCTTCCTGCACTGAATGAAATGATTGATGTCACGACGTCACGCACCATCGCGATCGAAGCCCACCTCCCTGGACTAGTTTTCACTTTACTTGTTTTGGTTGCACTGTCGAGTGGGATAGTGGCGGGATACGCCATGGCCAAGCGGAGAAAGCGGAGTTGGCTGCACACACTCCTATACGCAGCCTGCATCGCGATCACGGTTTACGCGGTGACTGATCTCGACTATCCGCGTTCGGGCTTGATCCGGCTCAGTTCCGCAGATAAGGCTCTGGAACAGCTGCGGAACTCCATCCACTAGTCGACTGCTTTACTCCGACAATCGGCCCCTGCCCATCTTAGGATAAGGACTCGAAATCCCCGCCCTTCGCTGTCGATCCTGCGGGGTGTTGACATTGAAAAAACTCCTCTCTGAAAATCCCGCTGCCGCCAGTTCGCTCCCTTCGATCACCCGAATGGATACACCGGCAAATGCCGCATTGATCTTGTACCTTCCCGCCCGCAGAGCCTGCTCGGCGGCAGCAGAAAACTCGCGCCGATAGACCGCACAAAGCGGCTGAAATCCCCTGCTCGTGCGCGGCACGGTGACGATCGAATGGTTATCTTCGTTTTCGGCTGCCGCGAAAACAAACGCAAGTAGTTCGCTGGAGACGAAAGGCATGTCCACGGCGAGCATCAAATTCAGCTCGGCCGAGGAATTCACCAGTGCTGCATGAATGCCACCGAGCGGCCCGCATCCTGGAAAAATATCGCCTACAACTCCATATTTCGCGGCCGCGTATTTCCCAAACTTGGCTGGGTCGCCGACAATCGTCACGCCCTCGCAGACCGCGCCAATTACGGCGAGCGCGCGATCCAACAGCGTGCTTCCGTCAAAATCCAAGAACACTTTATCGGTATTCGTGCCCATGCGCGAACTTTTGCCGCCGGCCAGAAGGAAGCCCGTGCGAAAGGGATTAGTTTTTGTCATATAAAAAAGCATAGGCCGAGTCCGCAATGCACGAAAGTAACCTATTCAGAACGGCTCCGCTGTTGGAAGATGGAGATGTCTTAATTGGTAAGGGAGCTCTGCTCGTCATCATGCCGCAAAAACTCATGGACGTTCTTATGCTGGGACGCTGTTCACACGAGTTTTCCTGGCCACGCCGCACGGCCAATGGGGAGTACTACCAAGTCTGCCTGGTGTGCGCAACCGCATATCAGTACGACTGGAAGACCATGCGTCGCGGAAACCGGGTCGATGATCCGGTGGCCGAGACCACGACCGTCCGACGCCGCTCCGGTCAAAAGCAGCCAACCTGGATGCCTCGGGCACGCCGACTCAAATCGAGCATTCCGCTGCGCTATCGCGGGAAGAATCTCAGCACCTGGTACGCGGGCGTCATCCAGAACATCAGCCAGTCGGGCGTTATGTTTAATGGCCCACAACAATTGCCCGCGAATGCTCTGGTGGAACTGATCTTCGAGATGCCCGAAGAAATCTCCGGACAAAAGAACAGCAATGTGCTTTGTCAGGGGAGGCTGATTCGCACCAAAGACGCGATCGACAACGCCGAGGACGCTTTCGGCTTGGCAGCTTCCATTCTCGATTACAAGTTTCTTCACAAAGAGTGATCCGCGGACCACGTCGCGCGCACTTCGCCATGCGAATCGCGGCGCCGCGCTCCTGTTCTTCTTTGTTTACCCTGTCGTGAGAGATTTGCGCCGCGAACCCAACCACACACCAAATGTCACCAGCCTGTAAGCAGCGGTTGCTACGTGCCCCTGCTGCTGCTAAAGTTCCTAAGGATAACGCAAGCACTAGCCGCCTGCTCTAACACCCCGAAGTCCGCCAGTTGGAGCGGCAGCGCCTGAAAGAATGTCTGGAATCGGCCCTAATCTGACGAGTTGGATCGCACGGAATCGGTATTCGGCGCTGGTGCAGTACGGCGGGGCCGTGCTTGCGGTATGGGTCGCGCTCAGCCTCTGGACCTTATCCCCTGTGCTGCATCGACATCTCTTTGTACTCCTGCTGGCAGCAGTGCTTTTCACCGCGCGTTTCCTGGGTTTTGGCCCCGCGGTTTTCTGCACGCTTCTCTCCGCCGCCTGCATAGATTTTTTTGAACTTCCGCCTCACTTCAGTTTCAGCATCCATCGCGGCGCCGATGTCGAGCGCCTGGCGGTGTTCCTGGCTATCTCCGTGTTCGCCGGAAGCATGGCCCGGCAGAAAACCTTAGCCGAATCGCGCGCCTTTCGCACCACTCGCGAGATGGCTGCAATTGTCGAGTATTCCTGCGACGCGATTTACAGTTCCCGTCCCGATGGCACCATCACCAGCTGGAATCGCGCCGCCGAACTTCTCTATGGCTACACGGCCGAGGAAGCGGTGGGATCGTCGGTCGCTCGGTTGGCGCCACCGGAACGTCAGGAAGAGGCGGCGCGTAACCGTGAGTTACTCAACCGTGGCGGGCACGTGGTTCCTATCGGACCGAGCGCATGCGCAAGGACGGTACGCGCTGCCCGGTGTTGCTGTCTGTGTCGCCGCTGCGAAATTCCCGTGGCAAAATCGTGGGAGCGTCCGCCATCGCCCGCGATATGTCAGCCGAGAAGCAATCCGAAGAAGCCATCCGCCGCAGCGAAAAACTCGCCACCGCGGGGCGCTTCGCCGCCTCCATTGCTCATGAAATCAACAATCCCCTCGAGGCCGTCATCAACCTGCTGTACCTGGCGCGCCACGACTCCAGCCACGCCGTGGAGTATCTGACTCAGGCCGAGCAAGAGGTCGGCCGCGTAGCCCGATTGGCACAACAAACTTTGGGGTTTGTCCGCGACGCCAGTTCTCCCGCTTCGATGGACCCTGCCGCCATCATGGACGAAATTCTCCACCTGTATTCACGCAAATTGGAATGCCGGCATATCCGCGTGACGCGGCGCTACCGCGACCATTCCCAGATCAGCGGCTACTCCGGCGAATTGCGGCAGTTGCTGGCGAATCTTCTGGTGAACGCGGTCGAAGCGATGGCAGACGGAGGTTCTTTGCAAGTCCGCGTGGCAACTGGGCGCGACTGGTCCGATGGCAGGATGGGAGTCCGCATCACCGTGGCCGATAACGGCAGCGGCATTCCTCGCGAGAATCTGCGGCAGATCTTCGAACCTTTCTACACGACGAAAAAAGACACCGGCACCGGCTTGGGGTTGTGGGTCTCGCATGGGATCGTGAAGAAACACGGTGGATCAATTCGCGTGCGCAGCCGCACGGAAGAGCGGAAGCCGGGGCGCTCCACCGGAACCCTGTTCTCGATCTTCATACCCGAGCGGCAGGAAATCAGCCGCGTTGCGTGAGCCCTGTTTTCCTCCTTGCTCACAACAACTTGCAAACGGCAGAAGTACACTGACTTTCGTACTTAGAAGCCCGCGCCCGGACCAGCTTATAATTCATTTAAATCCAAGCAGACTGGGCACTTAGCCCATTTGGGACCTTGTCAACGTGGAACCTTTTCTTGCACCTGCGATGTTCGCTCTGGGGCTGTGCTTTGGCAGCTTCCTGAACGTGTGTATCTACAGGTTGCCGCTCGGCAAGTCTGTTGTGACGCCGCGTTCCGCCTGCCCGCACTGCGGAGATCTGATTCCGCTCTACCACAATGTTCCCGTCCTCAGCTGGCTGATTCTTCGCGGAAAGTGCCGCTCCTGCAAGGCGCCCATCTCGCCACGCTACCTGGTGATCGAACTATTAACAGGCCTGCTCTTTCTCGGCTGTTTCACCCATTTTGGTTTGACGCTCGGCATGCTGAAGTGCACCGTGCTCGGCTACCTGCTACTCGGACTGATCTTCACCGACGCCGAAACTAAGCTTCTGCCCGACGCCTTGACTCTGCCCGGGCTGGTCTTGGGAATCCTATTCAGCCTGGTCGTTCCCGTGAATGACTTGGCTTCGCGCATCATGCCTGGTCTGGTATCGCCCGTCATGCGCAGCGAGATTTCGTGGCGTATGTGGTCCCTCTCGGACTCGCTCCTCGGAGCCGCGGTGGGCGCTTCGTTTCTCTATGGTGCCGCAGCGATTTATCTGCGTGCCCGCGGTGTCGAAGGCATGGGGTTCGGCGATGTCAAGCTAATGGCAATGATCGGAGCTTTCCTTGGAACCCGGCTCACGGTCTTAACGATTTTTGCGGCATCGCTGACCGGGTCCCTGTTTGGATTGAGTACCGTCCTCGCGGTCTGGATCAAGCGTCGGCGACGAAATCAGGCGCGCCTCACTTCTTCCACCGTTACCGCTGAACAAGCCCGTCACCGCGCCTGGCAATCGGCACGGCTCGCCCTCCGCTATTACGAAATGCCGTTTGGCGTATTTCTTGGCAGCATGGCGATTTTGTCATTCCTGTTTGGAAACCAGCTCCTGCATTGGTATTGGAGAGCGCTGTGAACCTGCTCGTCAATCCCGTGGTGCTCCGGATGGGGCTGCTTCTCTTGGTTGGCGGCGCTGCTTTTGGATTGGGTCTATTCGTGATTCGGCGGCTGCGCAAAAATCTCGACCAGGAATCACAATCGCTCGGCCACTCGCCCTTGGCGGCTGAGGGATTGCCCGTGCACGCGTATCACGCCGTCATCCAGCAACTGAAACAGCAAAAACACGAACTGACTACGCAACAACTCTCGGACCGCAGAAAAGCAAAAGCCTCCGACACTCTGAGCTCGACCATTCTCTCGAACCTTTCCTGCGGCGTGCTCTTTCTGAATACCAGCGGCCTGGTGCGGCAAACCAATGCCGCGGCCCGCAAGTTGCTGGGATTCGCCTCGCCGGTGGGACTGCATGCCGCCGATCTTTTTCGCACCGCCACGCTGCGTCCGGAACCGGATGGTCCGGAGGCAACAGTCGAGCAAGCTCTGGCTCCCGCTCTGGCAGGAAAGTCAGCGGTTCGCGGGCTGGTGCTCAACTACTTCACGCGCGACGGAGAAAGCCGAGTACTCGAAGTGACGGCCTCTCCGGTTCTGGCCGAGGACGCGAGTCTTATGGGCACGACGCTTGTGCTCACCGACAAGACCGACCTCGAGCGCGTCCTCCACGCGCAAAAGATGCATCAGGAAATCTCGTCGGAACTGGCGCTCGGGCTGAGAATTTCCCTGACCACGATCGCGGGATATGCGCAGCAATTGTCGTGCAGCCGCGACCCGGACCTCGCGCATCAGTTGGCCGACGACATCGCCCACGAAGCGGCGCAATTGGATCGGACGATCGGTAGTTTCCTGGGCGGGGCCCGGGCTGCCAGCACAGGTTCTTGAGTTGTGAGTTGCTAGTTGTCACTGGTTACTAGGTACCGAGTACTGGGTACTGTTTCGCGAAAGGATGATCACATGAAGCACACAAAATGCATGGCCATAGCTACTCTGCTCCTTTGCGGTGTCTCCGGAGCGGCCGCGCAGTCGCTCGGGGATTACGCGCGCGCGGCGAAGAAAAACAAGCCCGAGCCGAGTACGGCCAGCCGCCACTACGATAACGACAATCTTCCCACCAACGAAACGCTCAGCGTGGTAGGACCACCGCCATCGACCGATGCCAACTCCGGCAATGCGAAAGCCGTGGATCCCGCTCCGTCCGCGGCCGACAAGCAGAAGGCAGACGACGCCAAGCAGAAGGTGGCCGACGAGTGGAAGAAAAAACTCGACGATCAGAAGCAGAAGGTCGATTCCCTAACCCATGAACTCGACCTCGACCAGCGCGAAATGCGTCTGCGCGCGGCCGCGGCCTATACCGATCCCAACGTCAGCGTGCGCGACGTCAACTGGAACAAGGATGACGCACGTTACAAAACCGAAATCGAAGCCAAACAGAAATCGCTGGATGACGCCCGGCAACAACTCGACGAGTTGCAGGAACAGGCGCATAAAGCCGGAATTGCTGCGGAAGAAAAAGATCAAGACAAGAAATAGCGGAGTGACGTGCGCCCCGTTCGTTCAGCCGGGCGGGGCGCACGCGATCTCTACCTGCAGACCCCCGCGTATCACGATTTCCCCATAAGCTCCCGAATCTGCCGCGCATGATGCCGTCCGTGCACCCAGTGGAACCTGCGCCACTCTTTGGCCGTCAGCGGTCCCAGAAACAGGTGGTCCATGATTTTCGTCCGGGCGCCGAACCTGCGTTCGCAATCCTCCAGTCCTGATCCCATCTTCTGAAGCTCTTGAGCGATGGCTTGTCGCACTTCCTCTGGCGGCATCCCTCGCGGGATCACTCGTTCCGGAGCTTTCCGGCCGCCCGGCATATACCCCAGATTCAGGACCACCAGGCTTCCTATCCGCTGCTGCAGCGTGGCACGCGTCGCCAGTGGCGCACCGTGCTCCAGGCATTTTGCCATTCCTCGGTTGGTGCCCTGGTAGGTCAGGAACAGGTGCTCCAGGATCTGCGCCGCATTCCATTTTCCGGCAGGAGCTCGCACCCAGGCGTTCGTGGTCGCTCCTCGCATTGCATCTTCGAGTTCCTGCCGCAAACGTTCGAGATAGGAATCCATGGCGTGGGTTCAGTACAATGATCCGCGAACAGAAACCTGATCAGGAAATCGTTGGATCACGATAGAGAATTATGACGATAAATATGACGACGAAAAAACGAGCCCTCGAAATTGCCGCTGCAATTCTAGCAGCAGGGATGATGGCGGGCTGCTCTTCGCAGCCGAACCAAACGACACCCGCCGAAAAGCCCCAGCCGAAGCCGCCCGAGC
Organism: uncultured Acidobacteriaceae bacterium; assembly: GCA_963699405.1. Classification (GTDB taxonomy): domain Bacteria; phylum Acidobacteriota; class Terriglobia; order Terriglobales; family Acidobacteriaceae; genus Acidiflorens. The sequence continues at coordinate 250,058 of CAVOTW010000018.1, read as the reverse complement.
AGATTACCGGCAGCGCCGCGTTCTACAAGTGCTACATCTCCGCCCGCGGATGGGCTCCCGACGCGCAGCCTTATCGGGTCGAATCACAACCAACCAATGATTCCAAGGGCCGCGATGGCAAGGCGGCAGAGTGGCGCGCCGGATTCGCCTCGCCCGCGCAGCACGCAACCCGGCCTTATACCTGGGCGCTCGGCGATGTTTCCCACAGCGTCGAGGACAGCTACAGCCCGACTAATTCCAGCACCCAGATTTTCAATGTTCAGTTTCTTAAAGTGGATACCGACAAGGCTTTCGCTATCGCCCAGCAGCACGGTGGAGACAAACTGCTGGAGAAAGAACCCGACACACCCGTTCTGTATGCGCTCGACTGGAACCGCCAGACCAACGAACTGCTGTGGCACGTGATCTATGGGGCCGACCGTGAGACCGCCAAGTTGCGCATAGCCGTGAACGCAACGACGGGAGAGTTTTCACGGGTGGAAAAGTAAGCTATAGGTCGACCCCTGCCTGACGACGGTCTTTTGGAATCAAAGACTTAGCGGATGATTCTTTCCAGGTCTTTGAGGAATAATGACTTACTCGTAAACTCTTTATAAATCAACGGCTTACCTCGACATTCAAGGTTCTCTGCGCTGAGTCTTCACGAAGAAAAACGGTAGGTTATAGATCGTGGCTCGTAGATCGCAACGGCATCACCGCGCTTTCGCGAGCCGGTCGAGCGACGTGTGCGCTTCTTTGGCCCAGGGGCCGTCGGGCAGAATCGTTAAATACTGTTCGTAGTATTTCTTCGCCTCACCTTTATCGCCCAGTTTGTCCTGGCACACGGCAAGACGGAAGCTGGCCACGGCGTCGTTGTCTTTATAGTAGAGAGCTTCTTTGTAGCGTTCGAGGGCGGCTTTGTAGTTCTTGCGCTTGAAATAAAAATCGCCAACCTCTACATCTTTCAGGGACTTCATTGGGTTCCACGGATGGAATTCCTCGATGCCGGACGTATCCGGATTGTCCGCAGCCCCGGGTATGCCGAGACCTTCAACGAGATTCTTGCTGCCGGGATGTTTTTTGTCGTCGTCCTTGGGCGGGCTCAGGTCGATTCGTGTAGCGCGGCTCGAGGTTGCGTCGGCCTCGCGGTCGCGGGCGGCAGCCTTCTCCGCGGCAGTTTTATCAGAAGCAGTCTTGTCGGGAGCAGTCTTGTCCGGCGAATCCTGTGCTGCTGAAATTGCTGCCAGCAGCGCCAGAAAGACGATTGCGAACCGGATACGCATGTCTCTATTGTATCGCTTTGGGACGGCGCCGGAGCAGACCGCGAAGGGGAGAAGCGTCAGAGAAATGTCCAACTGCAATTTCTCAACGAGCGCCATCGCCTGCTAATGTCGCACAGCCGATTCCAGGGCCGTTTAGCGAGGGTGAGGTAGAAGAACTTCGCCCGCATGTGCAGGAAGGTTTGGGACGAGCCACCGAAACAAGAGGGTCGCGGCCAATGCTCCCGCCAGTTGTGCCGCGATGAAGAGAGGGACATCGCCGGGTTGGATGCCAGCAAACGTGTCAGACAAGGACCGAGCAACGGTGACGGCCGGGTTTGCAAACGAGGTTGACGCGGTGAACCAGTAAGCGGCGGTGATGTAGCTCGCAACTGCGAACGGCACCGCTCGTGAGCGTAGTCGCGAACATCCCCAAATCACTGACAAAAGTCCGAATGTTGCGATGAACTCGCTGAGAACAAGCGCCCCTCCGTGCCGAGGATGTGACGAGAGCGAATACCAGTGCAACCCGAACATCAGATGCGCAATGATCGCCCCGCCAATAGCCCCTACACCTTGCACGAGCATGTACGCCACTGCTTCGGGCCAAGGCATGCCGTGCTCAACTGCGTCCGCAAGGGTGACGGCCGGATTTAAATGTGCGCCAGAAATCGGACCCAACGTCAGAATGAGAGCGACCAAGGCCGCACCAGTCGCAACCGTGTTCGCAAGTAATGCGATGGCGACGTTCCCGCCCGCCAGCCGCTCACCCATGATGCCAGATCCAATGATGGCGGCGACAAGAAATCCGGTGCCTACAAACTCAGCCGTCAGCCTGGCACGCAGCGGAAATTTCATTGGTAACCGATCTTGGCGATCTCTTCCTTGATTGCCAGCTTGCCGATGGTCGAAAGCGGGAGGCAAAGGAATCGATCAATGCGGTGTTCCAGTGCAACGAAAGCATCACGGTAAGCACGCTTGATCTCTTCTGGCGTGCCACGAACCGCAGCCGGGTCGGGAACTCCCCAGTGAGTCGTTACAGGATGGCCCGGCCAGAATGGGCAAGCTTCTTTCGCAGCGTTATCGCAAACCGTGAATACAAAATCAAGTTTTGGGGCATTGGGCTTTGCGAATTCGTCCCAACTCTTGCTTCGGAGTCCGCTCGTCGGCAAATGAGCACTCTCTAGCTCCGCGATGGCCTCCGGCCGAACGACGCCCGAGGGATGGCTTCCGGCACTATAAGCGGTAACCGTCGGTCCGCCTTTGTAATTCATGATTGCCTCAGCCATGATGGAACGAGCCGAATTTCCCGTGCACAGGAACAAGACGTTATAGTGTCCTTCCATTTTGTTGCCTCACTGGCAGCAGGTTGGGCCGCAGCAAGCTTCCTTTGGTTGCGGCTTTACGGCCCGCACGAAGGCACTCATGAATTTGCCGTCCACCTGCGGTGCAATCGCGTCCACGTCGATGTTCCGGCCGGAGAGGAACTCGCGAGCGTCCTCTATGCGATAAATTCTGGTCGGCTCTATCTCAATCTGCTCGAATCCAGCAGATGCGAGTTTTATGCGGTATTCGTTCTCTTCGAGCGCGCCCGCAACACAGCCAACCCAGAGAAGCACGTTTTGGCGAATCTCAGGCAGCATCTCGCCACGGGTCACAACGTCTGACACCGCAAAACGTCCACCCGGTTTCAAGACCCGTAGGGCTTCCCTGAACACTCCGTCTTTGTCTGCTGAAAGGTTGATCACGCAATTGGAAATGATGACATCCACGGAGTTGTCAGGCAGCGGGATGTGTTCAATTTCGCCCTTCAAGAACTCGACATTTTCAATCCCAGCTTTGTGCTTGTTTTCGTTTGCCAGCGCAAGCATCTCATCCGTCATGTCAAGGCCGTAGGCTCTGCCGGCAGGGCCGACTCGCCTGGCGGACAGCAACACGTCGATACCTCCCCCGGAGCCAAGGTCTAATACAACTTCGCCCGGATTCAGCTTGGCCAGTGCAGTCGGATTCCCGCATCCGAGCGAAGCCAGCATTGCTTCTTCGGGAATCTGCTGTGCTTGCGAGTTGTCATAGAGATTGGAAGTAATGGGGTCGCAACAACCGCTGCTTGGGGTTGCTCCGCAACAAGAACTTCCACCCGTCTTCACTCGAAGAGCGGCTTGCCCGTATTTTTCCTTAACCACTTCCTTGATGTCTGCGGTGCTCATATTGCCTCCTATTTGCAGAGTCGGATGATTTGTTCAGGCTTGACTGCTTTGTTTCGGGTACAGCACTCGGCATACAAGAATTGGAGCAATTCCTGGAGTGCTTCGGTGTTGGCGGTGTAGCGCAGAAATGTGCTCTCACGACGAACGTGGACAAGGTCCTCGCCTTTGAGCTTTTCCAGGTGGTGGGACAGGGTGGAGTTGGGGATGTCCAGTTCTTCCTGAATCTCGGTGACCACCAGGCCATCCGGGTGGGCCGACAATAGCAACTGCATGATTCGGAGTCGCGGCTCCGAACCCATGGCCGAAAGCATGTCCGCCAACTTCGCCACCTGCTCCAGAGATTTTGGGGCTTGGGTACTACGCATATTTCCATATTTGCAGAAATATAGACACTATGTCAATACCCTGCAGGCGCGGCTGTTGACGACGGGTACCTCTTCGCGCGCGTAGGGGGCAACGAGTATCGCGTTTCAGCACCAAAAAAATCAGGCCGCCCACATGCTGGGACGGCCTGTTTTGGCAAAATCCTCCGGGGAGGAGGGAAACTGATTCGATTTCTTACATCGATGGCGGAGCTGCGCTTGCCGTCGGGGGATTGCTGCTGGGACCCTGCCCCTGCGACGGTGTGGTTTCGGCTCCCGTGTTCGACATCAGGCGGATATCCACGCGGCGGTTCTTGGCGCGGCCATCGGCGGTTTTATTCGATTCCACCGGCTTATCCTTGCCCAGACCGATCAGATAAATCTTGTAAGCCGGAACGCCCTTCTCCGCAGCCAGGTACTGAATCACCGCATCGGCGCGGCGCTGGCTTAGTTCGTAGTTGTACTCCGAGCTGCCCACCGAGTCGGTCGCGCCCTCGACCGTGATGATGTATCCCTTGGTAGTCGATACGCTGGCGGCGAGCTGGTCGATGGCTTCGCGAGCGTCTTTCGTTAAATTGTCTTTGTTGAACCCGAAATGTACCGCCGTCTCCACCACTGGGCGGTAATTATCCAGGTTGACGACCGTGTTGGTCAGAGAATCCACGCGCTGGGATGCCGTGTTGGCGGCCATTTGCGCCTTGTCGGCATCGCTGCCCGCAGCCAACGCCTTCTGGTCGGCCGCTGCGGCTCGGGTCTGCACATCCTGGATTCCGGCTTGGGCGCGCTGATCGACGTCCTTGATGCTCTTGGAATTCTGCGCGGTCATGTCGTCCAGTTCATTGGTCTTGTTGATGAGCGGAGTGGTCTGTTGCCGCACGTAATTCTTGGTTGAGCACCCGAGGGATGCCACCAATGTTGCCGCTAACATTAGGGTCAATTTCAATGAGGTTCGATTCATACGCTTGATGGCTCCTTGGCCGAATTAGGTGCTTCTCTTTTGCAATCTGTTTTCGTGCCTGGCAAGTCTCTCTGCAGTATCCGCGCTTAGTAAAGCACGGGGGCTGCCATTTCGACGTTTCGCGTAAAAGCCGTAACCGCCTATATATCAATACCTTGCGCGCTTACTGCGGGACGTCCAACATCTCCAGCCGGGCAATCGCGATACAAACCGTAGAAATTTTATACTGTTTGCTTTCCGATCGAGGATTATAGACGCGGACAATGGATTGCCCTAGCGTTTAACGAGGTACGTGGAGGAGCCGACAGCGAGATCCGCGTCAGCTCCAACGCGCAAGCTCCGTAATTTCGCGGGGGTTTGTAATTTGGCGGGGCTTCCCACTTCATTTCGCGATCTCGTTCCACGCCTTCTGGAATTGCGAAAGCAGCGGCATTTCGCCTGTCTGCAATCCGCCGCGTCCCATCACCCGCCAGAGGTAAGTCTGCGAAGGCGGGCTCCCGGCACCACCCGCATGAGCATCATAAACAGCCAGCACATCTTCCGACGGGCGAGACTGCACCGCGAGAACGACGTCGGCTTGCTCCACGCGGTACACCACGATGAGTTTGCCCCACTTCTGAATCGCGTCCTCGACGCGAGAAATTGCGGCGCGATCCTCGGGCAAGATGTTGGGATTGAACTGACCGCCATCGTAGGAAGTCACATACACGTATCGCGCGTTGGCCAAAGTGCCTAGCTGTGACGCGTTGTCTGACGCCGTAGCGCTGCTCAAAGCTGCCGTTGCCAGGATCAGGAGTACGGTTGCAAAGATGCTCTTCATAGGAATCACCCCTATTAGAGGGATGCCGCGCGGAGCGCCGGAGTTGCAAGGAACAGGTGTCAGGTGTCAGGTGTCAGGAAAAACAAAATCTACTTGTTTCGTCGTCAACGGCTTTCCTGACACTGCCAACTGCCTCACATGACCGGTGGAACCGCGATGCCCATCGCTGCTAGAACGCGAATCAGTTCGCGGCGAACTACGGCCGTGGTTGCCAGCAGAAACTTCTTCCGGCCCTCATCCGCTTCGCTGAGGATGGGATAGCGGTGGTAAAACGTATTGAAAAGCTGTGCCAACTGGAAGGCATGTTTGGCGAGATACGCGGGTTCGGTGGTCGCGATGCACTGGCCAACAATATAGGAAGTTTGTGCGGCCGAGAGCCATAGCTCCCAGGTATCGTTGCCAGATTCGCCGGCAAGATACTTGGCGAAATCCTCAGCAGAAACGCGGCCAGCAGCATCTCGACAGAAACTCTCCGGCTCCAGGCCGCCTTTGCGGAAAATGTTGGAAGCGCGCACGACGGCATACTGCGCGTAGGGACCTGTGTCCCCTTCAAAACTCAGCGCGTCTTTGAAATCGAAGGCGATCACCGAAGGTTTGGTGAACTTCAGCATGAAGTAGCGCAACGCTCCGATGGCGATCTGCGTGGCAATCGCGGCACGCTCAGTTTCGCTTAGTTCAGGATGACGCGCGTCGACTTCTTTGCGAGCCGACGTGATCAGCGCGTCCAGCAGATCGTCCGCTTTCACGCCAAAACCCTTGCGCCCGGAAACCTCGATCCACGACCGCGCTTTATCTTCGTCGCTTAGTTGATAGCCAAGTTCGGCGGCACAGCGCGGCGTGAGTGCGACCATCTCGTAGGAAAAGTGGGTATAGCGATCGGCGGCTTCGTCGTGCCCGAGTCCGCGCAACGCTTCGATGACCGTGTTCTGTGCCTCGGACTGGCGAGCATCGATGACGTTGTAGATCTCGGCTACATCGCCAAAGTGCGGATGATCGGGTTCGCCGTGGGTGGTCGAGATCCAGCAGTCGTGCTGATTGGGGTAGCGAAAGAATTTGCGGTATCCAAAATCGCGCCCCAGTAGCCCGAACTTCCACATGTGGTAGGCGATGTCTTTGCCGACGTACCCGACGGTGCCGTTCGAGCGAACAATAACCTTCTGATCTTCCTCTTTGATCTCCGCGTTTTCCGCGCTCTCCGCGGTTTCAGATTTGGACGTTCCCGCCCGCCGCATTACCCAGCAACCGCTGTTCTTGCCCTCGGCCTCGTAAGTAAGCACGCCTGCTTCTTTAAGCTTGGTAAAAGCCGCGTCCCAGAAGTGCAGGTGCAGAATCTCGCTCTCGCGCGGCAGGAAGTCGTACTCAATGTCGAGCCGGTCCATGGTTTCGAGATGCCGCCGAAGCACGGCAACGGAAATCAAATCCGCAATCGCCGCCGTTTCGTTATTCCCTTCCTCAATCGAGTGCAGCACCTGAGAGCGCGTCTGCAGGTTCGACTTATCTTCCGCATACCACTCGGAGACGCGGGCATAGAGATCCCAGCACACGTAATCAAACCGGGGCGCGGCGGCAAGCGCTTCAATCTGAGCGCGAGACTTTTGCTCGATGTGCAGGAATCCCACTACCACGTCGGCAACCTGCACGCCGGTGTTGTCGATGTAGTTCTGTACGTCTACTTCCCTGCCCGCAAACCGCAGCAAGCGAACGAAGGTATCGCCAAGAATGGCGTTGCGCAGGTGTCCGATATGCGCCGCCTTGTTGGGATTGATGCTCGAATGCTCGACCAACACCTTGCCGGGTGGAACCTCCGCGACCGGAGATTGATCGTTGAGGACCGCCGTCGCCAATTCGGCGCGGCTTACGCGGGCATTGATATATCCGCCGCCAGCCACCTCGAACTTCTCAAAGCCGGGGATCACGCCGATCCCGGCGACAATCTCCTCGGCAATCTTGCGCGGAGCTTTGCGCAATCTGCGCGCCAGTTCGAAAGCGATCGGCAGCGCGTACTCGCCAAATTCGATTTTCGGCGGTTGCTCGACAACAATATTCGCGGTGTCCAGGTCGTAAGCACGACGCAAAAACGCGCGCAGATGCTCGACCAGTCGGTGTTCCAGATATCGATACAAGGATGTCCTCTAACTGATTGAAGGAACAGTGATTCTAACAAACTCACGGCACGCAGCGGGTTTGACGGCGATGCGAGTGGCACCTATGATGAAAATTCGCCTGAAACGGCGCTCTTAGCTCTTGGCTTTTAGCCTTTAGCCAGGAGCTCATAGCCAAAAGCGGTTCTTATCATGCGCATCGCCTACCTCGACTGTTTTTCCGGCATCAGCGGCGACATGTTTCTGGGCGCGCTGGTCGATTCCGGAGTGTCTCCAAAGATTTTGGAAGACACCGTCGCCGCGTTGGATGTCGGTGCGCGGCTCGAGATTTCCGGGGTGTTGCGCGGTGGAATTTCCGCGATCAAGGTCGACGTATACACCAACGGCGAAAAAGATCTACCGCGCGAGGTTTTCCATGAGCAGCATGGGCACGAGCATACCCATCAGCATACTCACGGTCGTGGTCTGACGGAAATTCGCGAGATCATCGAGACGTCGGCGATCAGCCGCACGGCGAAGGCGACCGCGATTCGAATTTTCGAAGCCTTGGGCCAAGCCGAAGCGGACATTCACAATACGACCCTCGATAAAGTCCACTTTCACGAAGTCGGCGCCGTCGATGCCATGGTGGATATTGTCTGCGCCGCTGTGGGAGCGGAATTTCTTGCCGTCGATGAATGGGTGTGCTCGCAACTGAACTTGGGAGGTGGAACGGTCAAGTGCGCGCACGGAACGCTTCCCGTCCCGGCCCCCGCGACGCTCCGGTTGCTCAAGGATGCGCCCGTATATTCCTCGGGCCCACAGGTTGAACTGGTAACGCCCACTGGCGCGGCGATCGTGAAGACACTGAGCAGACGCTTTGCGCCTTTCCCGGGCATGAAGATCGAGAAGGTCGGATACGGCGCGGGCAGCCGGGAATTTCCTGACCACCCGAACCTTCTCCGGCTGACCATCGGAGAAGCGACGCTGGCGGATGGCGCCGCTGCGTCCCCCGTCGCATCGCCCACATCGAATGAAACGACCGCGCTTGAAAAGATCTTGCTGGAGAAGATCATGGTGCTCGAAGCCAATCTCGATGACCTGAGCCCCCAGGTGCTGGCTTATGCCATGGAGCGCTTGCTGGCCGAAGGAGCACTGGACGTGTTCAGCGTCCCCGTGCAAATGAAAAAGAGCCGCGCCGGCGCGCTGCTTACCGTGCTCGCCAAGACGGAAGATGCGGATCGCCTCTCGAAAATGATTTTTGCCGAAACTACGACTCTGGGCGTGCGCCGCCGCGAAGAACAACGCCAGACGCTTTCGCGACGATGGGAGACGGTTGCTACCACGTGGGGTCCGGTGCGGATCAAGATTGCCAACATGAATGGCAGCGTCTCCAATTACGCGCCCGAATACGAGGATTGCCGAACCCTGGCCGAAGCGCGGCACGTTCCGCTACGCACGGTGATGCAGGAAGCGATCCAGGAGTATCTACGAGGCGAGAGGAAACAGTGAACGAGGATCCAGCGAATCACGATCAGCGAATCGCGATCAGCGAATCAGAATCGAAGATCAACTTTTTCTGCGGACTGCCAATTCCATCAGGAGGCTCGATAGAATGAAAACTCTAAGCTTGATTGTACTGTGCATGACTCTCGTCGCGCTGACGCCGCTTCTCGTCTTCGCGGGCGCAACTCCGCCGGTGGGGAGTTCGGCCCCCGAATTCACGCTCAACTCGCAGGAGGGCACACCGGTCAGCCTGAAGGACTATCGCGGCAAATGGGTGGTTCTATACTTCTACCCCAAGGATTTCACCAGCGGCTGCACGATTGAAGCACACAATTTTCAGCGCGACCTCGCGCAGTATCAGCAGAAGAATGCCGTAATTCTAGGTGTCAGCGTAGATTCGGCCGACTCGCACAAGCAATTCTGCACCAAGGAAGGGCTGAATTTTAAGTTGCTGGCCGACACTGACCACGAGGTGTCTAACACCTATGACTCAGTAATGAACGTTGGGACGGTGCAAGTGGCCGCCAGGCACACCTTCATCATCAATCCTGAGGGCAAGATTGTGAAGGTCTACATGGATGTAAAGCCAAATGAGCACAGCGCCGAGGTGTTGGCCGCGCTCACGGAACTGCAAAAGTAATCAGGGGGCTCAATGCTAGCGCTCACTTCGTTACGCGATCTTCTGCAGCAGGTCCCGGCGCGCCTCCAGAGGCTTTCCCAGGTAACGGTTGAAAGCAAGCCAACTCCGTCAACCTGGTCTCCGAAGGAGGAACTGGGACATCTGCTGGATTCGGCGGCGAACAATCATCAGCGGATCGTTCGTGCTCAATTGGAAGACAAACTCGCTCTGCCGGGATACGACCAAAATCGCTGGGTCGCCGTGAATGCGTATCAGCGCCGCGATTGGAAAGAACTGATCGAAGTGTGGCAGGCGTTGAACGGTCAATTGCTGGCGGCAGCGGAATCAGTGCCCGATTCTGCCTGGTCCCATACACTGAGTGTTGCCGGTTCTGAGCCGCTGACCCTGCAGTTCGTATTCGAAGACTACATCACGCACATGCTGCACCATCTGCACCACATCGGAATCGCGACGGACGATCTCACATCGAATGCGGCCTGAGGTTTTGCTGAAAACTCGACTGACTCTGCTCGGCCCCTAAAGGGGTGTCTGGATCGAAGCTTACGGCATCGCTAAAGCGATGCCCTGATACGAAACGAATTTTCAGCAAACTGTTAGGCCGGGTGTGGATTCGAGTAGAGTCTTCTTAGAGTTTTTATTACCCAGGACAGGAATGAGCAAAAAGTTCTACATTACGACCCCAATCTACTACGTCAATGCGCATCCGCATATCGGACACGCGTACACCACGATTGCCTGCGATACCATCGCGCGCCGCCACCGCATGTTGGGAGACGATACGTGGTTCCTGACCGGCACCGATGAACACGGGCAAAAGATCGAACGTGCCGCCCAGGCTGCGGGCAAAACGCCGCAACTGTTTACCGATGAAATTTCCGGTGAATTCAGTGCGCTCTGGAAGCGCATGGGTTTAACCCCAGATGATTTCATCCGCACTACTTCCGCTCGCCACAAACAGGGAGTGCAGGCGCTGTGGCGCAAGATTCGCGATAACGGATACATCTACAAAGGCACCTATATCGGTCAGTACTGCGTCTCAGACGAGCTTTACGTTGATGCGGAACCGGGCGCTCCGTGTCCCGATTGTGGCCGCCCGACCGAAACCGTCCACGAAGAAAACTACTACTTCAAGCTCTCGGCATTTCAGGAACAGCTGATCCGCCTCTATACCGAGCAGCCGGATTTCATACGCCCTGAAACGCGACGCAACGAAGTGCTGTCGTTCGTGCGCGGTGGTCTGCGCGATCTTTCCATCAGCCGCTCGACGTTTTCGTGGGGCATTCCCGTGCCGGACGATCCCAAGCACGTGGTGTACGTATGGCTCGACGCGCTCGCCAACTACATTACCGCGCTCGGCTACGGTTCGAACGACACGACCAAGTTCGACAAGTATTGGCCCGCTGATGTGCACATGATCGGCAAGGAAATCGTGCGCTTCCATTGCGTGTACTGGCCGGCGTTTTTGCTAGCCGCCGGATTGCCCTTGCCCAAGGGCATCACGGCGCACGGTTGGCTGCTGTTTGAAGAAAGCAAAATGTCAAAGTCGCGCGGAAACATCGTGCGCGCCGAAACCATTGTGTCCGTGCTCGGCACCGATGCCCTCCGATACTTCCTGCTGCGCGAGGTCGTTTTCGGCCAGGATGGATCCTTCAGTTTCGACGCGTTGGTGCAGCGCTATAACTCCGATCTCGCGAACGGACTTGGGAACCTTGCCAGCCGCACTCTGACCATGATTACGCGCTATTTCAAAGGCGAGGTGCCGTATCCGTCGAACACGGCCCACAATCCGGCCGATGCCGCCATCGCGGAGACGGCAAGAAAAGCGATCGCCGGCTACGGCACACTTTTTGATCAGTATCAGTTCTCTCGCGCGCTCGAAACCGCTTGGGGATTAGTCGCAACCGTAGATAAATACATCGTTGAAAATGAACCCTGGGCCTTGGATGAAAAAAAAGACGAGGAGAGCCGCGCCCGGCTGGCAACGGTCCTGTACACCAGCGCTGAAGCTCTGCGCATTGTCACCGCACTAACGCATCCGGTGATCCCCGACGCCACCGCTAAGATCTGGGCGCAAATGGGCCTCGGCAACATCAAGAAATTCGATCTGGCCGAATTGCAGTGGGGACAGCTGCAACTCGGCACTAAGCTCGGCGAAGTGCAAGCCGTATTTCCGCGAGCCGACAAATCAACAGTCGAGAGGATGCAAAACATGGAAGAACAGAGTGCCAGTGTGGTGACAGGCGTTTCGCCCGTCCAGCCAGGCGAACCGAAGCAGCCAGCCACGCAGCCCGCGTCGTCCAAGCCCGCCGCCGCGATTCCCGATGGCAAGATCAGCATTGACGATTTCGCGAAAGTCGAATTGCGTGTAGCCCAGGTGAAAACTGCCGAGCGCGTAAAAGGCGCCGACAAGTTGCTGCGCCTGGAAGTCGATCTGGGAACCGAAGTCCGCCAACTGGTAGCCGGGATCGCCGAGGCCTACGAACCGGAAACCCTGATCGGGCGCAAGGTCGTGATCGTGGCCAATCTCGCGCCCCGCAAACTCCGCGGACTGGAATCGAACGGCATGATCGTCGCCGCGTCGCCCGAAGGGGGCAAACCGGTACTGGCAAGCTTTTTGGAGGACGTGCCCATCGGCACACGACTGAAATAGGCCTACCGAGCCTTTGCGCAGCGTGGTCGAGCAAGAATGCCGGTCTCGACACGGTGGCGCAAACGACTAACGACGAACGACCAACGACCGTGTTCATCGACTCCCACGCCCATCTCGAAGGCAAACGTTACGACGACGACCGCGACGAAGTGCTGGCGCGCGCCAAACAAAATGGAATCGAAGCGTATCTAGCCATCGGCAACGGTGACGGACCCGACACGGCAAACTGTGGTATTCAGTTGGCGGAAAAATACGATGGGCGGCCCGAATCCCCACAAATCTGGGCAAGCGTAGGAATTCATCCCCACGAAGCCAGTCTCGCCACCGAAGCCGCGGAAGCCCGTATGCTCGAATGGGCAAAGCATCCCAAGGTAATCGCCTGGGGAGAGATTGGCCTCGATTATTTTTACGACCACTCTCCGCGCGAGCTACAGAAAGCAGTCTTCCTGCGTCAGATGGAACTGGCAAAAGCAGCGAAGCTGCCCATCATCATTCATTGCCGCCCGTCAGACAATAGTGAGAACGCGTGGGACGACTGCCTGAGCATGATTGCCGTTCATTGGAGCACCAGCGGGTTCGGCGGCATTCTGCACTGCTTCACTGGAAGCACTGAGCACGCGCGCCGCGCGCTCGACATGGGTTTCATGATCTCCTTCGCCGGCAACATCACCTTTCCCAAGGCGCAGCCCATCCGCGACGCGGCCCAAATGGTTCCGCTTGACCGCATGCTGATAGAAACGGACTCGCCCTACCTGGCGCCGATTCCACATCGTGGAAAACGCAATGAACCGGCGTTTGTAGCGGAGGTGGCCCGTCAGATAGGCGCACTGCGCGGAATATCGACGGAGGAGATCGGCTCACACACCACTAACAACTTCTACAGATTTTTTAGGCTCACGCCCAACCCTGGAGCGTCCAGCCTTCGCAGATAATGCCTCTTCTGTTACCCTCAGAGGTGCATGTTTGGGGTGGAGCTACGTGAACTTTCGGACTTCGAAGCGACATCCCTGCATGGACGACAATCTGGAGATTTAGCAGGCCGTCATCTGTGGTGACAACGGCTTTGACGGTGACATCCCATGCCCGATAACAGTTTTGATATCGTCAGCAAAATCGACCTCGCGGAAGTGAACAATGCCATTCAGCAGGCGATGAAGGAAGTGAGCACGCGCTTCGATCTGAAAGACTCGAAATCAAAGATCGAGATGGAAGGTACCGACGCGATCCTCCTGCACTCCGCCGACGAGTTCAAGATGAAGGCGGTGAACGACGTCTTTCAGCAAAAACTCGTCAAACGCGGTGTTCCCTTGAAAGGCTTGACCTACGCTGCACTGGAAACAGCTGCCGGAAACACAGTGAAACAGAAAATCACTCTGCAGCAGGGGATCCCGATCGAAAAGGCACGCGAGATCGTGAAACTGGTCAAGAACTCCAAGAAAAAAGCGCAAGCCTCGATCCAGGGTGACGTAGTCCGAATCAGCGGCAAGGATCGCGATACGCTGCAGGAGATCATCGCCATGGTCAAGCAGCAGGATTTTGGCATCGATTTGCAGTTCACAAATTACCGGAGCAACTAATTACCGCAGCAGCCGAATACCGGAGCGACCAGGAAATTGGCTACGACCACGTCCAGCAACGGGAAAGAAATCTTCGATCTCCTGCACGATGACATTGCCGCGATCGAGGAACAATTCGGACGCGACACGGTGTCGAACGTGGCTGCGATCACGGAGATTGGCGAGTACCTGCGCGCCGGCGGCGGGAAGCGCATCCGTCCGGCATTGTTGCTGCTCTCGGCCAAACTGCTGGGTTACAAGGGCAAGGGCGCGGTAAAACTTGCGACCGTCGTCGAGATCATTCACACGGCGACGCTCGTCCACGACGACATTATCGACGAAGCCCAGATCCGCCGTGGCCGTCCTGCGGCCAACACCCAGTGGGGCAATTCGATGTGCGTGCTGGCCGGCGATTGGCTTTACATGCAGGCTTTCAACATCGCGGTGCAGGAGCGCAATTTCCGCATCCTCGATGTGCTCGTCGAACTGACGCAGCAGATGGTCGAAGGCGAACTGCTCCAGATGGAGAAACTGGGCAAGCCAATCTCGCTACAGGAGCATCTCGATCTCATCTATCGCAAGACTGCGTGCCTGTTCTCGGTGTCGATGCGAGTCGGCGGCATTCTCGGCGGCGCCACCGAACAGCAAGAGCAACGTCTCGGGCAGTACGGACGCGATCTTGGGCTGGCGTTCCAGATCGTCGACGATGTGCTCGACCTCACCGCTTCAGAAAGTGTGCTCGGCAAGCCCGTGGCCAGCGACCTGCGGGAAGGTAAAGCCACCATGTCCGTCATCCACGCGCTCGAGCGTTGCACCGCGGCGGAGCGCCGTCAAATCGAAACCATCCTGCACGACCGCGCCTTCAACGGCGTAACCCACGCCGACATTCTGACCATCCTGAACCGCTATAACTCTCTTGAATTCGCTCACCAGGAGGCCGCTCGCTACGCCGAATCCGCGCGCAACGCCATCTGCACGTTTCCCGACTCCGAGATCAAACGCGCCCTGTTGTGGGCGCCAGAATTCGTGGTAGCTAGAGAGAAGTAGCAAAAGGCGACGCGAGTGCTTGGGCGTGAGTTCCTACCTCTTCACCGCCGCCCCCAGCATCTCGAATCGTCCCTTCTTCAATAGCGTCCCCGACCCCAAAAACGCTCGCGCCGGAAACTCCCGAGAGAACAGCTTCACATAAGCGGAGTTGAACCGCTCCCACAAAGAAACATCCGGCGAATAGACCTGCACCCACACCAAGTCGTCCATGCTCATTCCGGCCTCGCGCAGCACCGCCTGGAAGCCTGCGAACAGCAACTCCAGTTCGGCATCAACGCTCGCTGGAGCCTCGCCCGTGGCCGGGTCGATGCCAATCCGTCCGGAGATGTACAGTGTATCGCCCACCAACACGCCGTCGCTGAACGGCAGACACCCCTGGCGATTCGGAAGATTAATGTAACTGCGGTTTTCGTCTGGCAAACGTCCCTCCTCTTGAGGCGTCTTGGATTCGTACCACTGTAGCAGGTGTTTTTATCCCAAGTCGCCGGAGTACCAGCGCAGGGGATTGCTATACTAGGCCAGTCCGTCTCCGCATGAGCGACTTGTTCTCATCGATATCGCACCATGGCTATTTATTTCTGGCCATAGTGTGTTTCGCGGAGGCCGTCGGCCTACCGCTCCCCGCCGCGCTCGCCCTGCTCACCGCGGGCGCGGTCGCCGCGTATGGAGGTCTGCATTTCTATCTGGTGTTCGCCATAGCCCTGCTGGCCATGGTCACCGGCGATGTCATTCTCTATTTCCTGGGCCGAGTGAGCGGATGGGCCTTGTTGGGCATTCTGTGCCGGCTTTCAGCCAACCCGGAAACCTGCATACTCCGATCGGCGGAATACTTCTACCGCCGCGGCAAGCAGACGCTGCTCTTCGCCAAGTTCATCCCCGGCATCAACACGATGTCTCCACCACTCGCCGGCAGCATGAAAATGCGGCCCGGCGACTTTCTGCAATTCGACACCATCGGAGCCGCTCTCTATGTGGGCGCATACTCACTCGCGGGCTATCTCTTTAGTGACGCCCTACGCGCCATCACCCGCGGCCTCCGTTCCGCTGGCTTCGCCGCCGAGGTCGTTTTCGCCATCGGACTTTCCGGCTATGTCATCTACCGCATCTGGCTCTACCGCAAATACCGCCTGCTCGACGTCATTCCACGCGTCCAGGCCAACGAACTGGCAAAAAGACTGGCCTCCGATGCTGCGCACAATATGCTGATCGCCGACGTCCGCAGCCACGGTTACTACGACGCTGACTCCGAACGCATAGCCGGGTCGATTCGCATCGAACCGAACAACCTCGTTGAAGAAGTCAAGAACCTCCCCAAGGATCGAGAGATTTATCTCTACTGTACTTGAGCACGCGAAGCCACAAGCGCCCGGGTGGCGCGACAACTACAGGAACTGGGATTCAAGGTATTCGTCATAGCCGGAGGACTGCGCGCCTGGCGCAAAGCTGGAAACCCGGTAGAGCGAGTTCCCAATGACGACGTGTTCAAGTTGCCCACCTTCCGCTAGAACGCTCCCTTTGGCAGTAGTTGTGTGACCCGCGACCTTGGCAGAGTGCCAACACTTTGCTATCGTCCCCTCATGGGCCGAACCCCAAGTCTATGCGGAGTAATTCTGGCGGCAGGCGAGTCCTCGCGCATGGGCCGCGACAAGGCGTTGCTCCCGTGGCCACCCGCAGGTTCGATACCAGATTCGACGCTGGCAATGTCGACGGCCGAGACGTTCCTGTCCTCTGCCATACGCCTCTACTTTGCCCATGTGGATGAAGTGCTGGTAGTCGTGGGCAAGAATGAAGCTGCGTTGGCTCCCGTGGTATACGCCAATGGCGCGGCCCTGGTCATCA
Source organism: uncultured Acidobacteriaceae bacterium (assembly GCA_963699405.1). Taxonomy (GTDB): domain Bacteria; phylum Acidobacteriota; class Terriglobia; order Terriglobales; family Acidobacteriaceae; genus Acidiflorens. The sequence continues at coordinate 233,154 of CAVOTW010000018.1, read as the reverse complement.
ATCCCGAGCCCGAGCGCGGCCAGTTCAGCTCTTTGAGAGTCGGACTGCAAGACGTACTCAACCGCGGGCGCGATAGCGCCATGGTTACCCTCGTCGATCGCCCTCCGGTCCGTGCAGAAACGCTTGAGGCGCTTGAAGCGGCCTTCGAACGCGCGACCATGCACCGGAAGTGGGCGGTCATCCCCGAATACAACGGCAAGCACGGACATCCTATTCTGTTGGGGCGCGAGATGCTCACCGCGTTCCTGAACGCTCCCGAAACCTCTAATGCGCAGGATGTAGAGCACGCGCACCAGAACGAGATCGAATACATTCCGGTCAACGACCCGCTGGTAGCACTCAATGTAGACACGCCCGAACAGTACGCCGCCTTGAGTGCCAACACGAACAGTCTGCATACGAATCTGCCGTCAGAGCTTCTACCCTCGAGTTAATTGCTCCAAGGCCCAATCTTTCATGACGCTTCTAACATCTCGTCAATCGGAATTCCTGGAAAGTGTGCTGAGCCTCAAACCGCGTCTCGCCACTTTCGATTGCGACGGCACGCTCTGGTCCGGAGACGCCGGAGAAGGCTTCTTCGCCTGGGAACTGCAACAAGGCCTCGTCTCGCAACCTATTGTGCAATGGGCGCGCAAGCGCTACGCCGACTACAAAGCCGGCAAAGTCGCCGAAGAGGTCATGTGCGGAGAAATGGTCACCATGCACCGCGGCCTGCGTGACGAAGTCGTGCAGCAGGCATGCGACACCTATTTTCCGCAGGGAATCGCCCCCGGTATTTTCCCGGAAATGCGCGAATTAGTAGAGCGTCTGCGCGCTTCCGGATGCGACGTCTGGGCCGTTTCTTCTTCCTGCCAGTGGGTCATCCGCTCCGCCATGCGCTACTTCGGCATCCCGCAAAATCGCATTCTTGCCGCCGAAGCAGCCGTCGAAAACGGCATCATTACCGACCGACTCATCCGCGTTCCCAGCGGACCGGGCAAGGTGGAAGCGATTCGATCGGTACTGCAATCGTCTCCGAACCCCAAGCCCGATTGCGCTTTCGGCAATGCCATCTGGGACCGCGAGATGCTCGCCCTTTCGAAACATCCGTTCGCCGTCAACCCCAATCCGAATCTGAAAGAGATCGCGCTCGCCAAAGGCTGGACGGTGTATCAGCCGGACGCAACCCAGGCTGCAAGGTAACAGAGCGGAGCTACTCAAAATACCAAAATTCGGGTCACAGTCCGCGCAAGAGCGCGGCCAGCGTGTCCATCGCGAGATAGCTTGCGTGGGTGGAAGCTTGCGGCAAACCTCCGACTTTCTGTACCAGCTCTTCCCTGCTCAACCGGCGAGCTTCGTCCAAGTTCTTGCCTTTGATCAACTCCGTGACCGCCGATCCGCAAGCCATCGTTGGAACGCAGCCCTTGGCGAGAAAGCGAATGTCTGCGATCCGCTTCCCTTGTGGCTCCCCGACTTCCAATCGGACGCTAAGTTCAAGAATGTCTCCGCAAACGGGGTTTTCCAATCGCGCAGTGCTGTCAGGGGATTCAATTGCGCCCGCATTGCGAGGGTTCTGAAAATGGTCGAGAAGCGCCGCAGAATACACAAAGCGATTGTAATGCCGTATCGCCGTCAGCGGCTGAATCCGAAGCCAAAAGCCAGCGTTGATCGCAACGGTGGACCAATGCCCTGCCCAAAAGCCAGTGCCTCTACAATAGACAGATGTCCGACCCGCGCCTTCCCCGTCGCATTGCCTGTCTGCAACCGAGCGCTACAGTCATTCTAGCCAGCGTGGGCGAATTGGACAGGGTGGTCGCGTGCACGAAGTACTGTGCCGACGTGGTTCCGGAATTGCGCGCAGACACGCGAAACGGTCAGCAACAGATCGCCGTCATTGCCGATTCCTGGAGCTCGAAGGCCAGCGAGATTCTCTCCGCCTCGCCAGACCTCGTGATCGCTGCCGTCCCATACCAGCAGACCGCGGTCGCGGAGATCCTTAAAGCGGGCATCCGCTTTCTTGGTTTGGCGCCTCGCACGCTGGACGATATCTACACCGACATTGCGGTGATCTCAGGCTGCGTCGGCGCGAACGAGCGCGGCGCGAAAGTGATCGCCGAGATGCAAAGCGCAATCGAGGAAATGCGACGCCAGACCGCAAGCCTTCCCCGAAGACGCGTCTTCTGCGAAGAATGGGGTAAGCCCATCATCGCGTCGCAGCCGTGGGTGGCTGAATTAGTGGACGCCGCCGGTGGCGAATTTCTGGGCAAGCCCGGCAGTGCAGTGCTCCGCGGAAGAAATCGCTCGGCTGGACCCGGAAGTCATCGTCGCCGCCTGGTGCGGGGCCGGAGACCGGGTGCCGCTGAGCAAGAATTGTTTCCGGTACCGAAAGAGGCTGGTCGGACACTCGCGCGGTGCGGAATTCGCAGGTGTATTGCATCTCCGACGAACTGTTGAATACTCCCGCGCCGACGCTGGTTGCGGGATTGCGCGCGCTGGCCGGCGCGATTCATCCCGCGACTGTTTGGCCCGCAAACGGGACTTCGTGCGATTACGCAAGTACCGCGGCGGAAATTACTGCGGCGAGGCTGAATCTGCGCCAGCTTGGTTTAGGATTAGTGTCATGGCTGACGCTCAAAGTCTCGCAAGGTCGACGAAGTACGCCAGGAAGTGGATCGCTTGAATAGCCAAGCGCGCACGGCGGATAAACTGATGGAAGGCATCACGCTTCTGCTCAACCAAGCAAATGCTGAAGTACAACTGGGTGGGGTTCTACATGCTGGAACTGGAGACCGATCCGCCCATGCTGGTGCTGGGACACTACCAGGGAGCGATGACTCCGCACACGCGCATTCCGTTGAACCAGGGTATCTGCGGCGCAGCGGCTTCGTCGGGAAAAACAGTGGTGGTGGACGACGTAACGAAGGATACTCGCTATCTGGCGTGCTCACTCGAAACCAAGTCGGAGATCGTGGTTCCAGTCTTTGTGCGCGGCCAGGTAGTCGGCGAACTCGACATTGACAGCCATTTCCCGGCGGCATTCGGCTCCGAAGACCGCGAACTGGTTGAGTATTGCGCTCAGCTTGTGGGCAAGCAACTGGAGAAAGGCTGAGACTAACCCTCCAGCTTCGAATGGCTGGCCTCCTAATGCCGGCAATCTCCGCTAAATAACCGCTTGCTAGAGGCCAGAACCACCAGCCAGAGGCTATTTTTCATCATGAAACGAGTTGTAGCCGCGCTAATCGTCAAAGATGACCTCATCCTCGCCTGCCAGAGGACGCGGCACCAGCCGATGCCTCTGAAATGGGAATTTCCCGGAGGCAAAATCGAAGAAGGCGAACAGCCTCGCGATGCCATGCGCCGGGAATTGGAGGAAGAACTGGGAATCGTGGCGGAGGTCGGCGTCGAAGTCGCGCGCATCGTTCATCAATACCCGAGCGGCGGTTCGGTGGAACTTCGGTTCTTCGAGGTGCGCCACTATGAGGGAGAACTCGAGAACCGAATTTTTCGCGAAATTCGCTGGGTGACACGGCAGGAACTGCTGGGGCTGGATTTCCTGGAAGCCGATTTGGGCTGGTGAACGATCTGGCGGCGGGAAAGATCCTATGAGCGTCGAGGCATCGAACCGAGGAGATCGCAGAGTACGCAGAGAAACAATGGCTCTTTTCTTAATTCCTCCTCATCTCTGCGGGCTCTGACGTTTGAAGCTAACCGGCACCGCGCAAGCGTTCCATACACCAGCAGCGCCGTCAATCCGATCATGATCGCAGTGGTCGCCCAGGCGATGATGTTGAACGTGGGCTTGTTCACGTATTCGCCCATGAGTTCTTTCTTGTTGATCAGCAGCAACATGAAAATCAGGACGAAGGGCAACACGGCTCCATTGACCACTTGCGAAAACACAGCGATCTTTATGTACGGAAGGCCTGGGATCAGGATCACGGCGCCGCCCGCAGCAATGAGCACGGTATAGAGCCAGTAAAAGGCGGGAGCTTCGGAGAATTTGCGCTCTACTCCGGACTCGAAACCTAATCCTTCACAGACGGTATAAGCGGTGGAAAGCGGCAAAATCGACGCTGCAAATAGCGAGGCGTTGAAAAGCCCGAGCGCAAACAGTATGTACGCCCAGTCTCCAGCCAAAGGACGCAACGACTGGGCAGCGTCGGCAGCGTCGCGAATGTCACGATTGCCATGCAGGTAAAGCGTGGCGGCGCACGCCACGATGATGAACCAGGCAACCACATCGGTGAAGATGCAGCCCACGATGACGTCGAGCCTCGAGGTTTTGTACTGCCGCCGTGTGACCCCCTTTTCAACGATCGACGACTGCAAGTAGAACTGCATCCAGGGAGCGATCGTGGTTCCAACCACACCAATGACCATGTAGAGATATGGGCGACTGCTTAAACGCCGCCAAGCCCCGGAGGCTTCAGGGTGGCCTTAACGGCCTCGATCCACGCGGGCTTGGCCAGCACTCCGGCAAATATGTAAGTGATATAGAAGAACGAAGCCGCCAGAAAGACCTTCTCAACGCTCTTGTACTGCCCTTTGACCGCGATCAGCCAGACGATCACGGCGCAGATCGGGACCGAATAGTATCTGGAGATCCCGAACAGCTCCATGCTTCCCGCGATGCCGACAAACTCGCCGACAACGTTGCCGAAATTTGTAATCAGAATGCCGAGCATCATGAGGAACGTGATGCGGAGGCCGTATTCTTCGCGGATCAGATCGCTCAGGCCCTTGCCGGTGACCGCTCCCATGCGGGCGCACATTTCCTGCACGACGATCAGGGCGATCGTAGTTGGGATCATCGTCCACAAGAGCATGTAACCGAACTGCGCGCCGGCCTGCGAATAGGTCAAGATGCCGTTGGCATCGTTGTCGACATTCGCAGTGATGAAGCCCGGCCCCACGACGGCAAAGAACAACAGGAGCCGGAACTTCCAACTTCTCAAGAATTTCATGCGCACAAGCCACAGGACGGTTCAAATTGGCAAAAACAGAACGATCAGAATAAACGCTGAACGCTCCGTCTGGGTAGATGAATCTGCAAAAGCAGGGATTTTTTCTGCGCGCGGCCTACAGTTTGGCGCGGAGCATCGCGATCACGTCGTCGGGCGTGATCACACCGGTGAGATGGCTTTGGTCGTCGATCACCGGCAAAGTAAGCAGGTTGTACTTGTCAAAGAGTTCGGCGAACTCTTTTTCTTTCGCGTCTTCGTGGCACGAGATCAGAGGCTCTTGCGCCAAAGCCAGCAGCGGAGTCGAGGGAGGCGCCAGCACGATCTTCACTAGCGGTACCGCACCCGCCAAGGTTCCATGAGAATCCGTCAGGTAAATGGTGCTCATGTTTTCCATGCGACCTTCGAAAGTGCGCATGGTTTCGATCGCGTCATGAGCCGAGGCCGTCACCGGCAGCGCAATGTACTCTGTCGTCATACGGCCGGCAGCGGTGTTCTCCTTGAACTCGAGCAGTTCGGTGACTTCCTGGCGCTCTTCGGGCTGCATTTGCACCAGGATTTCCTCGGTCCGCTCATCGGACAGATCACCCAAAAGATCGGCAGCCGCGTCCGGTTCCATCTCCTCAACAATGTCGGCGGCGCGGTCGGAATCGAGCGATTCGAGGACTGATTTCTGCACCTTGGGTTCGAGTTCTTCCAAGGCGCCGGCCGCGACGCCTTCGTCCAGCGTCTCGAAGACAGCTTCGCGCTCATCGGGAGCCAAATCTTCGACGATGTCGGCAATGTCGGCGGGATGCAGTTTGCCGAGGCGCTCATGCGAAATCTTCAGCCTGACGCGCCGGGCAGGATCGGTCTCGATAAGATCCACGAAGTCCCAGGGAATATCGCGAGGAGGGATCCGCAGGAGCAAGGCGCGAACCGCGGCGGCGGGAACCAGGCCTTTGAGAAGGCGACGAACCGCGCCTCGCGCACCCACATCGACGCCACCAACTCTTAAGACCGAATGATTTTCTGCGCTGTCCTGATGAAAATCCACGTCGTTCACGCGCACGACTTTGCGGCCGTGCACGTCAATCACCTGTTGATCCAGCAAATCGCGGCTGAGTAGGAGCAGGCCTTCCGAGCCATCGGCTGCGGTCCATTCCGCTGCGGCAGTAGAGGCCCGAATGCCGCCATTGATCGCGGACACAGCCGTTAAGGGCAAGACGCGATTTCCCGCGGGCGTCTTAACGATAAGGAGAGCGACGCGGGAGCGGTCTTCCTGCGGGGCGAGGGCCACCTCGCGCACCCGGCCGCTGGCGGCGCCGGAGGCGTCGTAGACGGTCGAGCCTAACAGTTCGCTTAACGAGACGGTGGCCATCGTCACGAGAATACTCAATGATGGGTGCGGATGCCAGATGAATGAGCAATTCTTTTGAACGCTTGTAACCTTGGGACATTTCTAATGTGGCGTTTATCACGGCTTCTGCGGGTACCACTCTTGCGCTGATTTCGTTATCTCTCCATCAGTAGGACCTTTTCCGCGTCGTCGATTTCGGTTACGTTGACCTCGATTACCTCATTCGCGGTGGTCTGCACGAGCCGGCCGGTGAATGTGGCGTTGACTGGCAATTCTCGATGGCCACGATCGATCAGCACCAGCAACTGCACCAGGCTGGGGCGCCCGTGGGAAAAAAGGGCGTCGAGGGCCGCGCGTGCCGTGCGGCCGGTGTAGAGTACGTCGTCCACGAGCACGATCTTCTTGCCCTCAATGGCAAAGCCTATTTCTGCCTCCTGCACTACGGGCTTGGGGCCGAGTGTGGAAAGGTCATCGCGATAGAACGTGATATCGAGCGTGCCCACGGGGACTTTTTTCTTTTCGACCTGCTGGATCATCTTGGCCAGTCGCTCGGCGATGGGCACCCCTCGACGGCGGATTCCGACTAATCCCAACCCCTCGACGCCACCATTTTTTTCAAGGATTTCGTGAGCCAACCGCACTAGCGTGCGTTCAATCTCAGATCCCGACATCAGCTGAGCCTTTTGTCTGAGAACCGTTGTGCGAACCGCGTTCTTCTTAATCGTCATGTGGCGGATACCTTGTCAGCAATCAGGCGCTCGAATGCATCCGGAATCTTTTCTGAAACTTCAAGCATACATGCTCTCAATTTTAGTTGTGGCCTTCGATTACGGGGCTAGTCTCGGCCGGGTTTTCTTTCTTGTGCTTCATGGAAAACAGGAACTGCATTCCGAGGTAGCCGAACAATTGCGGTTGACTGGCCGAGGGTCCGGCGAAGCTACGTCCCGCCATGCACAGTAATATAAAGTGCTCTGACAGCGCGTAGCGGCCTCCCACGTCATAGGTATTCCAGTGGTTGGTACCGTCGGTGTTAGCACTGTTATAGAATTCAGCGGCGAATTCCATGCGCTTGTTAATCTCTCTGAGTACGACCAACCCCGTAAACCAGCCCGCGCCCTTCCCGCTAGCGAAGATGTAGCCAGCTTCGGGATTGACCTGAAGGGGTCCGACCTTTTTGGAGACCTCGACAGGGAGATAGAAGCGGGTGTTGTAGGCCACGAGTCCGCGCTGCAACGAAGAATCGGGATTGTTGAACTCGATCTGAGGAAAAATCGAGATCGCGAGGTTGTTTTTATCGTTGTCGTAGAAGCGCCACTTCACCCCTGGTACCGCTTTGCCGAGGCCGCTGCGAGTTGGGCCGCCGTTGGTACCTTCCACCAGGTACGGCACCTCATATGTGAGCTGGATGCGAGAACCGACGCCAAAATTCAGGTCCAGAATGGGAGCGTTGAAGATGCGCTCGGCGGGATGGCGCTCGCTGTAAGTCATGATGTTGATCTCCCAATTAAGATCGCCGGGGGTGCCTGGGTCGTTGGTGATGAAGGGGGGCCCTCCCTGTGCCGCAGCCGGCAAAGAGAGCGACACCATCATCGCGGCCAATAGGGGCCAAGCGAATATGCGGACTGCGATCTTTACGCGCAGCGAGGCGGCGTGAAGGGCGGAAATCGAAGTTCTCTTTTTGGTTTCGAAAACGGAAGGCATTCTGCGTTCAGTTTGCTGGGTCGCCGCTCCTTGGAATTTTAAAGCTGAGTCAATGGCGCTTTACAGGCAGCTCAATCGCTGTCCGCCGACTACTGGATCCACACTGTCTTAATGTTCACGAACTCGCGGATGCCTTGCACGGCTAGTTCGCGGCCGTGGCCTGAATATTTCACGCCGCCGAAAGGCACACGCGGATCGGAAGCTACCATCTTGTTGAGAAAAACCATGCCGGCTTCGAGTTCATTGATGAACCTCTCGGTTTCCGCAGCATCGTTGGTCCAAGCGCTGGCGCCCAGCCCGAAGCGGCTGTCGTTCGCGATCTGGATGGCCTGATCCACATCCTTAACGCGGAAGATGGAAGCCACCGGACCAAAGAATTCTTCCTTGTACGCCGGCGAATCTTTGGGAATGTCGGTCAGCACCGTGGGCGCATAGAAGTTGCCGGGACGATCGAGGGGGTGGCCTCCGGTCAACACGCGCGCGCCCGCAGCCACAGACTTCTTCACATCCGCATCGAGGGAAGTGACCGCGTCCGCACTCGCCAGCGGGCCGAGTTGGGTGCCCTCCGCAAACGGATCCCCCACGCGCAGATCCTTCATGCGCTGGACGAACTTGCTCTCGAACTCGCCGGCAATTTTGTCCGCCACGATAAAGCGTTTGGCCGCAATGCACGACTGACCATTATTCTGAATGCGCGCGTCCACGGCAGTCGCAACCGCCGCGTCCAGATCAGCGCTTAGCATCACGATGAAAGGATCGCTGCCACCCAGTTCCAGGACAACTTTCTTGATGCGTTTGGCGGCGGACATTCCGACTTGAATCCCCGCCTGCTCGCTGCCGGTTAAAGTCGCGGCGACCACACGAGAATCGTTCAGGATGCCATCGATAGGGGCGGAGCCGATCAGCAGCGTCTGAAAGACACCTTCGGCGAAACCGGCGCGACGGAGAATGTCCTCGATCTTCAGCGCACACTGGGGAACGTTTGAAGCATGTTTTAGAAGCCCGACATTGCCGGCCATCAACGCCGGCGCGGCAAAACGAAACACCTGCCAGAAGGGAAAGTTCCACGGCATGATGGCCAAGATGGGGCCAATCGGCAGATAGCGAATGAAGCTGCGCTTGGCCCCGGTTTCCACCTTTTCGTCAGCCAGGAATTTCTCGGCATTTTCCGCATAGTAGCGGCATCCCGTGGCGCACTTGAGCGCTTCGGCCACGGCGGCCTTGAGAGGCTTGCCCATTTCGAGCGTCATCAAATGGGCGCACTCGTCTTTTTCTTTTTCCAGAATCTCGGCTGCGCGCATCATCTTCCCTGCACGTTCGGCAAATGAGGTTCGCCGATGAATGCGGAACGCGGAGGCCGCGAGTTGCAACTTCTGCTCAATTTGCGCCGGGCTGAGAGGCTCGAAAGTTTTCAGGACTTCGCCGGTCGCTGGATTGATGGTCGCGATTGCCATGGTCGACTTCTTCCCCTTTCGCTACGCGTCAATTGTAAAGCCTAGGGCAGGGATTCGTTCGCCACACGAATCGGCAAGGATGAACCCAACTATCACCAGCCTTCGCCTCGAGGTGCTTGTTCGAATTGGTATGACTTTGGTTACCTCACACCCGACCAGATCACGGAAATACGGCGTGCACGCGCTCAGAATGAATCATCGGAGGAATCCATTCGTGTTAAGGCTCGACTATCTCTCTTGCGTTCTGACGGTCGCATCCACAATCCTGGTCGGACGTCGCTGTTGGGAAGGTTGGCTGCTGGCTATCGTAAATAGCGCCATCATGTGCATCATCGGTATCAAAACTGCGCAATTGGGTTTTGTCCCCGCCAACATGTTCTGCATCGCAATCAGTGTCAATAACCTGCGGACGTGGCGCAGCGCAGCCGTCCCCGCTTTTAATACTCACAGGCTGGAGCCCGAGCGACTCCGATCGATCGATGCAAATTCAATGCCGCGAGCGGCGTGCACTTCATTTCGCGGTTAGAAGATTCTCCGCAAAAGGCCACTGCTCATCGATCCATTGTGCATGGCAGCAGAAGCCGGAATCCTTCGCCATCTGGAAGATTTCTTGTGCCGAGTACTTGTGGCTGCTTTCAGTCCAGATAGTCTCACCCTCCGCAAATTCGACGCGCAGACCGGCCGCCGGAATGCGAACCGTTTGCCGCCGCTTTGATTCGAGATGCATTTCCACGCTGCGAGATTTGGAATTGATGCGGGAAGTGTGGACGAATTGACCCAGGTCAAAATCGGCATCGAGTTCGCGATTGATGCGGGCCAACAGATTGAGATTGAACGCGGCGGTCACTCCCAGTTCGTCGTCGTAGGCCTTGAGCAGTTGCCCGGCAGGCTTTTCCAGGTCCGTTCCGAGAAGAAGCGAATCTCCGGGTTCGAGAATACGCCGGACGTCTGCCAGGAATTTCACTCCGGCAGGACGATCGAAATTGCCGATTGTACTTCCGAGAAACAATACAAAAAGATGTTGGTTGCGCTGCCGGTGTGTGGCTACTTCTCGCAAGCCGTCAAGATATTCGCGCTCAAAACCCACAATACTGAGAGAGTCAATATCGCTCAGTTCGCGCTGGCACATCAGCAACGCTGCGTGGGATATTTCGACCGGGTAATAAGACGTCCGCTGCCGGCGGCTAAGTGCCTCCAATATCCAGCGCGTCTTCTTGCCGCTGCCGCTGCCGAGTTCAGCTACAGCGACCGGAACGTCGAGGCGGTCCACAATCTCACCCGCGTGACGTTGCAGCAGACGTTCATCGGCTCGAGTGAGTCCGTACTCGGGCAAATGGCTGATTACTTCAAATAGCGCCGAGCCCACGTCATCATAGAGGTACTTGGATGGGAGTTCCTTTTGTCGCGGGCGGGTGAGCCCCTCGCGCACGTCCGAAGCAAATCCGGAAGCAGAAGCAAAGGGGGAAGCAGCATGATTAAGGGCATGAACATTAACCGCATTAGCTAGCATTTCTGAACCCTTTCTAGCGTTGGCCGGACGGATGTGCCTTGGCCGTCAGCGGCTCACGCAACGAAAACCGGCATACACATATTGGTAGTGCGGCTGGAACCAGTTCCGAAACGTGGGTCGCAGCATGCACGCAGCCGTGCGCGCCGAGCCACCTTTCATGACGAAATGCTTGCTATCGAAAAAATCTGCCGAATATCCACGATAAAACGAAAAAGGTTTGAAACCGGGAAATGGACCGAAAACGGAAGAGGTCCATTCCCAACCGTTGCCGAGCAGATCGTGAACCCCAAAAGCACTCTGGCCTTCTGGGAACGTGTTCACTGGTGTCGGGTCCCAATTATGAAAGTCGAAATTGCCGAGTTTCGCAGCGGGCGCCTCGTTGCCCCAGGGGTATTTTCTTGCGTCTCCGTCAGTCGTGCCGTACGCGGCACGCTGCCACTCCGCTTCCGTGGGGAGCGACTTCCCTGCCCAGCGCGCGTACGCGCTTGCTTCCGCATGACTCACATAGACAGGCCAGTCGAACGGCAGTGGCACCTCGTCAAACATGGTGCGGCAGAGCCATTGCGTTCCTTCCTTCTTCCAGAACAACGGATGCGTAATTCCATGGGCGACCTTCCAGTCCCAGTCAGTGTCGCTCCAGAACGCGCGCGTCTCGTAGCCCCCCGCAGCCATGAACTCGAGATAGTGCCGGCTTGTCACCTTATAACGATCGATCTCAAACGATGGAATGTCTTCTGTGTAGGCGTCGTACTCATTGTCCCAGCCAAACTCTTCACTGTTCCGAGCGAGACCCAGCGTCGCGGCTCCGGTGGGGATCGACACCATTCCCCGAACAATGGACGGCCCCGCCAGATGGAGAGAGTTCGGTTGCCGTATTTTCATGTCGAGTGGCAACTGGTGCAACATGTAGGCCAGCGTCTCAACATGCATCAGCCGATGCTCAACAGCTACATTGAGCAAAGTGCGTAGCGGAAAACCGTCGCGCGTCTGAGAATTTGGTTCGAGAATCATCTTTGCCAGATTCTCATCGATCGTGTCGCGGACATGGTTTACGTAATCACGGACGGCATCCAGAGAGGGCCAGTCCGACGGCACATCGGTAGGCAGCCCGCCGCCGACCGGATCGATGCCGAAGGCAAACAACCGATCAAACTCCGGACGAGCACTCTTCAGCCCGGAGTCGAGTCCGCTCAGTAAATTCCAATCGAATGCTTCGAGGTGACCAACATAAAAGATGATGCGGTGGCGCTCCGGAATCGGCCGCTCATAGATTGCGCCCTCGCGCAACAGACTGAAGAGAGCATCGCTTCTGCGACGAGCGTCGAAAATCCGCCCCGCGAGTTGATCGGTCACGGGTGCATCCTGCACCGCACTGCCTTTTTCCGCGACACTTTCCCCAACGCGCATTCGACACCTCGACCCTACCCACGGTGATGCGACCCCAAGATTGGACTGGCGAATGCTCGTCCGACGGTTCCACGGAAGGAATCTTCACGCACGAGCATTCGCCAGCGATTGTATTGGATGACAATATACTCGGGAGGGTCGCACCGGAACCAACTTTATTTCGCGCCTGTTGCGAGGTCTGTTGCTTTCACTATTTAACCGCAGAATCGGGATGTCCAACAGAAGCATCGGTATAGGGCGAATCCCGTAGAGGTCTATAAGTCTGCCATACAGCGATTTCAGGTAGAGAAGATTGAAAACTAAAGGGAGGCCACGATGAAACTGATTCGGATATTGGTTTATGCTTTCGTTGCTATGTCAACATTGGCACACGCGGTCGCAACTCCTCAGACTTTCCAAACTTCCGCAGGAGAGGTGAAAATCACTCCGATCTATCACGCCAGCACGCTGATTGAAGCGGGAGGAAAAATCATCTATCTCGATCCCGCCAAACCCGCCAAGCTCGACGGGTTGCCGAAAGCGGACTTGATTCTCATTACTGACATTCACCCCGATCACATGGACCCGGCTTCCATCGCCGGAATCAGTAAGGCCGGAACGGAAATACTGGCTGCTCCCGCTGTAGTGGCAACGGTGAAGACTGCACGGCCGATTGCGAATGGCGAGAGCAAAACGTGGCAGGGTTGGACCATTGAGGCGATCCCCGCATACAACTTGAAGCGCGGCCCATCCCCAGGTAAACTTTTTCATGACAAGGGACGCGGCAACGGATACGTGCTCACTTATGGCGGCGTTCGCTTTTACTTTTCCGGGGACACGGAAGGCATCCCTGAAATGCGCGCGCTGAAGAATATTGACGTGGCGTTCGTCTGCATGAATCTGCCTTATACCATGCCTCCGGAAGAAGCGGCGGAGGCCGTGAAAGCGTTTCACCCGAAGATTGTCATTCCCTATCACTACAAGGGTCCGATCTCACGGTATTCAAGAAAGGGCTGGAGGGAACCGGAATCGAAGTGCGGGTGCTCGACTGGTATCCACAGTAAACAGTGGATGCGCCAACCTTACGCGGTAGAAAACAGGGAACAGGGGCCGAACATGTTCAAAGCTCCCGCTGTCTTTCAGAACAGCACAAAAACAACGGTGGAGAGCCGTCCGAGAGCTTTGGCCCTCCAGATGTTATTGAACCGTTCGTCCTTACTCTTCAGTTCCGAACCTCTTCAGGTCTTCAGGTCCGTCGGTCAACGCCACCGCCTCTTTGCCCTGAACCAGTTCCCGGATGTTTTCCACCACGTCAGGATTGGCCAGGGTCGTGATGTCTCCGGTGTTCATGTTGTTGGAGAGGGCGGCGAGAACCCGACGCATGAGTTTGCCGGAGCGGGTTTTTGGCATATCCGGAACGACGAGGATCGGCTTGCGGACGGGCAATCTTGCCAATCATGGTTTCAATCACCTTGTTGACCTTCTCAATGATCTCCGGGCTGGCCTGCGATATCCGGGTTTCAGGGCGATATAGACTTCGGGCACGCGGCCCTTGATCTCGTCCGCCACCGGCACTACCGCTGCTTCCGCCACTTCGGGAACCGTCAGACACGCAGACTCGATTTCCTTTGTGCCCAGGCGATGACCGGCCACGTTGATCACATCATCGACGCGTGCCAAGAATGCGGAAATAGCCGTCGGCGGCCAGCACCGCGCCGTCGGCCGCAAAATAGGGCCAGTCATGCCAGTCCTTGCTGTTGCGATTCTTGCAGTACTTGGCGTAGTACTGGGTGACGAAGCGGTCGCGATCGCCCCAGATGGTTTGCATGATGCCGGGCCAGGGATTCCGAATGCAGATGTTGCCCGCCTTGCCGGATCCAGCCGCGACTTCCTGCCCGTTTTCGTCAATAATGACGGGATAGATTCCCGGCATGCCCGGGCCCGCGCTTCCCGGCTTCATGGGATCGATTGCCGGCTTGGTGCTGCACAGGAATCCTCCGTTTTCGGTTTGCCACCAGGTGTCGACAATCACGGCCTCGCCTTTGCCCACCGTTTCGTGATACCAGCGCCAGACTTCGGGCTCGATGGGTTCTCCCACCGTGGTCATGTGCTTGAAATGGTAGTTGTACTTGTTGGGTTCATCGTGACCGGACTTGCGCAACATGCGAATGGCCGTCGGTGAGGTGTGGAAGATGTTGACGTCCAGGCGCTCGGCGATTCGCCATACTCGGCCGGCGTCGGGATAGGTGGGGACACCTTCGTAGAGGACGCTGGTAGCGGCCAACGCCAGCGGACCATAGACAATATAGGAGTGGCCCGTGATCCAGCCGATGTCGGCCATGCACCAGTACACATCCTCGGGATGAATGTCCTGAATGTACTTAGAGGTGCCGGCTACATAGGAGAGGTAGCCGCCGGTGCGGTGTTGACAGCCTTTCGGCTTTCCCGTGCTGCCGCTGGTGTACATGAGAAACAGACGGCGCCTCGGCATCCATGGGGATGGGAGCCACGAGTTGGCCTTTGAATTTCGGGAGCACTTCGTCGACCCAGAAATCGCGCCCTTTCACGAACGGCGAAGCGGTAGCGCTCTGGCCGGCGTGCCGCCTCCAGACCAGAACCTTGTCGACGGTCTGGCCTTCGTTCTTGGCAGTCTCCAGCGCGATGTCGGCGCCGGCTTTGTGGTCGAGCATCTTGCCATTGCGATAATAACCATCCATCGTGATCAGGACGTGGCTTTGGGAATCGGCGGCGCGCATTCCGCAAGCCTCGCCGCTGAAGCCTCCAAACACAACCGAGTGCATGATGCCCAAGGCGGGCGCAGGCCAGCATGGTAATCGGCAACTCCGGGACCATCGGCATGTGGATGGTGACGCGATCGCCGCTCTTCAGACCGCAGAAATCGCGCAGCAGCGCCGCGAATTCATTCACTCGCACATAAAGTTCGCGGTAGGTGACGGCTACGGGCGCTTCGGATTCCGGCTCCGGCGACAAAGATCAGCGCCGCTTTGTTTTTGTACTTGGCGAGGTGCCGGTCGACGCAGTTGTACGAGGCGTTGATCTTGCCGCCCACAAACCATTTCCAGAACGGCGGATCGCTGGTGTCGAGTGTCGTGTGCCAGTATTGATCCCAAGTCAGCAGATCGGCGTATTCGCGGAAGCATTCCGGGTAATTCTTCTCGCTGAAGCGCTCGATGATGCTGGGATCGGTCAGGTTCGCCTGGCCAATAAATTTCGCGGGAGGATAGTAATATTCCTCCTCCCGCCAATGGACTGCGATCTGAGCCTCGGTGGCTTCGCTCACTATTTGCGGTTTCTGACGTATCTCTGCCATGATGGTTACCCCTTATATTGCCGAATTTGTATTCCCTGAACTTATCTCCGCCAGCGCAGTCGCGGCTGGCGGAGCGAATCTTGTTTACAAAGCTGCTGGCACGGCGTCCGACATTACTGGTGCGCCGTGCCCGCTTATGATGGAATATCATTTTGCTGCAAGTGCCTTGCGAACCTTCTACAGCCTACGCCGCACTAGGCGCTTTCCTGCTCGCCAAAGCTCCCTCCGGCACCGCCGGACGCTTGGCTAACAGTTCGCACACCAACGCCACTGCCGCCAGCGCCGCCGCCGTGTAGAACGCCATTTGTAATTCTTGTACTTGTCGTAGAGCAAACCGCCGATGCGGCCACCGAGCAATCCCGCCACGCCCCATGCGGTAAACAACATCCCGTAGTTTATGCCGGCATTCTTCGTGCCCCAGAAATCGGCGGCGGCCGCGCCATTGACCGACAATTGCGTGCCATAGCACCAGTACACGATGAACAGCATCACAAACAGTCCCACCACGTTGCCTCCCACGAAATACAGAATAGGCATGGCAACCATGGAAATGCCGATCATCAGGCGCAACACGTTAATACGGCCAAGGTGGTCCGACATCCAGCCCGATAAAATACGGCCAGAAGCATTGCCCACCGCTCCCACCACCAAGCCATACGCGGCCAGAGTGGTGCTGGGGATGCCCACGCTCTTGGCGAACGGCACCAATTGGCTGATCACCATCAGGCCGGCGGCGCACCCTAACGCGTACCCCACCCACATTAAGTAAAAGGTCGGCGTGCGCAGCACCTCGCTGGGGGTGAAGTCATAAGTGGTAGCCGCAGATTTGGAAGCCGGGGCCGGCGTCCAGCCCGCAGGCTTGTAACCTGCCGGTGGGTTCTTCAGCAGGAATGCGCCAAAGATTGTCATCACGAAGAAGATGCCGCCCAGCACCATGAACGTTGTGCGCCAGCCAAAGCTCGGGATCAAGTAGTTGTTGGCCAGCGGCCCAAAGATTGCCGATCCTGCGCCATATCCGCCCACCGCCAAGCCTACGGCCAGACCACGCTTGTCCGGGAACCACTTAGACATAACGGGAATCGGGGTCGCATAACCAAAGCCGTTGCCTAACCCCCCGAGAACGCCGAAGAAGATGAAGAATTTGTTGAGGCTATCGGCTTGAGAGCAGAGGAAAAACCCCAGGCTCACCAGGATCGCGCCTGCGATCGAAATTTTGAAAGGCCCAAGTTTATCCTGCAGCCGGCCAGCGACTATGAACGTGAGCGCGAAGACCACCACCGCGATGATAAACACATTGGAAGTATCAGCCCGCTTCCAGTGGAATTCCTTTTCCAGCGGAGCCACAAAGACGCTCCAGGCATACAGCGAGCCCAGCGCCAGGTTCATGGATACACCGCCGACTACGTGCCACCAGCGATTCAGGTGCGTGGATGCAACACTCTCGTTAGCCACAGTGTTTCTCCTTTGCGAAGATGAAATGGGAACCGACAGCCTTTCTGTGTTCACAACCAACTGCTGGACTGTATGTACGTGCTGACTCAACTACCGGACCACTACCTTCGCCGACATCCTACGGCGACCAACTTCAGCAAAAGCTTCAAACGCGTCTCCCGCAAGCCATCCGGCTCAGGGCTGCGCCTTTTGTAGATTGGCGGTCACGTTCACGGCTGAATCCGCCGCGACCGTAAGCTCCCGTTTCCACTCGGCAAACCCTGGCGTGGAAATAACGACGACATGGGTTCCCGGACTCAGGCCGATTTCGGAAGGCGTGTTGCCCACGTACCTCCAGTCAACCGTAATTTCCGCACCGGCGGGTATCGAGCTGAAATTGCACTTCACTTTCTGCGCAACATTGCCTTGCGTCGGGACAGGCGGTACTGGCGCAGGCGCCGCTGAACTCGGCGTTGGTGCAGCCGCGCGCGGTGTCGGCACAACAGCCGGTGAATTCTGCTGCGGGGCGGCAGCGGTTGCGACGGGCTGCACCGAAGCTAACGCCGCAGTCGGCGCGGCTTTGCCGGCATCTACCAGCGTGTACAACTCGCTTCGCGCCTTGCCCTTGTCATCGATGTAGTAGACGGTGATGCCGTGTTTATCTCTTCTGGCTTCGAAAGTTTCGCCCTTTGGCAGGGGTTGGCAACGGGAATATCTTGACTCAATTCTGCAGCTGATACGGAACGGTGGATTGTTGCCTTCCTGCACCAGCAGAGTACTCATCATTTGCGGATTTCTAGTGGAACGGCAATACGCATCGAAAGTGAGTTGCTCGCAATTCAGGGGAACGCCGTTGTCGTTCGAAGCCAACGCTCGGGTTTGAGAATCAAGAACCGTGATCTCCAGCGTGCTTTTCCGCGATGTGGCATGGGCAAACACGGCCACCAACACAAGACCGGCGTACAGGGCCGCTTTTCTACCGATACTCATGGAACCTGCTCCTCCAAACACTGCGGATGCGCCCCTCGTCTCGAGGGTTTTCCGGGACGATTTCGGAGGCCACTCCCGCAGATTCGGTACATTGTGATCCCTTGGCGCACGCCGCACAATAGGTTCCTTGTTTCAGCAGAGGCTCGGGAGGACAGACCCACCTGCGAGCGGTCGCCCTCGGTGGAGTCCATCCCCTTTTCCTGGGTGGACGGCGCCTCAATCGGCACCGGCCAATGCAGTCATCGGTCAATCTTCCGCCCAATCCCCCAGCGGGCCTGGTCTGGCCCGCTGAGTGGAAGGTCGGTCTAGAACGTAAAGATCGGCCCGACCTCGGTCCGGTGATCTTGCCATTCGTTGGATGATTTTCCAGCAATCGTATAAAGGGCGAGGTGGTCGAATGCACGAGTGCCGTAGACCGACTGCTCGAAGCCGAACGTCGCCCAGCTGTTGAGTTTGTAGTACAGGGTTGCGATGGCTGACTTGCCCATCGACATCGGGAGTCCTCCACCGCACGTAGCGCTTGCATCCGCGGCGGCGCAGCCTATGCCATTGGCGGCGAACTGGTCACGAGCCACCACCTGGTCCTTGCCGATGGTGAAGTGAAGCTGCCAGCCTGCGTTGTGGCCCTTTGGGTCGGCATTGAACCAGCGTGAAATCGGCAGTCCGAGCTGGATGAACCCGCCAAAGGCTTGGATGGGCTTCTGCGGAGCAACGACCACGTTCCCGGCCGCGTTCGTTCCGAGGAGGGCGCCTCCGGCAGCAGCCAGCGGTCCGCCATCCGCAGTGACGTAGGGACCCACGACATTCGTTAGCCCGTTTACGTTGGTGAAATAAGAGTTGATTTGGCCACCGAAGTAGAAGCGTAAGTCGCCTCCCTTATACGCGGTCGCCACCAAGGTGAACCAGCGGGTAGGCAACTGCGCTGTGATTTGGCCGCCCCACTGGGTGCTGGAAGCTTGAAAGCCGTTCGGGAAGGCAGCGATGTAGTTCGCTGGCGTAAGAGTTTGGGTCGCGCTGCACGTCGATGGATCGGTGCAGTACGAGGAGTTGGGAACGATCGAGGTACGCCGGGAATGGAATCCAGCCAGGGCGATTTGCGCTGGCGCCACTCCTTTGGCCGGGTCGAGTTGGAAGCTCAACGCTGCTCTGCCTTCCCATTCGGGACGGTCAGAGTCGGCACCCTCGCGTTCGCCTTCTCCGATTTGCCCAGCCAGACCGACGGACCCGAGCTTCAGGATCTGACCGGTGCTTGGCATCATGATCCCGAATTGGCCCTCGAGGTTGACTTTGTGCTCCGGACTTAGTGTCTGGATGAAGCCGGCGCGCAGTTGTGGGGAACGCTCGTAGATGTTGCCCCAAAATGCGCCATTGAAGGTTGTTTCCACTATATTCATCAGCGCCCCGGAACCGAAAAGCGTCCAGTCCTGGCCACCGACAAAGAAAATGTCGGTCTTGTCGCTGGCATGGTAGTCCAAGCGGACGAAGGCCAAACGCAGTTGCGGCGCGTTGCTACGAATCGAGGAAACATCGCGGTTGTCGACTTCGCTGAAGTTGCCTTCGAAATCGCCTTCGATCTTGCCGGTAACCGTCAGCTTTGGCGACGGGTCCGGCCACTCGAAGTTCATCCCAAAGCGAGTGGAGCGCGCCTTGACGTGGAATTCGGGATCCTTGGTTGGCCCGGTGTTGAAGGTCGAGTTAGGGCCGGCAGTCAAAAATATACCGGGGAACGGAAAATCGTCGCCATTGGGATCGCTGCTGTCGTGGACGACCGTTGCCTTGACAAACCCGTAAGGCGCAAGTGTGATCGGGCCCGCCTTTATGCCAGCCAGGCCACCGGTCTTGGGTGCGTCAACAGGGAACACCCGGACCGGCGAGACTGCTGGTATCACCGTAGGTGAGGGAGGCGCTATCTCACCCGCCACTCGCGACGGGTTAGGCGTCTGCCCTCCCCCAAGTCCCGCGCTATCGACGGATGTGGAGATCGCTTCCGTAGCGGCAACCGGAGCCGCCACGATGCCGGAGGGTTGCGCGGTGCCTGCCAAATCCGCTGCGCTCAAGATTCCCTTGCGGCTGAGAGCCTCGATCAGGAGTTGGAATTCAGCTGCAGGGGCTGCATTTCTGATAGCGCTGGCCTCGGACGGCGCCAGCACTCCCTTCTTCACAAGAGCATTGAGCAGTGCCGCGACATTGGCATCGCTCGCGGTTGTGACTACGCTCACACTTGGACTTGGGCTTGCCGTTGCTGGGCTCGCTTCTGCATTGGGTTGGTTGGCTGAATTTTCGTTTGCCGTTTTGGCATCGTCGGTTCCCGCCATCACAGGCACAGCCATGATGGCCACCATGAAGAGGCTTGACAACCACATTTTCAGCTTCAACATAAAACGGTGTCTCCTTCCGGTCGCGGATTGTATCAGATCACGGAGCGTAATCCTGCGTGTTTTTACAAGCGCGTACCATGACGTCAATCACACAGGGGCGTGATTTGCGCCCAACCTTACATTTTCAAAACACGCCGTGCTGTGATCTGCGTCACTGACGAGCCTTTCCAGCCATAGCAAACTCCACCCGTCCATTAGCCGTTCGTCGCACCCTCAAGAAGTTTCACGGGAGCGCGCTCGCCGCCTCGAAGCAACCTCCCTTGCGGTTTTAAGGAACCATTTGAAAATGCAGCGGCGAGGGTGAATAGGAGAAAACCATGAGCCTGATCAATGCGATCGTGAAAAAGTGGATCGATGACGGAAAAGAAGACCCGGAAGCTTTTTGGGGACGTGCGGCCGATCAGCTCCCCTGGTTTCGCAAATGGGACCGAGTGCTGGATTGGACTCCTCCCACCTTCAAGTGGTTCGTCGGCGCCCAGACAAACCTCGCGTACAACGCTCTTGACTATCACGTGAAGCGCGGCTGGGGTGGGCATACGGCGCTCATCTATCTGAATGAGCGCGGCGAGCGTCGCCTCTTCACTTATGCGCAACTGCTCTACGAAGTGGAGCGCGTGGCAGCCGCATTACGCGGCTTGGGCATTGAGAAAGGCGATCGTCTCACGGTCTACATGCCGACCTGCCCCGAAGCCATCATCTTGATGCTGGCGACGGTTCGCATTGGCGCCATTCACTCCGTCGTCTTCGCTGGTTTTGGCGCGAAGGCGCTGGGCGACCGCATACGGGCCAGCGGATCGCGCCTGGTTTTCACCGCCGACGTGACCTACCGCAAGGGTAAGACCACCGACCTTAAGTTGATTGTGGACGAGGCGCTGCAAGCGGGAAGTGACGTAGAGCGCGTCATCGTGCTGAAACGATCGGGAACGGAAATCCCGTGGACTCCAGGACGGGATGTGGCTTGGGAAGAGTTCCTGAGCGGCGCCAGCGGGCACAGCGGTGACTATGTTCCGATGGAATCCAACGAGACCGGCATTTATTCTCGCCACTTCCGGCACCACTGCGACCCCGAAGCTAGCGATGCATACGCATGGTGGCTATCAGGTGCATATCCACAGCATGGGCAAATGGATGTTCGACCTTAAACCGACCGATGTGTGGTGGTCAACCTCCGATATCGGATGGATCGTGGGTCACAGTTACATTGTCTATGCGCCCCTGATTGTCGGCGCCACCACGGTGGCTTTTGAGGGCGCGCTCGATTATCCCGCTCCGGAAACGAATTGGCGGACGCTGATCGAGGAGTTCCGGGTCACCGGGCATTTTACTTCGCCTACCGCAGTTCGCTTGCTGATGCGCTATGGCGATGCGCCCATGCTCAAAACCAATCACGATTACCTGGAGCGGGTGTTCTGCGCGGGCGAAGTGCTCAACGCACCGGCTTGGGAATGGCTGCAGAAGAAGATCTTCAAGGACAGGATCCCGGTCATCGACCACATGTGGCAGACGGAAACCAGCGGTCCCATGTTCGGCAATCCGTATGGGCTCGGCCTGCTGCCCATCAAACCGGGTTCGGCGACGATGCCCATGCCGGGCATTGACGCCGCCGTGGTGCAAGTCGACGGCAAGCCTTGCGCCGCGAATGAGAAAGGCATCATGGTGATCCGCCGTCCCTTCCCCGGCTTGACGCCGGCGCTGTGGGGAGAAAAGGAGCGCTACGGGCGCGATTACTGGCAGATCATTAAGGACGTTTATTACAGCGGAGATTCGGCACACATTGACGATGACGGCTATGTCTGGTTTGCCGGACGCGCCGACGAGATCATCAAGATTGCGGGACATCGCATCGGCACCATCGAGGTGGAAACCGCGCTGCTCACCCATCCCGCGGTCGCCGAGTCGGGTGTGGTGGGCCGCGCTGACGACCTTCGCGGCGAAGTCATCTCAGCGTTCGTGGTCCTCAAGCAAGGCTTCGAGCCCTCGGAAGAATGAAGAAAGCGTTGCTGGAACAAGTGCGCCACGAACTCGGCCCCATTGCCGTAATCGGCGATTTGAACTTCGTCGAGATGCTGCCCAAAACGCGCAGCGGCAAGATCATGCGACGCGTGCTGAAGGCCGTCACTCAGGGTCGCGCTGCCGGTGACATTACGACCATCGAAGATGAAGGTTCGGTGGAAGAAGCCAAGCATGCCTGGCACCAGATGAAGGAGGCTCTTGATAAGTCGCCAGCAACCGTGGGTCCGCCGGCAGCTTAGTCAAATGAGGTACGGCATGGCGCAAGTATTCGCCTGACATTTGACAGCCCGCATGAGCAGCACTACGTTTGGTGATTGCGCCCTATGCAATCACTCGACGAAGAGCTCCTGAGACTCGTGGTTTGTCCACGGGATAAGCAAGACCTTCGCCAGGAATCTGCTTGGCTTCTCTGTCCCTCCGGTCACCGCTATCGGATCATCGAAGGCATTCCGATCCTGCTGGTTTCCGAAGCCGCGCAAACCCATGTCGAGGGAACTCGCGCCCTGGCCGCCGTCCAAGGAAGACGAGGCAACAGCAGTTCCTCAAACCCAGTTGCAGTCGGGCGAGATCGATCCGTTTGTTAAAGAAGTGATCGGGGCGACCAACGGCAGCCTGTATCAGCATCTGGTCGGCATGCTGACCGAATATCCCATACCTGCGCTGCGCCTTCCCGCTGGGCGATGGCCGGAGCTTTCTGGAAATCGGTTGCAATTGGGGCCGGTGGTGTCTGGCGGCCGCGCAATCCGGCTACCGGGCAGTCGGGGTTGACCCATCACTCAAAGGCATTCGTGCCGCCCGGCGCGTCGCACAGCAGTTGGGAGTCCGAATCCCTTACCTGGTCGCGGACGGACGCTACCTGCCATTTCGTGACTCGATCTTCGACCAGGTTTTTTCTTATAGTGTGCTGCAGCATCTCTCGAAGGAAAATGCCCGTTCGGTGCTGGCGGAGATTCATCGGGTTCTGGCCCAAGGGGGGCAATCGCTGATCCAGATGCCCAACGTCTTTGGGGTCCGCTGTCTCTACCACCAGTTTCGCCGGGGCTTTCGCGAGACTCGGGACTTTGAAGTCCGCTACTGGACAATTCCGGAACTACGACGGACATTCGAAGCGGCCCTCGGACCTCCCGCGATTGTGGTCGATGGGTTTTTTTCGCTCAATCCGCAAGTCAGCGATTTGCGATTTTTTCCATGGCAGTACAAGTTGTTGGTTCTTCTATCCGACCGCTTGCAGCGACTTTCGACGCGAGTACCGGCCCTGGCTTATTTCGCCGACAGTCTTTATGTGTCTGCGTCAAAGTGAACGCAGCTATCTTGAGATAAGACCAGCCTATGATAGGTTGACTCGGCGGTAGATCCCAGCCAATTGTCGCGCCTGATGCGAAAGCGTGAGTTTTTCCAGGATCGTCTGGCGTGCGGCCGCTCCGATGCGCGTGCATATTTCGGGCGAAGCCAGCAGAGCGGAAATCCCCTGCACAAGTTCTTCGAGCCCGTCGGTGGGGATGAGCCAACCATTCCTCCGTGCTCAATCACTTCCTCAATTCCCTGCCCGCGGCAGGCAATCACCGGCTTGGCGCAGGACATGGCTTCCAGGTACACGCATCCCAAGCCCTCGTTGCGACTGGGCAACACGAACATGGAGCAGCGCCGCATGGCCTCCGCGACTTCGGAGCGGCTCTTTCGCCCCTCAAACTGAACGAGCGTCTCAATACCGAAGCTCGCGCGCCAGCGCTTCAAATCGACCGCGGTCCGGCCCTTCCCCGATGATGCGGCATCGAAGCTCGGGAAACATTGGTTGGAGCGTTGCGATCGCTCGCAAGACAAGTTCATGGCCTTTGCTGCGCTGCAAGTTGCCGACGATCAGAATTTCCGGATCGGAAGGTCCGACCACCGGACTCGGCGAAAAGAGAATCGGATTGACGCCGTTATGCACCATGGTGCTGCGGACTTCCGCTTTCGTTCCGGCTTTCAGAATTTCTTGCACTTTGCCGCTGATGCAGATCACCATCCGCGCCGCACGGTAGACATCGATCGATACCTTCCGCCGCCAAGCCGCCGGAATTCCACCGGTGAAGCAAGTGTTAAACACGTCCAACCCGTGCACAGTAACCACAAACGGAATGTTCAAACGCTTCGGGAAAGCAATGACGCCGCGTGACCACAGGGGAGAGCCGCGTGGGCGTGGATCACATCGATCGTCTTCGTTGTATGCAGTGTTCGTACTCGGCGCAGCAGTCGGGCAAACAAAAGGTTCCCTGCGCTCGAAAGCCCGAAATTTCCCGGAACTTGCGGATATCGCACCCATTCTGCTGCCGCCGCGCTCGGCCGTCTGCGGGGATAGTAGATCGAAGCCACCGCAATCACGCTGGAATCGACGCCGAACTGCTGCAGCTGTTCAATGGGTTCCGCGATGAAACAACCGCTTACCTCATTTTGGTCCGACGGGAAAAACGGGGTAATGGTCAAAACATGCAGCGCTGAACTCGCGTCATTTACTGGGGACACGCCGGCGCGGGACATCAGTGTCGCTTCCTCCCGGAGCGCACTAATTCCTGGGCCAGAGCAATCAAACCGTCCACGTGCTCGGTCCAGCTAAAGTCGCGAGCGCGACGCAAGCCGTTGCGCGCAAGGTCTTCTCTCAACTCCGGCGATTCTTGAATCTCGAGTATTCGCTCCGCCAACCCATCAGGAGAAAAACGAGGAAAGTAAATTGCCGCGTCTCCGCAGATCTCACGATGCACCGGCAAATCCGACGCTACCACCGGTAAACCGCTCGACATCGCCTCGATCAGCGGATGAGCAAACGATTCGGCATAAGCTGGGGTTACGTAAATGTGGCAGGCACGATAGAGGTGATGGAGGGAACGATAAGGAACCGTGCCGAGCTCGACGATATCGTGACTACCCCGAAGATCATTGGCAAGTGACGCCGCCGCCGCCGCCCGATACGCACCGGGATTCTCGCCAGAATTCAGTCGGCAGGTGAGAAAAAGTTTCACTTTCTTTCCCGGAAACGATCGCCCAGGATCGGCATGGCCCGGAATAAAGTTTCGAAGTTCCGGTAATAATTGTAGTGACTGACAAACAGCAGGCGGAAAGCGTCTTTCGCTTGCTCAAGCTGGCTTTGAACAGCCGCAGGCAGCGGCGTTGCATCGCTCGTAAAGCCATCCGGGTCGAAACCATGGTGCACTGCTAGCACTTTCCGTCCGCTCCACTCGCTCAGTTCCTGGGCAAACGCTGCACTCGGGGCGACGGCAACATCCGCGCGGCGTATGGATTGTCGTGCCAACCAGCCCTTAAACAAGGTGTCTGCCAAGATCGCATAGTCTCCGCGGGCACGAACATCGCGCGAGAAATCGCTGGAAGTGTAGAGCGAGTTACGAGACAGAAGTATCTGCGGGACGGGCGAACGCCAAAGGGCAAAGTTGCCTGCGGAAATCAAGACCTGGGCGCCGCTGCGCCGGATCAACTTCGGCAGCATTGTCTGTTCACGAATAAAACGGCGGGCCGCGCCGGAAGGCGCCCAGTCCTCGATTAGAGCGATGTTGGGCAGTTCCCCAAACTCTGCGCGCATCGCGGGACTCAGCAAGACCGTGGTTTGCGTACCTCCTCTCTGCGACAGTTGAGGAATCACGTTACGCAGATAAGTAAGGCCTCCACCCGCACTCGCGGCGAGACCATTGATGAACAATCGGATCATCGGTTGGGCACGGGCGCACCAAAAACTCGCTGACTCCGCATGAGAAGTTCGAGGAACAACGCTCGGTGCGGGGACCGCAACCGCGTCCGGGACAAGATCGGCCAGCAGAAATGCCAGAATCCAAAAATACACGCAGATATAGTAACCAACGGCAAAAAGCCAATCTTCGAAAGTGGCGTGGACCAGACCGGCCAACACCACCATGGCCAGCGGAATTGAGTAATGGCGCGGATTGGAGGTCCGGTTCATCCACGCGCACACTTTCCAGACGTTGGACACGGTCACCACCAGAAGGGCAATAAAAGGCAACACGCCCAACAGCCCTACCCACTCCGCGATCGTCATGTAGCTGCTGCCGTGCTCGCGATTGGATTGCTCGCTGGACACCAATTCTTCGAGTTCCGATCCGTAATCCTCGGCCGTCGGACTTGTACCATATCCGGTTCCGAACACCGGATGCGCCTTGATCGATCGCAATCGACTGTTCCCAGGGTGTTCGCCGCGAACCCAGGATTCCTTCTTTTTTGTGTCCCTTGTAAAGCACTGTATCCAGCAGTCCCCCGAGCTCGCTGGTTTAAGACTTCGGGAGCGAACACCCCGGTAACCGCAATCAGAAGCAGCGCGAAGCCGTCACTTTTACCAGCAATTTGTACTGGTGCAGGCAAAGACAGAAAGCCAGGACGACGACTACCGCTGCGACCATTGCCTGCGCGCGCCCCGCTGAACAAAATCAGGTAGGCGCAAAGCAGCAACGCGACTAACCGGCGAAACTTCACGCTCGGCCCATCGCTGACAAGCCATCCCCAGAACAGGATGGGGAACACTCCAACGCTCATCGCCGCACCGAGAGAGTTGGGATTACCCCAAATCGCCGCACCCAGACCGAAATAACAGAACGCCGTGAGATAGACCGCGATCTCGGTTCCCCAGAGCAGGCCATGAAAAAAACGATTTCCCGGCCCAGCACGCCAAGCGGGCACCGGAAGCACAATAGAGAAAAAGAAGCAGTAGGCTCAAAGCCTTGAGCGAAGCCGTCCGTACCAGCGGAGAAACAGTGGCGGAAACAAAGCGCGGCACAGACGCAAAAGAAAGCGATCAGATGCAACGATCCGAAAGGTCGCGCGCGGAGTTTTCGTCCAAAGAATGAAGCCAACGGCCGCACCCGCAGACAGCACGGCCCAACGTGCAATCATCCAACCGCTTTGCATGGGAATATTCATGCCAGCCCGACAAACGCAATCACCACCAGAACGATAAAACGCTGGTCATATTTCCAGAGGCAGGCAATGATCAACTCCAGCAGCAAGATGCCGCCCAGAAAAGTAATGTCGCCGAAGTACTGCAAATGGTGATAGAGAAAATACAGCGCCAAGCATCCACGCCAACCCGATACCAGTCCACTGCAGGTCACGGAATTCATCGCGCCTCCGTGCCAGCCGAGATCGCCGCCGCGGCCAGACCATCGGCGCATGCTTCCGGTGAGTAGTTTCGAATTCGTTCCAGGCTGTGCGCGCTCATCTGCTGCTTAAGTTCAGGTTGCCGCACAACGGAATCAATCGCCATGCTGAGCTTTCTCCACATCCCGGGGAGGCACGACATAACCGTTCCACCCATCTTCGACCAGGTCGGCCGCGCATCCTGCGACACTGCTTACGATGATCGGAAGTCCGCACGCCATTGCCTCGTTCACCACCAAACCCCAGGGATCGCTGTGCGTCGGCAGAACCAGAGCCTCCGCCAACGCATAGAGACCAGCCAGATCCTCGCGCTGCGCGAACCCCGGAAAACAAACCGCGCCCGGGATGATCACGTTTGGCCTGTTGTTTCAGTTCCTCTCCAGACTACACCATCGCCCGCAAATACCAAGCCCACTTCCAATCGCAGGCCGCTCTCTAGTTTGGCATAGGCTGCGAGAAGATCAAAAACACCTTTTTCCGGAACCAGGCGACCCACAAAAAGAATAAACCGCGACGGCAGTCTCAGTTTCTCTCCTCGAAATTCAGTGGCTTGGGACCTGGTGTTCTCCGCCTGCGTCGCAAACCACCCGTTGTCGACAGCGTTGGGCGCGGTCAAATGCTTGCTGCCGGAGCACCCAAGCGAGCCTGAGATACTCAAAGGAAGCCTTTCCCGGCACCACAAATCGGTCACAGTGGCGCAGGAAATAGGCTTTCAGCCACTCCACCGCTGCCCGTCCTCCACGAGCGTCATGACGGTTGCTCTCCGACCACAAAACAAATTCAACGCCCGTGGCGGCGCGCCCACAGGAGCGCCTCCCAGGACGCAGCATATGCGTATCCGCCACAGATCATAACCTCCGGATTCACTTTGTTTAACGCGGCCCACAGTCCTCGATTCACCAGAAAACTGCTTTTCCCCGCGCGCCATCGCCAGGACGGCAGCACCTGATAGGAAAAGCAGATTTCGTCTTTGTAAACACGCCACTGCCGCAGTGTCTCATCTGTCTCTGCTAAAAAAATTACGTGCAGATCCAATCCCGTTCGGCTGCCGAGAACGTTAAAAACCGGGATGCGGTATGGGGCGATGATTTCCGTAAGGATTACGGTCTTTCGGCTGCTAGTCATTAGCGCAACCTCTATAGTATCGATCCCCGGCTTTCCGAGGCAGGTCTATTCGCGGGCGCACTCCGGAATGGCTACTGAACACGCCGAACCTCGCCCCGGCGGATTCAACGACGGCTCGAACCAGACGGCGGGCTTTTCTGGCCCCCTCCACGTACAGGCTCTCGCAGCGCCGGGATTCCAGTTCAATCTCCGCGATCTCAGCAATCCGGCTGCTGCCGAAAGCGCTTACTTCAGGCGCTCGCGAAACCCGCTTCCTGCAGCATGTGGACCAGCGAGCGGCCATCGAACATCTGTTTGTGATGCGCGCCGGCATGCACGAGGTCGCGAATGTTCGCCGTCAGAAGAAGCCGCGAAATAAATCTGTGAGAAGCCAGCGGATCGGCAGGTATCGCGCAAGATAGTCGCGCACCATGATCCCCAAGTCGGGCACCACGATCCGCAGGATGCCACCGGGCTTGAGCACACGAAAACACTCCCGCGCCACCGCCCGCGACTCCTCGTAACTAAAGTGTTCGAAAGTGTGCGAAGAATAGATGCACGCGACCGAGGCGTCCGGGTAAGGAATGCGCTTGCGAACATCGGCGCGGCGCACGTCACGCGGCCAGTCCGGAGTGCTGAAAAATCCTCTTCCCCAGCGGCAAACGCGAGAGCAGAATGCTGGGCGAATTGTCGATATTCACCCATCCTTCGATCCCCGAGGTTCCACAACCGATGTTCAACTTCAGTTCGGCCGACATCGTTGTCATGGTTCTGAATCCGTCAGGCTCGCGCGATACCAGGCAACAAAATTCCGCAGACCTTGCTCCATGGAAGTCTGTGGTGAATACCCCAAAAGGCGTTTAGCTTTGTCGATGTTCGCCCAGGTAATGGGAACGTCTCCGGGTTGATCGGGCAGATGGCTCCTGCAGCGCTTTTTTCCCGGTCGCTGCCTCCAGTAACGCAATCAATTCCGTGCAGACGGGGTACGGATGGGAGTTTCCCAAATTGAAGACCTCGAACGGAACCTTGGATTCTGGCATGTATTCGAGAGACGCCATGACTCCAGCCACGATATCGTCCACGTAGGTGTAATCGCGACCCATCGAGCCATCGCCATAGACCGGGATCGGCTTTCCCGCCTCAATGAGCGCAGTGAATTTGTGGATCGCCAGATCGGGCCTTTGCCGCGGACCATAGACGGTAAAAAAGCGCAGGCAAATAGTGGTCAAGCCATACAAATGCGCGTAGGTGTAAGCCATCAACTCGCCCGCTAGTTTTGTCGCCGCGTAGGGCGAGATGGGGAGAGTCTTGAGGTCATCTTCGCAAAAAGGAACGTTGTTGGTAACGCCATACACCGAGCTCGACGAGCCAAAGATCAGCCGCTGCACTTTGAACTCGCGGGCGATTTCCAGCAGGTTCAGAGTCCCCGCCAACGTTGACACTTTCGTACAGCGCGGGCTGTTCAATCGATGGCCGCACGCCGGCGCGCGCCGCGAGATGAATCATGATTTCAGGCCGGACGCGCTCCGCGACTTTTCGCAGCGCATCTTTATCCCGCACGTCAACCTCGAAGAACTCGTAGCTTCCGGGCTTGCCAATTTCCCGCAGGTTGCGCCGCTTGCGGCTGAGAGCGTAGAAATCATCAAGGTTGTCCACAATCGACAACTTTGTCCCGCGGCGAAGCAGCGCCTCGGCCACGTGGGATCCAATGAAACCCGCCCCGCCAGTCAGCAAAATCCGCTTCGGATTTGATCCCACCTCGATCGCGCCCCGATTCGTATGCAACAGAAATAGAGAAGAACGGAAAATTGATTCTAGCGCACTGCCACTACGAAATAGTTACTGGCAAACTGATCTCCACGGTAGACCTTTGCCGCCAGCAGCCCCGCCACATTGTTCGACCGGACAAATTGTCCACCGCACCAATCGCTCGCAGCCATGGCCAAGGACTGGTGAGCAACTGCAGATACACGTTGATGACCAGAAAAATGCTGGGGACCGTCCCCGCTTCGCCCTTGACGGTCACGTTGTGAAAGTCGCGCAAGATCCATTGCAGACCCTGCGGCATATATCTCCAGTAGTCGCCAGGCGACCCGTGCTGGGGAAAGATGGACGGAACACTCAGCAAAAGCGTTCCCCCAGGTTTCAAGACTCGCCGAATTTCGCCTATCACAGCAATCGGATCGGGAATGTGCTCGAGAACCTGAGTAATCAGGACGACGTCCATGGACGCATCGGAAAACGGCATTTTGCGAGCGTCGCCGACAACATCCACCGAGTAGGCGGGTTCGACGTCCAAGCACATAATGATTGGCTACGCGGCCGGTAAAAAAACAAGCGTATGGTTTTCCTCTTCCACCCACATCCAACAGGTTCTTGACCTGAGGAAGTTTCGCGGCCTGCTCGGCGATCAACTCGGCGCGGCGTCGGCAGTCGAGATAGGTGGCATCGCGGAGCGAAGGACGCACCAGATCCATGCCTCGGAGTTTCGGTTCGCTCTTCGATTTGCGAACATCTGATTTGCAATCGTCGGATTTGCAGATCGTCGGATTTGGAGGTCGTTGAACTGGAGGGTCATGCGTCATGCGATCCCTTCAGCCTCCCTTCTTCAGAGATGGCGGCCGATGCAGCCCAGGTGATGACATAGACGGCGCACCCCAGACCGACCAGGATCAACGGGGGCAAGTGCCTGGGGCAGCGCCACCCACAAAACACCGCCCATAAGAAGACTGGCGATTAACGGCAACGCTCAGCAGTGGAGTCTTCGCCGCCGCGCGCACTTCCGGCAGGACACAAAAGGAAAGCACAAAGCGCAACCCCGAGTTCGC
Organism: uncultured Acidobacteriaceae bacterium; assembly: GCA_963699405.1. Classification (GTDB taxonomy): domain Bacteria; phylum Acidobacteriota; class Terriglobia; order Terriglobales; family Acidobacteriaceae; genus Acidiflorens. The sequence continues at coordinate 201,595 of CAVOTW010000018.1, read as the reverse complement.
CGAGCACAAAAGCCACGCACGCTCCGGCCACTCCAAATAACGGCGGAAGAATAAGGTTAAGCACCACGGCAGTGACAGCACCGGCCACCGTGGAAACGAAGTAAGCTCGATGACGGCCCATCGCATAAAGAACTGTTCCCGCAAAAAGCGCCGCTGCGGGCGCCGCTATCACATACAGAGCAACCCACTGGAACGCGTGTACTGCCTGCCGAAACTGCGCGCCGAGCAACCAGGGAACAACCACCGGCGCCGTTACAATGCCGCCCACTGTCAACGGAATGCCGAACCAGACCAGAACCGATGCGGCAATCCTTGTAAGCCGGAAAAGCCCTACCCTCTGAATTGCGCGTGGAGCGCCATTCGCGGCATCAAGACGGTCTGGAATACCGACAGAAAATTGCGCAGTACATCGGCCAGCCGCACTGTGGCGGAATACAACCCGAGAGCGTGCTCACCGAGATACCATCGCACTGCGATCTGTCCGCTGCGATGATAGAGATTGGACATGAGTGAAGATCCCGCATAATGCAGGCTGGGCACCAGAATCACTGCCCAGCGCCGCGGGGCAATCGTAAACCGGAATCGATACCCCGCCCGCCACAGAAACGTCCAACCAATCAAGCTCGTCAAGAACGCTGAACCAAGGATGCTGACCGGCACCCAGATCACATCCTTAGGCGATCGAATCATCGTGAAAATGCCCACCGCATAGAGACCTTGCTGGGTAATCGAGACGCATGATTGCACATGGAACAATTCCAGCGAAGACAACAGATAATCCACGGATAGGCCGGCCGTTAACACCGAGGCTACCCCATAGAACTGAAGTAGAAATCGAATGTCTTGCCGGACTTCAAATCTTGCCACCACCAGAACCGCGACCACCGCAACTCCACCCGCCAGAACGCGAAGCACCAGCACATCGGAAACAGTCTCAAAGGCCGCCTCCCGCCGAGCCGCCACCTGCTGCGCGGCATATGTGGTTAGCCCCGGATTCGCCAGCAATCCGGTGAAGCCGCACACCGCTACCACATAGCTCCACAGCCCGTAAGTGTCGACCCCGAGCCGCCGCACCAGGAAAGGAAAGGTCGCCGCCGTGAGCAGCGTGCCCACCACCCGCGCAGTGGTAAGGGAGAGTACAAACCCGCCGTAACGCAACAGCGACTTAGAAGCGCTCAATCACCCATCCTAGGTCCAAGCTCTACCGTCAAGTCCAGCGGTCTCTCATCGAAACACCGGCTTATTCTTTGCCGCAAAACAATTAGTTGAGAACGGCTTCGCGGCAGCGACGCGAAAGCACCAGCCAACGAAACAGCGCGTTGCTATGATCAGAACCAGCCAAATGCTGACGGAAAAGCTCTTTTGACGGCAAAGGATTCAGCAGGTATCGGAGTTCTCCCATGTCCCCGTCGAGGCTCCTTTCCATTTCTTGTTTCAGTTCATCGCGAAGCCAATTGCACAGCGGAGGAGTGAACCCGCGCTTCTGCCGCCAGCGAATTTCAGGAGGAACCCACGCCGGCAGCGCATCCCTGAGGATTGCTTTGCCCATGCCCGCTCTGAAAGTGATACTCGAGCGGCAAGCTGGTGGCGAAATGCATCAGCTCCGGGTTCAGAAACGGCGCTCGACATTCGAGCGAAGCGCGCATGCTCGCGCGATCCACCTTCACCATAATCTGTTCGGGCAAATAGGCAGAGGCCGTGGCTTCAAATGCAGAGAGCGGAAACGGCAGCCGTGCATGTTCCAGAGCGCGCGACTCAAGTTCCCGCAGTCCGATCTCCGCCGCGCTGCAATAATCGGATAGGAAATACGAAGTGACCGCATTCTGGAACTCCGCCGGATGTAACAGTTCCCAATCGCTCTTCGACAGAAAACCGAGCCATCCAACACCTCTCCAGTCGGCTTCCCCACACATGCCGGAGTTGCTTCGCCGTGGCGCTTGCCAACGCCGTACGGCGCACTCCGTGCCAGCGGGAGTACCCATACATCTCCGAATATCCGCCGAAGCATTCGTCCCCTCCGTCACCAGAGAGCATAACCTTGCACATTTCACGCGCGGCACGACAAACCGCAAAGGTCGGGAACATCGATACATCGCCAAAAGGCTCATCGTAATGATCAATCAGCTCATCAAAAATCGCCAGAAGATCGCCCGAGGAGAAATGGACTTCGTGATGATCCGTTCCCAGATGTTCAGCGACCAGCCGCGCGTAAGGCGATTCGTCTAATTGTTCGTTCTCAAACGACGCACAGAAAGTACTGAACTTGGCTGCTGGTTCTAACTCGCGAATCGCGGCGGCAATGCAGGTCGAGTCCACGCCTCCTGAGAGAAATGCGCCGATCGGTACATCACTTCTCAATCGCAAACGAACCGACTCCAGAACGCTGGCACGGACGCTCTCCACTGCCGCTTGCCGACTGGGAGGCTTGGTCGCAGTCATCTCGATTCTCGGCCGCCAATAGCGCCACGTTCGCAACCCCGTTCCCTTACCCAACGAGAGCGCCTCTCCCGCCATGAGTTTGCGCACGCCTTGAAAATGCGTGCGCGGCGCCGGCACATATCCTACAGCAAGAAACTGCGCGATCGCAGGTACGTCGAGATGGTTGATCAAGACCGGGAAACGGAAATAGCGCTTTCATCTCCGAGGCGAATACCAGGCCTTTGCCTTCATTCACGGGCGCGTAGTACAACGGTTTTTCGCCGAAGCGATCACGCGCCAGAAACAGTTGTTCGTTTTTCTCATCCACGATGGCGAAGGCAAACATGCCATCCAAATCGTCAAGCAGAGAGTGACCTTTCTCTTCGTAGAGATGGACCAACACTTCGGTGTCACTTTGCGTGCGAAAGCGGTGTCCCTTGGCGATTAATTTCTCACGGATCTCGATGTAGTTGTAGATCTCGCCATTCAGAATCACCCAGATCGTCTCATCTTCATTGCCAATGGGCTGAGCGCCGCCGGGCAGATCGATAATCGCCAGACGGGAGTGACCAAGCAGGCAGTGTCCGCCCATGCACGTTAAACACGCACTTCCGTCGGGACCGCGATGCCTGAGAAGCCGGCCCGCTTCTTCCAGCCACATCCGGTATTGCGCGACGCCGCCGGCACCGTCATATACACCGTAAATTCCGCACATTAATATCTTCTGCGACGTTTGGCGGCCGCCTCCACAAATACCCTTTCCCAATCCAGCGTCACTTTGTCCCAGTCGAACTGCAGCGCATGCCGAGCGGCGGCAGCCGACATCTGGCGCCGCAAATTTTCGTCGGACAGCAGCAACCCGAGCTTAAGTGAGAGTTCGCCTCCGATTTTACCAAGTACCCGGTTTCGCCGTGGACAACATAGTCGGGCCGATACTTCTCCATCGCCACCGCGGGAAGTCCGCAGGACGCCGCCTGTCCGAGGACCTGCGGATGACCCTCCAAAACACTTGGGAAAAGAAATACGTCAGCCTTTCGCATTTCGTCCGCTAATCCGCGCTGCGAGAGATGCCCAACGAAAGTGACGTTGCGGCACCCTAATTCGTTCACCAGAGCTCGGCACTTTCCTTCCTCTTCCCCCTTCCCCACCAGTCGAAATTCAACCGCAGGCCATTTTGCCGCCTCCCCAATGACCACATTCACTCTCTTCCGCGCTTGAAACGATCCGGCATAAAGCACGGTGAGCTTTGATCGGCCTTCGCCCCGGCGAGCATCGACCGGGGGATGAAACAAATCCCGTTTGATCCCGCTATAGATGGTTCCGGTAGCAACTCCGAAGCGATCTTGGACCGTTTCTGCCACATATCGAGAGTTCCCCAAAACGCTGTCAGCTTCGCGAATCGATCGTGCCATAGTGGGCGCCGACATCCATTTCATCGACAGCCATCACGATATAAGTCACCAGCGCCACTGGCAGCCCGAATGAGCGCCTGCAAAACAGGAACAGCGTATCGAGAGGTCCCTGGCGCGGAAAAAAATAGATATTGACTTTCGAGAGCAGCACATGACTGAGCCATCGCGGCGTATTTCCATGCCGCGTCGAACCCAGGATCTCGGTATTTTTGCGAGCGCTAATCCGTGGATCGGGCGGCTCTGTCGCCCAGCAGTAGAACCCGGAACCGATCCGGCGGCAGACGGCTTACAATCTCTTTCGCGGTCAGGTTCTGCGCATTCGTGTTCTCGTCATCCGCGAACGATGGAGTGAAGACCGTAATCATATTCGCTAAGCGCGCGCTCTTGGCTGGCATAAAACATCTGCCAACACTCCCGGAGAAATCGGCTGCAACAATCGCCGTGCGCTGTCCGATTTGGGCATCGCTTCGGATAGGGAATCCGGGATGCGCAGCAAGTCGTCCGGACATTCCAGCATGCGCCCCACCCCGAAGCGAACATATTGAGGAACGTATCCGGCGTAAGCGTTGCGCAACCATCCGCACAGAAACGCGGGAATGCCGGCCGATGCGCACTCGAACGCTACGGTCGATTCCACCGTCACCGCGCACCATGTTTTCTGAAGAATCTCATGCGACAGCGGCTCATCCTTTATATCCACCAGCTTTCGGTCGTCCCCGCTCAGGATTTTCGCCACTAATCTTCGCTGTTGCCGCAGGCTCTCAAAAGGATGCAGCTTCAATACCAGGGTCTTACCCGATCTGCGAGCTGCCGCACACAGGCGCGGCAATACTTCTCGATAAATCGCCTCCGTTCGCCAGAGACCCGCCTCATACGACTCGGTGAAGAAAGTGATCCAGGGAGCACGTTCAGTCCAGACCGAAGCGAACGCTTGCGGCGAAGACGACGCGCCGATCCGAATCCGGCTGCCGTCGATTCTGCAAATACGCTCCAAATAGTCTCTCTCCATCTCGCCTTTGGCCAGATAAGTTGAAAACCGCGGATTCTTGAATGCCATCCAACAATCAAGCGCTCCATGATGACATGCGACCGCCGGAATTTCCCGCTGCCCGGCCAACAGCAGAGGAATTCGCGTGTAGGGATTCGAATCGTCGCCGCTCATGCAGCCCACTACCGGGCGCGTCTCAAAAACCCGCATCCACGCATCGCGAACCGCCATTCCCCAACGCAACCAACGCATCCCCTTTTTCAAGATTCCAGTTGGAACGGCCAACTTGAATACGGGATGTTCTTGCAATGATTTCTCCATTTGCTTCCAGGAGACTTCAAGTTTCAGCAACTCATCCTTATCACATGGCTGGGTCGCAAAACTCGATAGATGCGCGACTTCCACATTTTCCGGCACCGGCGAAACTGCTGCCGATTCGCGCGCGAGAACCAGGAGGAATTTCTGTTCGGGCAAAATCGCCGCGTAACTGACCGCAGTTTTTGTGACATTCGCATAGGCCGAGGGAAGTAGCACGACCGGATCCCGTTCCGATTTCCCTTTCGAGGCCTGCGTCAGCGCTCCCGCGAACTTCCTTCGCCAGATGTAGTGCGGATCGTATTTGTCATACACGACCTGACGCAGTTTCACAAAGCTCAGGTCCGCGGCCGCAACGCTGCGCCGCAGAACGCCGCCCACCAGACGTCTGTGCAGCCCGCGGCTAAGCACCTGCAGCGGTATCCCCAACTCGAGCCGCACAACTTCTGCTGTCACCGACGGCCGGCTTGCCGTTAGCGTGCGACATCCTCGGAGCTTCTCGGCCAGTCGAAGGGCGAGCCGCACTTCTTGTAAATCCGGCTGCAGCGCCAGACTGATCACGTCCCACCAGTCAACGCCAAAACGGTCCACAACCCGCCCCAGCCCTGGCGCGAGCAGGTCACGCCAAATCTGCAGGTCCTCAACTTCGACGGCCAAGTCAAAAATACTAAAGACTGGGCAGTTCAGCGCCGCGCTGCGCTCCTCATAAAAGGATTTTGGCGCTCGTCCCAGGTCGATGACTGAATCCCAAACTTGACTCGTCCACGAACCGTGGAAGTCATCTTGGGGATGTAAGAGGAAAACTCGCATAAAAGCAGGTATCAGGTCCCAGGACCTAGGTCCTGCGGGCTCGTGAATCTCCTGAGACCTGAGACCTAACTCCTGAGACCTGCGTTTCCACCAGCGCCCAACTCAGCGGCGTTCCCCGCTCTACATTGCAAGCCGCGCGTTTTCCCAGAACCTCGTTAAGGTACCGCGGGTGCAGTCCGTCGGCTGGACGAATCGAACGCACGTTCTGCTTCGTAAAGAGCTCGCCCTTCTTTATATCGTCCACCACAAATAGCGAGCGTCGAAATTTGAGGCTGTTCGCCTCGCGCGACCCGGATGCAAACTGCGCCACGCCAAGAGCTTTCTCGGCTGTGCGCACCGCCTCCACCATCGCTTTGAATTCCTGGGGCTCGAGTGAAAACGCGCCATCGGGCCCGCCGTCGGCCCGCCGCAGACAAAGATGTTTCTCAATCGATGCATGCGCCCAGCGCCACGGCAACCACTGGAACCGCAATCCCCATCGTGTGATCGGAAAGTCCCACCGGACAATCAAAGCGCCGCGCCAGTTCCGGAATCGTGCGCAGGTTCGCTTCCTCCGGTCGGCGCCGGATAGGCGCTTGTACACTTCAACAGCGCGATCTGCGTCGCTCCCGCCTCGCGCGCCGCCTCGACTGCTTCCGAAATTTCGTCTTCGCTCGCCATGCCCGTCGACAGAATCAGCGGCTTCCCGGTGCGAGCCATTTTCTGGATCAGGCCAATGTCCACCAGTTCAAACGATGCCACCTTGTGAGCGGGAACATTCATCTGTTCAAGAAAGTCGACAGCGCTATCGTCGAATGCGCTCGAAAACAGGCCCATCTCCAGTTCATCTGCGATCTCTTTCAGCTTCGGCTGCCACTCCCACGGCGTAAATGCCTCCTGGTAGAGATCGTGCAGAGTGCGCCCATCCCACAGCGTGCCGCCCGCAATCCGAAAACACTCTCGATCGCTGCGCAACGTGATCGTATCGGCGGTGTAGGTTTGGAGCTTGACTGCATCCGCGCCGGCATCCTTGGCAGCGTGAATAATGCGGACAGCCTGGTCAAAACTCTGATTGTGATTCGCCGAAAGCTCGGCCACGATATAAACGGGATGGCCGTTTCCGACCTCCCGGCGCGCGAGCTTGAGAGTCCGCGGAGACTTTGCTTCGAACAGAATTCACTCCCTGGTCAGGTTTCCAACTTCAACTGGATGATAACGGCGATCCGCAGCACCTGCAACACTGCGGCTGCGTCTTGCGCGTGGAATCGTCTATCCTTTTGCCATGTTCGATTCCTCCTCACACTGGAATGAGCTGCACCAGAACCCCCGTTTCCGCCCCATCTATCCGACCGATCATGTCATCCGTTTTCTGATGACCAATCGTGAACTGCTGGAGAAACACCATCCGGCGCGCTTCGTAGATATCGGATTGGGAGCCGGTCGCCATACGAAACTTGCCGCCGAGGTGGGCTTCCGGACGTTTGGCATCGATATTTCCTTCGTCGGCCTGCAACACGCTCGCGAGCGGCTGCTCGCGGCGGGTTTGCACGCTGGCCTATCGCAGGCTTCGATGCTTGCTCTCCCCTTGATGGATGGGTGTTTCGCCGCCGTCTTGAGTTATGGCGTGTTCTACTACGGTACTGCCCACGAAATGAAACAAGCCATTGCAGAGGCACACAGAATTCTTGTTCCCGGAGGCAGGGCTTTCGTAGTTTTGAGAACCACCGACGACTACCGTTTTGGCAAAGGGGAACGACTCGATCACAATACGTTTCAGCTCACAATCGCCGATACCAACGAGCTTCACAGCACCCAGCACTTCCTGGATGCGGACGACGTGATTACCTACTTTGCTGCGTTTTCCCACGTCAGCTTCGAGAGGACCGACACAACCTTCGGCAATCGTACCGGTCTGAATTCTGATTGGCTCATCACAGCGGAGAAGTAGGCCCGCTGGAAATGGTACCGGAACTCGGGGCTGAGTTCTGTTGCAGCGCCACTTCCGCCGGAGCGAACGGCGGGCGCCGTCCGCTGCGAATGATTGCCAGCGAGTTTTCTCCCTCATTGAACAGCAGGTCGAGTACGCTCGCATGCGCCAGGAATGGCGGGAAAAGCTGTTGGTACAAGGGATGATCATAATGCTGGAAGACTACATTCACCCCCCGTTCAGTAAGAATTGGTAGCTCATGCAGCAGATAATCCGCAGATCCGAGCGGCGACACATAAGTTGTCGCCCCTGACAAACCGCAAATCTCCGCCAGCAACTGAGTGCGTTTGCCCTCCACTGTAAGCTCAGAGGACCGGACGATTGGTGTCTTGATTCCGAGCACTTCGGATAACCAGCGAAGCAAAGCAATCGTTAACTCGGCAAGGCGCGGTTCCGAAGGTACCGACTGGAGCAATTCGCTCAACGCCGGGTAATAGGACTCGAAGAATGGCGAACGGCGATAATTCAACTCGATGGCGCGCAAGTGATCGCGCCAGAACTCCCGTTCCCGTATTTCCACGTCCACGATGCGCTGGCCCAGCCGCCCGCGGAATAGAACCGGCACGGTGAGCCACTGCAAGCCGGTCGGAGTCTTGATCCGGTTTCTCTGTTGCCACGACTGCTTCGAAAACTGCACCGTGTCCAGCAGCACGAACTTGTCCACCTGATCGAGCAGATCGAAATAACCGAGCCACGGCAGATAGGTCGGCTGCGCAATTGGCGATCGTTTCGATGTGCTCGTCTACCGCGCGACCCGGCTCTAAGCTCTCTGACATACGGCAGTCGTTCCGATGTCCATCGACATGCATTCGGTTGCCGTACTCCTGCGAGAAAAGCAAAGCATCCTGTCCGGCAACCTGGGTTGTGGCGATCCGCCGATAACCGATCGCGTCGAACAGGTGAACTGAGGGCGCGTTGTCGAGTTTGACGAAAGCATCGATCCGCCGGACGGAGCGCGCACGAACCAGGGAGTGAGTGCCGAACGCAATGAGTCTTCCTGCCCCACCCAACCCCTCGAACCTTGGGTGCCACATTCACCGACAGCACCGCACTCTCGCCGCTGATTTGAAATCGAATCAGCCCTACCGGATCACCAGCCGAGTTCTCTCCGATGTAAGTCACGGAATCCGGGTCCTGAAGGCGCTCGGAAAACCAGCGGACATGGCGCTCCCAGCAAAAGGTTGCCGAATGAAACGAGGCCGCGCGCGCCACCGGATCATCGGCCCACTCGAACAACAGCTGCCGGTCGTCCCTCACGCGCCAATCGAAGCTTCAATTCCCGGTCAAGAAGCGCCCCGCACACGCGCTCGCTGCCTAAGCCATCCACTAAATCACGTCCACGACGGCTCATCGCCGCGCGCTGCCCGAAGGATTCGATCAATGATTGCAGATGGGGGGCAAACGACTCGGCCCGAAATTCTTGCGCCGTACCTGCATTCACCGCGATTCCCGAGTCCGACAAATGCTCCGCAGTCTGGCGCTGATTCTCTGCCACGACCAGCAATAGCGACGGCACCCCCATGTAGCAAAGTTCATACGAGGTCCCTCCCGCGCCGGAGATCGCCACATCCGCCCAAGCCATTAAAGCGGGCATGTCTTGCACACTCCGCAGCAGGCGCACCGGGACCGAACAACGCTCGGACGCCGCCTGAAGATCTTCGCCATGTGAATTCCCGCCTCCCACCACCAAGACCACTTCCAGATCGTTAGGCGGCAAAAACTCTAAGCTCTGGAGAATTCGCTCACTAAGATTTTCTGGGTCGGTTCCGCCGATCGTGATCAAGACGTTTCGCGCTCGCTCCGGGATCGTCCGTTTCCATCCGGCCCAGGGCAGGAACTCGTCACGCAGGAGCGCATACTCTGCGCCGAGAAGCAGGTGCGTTTCGGAATTTGCACGGGGGTACATCTCCGGTGTGGCATATGGGTTCTGGTTCAAAACCCAGCGCACGGGATAATCGGCGGCGTGACAGTAGTCGTCGACCGTCAAGACGCGAACGCCCGCTCCGCTAAGCAGCGCCTGCTCGTGTGCGCCAAAACCGTAACCATCGAGCACGACGATGGATGGGTTGGCGCGGAGCGCCGCCTGGGCAAAGCTTTGCGGAGACGACCCGCACTCTTTGCGCAGAGTTTCGAGGGGCAGAGTCTCCAGCAAGAGCCCTTCTGCTCGCACACGGTCTTCGATTCCGCCCTGACCTTCGGGCATCAGAAACGTAACCGTTCCGCCCGCCCGTTTCCAAGCCTGAGCCAAGGCCAGGCACCGCATGACGTGCCCGGTTCCCACCTGCACGCCGCACTCGGCGCAAACGATCAGGTCTGGCTTTTTCAACTTGAAATCTCCGCCGTTCCTACGCGCCCGGATATCGCATGATCAGCCATCAGTCTTGCACTCCTGGTACCTCACGGCGACGGACCAGCTTTCGGCGCGATGCGGCAAGAATCCAGTGAGGCGCTTTACTTTCTGCGCAAGAGGAACATCGAGTCCACATTGTCGTTTGCCAAATAACTCAGCTTCTGCTCTGAAACCAGTTCCAGATCGGCGAAGCTCTCCACATAGAGCCGCGCGTGATCAGCCTTCCAGAGAAGTCCCGAGTGACCCCGATACAGAACTTCCGTCATCTGCGGTGCATAGTATTCGAATCCCCAAATCCAACCCCTTACACAACGATGGATCTCATTCATCGCAACCGGAAGGTGCTGCGGAGCAATATGGATCAGGAGCCCAGAGGTGAAAACCAAGTCGAAACTCGCGTCGCGAAACGGGATCTTGAGCGCAGAGCCTTCCGTCACTCCAGCCCATGGAGCCCGGGACTGAGCCCTCTTTACAATTTCTCCCTGAATCTCAATTCCGCTGAGGTTCTCAAATCCCATCTCGTGGAGAAGGATCAGCTGGTTTCCGAGATTACACCCTACCTCGAGGATCGATGCTGATCTCGGAATCTCCGCCAAAAAGCTCTGGTTAAGCGCCGTTCGGGTGACCCCGTAGTTGCGCTGGTACAAATTGTCGAGGTCGTGCGGATTGTATAGATTTCGTTCACTATATTCGCTGCCAAATTCTCCCCGCCACGTCTCGGTTTGCTTGGTTGCGGGAAAATTCTTGGCCTCTGACGACTCGTGCATCACGATTCTCCATTTCGATCATAACTTCAGCCAACGTTAACCGCAGGGTCAATCATCTCTCCGCCATCGGAGTCGCTATCGACACGAGAGCGCGCGTCCCGCCTCTAACCTTCGCGCAGAGTTTTCTGACGCACATGGGAATTCAGAGCGGCGAGGTCCGGTTGGGCCTCCATAAGGTTCAGCACCTCAACCCAGCGGAAACTATCACGGTTCCCGAAGTGCTTATAAATGGCACGTAGCAGATCCAAATCCTCAGTCGTATCCAGAGTCCAACGATACTTGCTGTGATCCGCTTGTCCAGCGATGGAGACCACTTTGAAGGATGTGGGACTCTCGTACAAGTAGGGAGTAACGTGCGTGCGCTGATACTCTTCTTTGGCACCGCTCCAGGCTCGCCCTAGGGCATCTGCAGTAAACACCTCGACATCCAATCCGCGTGGGTAAGTGCAGACCAATGCATTGGACGCGTAGTCGGCTTCCTGGTCGAGACTGGAGCGAACTGTCGCGTCAATCAGCTCCGGATCGATCAGCGGACAGTCCGACGTGATCCGCACAATTGCTTCAGCGGCGAATTTCTGAGCTGCGCGGTAGTAACGATCGAGAACATCCAATTCGTCCCCACGGAAACACGCCACTTTCAGATCTTCGCACTCTCGCACGATCGCATCGTCCGCAGAAAGGATGGAGGTGGCCACGACAACCTCGTCCAACAGTGTCGCGCGCCGCGTGCGCTTCACCACCCTCGCCAGAACCGTTTCACCGCCCAGATCCTTGAGCACCTTCCCAGGCAGACGCGTGCTACCCATACGCGCCTGGATAATGGCGACGACCTTCATACCATCTCCGGTCTGCGTTGGTCAGTGCGCATCACGCGCCACCCTCTCTGGTCCACACTTTCCCGTAGTGGTCCACCATCTTGGTCACGGCGTGGATAACGTCGTCCACATCCTGCGCCGTCATGGAGTGGAACATGGGAAGACTGATCAGCCGCTCGTACGCATCTTCGGCCACCGGATAGTTTCCTGCAGACTTGAATTGCTCGCGGTAATACGGATGCTGATGCACCGGGATATAGTGAACGTTTACGCCGATATTCTCCGCCCGCAGCGCGCGAAAGATTTCTCGCTCGCCCCACCGTCAGCATTTCGAAGTTTCAGCCGGATTGGATACAAGTGCCACGCCGGATCGACCCCTTCGCGCACCGCGGGGACAACGATAGTCGGCAAATCCCGGAATGCTTCCGCATATTGCGCCGCAATTTCCCGACGTCGCGCCAGATTCGGCGCCAGCTTTTCCAGTTGTGACAGTCCCAGCGCGCAGGCGATATCTGTCAGCCTGTAATTAAAGCCGAGCAGAACCATCTCGTAAAACCATTGTCCCGACTCTTGCCGCGCGCGCGCTTCGCTGCTGATCCCGTGATTGCGAAAGCGCCGCAGTGTCTCGGCGAGATCGTCGCATCATTGGTCGCAACCATGCCTCCTTCCCCGGTAGTCAGGTGCTTCACCGGATGAAAGCTGAACACGGTCATGTCGGCAATGCCACCGACGCGTTTCCCGCGGTATTCCGCGCCCAGCGCATGCGAGGCATCTTCAATCAGCAGTGCGCCGTGCTTGCTGGCCAGGTGGCCCAATTCATCGAGCGCAGCGGGATGTCCGGCATAATCCACCGCAAGATGGCTCTTACACGAGAAGGCGCCCGGGAAGATAACTTCTCCGCGACCTCTCAGGGTCGAGGTTCAGCGTGTCCGGCGAGACGTCGGCGAACACCGGAGTCGCCCCCTGGTACAAAACGCAGTTCGCGGTCGCACAGAAAGTCATGGGGGTCGTGATGGCTTCGTCGCCGGGCCCCACTCCGGAGGCAAAAGCTGCGCCGTGCAATGCGGCTGTGCCGGAACTGAAGCTGACTGCGTGCCGAACTCCGACCCGCTCCGCAAACCGTTCTTCGAACTCGCCGACCTTCGGTCCCGTGGTCAGCCAGTCCGACTTCAGCACCTCAACCACCGCGAGGATATCCGCCTCGTCCAAACTCTGCCGCCCGTAGGGCAGAAGTTTCGCGCGCACTGGCGCACCCCCATGGATAGCAAGCGTTTCCAGTTTGGCAGGTAATGCGCTCATGCTAGGCGGAGGTGGGAACCGTCTCCGCAGCGCTGGCTTCAGGCGCTACGAGTTCGTCCAGTTCGTGCCGCGTCAGCCAGCGTTCATTCGTATCGCTCGAATAGCGGAACCCTTCCGGCAGTGGCTTGCCGTTGACCCAGTTTTCCGATTTCCACCACGGATGCGACGGCTGAATGACGTACATATCCTCGGTTTCAAGGGTTTGCCGCGATTCGTCTTCCGAGACCAGCACTTCGTGCAATTTCTCTCCCGGACGAATCCCGATGTATTCCACCTGGCATCCGGGGGCAACGGTCTCCGCCAGATCGAGCAGTCGCATGCTCGGAATTTTGGGGACGAAAATCTCGCCGCCGTGCATCTGTTCGAGGCAGCGCACGACAAACTTTACCCCTTGCTCTAGCGTCAGCCAGAAGCGGGTCATGCGAGGATCGGTGATTGTGATCTTGCCGCGCCGCCGCTGCTCCAGAAACACCGGGATCACGCTGCCACGGCTTCCCACCACGTTCCCGTAACGAGCGCAGCTAAAGCGAGTGTCCCGGACGCCCGCATATGCATTCGCCTGCACAAACACTTTTTCCGCGCACAACTTGGTAGCCCCATACAGATTGATCGGATTCACCGCTTTGTCGGTGCTGAGCGCCAGGATGCGGCGCACGCCCTGATCCAGGGCGGCATCAATCACGTTGCGTCCGCCCATGATATTCGTTTGGATCGCCTCGAACGGGTTGTACTCGCAGGCTGGCACCTGCTTCAGCGCGGCAGCGTGCACCACCACGGTCACGCCCGCAAGCGCACGCTTCAACCGATCCACGTCCCGCACATCTCCAATGAAATACCGCAAGCTGGGATGGTCGAAACCCGCCGTTCTCATCTCATGCTGTTTCAACTCGTCACGGCTGAATACCACCAACCGTTGCGGATGGTAGTCGCGCAGCATGATCTCCACAAACTTCTTCCCGAACGATCCGGTTCCACCCGTCACCAATATCGATTGTTGCGGCCAATTCACCATTCTTGTCCTTCAACCCCCACCTGCCGGTGCAGTGCACCTTGCCAGTCGAGATACGCTTTGCGCATGAGCGATTGTGCTCGCTAGTATAGCCGAGGATTCATACTACCGTCCGTCCGCCAAGCGGAAACGGGATCGTTACGGGCAACCTTTAAATTATGGGTGCGTCTTATTCCCAAGATGCTAAAATCAGGCCAATTCCTAATACAGCTTGGGTCGGCCTGCGGACTGCGGGAAGGTTAGCTGGCGTGGGAATTTGTGCTCGGCGGCGCGCTGTTGCACTTGAACCTGTGGCGACTTTAAGGAGTAACGATGTCATTGGGACCTCTGGTTCCACGAAATAGCGACGACCTTCAGCCTGCCGGGCCCGAATTCCTCCGGCCGATCAGTTCCGCGCTTTATAACGTGCTGCCGGCTCAGGAATCCACGCTGCGCGAATACATGCGCGTTCTTATCAAGCGCAAGTGGTTGGTCATCTCCGTGATCGTGGGCATCTTCATGGCCGTCGCCATCGCCAGCCTGCGCCAGACTCCCGTCTATGATGCCGTCGGCCGCATCGCCGTCAACAAAGCCGATTCGAACCTCGTTTCCTTCAAAGACTCGGCGCCCGACACCGACTACGTCTACGAGCAAAGCGATCTGGATACTGAGGTCCGCATCCTGCAAAGCGACCTGATGGCGCTCCAGGTCATCCGGCAACTGAATCTGGATAAGCGTCCCGAGTTCGGCGGGCATGCCGATCAAAAACAAGCCAACCTGGTGGCCGATCCGCTGCAAACCGACTCGAACCGCACCTCGGCTCTACTTGCAATGTTTCACGGAAGGCTCCACGTCTCTCTGATTCCGAACACTCGCATCATGGAGATTCACTTCAGCAGCACCGACCCTCAACTTGCCGCCAGCGCCGTCAATACCCTCGCCGCCACTTACGTGGAGCAGAATTTCAAGACCAAGTTCGAATCCACCATGCAAGCCTCCGACTGGCTTTCGAAACAGCTCATCGACTTGCAGATGAAAGTGGAAACCTCGCAGGAGAAACTCGTCCGCTATCAGAAGGAGCACGAGATTCTTGGCACTGACGAAAAAACGAACATTACCACCGAAAAGCTCGACGAACTGAACAAAGAAATGACGATGGCCGAATCCGATCGGATGCAGAAAGAGGCCGTCTATCGCCAAACCCAGTCCAATGACCCGGTGGCAATCTCGGCTGCCCTGGTGGGAAGCAGCAGTGGCGCAGGTTCCGCGCTTCTCGATAAGTTACGCGAGCAGCAAGTCGGTCTCAGAATCCAGGTTGCTGATCTCAGCACTACCCTGGGTCCCAATCATCCCACCGTTTTAAAACTCGATAGCCAACTGAAAGAGATTGACCGCCAGTATCAAACAGAAACCGACAAGGCGGTCGATCACCTCAAGGGACAGTACCTCGCTGCCTTGCAGCGCGAAAATATGTTGCGCGGCGCTTTTGAAAAGCAAAAACAGGAAGCCAACAAACTCAACGAGAGCGCGATCGAATACAGCATCCTGAAGCGCGACCTCGACAGCAACCGTACACTGTACGAGGGATTGTTGGAAAAACTGAAAGAAGCCGGCGTCACTGCTGGATTGCGTTCCAATAATTTCCGCATCATCGATGCCGCCCGTGTTCCCACCGGTCCCAGCGAACCGAATATCCCGCGAAACTTATCTTTTGCGCTGCTGCTGGGCGTCATCTCCGGCCTCGGCTTGGCCTTCCTGATCGAGAACATGGATAACACCGTCCGCACCCCCGAACAGGCTACCGCACTGTCGGCTCTTCCCTCTCTCGGAATGATCCCTCTGGGCTCCAAGTCCGGCAACCACGGGCCCAGTGGCAAGCGCCTGGCCTTGACCTCCTCGAAGGAAGTGGTTGAGACCGTCACCCAAGTTCGGCCCCAATCGCAGATGGCGGAGTCGTATCGCGCGCTCCGCACTTCGCTTCTGCTCTCGAATCTCGGCGCGCCGCCGAAAGTCATCATGGTCACCAGCGCGCGCCCCCAGGAAGGCAAAACCACCACTAGCATCAACACCGCCATCGTCCTCGCGCAAAAGGGAGTTCGCGTTCTCCTCATCGACGCCGACTTGCGCCGCCCCAGCATTCACAAGACTCTGGGCATGGGTCCGCGCAGCGGTCTCAGCAATGTGCTTACCGGAAGCGCAACCCTGCAGCAAACCATTACGATCTCTCCCGTGTTGCCCAATCTGTTCATCATGCCCGCGGGTACTCCGCCCCCGAATCCGGCCGAATTGCTCGCCTCCTCCAATATGAGAGATTTGATCGCCGAATTGCGCGGTATGTATGACCACATCGTGATCGACACTCCCCCCACACTTTCTGTTACCGACGCGGTTGTGTTATCACCTCGCGCCGACGCCACGATCCTGGTGATTCGTTCTGGCCAGACCACCAAGCAAGCGCTGCGTCGTGCCCGCGACATATTGATGCAGGTCAATGCTCATGTCGCCGGCGTCCTGCTGAATGCCGTCGATCTGACCTCGCCCGATTATTACTATTACTACGAATATCAGGGAAAATACGGGCAGTACTATCACGAAGATCCTTCTAGTGCCGCAGACGATGCGGAGCCGAAGGCGGTTTGAGCCAGTGGCGTGCTAGCGATTGCGGTATGCTCTTCGAGCATTTGGGGAGCCTAACAAAATACTTTTTTCACAGACCTCACGGATAACGGGACCATGGCCACTTCGCTTTCAACACGGCAGCGTTTGCAATTTGCTGCCGCTGTGGTCTTGCTGGTTTGTGTCTACGTTTTTCTTGCCGGTAGAGAGTTCGCTGCTAGCATCTTCGCCTCGCATCCGGAGTTGCCCCAACTAGAGCGTGCTGTGTGGCTCTCGCCCGGAAATGCCGATTACCGCCATCGGGTCGGACGCTACTTTGCCTTTGTTGCAGGCGACCCTCAGTCCGCCATTGACAGTTTTCGAGCCGCCGTCGCGCTCAACCCGCACGACGCCCGCTATTGGTTCGACCTGGCCGCCGCCTATCAGGTAACCGGAGACATCTCTGGTCAGCGAACCGCCCTCGACCGCGCCTTGCAGGCGGAACCCACTGCGCCCGACGTGGCGTGGGAAGCGGCTAACTTCTTTCTCGTCGACGGCGACATCGACCGCGCTCTCCGGGAATTCCATGTCGTCATCGAGAACGACCTTGCGCTCGTGGACGCCTCCCTGCGCGCTTGCTGGCGCGTGCGTCCGGATCCAGACCTCCTCCTCCGCGACGTAGTGCCGGCGCGTCCAGATTCCGTGATCGCCTTTCTCCATTTGTTGATCTCCAACAAAGAAACCGACGGCAGTATCAAAACCTGGGAACGGCTCGCCCAGTTGCACGAGAAATTCCAGAACCGCTATCTGTATGAATACGTGAATTATCTGATTGCAGCGCACCGCCCCGACGCTGCCATGTCCGCATGGGCGCAGAGCGCCGACGTTCTTGGCCTCTCCGCGTACCTGCCCACGGAGGACAACCTGGTCGTCAACGGCGATTTTAGCCTCGATGTTTTGAACGGGGGCTTCGACTGGACCTATGTCGATCGAACCGGGGTCAAACCCGTGCTCGATCAAAGTGATTTTCACCTGGGTCATCGCTCCCTTTTTCTCACCTTCGAAGGTCCGGGAATCAATGACGCCGGGATTTCACAACTCATTCCCGTGCACGGCGCAACCACTTACGACTTCTCGGCCTACTACAAGTCAGCGGAATTCGAGGGAGCCGGCGGGCCCCAGATCGTTTTGCGCGACGCTTACACCGGCGTCCCGCTCTTTACCAGCGAACCGCTCAATGACGCCGATTTCTGGAAGGAAGTGCATTCCCAAGTTGCCGTGCCCAACTCCACCACCCTGCTGCGACTGGCCATCGAGCGCTTCCCCGCCGGTTCTCCCATTCGCGGTAAATTATGGCTCGACGATTTCGAACTTTCTCCCGATGATTCTTCCGACAATCTCCCGCATGATTCCAAGGACAGACCGTGAGTTCCGCTCTGGCAACGCAGCCTGAACCCGCGCCCGTCGTGAAAGTCTCGCAACCGCTGCTCACCAATAGCATCCTGCTGACCGCCGCGTGGGCCGTGCTGTTGCTCTGCCCGCTAGCCTTTGGAGCGGTCGAGCCCTGGTCCATTTTCGCGTTGGAGGCATCCGCCGCATTGTTGCTGGCGCTTTGGACTTTCCGTCAGTGGACCAGGCCTGAATTCGCCATTTCCGACCATCCTCTCTACCGCCCGATGGCCGCTTTTTTTGTGCTCGTGCTGGCCCAGTGGGCGTTTGGAATCACCGCCTACCGTCACGCGACCTACACTCATTTGCTGCTTTATGCTGCCTATGGCATGTTGGTCTTCGTAGTGACCCAGACTCTGCGTCGATCCTCTCAGTTTGAACTGATGGCCAAACTGTTCACCGGTTACGGTGCGGTAGTGGCCTCATTTGCAGTGCTGCAGGGTTTGGCGCCGAATGGAAAGATTTACTGGATCTGGGGTCTCGAGCAGGGCGGCTCGATTTATGGGCCCTACGTCAATCACAATCATTATGCCGGCCTCATGGAAATGCTGTTGCCTTTCCCGCTGGTCCTGGCCGCAACTCACTTCACTAACGGGAACCGCAAGATTGTGGTAGCGGGAATCGCCGCTCTGATGGCGGGGAGTATTTTCCTTTCCGGTTCCCGCGGAGGCATGGCTGCCTTCGTCGCGCAGATGGTCGTATTGGCCGTCTTTATACTTCGCAAGCGCAAAGGCAGTTGGAAACAGCCCCTCATGCTGGGAGCGTTTCTGGCTATGGTCATTGTGTTTCTGCTCTGGATCGGAGGCAACGAACTGACCCAGCGCCTGATCAGCATTCACTCCGAAGCTCGGGAAGAACTCAGCGGAGGGGTCCGCCTCACGATCGATCGCGATTGCTTTCACATGTTGGCCAAAAGGCCGTTCCTCGGTTGGGGACTCGGCACCTTTCCTGTCGTCTACCCGGAATTCCGCAGTTTCTACACCACTTTTTTCGTGAACCAGGCCCACAATGATTATCTGCAACTCCTGGTCGAGACAGGACTCGCCGGATTCTCCATCGCGGCCTGGTTTCTGGTGCTGGTCTTTCGCCGCGCTGCCGGCAAGCTTAAGAATTGGACCGAGACCGCCAGCGGCGCGCTCACCGTCGCCGCGCTCCTCGGTTGTGTGGGAATCCTGGTCCACAGCTTTCTCGATTTCAATCTGCAGATTCCGGCAAACGCCGCGCTCTTTTTCGTACTCTGCGGCGTGGCCGCTTCCGCTCCTCTTCAGGAATCGCAGCGGCGCCGAGTAGTTCGGCGCCATAACTTGATCGTGCAAACCACTCCGGAAAAAACGCCGTCCTAACGGGTTTTCAAATCGCGGTCTCCACGCCAAGCCACACGCAGCGCCACATTTGGGCGCGCGCATTTATATCCCACAAATGTGCAGAAATCTGCACTCTCAATCATGTCCTGTGAATAATTTCGTGATTTTGTTTGTCGTTGTTCTGGAGAACGGGTTATACTCCAGCCCATCACCGCCCCTCGCGGCCCCGAACGAGGGTTTCCGCTGTTCAATCAGCATGTCGCAGACTTTGGTGTGGGATTCTGTCGCTATGCTACGACCATATGGATCTTCCAGGATGTACCTCGAAAAGGAGAAATTCGTGATTCGAAAATTTAGCATCTCCCTGCTCATGCTCGTCGCGATCGTGTCGACCATGAATGTTGTTTGCCAGGCGGCGTCGCGTACCCTAACGCGTCATGTGCGCGAAGTGGTTGTCAATGGCGAGGCAAAGCTCGTCGGAGAACTTCCCGCAACGAAAACCATGCAGTTCGACGTAGTTCTGGCATTGCGACACCAGCCAGAGCTGGAAAATTTCCTGCAAGAGCTCTACGATCCTTCCAGCCCCTTGTACAAGCAGTACGTTACACCGCAACAGTTCGCCGAAAGGTTTGGAGCTAGCCAAGAAGATTACGACGCTCTGATCGCCTTCGGGAAGGCAAACGGGTTTAAGGTGATTGACGGCTCTCTCGAGTCCCGAGACGTACAGTTCTCGGCTCCAGTCGCGAACGTCAACAAAGCTTTCCACATCACCATGGGCGTCTATCAGCACCCCACGGAAAACCGCACCTTCTTCTCCCCCGACCGCGAGCCCAGCGCCGACCTGCCGATGCAGCTCTGGCATGTATCCGGTTTGGACAACTATTCGATCCCGCGTCCCGCGCTACAACGCAGAGATGCCACGTTGAATCCCAAGGTCTCCCAAGCGCAAACGGGCTCCTGTCCTCAAGCGTCCTTCTGCGGCAGCGACATGCGGGGAGCTTACTACGAGGGAACGGCTCTCACCGGCGCTGGCCAGAACATGGCCCTGCTCGAACTGGCAGGAACCGATTTGGTCGATCTGACAACGTACTATACGGGCGCCAAGCAAACACAACCTTTCACTCCCACTCTCATTTCCACGGGCGGGTATAGCACGAAGTGCGTCGCTTCCAGTGGCTGCGACGATACGGAACAGACCCTCGACATGACCCAGGAGATGGGCATGGCCCCAGGCGCGACGATGCTCTACATGTACGTCTGCGGTGATGCCTACGGTTCGGGAACTTTCAGCGAAACCGCCTGTTACGCTGCGATGGTTACGACTAAAGCCGCTCCTTTGAGTCTGCAAATCAGCTGTTCGTGGGGCTGGAATCCGGCGGATCCCTCGACGGACGACCCGTACTACGAGCAGATGGCAGCTCAGGGCCAGAGCTTCTTTGTGGCCGCGGGCGACAGCGACGCATGGAATGAAAACAATTTCCCCTACCCGGCGGAAGACGCGAATATCATTTCGGTCGGCGGTACGGACTTGATTACCACCGGCGCGGGCGGTGACTGGAAATCGGAAGTCGGCTGGGCAGACGGTGGCGGCGGGATTTCCCCCGACGGCATTCCAATCCCCACGTGGCAACAGCTTACGGGTGTTATCACGAAGACCAACAAGGGCTCAACGACCTTGCGCAATGGTCCAGACGTGACGGCAAACGCCAATTTCAGCTTCTACGTCTGCGCCGACCAAACGGGCGTGAGCGGATGCACTGCCAACGATTACGGTGGGACCAGTTTCGCCGCGCCCATGTGGGCTGGCTATCTGGCTCTGGCTAATCAACAGGCGGTTGCCAACGGCAAGCCGGCTCCCGGCTTCATCAATCCAACCATTTACCCGTTGGGTCTGTCGGGAGGCTATTCCGCCGCTTTCCACGACATCACCACCGGCAATAACGGCTTTCCGGCAGAAACCGGCTACGATTTGGACAGCGGATGGGGCAGTCCGAACGGTAGCGGCTTGATCAACGCACTTGCCGGAACGGGCGGCGGTGGCGGACCAGTCGTCAGCTTGAAACCGACGTCCATCAACTTTGGCAAGAAGGTCGTGGGTACCACCAGCGCTGGGAAGAAGATCATTCTTACCAACACTGGAAACGAGACACTGAGCATTACTTCGATCGCCACCTCCGCGCCGTTCGCGCTGAAGGCGGTCAAAGCAACCAAGAAGGTAACTCCTTGCGTGAACGGCGGCACGGTAGCCGCTGGCGCGACTTGCGAGATTGAGGTCACCTTTAGCCCGACCGCAGTCCAATCGTATACCGGTGATGTAACGTTTACCGACAACGCTAGTCCCAGCACGCAGCAAGTATCGCTGTCTGGAGCCGGCAAAGAGTAACCACGAAACTGCAGGATAGGGCGGGACTCCAGTCCCGCCCTTTTTTCTTGGGTATCGGGTGTTTTTGTCCGCCAAATTGCCAGGTTCGAGTTGCTTTAGGCCGCGAGAATACGGAATTTGCCTGGCATCGCGGCCAAATCAGCCGTTCATACCGAGGAAGAGCCTCGTTCTTCCGGGTATTACCTCAGTAACCCCGCGAGTGTTCTATTCTTTTTCTGGAGTATTCCGTGTGATATAACCCCGTTAGCTGCTCGTTTGGGTTTGGCTGGGAATTTCGTGGTTTCCGGCTCGGTTTTCTGCCTTGCGCTGAAAGCGCAGAGCGACAGCAGAGGAGGCATCGTGTCCGAAGCGCGTACCGGGAAAAGGTTTCCGCTGCATTTGCCGATCAAGATTCATAGGGAAGATACCGCAGGCGCCACTCTCAGCGGCATGACCGGCGATCTGAGTGCGGCAGGCGTTTACATTCGCGCTGACGCGTCGCTCGAGGTTGGCTCCCCCGTAGAGTTTGAAATTACCCTGCCACCCGAAGTCACAGGCGGCAAAGACAACGTCGTGATTCAGTGCCGTGGCCGCGTCGTGCGGACCGATGAGCCCGATGCCAACGCCGCTGCCGGTGAAAACCGCGGCGTCGCTTGCGTCATTGATTCTTACGAATTCGTTCGCAACAGTTAACTGGGAGCGATCCATGCTGAAGCTTATTCTGGCCGACAATCAGGCGATTTTCCGCGCGGGCATCGCCAAAGTTCTTGCCGTAGAAGACGAGATGCGCATCGTGGCCCAGGCGCAAACCGCTGAGCAGATGTTCATGGCGCTCGACAAGTTTCGCGCCGCCGTCCTGATCATTGCCGGAGGGTTCCACTCCGACTTCAATGCCGTCCTCTCCGCTGCCAATAAAAACAAGACACGCGTCGTCGTTCTTGCCGATACCGGCGAGAGCGCGCAGCGTTACATGGCAGCGGGCGCCCATGGCGTTGTGTATCGCAATGTCACCAGCCCGGCGCTGGTGGATTGTGTCCGTAAGATCGCGCGTGGCGAAAGCTGGGTGCAGGATATGGCGGTACCGAGCGAATTGACCGAGAACGATATGGTCGGTCTGCGCGTCCGCGACCGGTTAACGGCCAAGGAACTGCGCATCGTGGCGCTCATCGTCCAAGGCTACAAGAACAAGGAAATCGCCACTCAGTTGGGTACCACCGAGCAGGTCATTAAGAATTACCTGCGCAACGTCTACGACAAAATCGGCGTATCCGACCGGTTGGAGTTGGCGCTCTTCACCATTCACCACCGCATTCTGAACGAAGCCGCAGCCGCTACCGCAGCCGCAGCTGTCCCGCAAGCACCGCAGAGCGCGGGAATCAGCAACTAGACGTTTTCGTCGAAATAACAGAAGGCCGCCCGCGGGCGGCCTTCTGAATTTGTGGACCATTGCGTGGGCGGGGTTTCGAACCGCCAGGGACGCGGCCGCACCCCGTCCCCACGCGATTTCTATGCAATCTTCTCGCCCACGCTTTTTGCTTGCGTGAACAGGTAGAGATAATCCGGGCCACCGGCTTTCGAATCGGTTCCGGACATATTGAAGCCGCCGAAGGGATGCGCTCCCACCATCGCTCCCGTGCACTTGCGATTCAGGTAGAGATTGCCGACGTGGAATTCCTGTACCGCGCGGTCGAGTTTCTCGCGCGAACTGGAATAGACCGCTCCGGTTAGTCCAAACTCCGTGTCGTTGGCAATTTCGAGCGCGTGGTCGAAGTTGCGTGACCGGATCACGACGAGCACCGGGCCAAAAATTTCTTCCTGTTCGAGCTTCGACTTCGGCGCGATATCGGCAATCACCGTGGGCTGAATAAAATAGCCGTCGCCGGCTTTGGTGTCGCGCGCACCACCGGTGATCAGGCGTCCTTCTTTCTTTCCAATCTCGATGTAGCGGAGGATGTCGTTCATCGAACCTTCGTTGATGACGGCAGCCATGTTGGGGTTCAGCGTGGGATCGCCGACCGTAATGCGTTCGACGCGCGTTCTCAGTTTTTCAAGGAATTTGTCGTAGACGCGGTCGTCAACGATGGCGCGCGAGCAAGCCGAACACTTTTGGCCCTGGAAGCCGAAAGCCGCACTAGCCACGCCTTCGACGGCGGAATCGATATCGGCGTCTGCCTCGACGATGATTGCGTCTTTGCCGCCCATCTCGAGCACCGTCCGCTTGATCCAGATCTGGCCCGGCTGCTGCTTTGCCGCCGTCTGATTGATGTGCAATCCAACTTCCCGCGAGCCCGTGAAAGCGATATAACGAACCTTCGGATGCGCCACCAGCGCATCGCCAAAACTCGCGCCGCCGCCAGGGCAGAGGTTCACGACACCCTCGGGCATACCGCATTCTTCAAGCAGTTCCACGAACTTCGCCGCAATTGTCGGCGAATCGGTGGACGGCTTCAGCACAACCGTGTTGCCGCTGACGATCGAAGCGACCGTCATACCGGCCATAATGGCGGAGGCAAAGTTCCAGGGTGGAATTACCGCACCGACGCCCAGTGGAATGTAAGTCAGGGTGTCGCGCTCTCCCGGCAATTGTACGGGCGGCTCAACCTTCGCCAAGCGCAGCGCCTCGCGCGCGTAAAACTCACAGAAGTCGATGGTCTCGGAGATATCGGCATCGGCCTCGAACCAGTTCTTGGAAACCTCAAACACCAGCCAAGCCATGTATTCCAGCTTGCGCTCTCGCATCACATCGGCTACATGAAACAGGAGCGACGCACGCTCTTCAACCGAAGTGTGACTCCAGTGACTGAACGCTTGAGAAGCGGCCTGTACGGCAGGCTCGACGTGCTCCTTGCCAGCTTTCTGGTGAACGCCAACTACTTCCGAGGGCTTCGCGGGATTGATGGAGCGAATCTTGTCGGAGGTCTTGCTGCGCTTGCCCCCGATGATCAGGTCATACTCGCGGCCGAGTTGGCCCCGCACTTTCTCGATCGCGGAGCGCATCTTGCGCACGTTGTCTTCTTTAGTGAAATCGACGAACGCTTCGTTTTTAAATGGACCTTGATGAAGGCGGATTTGCAGGCGGGGCGGGGCTTCCATAGTTGCCATAGGAGATTCCTTTCTAAGGGACGCTAGTATTCGATGTTGGCGCGGAGCTTCGCGACCCTTAATTTTACACCCGGTTCGGGAAGCTCGCAGTTAGCCCCGACTCCCTCGGGTTTCATGCCTGCAAGTGTGCGAGTGCCGCCACCGCAACCGCAACATCACCACCTTAATGGCATCCAAAAGATGTCCCGATTCACAGCCCGGGTCGCAACCGGAATAGCAACATCCCGTCCGTACCAACTACCAAGTTCTTAGCGCAAATGCCTGCTTACAACAGTTGACTGCTAAGATGTTCGGGAATGCCGAAGAAGAATAACCGTATCGCTTCGTTTGAGCTTGTAGACCGCGCTGTCAGGCTTCAATTGTCTGATGGCGGAAATCTGGCTGAGATTGAGGAATGTCTGCAAAGAGCTTTAAGTCTTGATCCGAACAGTATCGAAGTTCTCCAAGAGGCAGCCCACTTCTACGACGTGGTTGTCCCGAACAGTAGAAAAGCTCGAAAGCTCGCGGCGAACTGCCGTGTTAAGGCCGCCAAGCTCGTTGCTGAGATGGACAGTATCATCAAAGAGCAGCCGTAGTTGTCGAAACATCGTTTTGAACAGTTACCTGTTTTTAACGAAGGACTCCACATCTCCACAGATACAGGCATTTTACGGAACGCACTCTGTGCAATTCCACCGACGGGTCGCAAGTCCATTGCTCCATCGCGGAAACGGTGACCCGAGCGTGGACACTGTCGAACTCGACCGAGTGCGCGTTAAGCTCCTCATCCGTCCACTTCATGCAATCTTTCTTCAAGTCTGGTGCCACAAGTCGAAACTCATACGCGAGCGAATAGGACGATACGTCTGCACTGCACGGCTCACATTCAAATTGCGATTGCCGAGCACTGAGCAGGGCGGAGTCTCTGAGCATCGCGTGCCCGCTGATTACAGTTGCAGATTGGACATTGCCGTTCCGCGCAACACGAACTTCGATGTTCACGATGCCTGTGATATGTGCCTGCCGCGCCAATCGTGGATAAACTGGTTCGACCAACTTCGCCACCGAGACGCCCGTTGTGCTGACCGACATGCCCGACGCTTGCGCGAGGCTGATCGCAGGACTCACAAGACAGGCGATAAGAACGCACACTATTGACGCGAAACAACACATGGCCGGGAGTTTACACCCTTGGATCATTGTGTAACTGTCGATAAATCGCGATTTCACTCATCAGCCTTACGTATCGACGACTGGGTCCATCGTCGTATCGCCCACGAACGGTATCGTAATCCCGAGCCAGTCATCATCCGTGGTTTCAAACCCTACGTCCCACTGAACGGGCCTCTCCTGCGGGTTCTCAACTCCAAAGCTCATCAGCTTGACTACTGTGAAGATGTCTTGTGGCAATGGCGGTTTTCGCCAATCACGGAAAACCTGCTCCAATCTGGGGCGGCATGCTTTCAGGATAGATTCGTATCGGGATGGCAAGGCTAGGTAAAACTGTCTTGCATCAGCGTTCGGGCCACTTTCCCCGCCTCGCAGCGTTATTCCGACGACTTCACCTGTCGCGGGGAAGGTCCACTCGCATTCCCAGTACGACCGCTCGGGGTGCTTGCCCATATGCATGAATATCAACTTCCCGAAGTCTGGGTCGGTCATTCGCGGCGGGGACAGCCAGAGCTTGAGATTGTTAAGGACACTCATCGGAGTTCTAGACGCCAACATCTTACCCCGTAGCTATCGCATCCTACGACAACTACTCGTTGAACCTCGGCGACTTGATACCTTTTTGGGGGGGGCGGACATTTGGATTTAAACTTTTTTCGGCATCAACGAGCGCAACTATGGCACGCGATGGTTCGTTCCACTGTGAACTTGAGAAGTCGAAAGATAAAGACGAAAACGGAGATCGAGTGACGACAATCAAGTGTCATGGCGAGCTTGTCAGTAACACCGCGGGTGAAATGAAAAAATTGGTGCAGCCCCTCATTCCTCTTGGCGGTCACATTATTATCGACCTGGGTGATGTGAAACATCTGGATAGCTCCGGCCTCGGAGCGTTGGTTGGCCTCAAGGCCTCCGCCATCAAGCAAGGGTTTTGCATCCTTGAACTCGCCAACATGACACCTGGCGTGCTGGAATTGCTCCGCATCACTCATTTGACGCAGATGTTCTCGTCGTAACGCCGATTTGATTTTGACTCATCCCGATGCATGACCGCCCCCTCCCATCTCTCACTCCACCAAATTCTCCTCTATCTGGAGCGCAATGATAGCCATACTTCTCCGCAGCTCCTCGTGACTCAGTTCTGGTTCCCTCGCAAGATATTCCTTCATCTCGCGCGCCAGCGTCTGCGCTTCCGCTCGATGCATTCTAAACCGCTCCCGAACCGCGCGTGCCTCCCGCTTCAGGTTCGCCGCCATCTCCCCTTGGAACCCAACCTCCGTATCCTCCAGCTCGTGTCCCATCTTGTTCCCCGACCACGGGGTCATCCCCAGCGGCGTCTCCGCCACTTTCCCCGGATCCACCACAACCTGCACCGGACGCGGCTTCTCCGCCTCCATATGCTTCAAATTCGACCCCGCAATCTGCAACGCATACAGCACCCGCCCCGCTTTTTTGTCGTCGATCCTGTCCTCCAGCATCAGCATCACCACCTGCCGCACCATCGTCTGGATCGAGTGCGCATCCTCGAACACCGGCACCAGAACCTCGCTCGCCTTCCCATCTGCGCCCTTAACCGTCACCCGCTCCGCGCGGCACTCCCGATGGTGATAACAGAATTTTCCACCTCGAATCGCCGGCGATCCACACTGCGTCCCATTCGTCTTGATATGCTGACACCGCCGCATATCCACCGGATACCTAAACATGATTCCCCCCGCCTCCGTTTTTGCTTTTGCCCAACGCCCGAACCTGAGACCTGACACCTGACACCTGACACCTGACACCTGAGACCTGAGACCAAAAAAAAGCGCGGCCCAAGGCCGCGCTGATTTTTTTCTCTATCTAACTCTATTATCTCATTTACGACCCGTGCACCGGACACTTTCACCGACGAAATAATGCCCGCAATTGCTATCACTTAGCCCAATTCGTGTAATTTCTCCCTATTGACAAGATTCCGCCCGGCCGGATCCAAAATAACCCCTTATTTATCAAAGACTTGGCAAGATAATGACCGTAAGTTATTGATTCCAAAAGATCGCCAATCGAGGCTCTCCGATACCAACTAGTAACCAATCAGTCCTCACAAAGGCAAGACCTGAGTCCGATTTTTGACAAGCTTGTTACGGCAACTTCTAACTGTTCACGAGGTCTCACTTTCACAAATAAAGTAGCGGAAACAATTGCCGAGGCTAGGAAGATTTCTTCTTGGTCTTTTTTTACGCCCATAAGCAGCCCTAAGGCTTGCTGGACGTAGAAGCCGAGACAGTGTCGGGCGGCGACGCGAGAGGCGAGTCCTGGCGACGACCGACTTTGGTGAGCTTATGTAAAACGAATTCCTGTACAACACCCGCCAGAGAACTTTCGCCCATTCGGATCAGGCTGTTCTGAAGGATCTCCAGCCCTTGGTTTTGCGAGGGGTAATAAGTGGACACAATTGCCGCGCCGGAGACAACTCCCGCTATGTTGGAGTAGTTGGCTTGCCAGCGTCCGTTATCGCCCTTACACATGACCGAGTTACTGATCGCGTAAAGCAAACGCTTCTTCTTGCTCCCCGTCCCGCGAAAAAAATAACGAGGGTCTTGCTTCAGGAGGGATGGAAAAACAGCACCGGAGAGAAATGTGGACGCAGCCACATCCCCGTAGACCGCGCCGAAGCGCTTGGCATACCCTTGCGCCCCCTGCCCGAACGCTGAGTATTCATTCCCCGCCTGCTGAAGCCCGGCTAGAAAAGCAGCTCCCCCAAGCGTGACCACGTCCGTCGTTGATTTCCACGCCAGTTGAAACTTCAATTTCGTAGTCAGAGGGGCCGCGTCTGGGCGGTAGCTCACATAGAAATTGGGAATGAAGCCGAGCACACGCTGGTGTTCCTGCTCTCGAATCTCTTCGGTTGCGACTTCCACCGAGTCTGCGGACACCTTTACTTCGGTGACGACCGTGGCCACCGAGAGAACGATCGGTGGCGCAAGAAAAGTCTGCCCTGGCGCGAGATCCCCCGAGTACACTTCGTTTCCGAACCCCGTCGAACTTACCGAAAGTTGGAAGTGGCCGGCAGGAACGTTCGAAAAGGAGAACTGCCCATTGTCACCGGTAATGACCTCTCGATAATCGGATTGATCCTGCGGAGTGAGCCGGATCACCTTGCCCACGCTCACCGCTCCCGACTGGTCGAGGACCGTACCGACGACGCTTCCGAGTTTGGCTGCCTGGCTGCCCAGATCCTGGTTCTTCTGCTCCGACTCATCCGAAGTGGAGGGAGAAGCGCCTTCGGCAAATGTTTTGCCGCCCAAGGGACCACGCTCAATAGGTCCCCCAGTCTGCGCACTCGCCATCCCGCAGCAAATAAGCAGCACTAGGGCAAAGCCAAGACCCAAAAATGCGTTCTCATTCGAGAACCTTTGGATCCCTAACAGGATTGCTTTACGACCACTCAAAACGAACGCTCCCCCGCTTCCAATGCAGACCGGGTGGATCCTTCCGGAACCAGGAGGTAAACATCTCTATCGCTGGAATTAGATGCACGACTGCAGGAGAGGTTTCGAGAAGTAAAATCCAGGTCCTTGACGGATGGGACTTCCGCAGCTGGGCCTCGGCCTCATAACCGACGCCCGTACCAGCCCGGTTTCGGCCTTTGCTACAACCCTATTTCCGTCTTTTACGGCACCACACTAGGCGGCGATCGAGAAGGGAGCCTCGAATGTTCCGCATATCACGGATGCGGCGTAGTATTCAAGCTAACACCTTAGTTCTCAATATCAGAAGTTCCTCATATCAGACCCGAAGAATCATGACCTCGGTAGCCTTGATCAAGGCGGCTGCCGTCTGTCCCGCCTTCAACTGCATTTCTCGCGCCGAAGTTGCAGTAATAATCGACGTAATCTGCTGGCCACCAATAGAGATCTTTATTTCTGCCATCAGACCACTCATGCGAACAGAATCGATGCGTCCCACAAGTTGATTGCGCCCGCTGCAGCGGCGGACAATCTCCTTCCGTTCTTCTTCCGTTCCACCTCGTGTCCTGAAGAGCAGCTTGTCTACTTCACTCCGCGGGATGCGGTGGTGTCCCCCCGCCGTCTGGATGCTGCGGATCTTCTTCTTGTAAATCCATTGCTTGATGGTAGGGAAGCTGATGCCTAACTCCAACGCCGCGTCGCGAAGTTGCAGCAGTTCTTCCGCATCGCGTGCGGATTTGCGCTTCTTCTGCATCGGAACAAAATCGTACAGACAATGAAGTACACGGTCAATACCCGGGGTCCCTCGCCCTTCGATCCCGGCAATCTTTTATATATACGCATAGAAAGATATAGGAATAGACAGAAAAACAATATGTGCTATACACTTTCAGATTCTCAAGAAAGGTGGCCCATATCGTGAAACGCTCTGACCGCTCGCAGATCCACATTTCAACGGCTCGAACACTGCTGCTGGCCCGAACTTTCTTGCTGCCTTTGTGGCTTGCGATGGCGGCATTCCCGACGTGGGCCCAAATGGGAGCAAGCCTATCCGGCATCGTGACGGATCAAAACGGCGCAGCCCTTCGCGATGTCGCTCTGACAATCAGCAACGTCGACACAGGTGCAACGCGCACAATCGCAACCGACGGCACGGGGCGCTTTCAGGCGTCTGGCCTGCCTGCAGGGCCCTTCCAGATTCGAGCGGCAAAACAGGGGTTTGTCGATGAAACACGCACGGGAATCAGCCTGGCGGTCGGCCAGAACACCACGATCGACATTAAGATGCAGCGGAGCGCCCCCGACACTTGCGCCAGCGGCCATGAGTTCGCCACCACCGATTGCACGCTGACCTGGCACGGCATCACCGTGTACGGTGCCTATGACATCGGCGTCGGCTGGGTCAGCCACGGCTTGCCGGAAAACGGCTATAACTATGAAGGCGAATCTCTGGTCAACCGAAACGGCTATCAACATCGATTCGTCGTCGCACCGAACAACCTGCAGCAGACGGGTCTCGGCATCCGGGGCAAGGAAGAGTTTGCGCACGGCTGGTCGGTTGTGTTCAACGTCTCCACTGGCATCAATCCGCAGTCCGGCCTGCTCGCCAATGCGTCAAAGACTGACATCATCAATAATGGCCTTCCCCGGGCCAGCTATTCGATTGCCATCGACGGTGCGCGCGCGGGTCAACCCTTCAATGACGAATACTATGGCGGTATATCGTCTGCGCATTTCGGCACGCTGACTTTCGGTCGTCAACGCTCTCTCGGTACCGATGCCATGCTGCAGTACGATCCGGCTGGGGGTGCCTATGCCTTTTCCTACATCGGGTATAACGGCACGATGGCCGGCGGCGGTGACACCGAGGACAGCCGTTGGGATGACGCCGTGAAATACCGCATCGCCATTGGCCCCGTCCATTTCGGCGCGATGTACAAATTCGCCGACGGCTCCGCCGGCTGCTACTCCGCCTCCTCAACCTGGAGTGCCGCCGCTGGAGTTCCTGGAGCTACGCCCTGCACGCCCCAAGAGGCACACAACAACGCCTGGGGATTCGACCTCGGCGGCGACGCGGGCAAGTTCTCCGCCGACCTCGTCTTCCAACATTACAACCAGGCGATCAGCGTGTTGAACCCCTTGCTCGGGCCTCAGAGTCCGTCGGCGCCATATCAGTCCACCATCGACAGCATCAATACAAACCAGATCACTGGAACCAATCTGATCGACCCGAACGACACTGTATATGGCATTGTGACCGACAACAACGCGGTGATGATCGCTGCCAAATATAAGTGGGACCCATTCAAATTTTTTGCCGGGTACGAATACATCTGGCAGAATAACCCGTCGAACCCGTTGGGCGTTGGAGCCTCGGACCAAGGCGGTTATTTCATGAGCGGAGTCGAAGACAACAATCTTGATTCCGAGAAGTTGCTGAACATCTGGTGGACGGGCGCGAAGTACACCTATCGCAGCAAAACCGACTTCACTATCGCCTGGTATCAACAACGGCAGAACGACTTCCGTGTTCCGCAGACCTGCTCGCCCGCAGCCGGGTTCCGCAGTTCCTGCGCAGGCACCCTTAACGAGGGGTCCTTTTATGTGGATCATCACTTCACCAAGCGTTTCGACACTTTTGCCGGAGTTGCGTATTCCTGGGTGACCGGTGGCTTGGCCATCGCCATCCCTCATGGCCCCGGCGTCCCTTATTACTCCGACAACAACTGTGCTCCAACAATCGGTGCTCGCTTCGCCTTCTGAACGTTAGTGCGTGGAACGTGGGACTTCCCCGTCTGGCCCCAAATCTCGCGGTTTTCGAAACTTAGGAGATCCGTTTCACGAAATATTCTCCCCTCAAATAGGCAAGTTAGAGGGAAAATCGCCCTCTACCCTCTGTAACATTTTCCTCATCGTAAAGCCGCTAGCTCGCACATTCTAAAATACCTTACCGCTAAGTCATTTAGCGTCAAAGACAGTCCGAAAATTCCCTCTAAGTCTTTCTGAAGTTCCACCCTTTAACGCCGATAAAAGTAGCAGGCGGCGCGTCCACTATGTTCTCTAATCTGCTCGAGAACCCGAAGCTATTCCGTCACCTGGTCGAGGACTTGCCCGTGGGAATTTATATCGTGGACCAGGAACGGCGAATCCGCTTTTGGAATCACGGGGCAGAACGCATCACGGGACACCTCTCCCATGATGTGGTGGGACACGTGGTGGAAGATGCGATGCGGGTATGCGACAGGCGTGGCAACAGTTTGAGCGGCGAGCACTGTCCGGTGGCGATGACACTCAATCTGCGAAAACCGCAGCGCTGCACAGCCTTTTCCTTACACAAGAATGGGCATCGCACAGCGGTGCGGATTCACACGCGGCCGATTCTGGAATACGGCGACGCCATCGGCGGGGCAACCGTGATGTTTGAAGAAGTGTTTGCCAATCGCGACGAGTCGTCGGGCGCGACCATGTACGGATGCCTGGACACGAACACGGGAATTCCATCGCGACGCGTGACGCGAGCGGTGCTGCGCGAATGCATGGCGACGCTGGAGCAATCGCACATCGGGTTTGGGCTGCTGCGCATTCGGCTGCTGGGGCTGAAGGAATTTCGGGCCGAAACACGGTCCGCAAGCGGTGGCACCATTCTTACGAACGGCGGCGCATACGTTGCGCCAGAGTCTGGAGGCAGAAAGTTTTCTGGGATGCTGGGACGAAAACGAATTTCTGGTGGTGCTGACCTCGGCCAGTCCGATGATGGTGGCCATCACGGGTGAAATTTTGTGCAATCTGCTGAACCATTCGGAAGTGTCGTGGTGGGGAGACCATTTTCCGATCGAGGCGGAGGCAGATTATACCGTGGCTAGCGCGGGCACGGGACTGGAAACACTTCTACGCGAAATGAAGCCTTCACGTCCAGCGCGCTCGGCGAAGGTGGTTGCGGCGAGCGGCGGCAACAATTCTGGACGCTAGCGAGGATGAGGTTGCATGTTTTCGATCATTGGGATCGTGGTTGTTTTCGGCTGCATTGTGGCGGGCTACCTGATGGAGCACGGCAACATCAAGGTGCTGATGCAACCGGCGGAGCTGATCATCATTGGCGGGGCAGCGTTGGGCACGGTACTGATTTCGAATCCGGTCCACACTTTGAAGCAGATGATCAGCGGAGTCATTGGAGTGTTTGGGTCCTCGAAGTTCAGTACGCAGCGTTATGTCGATTCGTTGAAGATGATGTATGAACTGCTACAAAAGGCGCGCAAGGAAGGCCTGGTGGCGCTGGAGACGGACATCGAGGAGCCCGACAAGAGCGCGTTGCTCTCCAAGTACAAAGATTTTGTGACGAATCACCATGCCGTGGCCTTCGTTTGCGACACGATGCGAATGGCGGTTAGTGGCGGAGTGGAAGTGTTCGATCTGGATCAGATGCTGGAGGCGGATATGGAAGTCCATCATCACGAGGCCAGCGAGCCGGTGTCAGGGTTGACGACGATGGCGGACTCGCTGCCAGGGCTCGGCATTGTGGCGGCGGTACTGGGCGTGGTGATCACGATGGGCGCACTGGGCGGACCTCCGGAAGAAATCGGGAAGAAAGTGGCGGCGGCATTGGTGGGAACATTTCTGGGGATTCTGCTGTGCTACGGGCTGGTGGGGCCGCTGGCGTCGCGCATGGGCAAAATAGCGGATGAGGAGCACGCATTTCTGATGGTGTTGCGGGTGACCATGATCGCATTTCTGAAAGGGATTGCCCCGATCATGGCGGTCGAAATTGGGCGGCGCACAGTGCCCGGGCATATGCGTCCTACCTTTGCGGCGGTCGAAGAGGCTTGCCGGGGGCAGGCGAAGCAGTAGCGGCGCCAGAGGCGACGGCGGCACCGGATGCTGCGGCTGGAGCGACGGCGGGATAAACAGCGGCCATGCCGACATCCACCCATCATCGTCATCAAGAAAAAAGGCGGGCATGGCGGCCATCACGGCGGCGCGTGGAAGGTCGCCTATGCCGACTTTGTGACGGCCATGATGGCACTGTTCATTGTGCTGTGGCTGATGAACACCAGCAAGCCGATTCAGGTGGCCATCAGCGGTTACTTCAAAGATCCCACCGGGACCGGAAAGCTGACCGGCAGCAGCATGAACGGGACGAGCAGGGCAACAAGCAGCATGGCCGGATCGGGCGAGAATTTTCAACTGACCAAGGAAAACATGAGCGCAACTTAAAGAAGAGCTTGCAAAAGAGCATCCGGAGCATCACCGACCTCGAATAATCTGAAAAAAAATATCGAGATGACCGTGACCTCGGAAGGTCTGCGCATCGAGTTGCTGGAATCGGCGGGCGGAACATTCTTCGACAGCGGCAGTGCCGAACTGAATAAGAGCGGGACGGGAGTTGCTGACGCTGCTGGCGGCGGAACTAGGAAAAATTCCCAATCACATTTCGGTGGAAGGACACACTGACGCCAAGCCGTTTGCCGGCGAGAGCAGCTACAGCAACTGGGAACTCTCCGCCGACCGGGCGAACGCGGCGCGACGCTGATGCAGCAGTCGGGATTGCGCGGGCGATCAGGTCTCACAAGTGCGCGGTTTTGCGGACCAGCGTCTGCGCACCGCCAAAGATCCGCTGGATCCGTCGAACCGGCGGGTTTCGATCATCGTGCAATACTTCAGCAACAACAGCGACGAAGCGGAATCTTCCGGGAAGGAAGCAGAAGAATCGGAAGAGACATCATCGGCAGCGGAAGCGAAGACGGAATCTGAAACTCCGGGTAGACGAGATAAGTAAAAAAAGAGGCTGGCCACGGAGGCCAGCCCGAAAAATTGCTATATGTGACGCAAATTGCAGCGTCATCGTGCTCGTTAACCCGCCACCTAAAGAACTTAATCTTTAGGCCGGGGGCATGCTGCAGTTAGGGTCTCTCCATGGGTCGCATAGCGGTACCGGCGCGTCATGAGAAGGAACTTTCGGGACGGCGGCATACGCGAATGTACCTACCAGACCTACCAGAATCAGTAGTGCCCTGAGTGAACGTTTCATAGTTTTCTTTCTCCTTAGGGTCTGCCAGAGGCCGCCACAGAACTGTCAGCCTCCAGCGTGGGGCATTATACACAGCACTGCAACATTCTGATTAATTGGAGGTTAGATGGAGTGTGCAGAATTATGCGACATTTCTGGGGAGTGTCGAAAATTAGAGTTGTCGTTTGCCAGGCAATACGAACTGTATTTACGCTTGTTTTCTTAAAGTAATTCTTGAAGAAAAACAGCGTCCGTAGACTGGTTGGGAAAAGGGTGTTGCGACGCGCCAAAGAAATCCTCTTGACAAGGTTTTCGCGGATCAGCGGTTTTGAGGGGCTACGGCCGGTTCTTGGACCCCGCTGCCGCCGAGTTGGCTCGAGGTGGTTCAGGGGCGCGGGCTCGAACGGGAAATGACCTTCCGCCGCTTCCAGATTCGAGCTTCGCGAAAATGCGCGCTCCACCATGCCTTCGAACATCGGGATCAGCGAATCGGAAGGCACGGGATGCTGGAGATCGGCCAAGCTCTGTTCCCAGCGCTGGGTCTGCAAGTGGTTGGCAGCCCCGCGCAGACGCTTGACGCGAGAGCGAGTAGCCCAGCCAGACAAAAATGGCCAGGTTGTAGGCCGACATGTTGATCAGGTTGAAGATGCCTGGCCTGACAAATCCTCCCGAATTCAACGCATACATCATCAAATCCACACCGGCGAAAAGCCCAAAGCCGAGCGAGATGCCAAAACTGATCTGCTTGCGGGATACTCCGAGAAAACGCGAAAACAGGAGCAAGAAAAGAATAAGGCCAATCTGCACGATACGGACCGAGCGCTGGAGAGTGGTCAGGGCGTGAAGCAGTGGACTCTGGTCGAAGGAATTCGAAAAAGCGACTACGACCGAAACCAGCAGCATCACCACGCCCGCCCAACGGAACAGCAGCGTGCCCAGATCTTTCAGCGTGTGGTAGGGACGAAACACATCGAGAAAAATCTCATGAATGATCTTGAAACCGAGAACGGCGTTGACCGCCTCGCCCAGCCAGAAAAAGATAAATACATCTTGAGGCTGTGGGCGAGCGAAAGTGGAAAGAGGACGGCAAAAAATCGCAACCTGCACCACGAGGAATAAGAAAAATACGGGAAACTGCTTGTGCAGTTTGCGTCGCCACAGGATGGCCGCCACCACCGATTGCAGGATCGGTTGAGCGCACCACAAATACAAGGACGACGGGATGGCCGTAGCCAAGTCATGGACAGATGACTGGGGAAGAACGCGACCAGCGCGCCTACCCCTCAACCACATCCTCAAGCAGAGGGCCCCGCGGGGTCAACCCACTTAGGTAACCTTAGTAACCATTACCCTGTGGAGCACGGTCGTGCGGAACGGAACTCGAGATTCGGCTCTCCAGACAAAACCGGTGTGGAGGGCAAGGCTATCCTGCGTCGGGCGTGGAATGCAGGTAGGCGCGCATCATGCGCACTTCATCGTCTTTTTCGTCGAGGTTGTGGAGCAGAATGTCGCGCAAGGAAATCACGCCCTTCACTTCACGTCCGGCGCAAACGGGCAGATGCCGAAAGCTATGGCGCTTCATCAGAGTCATGCAAGTTTCCAGAGAATCGTTCGGCGCGACGGTCAGGGGATCTTCGGTCATGACCTCTCTGACCGGAGTGCGGGCGGGATCCTTGCCATCGGCCACCACGCGGGTCATCAAGTCGCGCTCGGAGAAAATCCCGGCCAGTTCACCATGTTGGAGTACCGGTACGGCGCCGATGTTGTGCTGCACCATCAACCGCGCGACTTCGAGCACGGTCTGGTCGACCTCAGCGGATATGAGAACTTGATTCTTGAGCAGATCAGAGATCAACATTTGCACCTCCTGGGGTTTTGTGCCGGAAAGCGGCGTGCCCGGCAAGCAGCGTCAGATTCGTACTAGACGAAGGAAGCAAAACCGTTTGATGTCTGCCCGGCTGGAGTATATGTCGAAATTCCCTTGGGTGGAAGAAAAAAATGGCGCGACGGCGGGGCAGAAGGTCGTCCTCACAGAGGCTATGTTTTTCGATCTGTGCCCGGCGAAATGACGTAGGATCTGGCAGCCAAAGCGACGGGAATTTCGGCAGCGTCGCGGGCGGTGACAATCAGGTTGTAATCATCGCTGGCCCGAAGACGACTGAAGACCGGTGTCGCCTCCTGCGGCTCGACCAGCGCCAGATAGCGGAGGAAGGCAAAGACGTCCTCGGTGGGCTCCAGACCCGGCGCAACGAAGGAAACTTCAACATCCTCGTGATGGAAGTGCCATCCGAGCGAGGCCGCCAGACGCACTGCTCGCTCATACACGGAGGGCGACAGGACTCCGGGCGCGGGGTTGTCAAATACGATGCGAAGCTTGCGCTCATCTTCGCGGCTGAACTCGCGCACTTTGAGAGCACCGGTGCGGGCCGTGGCTTTCCAGTCCACATGGCGGGCGGAATCGTCGGGCATGTACTCGCGGATGAGATAAAGATCGTGGCCGCGCCCACGCACAAAAGTTTCGAATTCGCCGGTGACCATGGGAAGAACTTCCATGAACTGTTCGGTGGACTCGACGGCGGGATAGACAATCAGTTCGCGAGCCAGATTAATGCGACGGGTTTTCATCAGAAAAGCGAAGGGAAAGCGCGTGGCCAGACCAAAGTTTTTTTCCGAGTAGCGCCCACGGGAAGGGAAGCTCATTTCGAGGTCGGCGCGAAGCTCCTGTCCGGCGGCGAGAAAAGGAAAATAGACGGATTCCTGCAGGATGGGCTTCTCTGCTGCGTCGGGTACGCGCCGCAGACGGCGATCCGGCAACTGGAACCACTGGTTCTGCGGAGCGCGATTGCGAGGCCAACCGAAAGTGGAAGCTTCCCAACGCCAGTGGGCGGAAGATTTATATTTGCGCTTGGCGGGAACTACGCGTACGGAAAAGGATGGCAGCCACGAACTGGCGTTGCGCAGGAGCAGGCGTGCCAGCATCGGGCGGCCGGCAAAGGCATGTTCGGGTAAATGGACATCGAGTGCGAGACTGCGGAGCACCAGCGCCGAGGCGACGCCCGAAACCAGGATGGCAGAGAGCAACGCAGCGACGACAACGTAGAGCAGGTTGTTTCCGGTATTGATGGCGGCGATTCCGATCACGACGCTGATCAGGATGTAGATCATGCCCGCGCGCGTGACGTCGTAATCCATGGCTTCGCGCATGCGGGTCGCAACCACCCGCCGCGCCAGATAAGGAACCGTGGTCAGGCCGACGAAGGTGGCAA
The DNA here is from genome assembly GCA_963699405.1 of uncultured Acidobacteriaceae bacterium. Classification (GTDB taxonomy): domain Bacteria; phylum Acidobacteriota; class Terriglobia; order Terriglobales; family Acidobacteriaceae; genus Acidiflorens. The sequence continues at coordinate 162,784 of CAVOTW010000018.1, read as the reverse complement.
GCAAGAGTGCCGCCGACGCCAGAATGACCGTACCCCAGACGCTGCCCGACTCACGAGCTACGGTAGAAAAAAGCGCGGTAGCGAAGGCCAGCATCAGGCCGACGATAGCCAAAAGGAATCGCACCCAGACCTGCGAAAGTCGCAACCGCGGCAAGCGCGAAGCCGTGGCGGAATGCGGGCTGGTTGTCGTGGGTTCTGGAATCACAAGGTTCTCCAGTGCCAGGAGATACTTCTGTCAGGATATGACGGCGGAGGCGCGCGTGGAAGTGACGGAAGATCGGTGGACTGGCAAATATACTGCCGACGTGCCAAAACTACTCCGGCCTGTTGGTTCGTGTGACGGCGACTCCACCAGTGCCTCAGCGCAGGCGACCGCCATCAATCGTTCTCTGGCGTGGACTCGAGTGTGGGTTGGCGGCGATATCTCCACCACAAAATGAGGATCACGACACTGGCCACAATCAGAACCGCGATATTGAAGCGCTGCATGACCCGCATCAGGGTGCGCCAGTGTTGTCCGAACAAATAACCGACTCCGGCCATGAGCGTTACCCAGGCCGCAGCACCCAGAAAGTTGAAGAGAGTGAAAGCTCGCCAGCGCATACGCAGGACGCCAGCCAGCGGTCCGGCAAAAACGCGCATGCCGAAGATGAAGCGGGAAAAGAAAATGGCGAGGGCTCCGTAGCGTGCAAATATTTTCTCGCCGTGTTCGAGCGTAGCTGGCCTAATGCGAAAGATACGTTGATAACGGTCGAGAAGCGGACGGCCTCCATACTGGCCGAGGGCATAGCCCAGATTGCCGCCGAGCGTGGCGGCGCAGGTGGCGACCACGATGATCCACCCGATTTGAAGCCGATGTTCGGAATAAGCCAGAAAGCTCGCCAGCAGAAGCGTGATCTCACCGGGGACGGGTAGGCCTGCGCTTTCCGCGAGTAGGGCCAGGGCTACGGCCCAGTAACCGTAGTTGGCGATGAATTCGCGGAGAAAGTGGGAAATGTGCATGAATCGGGATCGGGTCGAGTGCCAGTAGGGAAAGATTAGCAGGTTGGAGAAAAAACGGGGACAGACATCCCGCCGCTAAAGGGGCGTCTGATTTTCACCGCTTGCGGCATCGCTAAAGCGATGGTCTGATACAAAACTTTAGATACGAAACTTCAAATACGAAACTTTAGAAAATCACGGAGGACGCGGTTGAAATCCTCCGGCGCTTCTTCGTAGGGCAGATGGCCGACGCCCTCGAATGCTATCAGACGAGCATCGCGAAAATTCTGGCGCAACGGCTCGGCGGATCGAAAATCGACAGCGCGGTCTCTCGTTCCCCAGATGAGCAGCGTGGGATAATCGCGAATTTTGGGGAGCGCGGTTTCCAGTTCCGCGAGGTCCGCGGTCCAGTTCTTCACAATGCGCGCAGCATGACGGAATGCGTGATTCTTGCTCACAGGCATGCGATAGCCTGCGAGCGAATCGGGCGGAATTTTTGTTCCGTCGCCAAACAGGCGGCGCAGCCACAGGTAATCGAAGGAACGCCAGCGCTCGATGGTGTTGCGGAAGAAAAGGCCAGCCCAAAGGAGTGCCGAGAAACGGCGCCAGACGCTTGCCATGTGGCGACCAGGGATTGACGGGAGCCACCAGCACCAGTCGGTGCAACCGCGGATCCTTGCCCTCCGCAGAGATGGCAGCCACCATGATGGCGACGCCTCCGCCGTGGGACGTTCCGAGCAGATCGAAATCTTGAATGCCGAGAGCATCCGCGAACTGCAGGACGCGCTCGGCTGTGGCTCGTACGGTGCAGTCCATGCCTTCGGTTGCGGTCGAGAAACCGGCGCCCAGATTGTCGATGGCATACACGGTCGCGTGGGGCGCGAGCGACGGGATGGTGAATCTCCAGGAAAAGGAATAGCCCATCAGCCCATGAACCAGAATGAGCGCTGGGCCAGACCCGGCCCTGAGGTAGCGCATGCGCCCGTCAGGGAGATCGAGCCAGTGCTCCTCAACCAGGACTTGCGGCTCCTGGGTAACTCCAATTGCCGCCGCCTCTGGCTCGGGTTGCTGGCGCCGGCAGGAACGAATTTTTCTTCGGGATTTTGTGTTTCTGTGGGCAACGAAATCCTCGCCGACAGGTTCTTACTAATTGATATCGCCTCTATGCTTGGGGGGAGCTAAAAACGGCTCCCCTACTTTTTCAGTTCGCCGCAACAGACGCAAGCCCCGTCTCTAAATTCGCTTTCTTCCTTTTCTTTCCCAGCAACTTCTTCAGCACCCGAATGCCTTTATCCACGTGCTTTTCTTCCAGCAGGAAGGGTGGCAAGAAGCGCAGAACGGTGTCTTGGGTCACGTTGAACAGCACGCCCTCGGCCAATCCCTGCTCGACTAATGGGCGCGCGGGAATGTCGAGCACGAGACCCTGAATGAATCCTCGGCCGCGGACCTCGCGGGTTGCGGCATATTTGTCGACCAATTCCTGGAGTCGCTGATGCAGGTAGCCGCCGACTTTCACAACGTTTTCGAGCAGACGCTCTTCTTCCACAATTGCGAGGTATTCAAGGCCGACGCGGCAGGCAAGCGGACCTCCGCCGAATGTCGTGCCGTGTTGCCCGGGAGAAATTGCGTCGGCGAAGTGTTGCTTCGACAAGAACGCTCCTAGAGGAACTCCGGCGGCGATCGGCTTGGCAATGGTTACGATGTCGGGCACCACGCCGAAACTTTGGAAGGCGAAGATCTTGCCGGTGCGTCCGAGACCGCACTGGATCTCGTCGAAGATCAGAGCGGCGTGATGATGATCGGCAAGAGTGCGGCACGCGAGCAGGAATTCTTCCGAACATTCGAGGATGCCGCCTTCTCCGAAAATGGGTTCGAGCACGATAGCGCAGGTGTTGGCATTGACGGCGCGTGTCCAGCACCTGGACGTCGTTCTGCGCCACAAAGGTGACGTTATCGAGCAGGGGCTCGAAACCCTTGCGATATTTTTCCTGGCCGGTCAGGGACATGGCGCCAAAGGTTCGGCCATGATACGAACCTTGCAGCGCCACGAGTTGCGATTTGGCTTCGCCTCCGGCTTTGTGCCCGGCGAGGCGGGCGAGTTTGATGGCGCCTTCCATCGCCTCGGTACCGCTGTTCGAAAAGAAAACGCGGTCAAGGCCTGAAAGTTGGCAAAGACGCTCGGCTAGCTTGCCCCTGATATTCGTTGTAATAGAGATTCGACATGTGAATGATGCGGGCCGCCTGCTCGCGGATCGCCTTCACGATCCGCGGATGCGCATGGCCGAGGGCGTTCACGCCCAGCCCGGCCACAAAGTCGAGATACTTTTTGCCTTCGAAGTCATAGAGGAAAACACCTTTGCCGCGCTCGAAGGCTACGGGATAACGATTGTAGGTGGGGAGAAGAAAGCGCTTTTCGAGATCGACGATTTGTTCGAAGCGAGACATGGCTTGATTTTAGAACGGCGAACTACATCCACCTGAGAACACACGGCGGCACAGAAGACTTCAAAAAATGGAAAAGCCCGAGGTTTGACCGGCTTGAGTTTCTCCGTGACTCCGTGTCTCCGTAGTAGGTTCGTGACACACGGCTGGATTTCTGGCCGCTCTGCTACAATTCCGTCATTCTTGTGGGGGTGTCCATGTTCCGAAATGCACTGCTCGAATTCGTATGGTTGCTGGCGGCAATTGCGTTGCCCGCCGTTGGCGCAGACTGGCCGCTAACGATGCTCGCCTGAAACACAGCTTTCCGCTTGCCGCAAAAAAATGGATGGACTTTTGTTCATCTGGAGGGGCAACCCGCCGACATCGGCTTCCAGAATGGCTATCTGCTGGCCGCTGAAATCGACGACATGTTACGAGTGACCAAACTCGAGGAGACACACGACGACCAGAAAGACTGGCAGTTTTTTCGCGACGCGGCTCGCAACATGATGTGGCCGCGCATTGACCAGGAGTATCGCGAAGAATTGCAAGGCATTGTGGAGGGCGCCAACGCCAAGGGCGTGAAACTGGATCTGTGGGACGTGGTCGCGCTCAACGGCGCAGAGGAGTGGGAATACTACGTCAAGCAATACGACAAGGAGCACGGCATTCAATCAGCAGCGTCGCTGGTGGCGCCGGAGCATTGCAGCGCGTTTGTGGCGACCGGCAGTTATACCAAGGACGGCAAGATCGTGATCGCGCACAACAACTGGACCAGCTATCTGGATGGGCAGCGCTGGACGATCATTTTCGATATTGTTCCCGCGAAAGGCAGCCGCATGCTGATGGATGGGCTTGCCGGGGGTCATCCACAGCGCGGACGACTTCGTCATCAACTCGGACGGAATCGCAATTACGGAGACGACGATCGGCCACTTTTCGGGCTATGACCCGGCGGGGATTCCGGAGTTTGTGCGGGCGCGCAAGGCGGCGCAGTATTCCAAATCGATTGATGACTTTGCCCGCATCATGAAAGAGGGCAACAACGGAGGCTACGCCAACAACTGGCTGCTCGCCGACGTGAAGAACAACGAAATCGCCAGCCTCGAACTGGGGCTTGAAAAACGTGACGCTGGAACGGAAGAAAGACGGATACATCGTCGGCTCCAATTTCCCGGTTAACGAGAAACTCATCCGCGAGGAAACGGATTTCGATCCGAAGGATATGAGTGCGAGCGCCAATGCCCGGCACGTCCGTTGGGAGCAGTTGATGGCCGAGTACAAGGGGAAAATCGACGTGGCTGCCGCGCGAGCGTTTCCTGGCGGATCATTACGACACGTTTTCGAAGAAAGAAGAGGCCGACGAGCGCACGCTCGACGGGCACATCGATCTTTCGGTGCGGGGCTCGCAGCCGTGGCAGCCGCCTTTCGGGATTGCCGGCGCGGTGCAGAACAAGGCAGCCGACGCGACGATGGTGACACAAATGTCATTCGCGGCAGCGGCCGGACATGCATGTGGGAAGAACTTCAAGGCGCAAGAGCATCTGCGGGAGCATCCGGAGTTTGGCTGGGAGCAAGGGTTATTGCGGGATATGGACGCTTATCCCTGGACCACGTTTTCCGTGGCTCGGCAGTGAGCGCGTCGCTTGCTATGAACGCGCAAACGTGAGGTTCAGGATTGATCCGGGGGCTTGGGAGTTCCCTTTGGATTGTCCGGGTCAAGTCCGGCTGCGGTCATAATGGCCCGTCCCAGTTCTTCGGCGGAAACCGTCAATCCCCGCAGCCGACGGGGAGCCATCCTCTTCAAGCGTGGGCGCAACGAAACGGTAGCCGCGCCCGACCACCGTCTTGAGATATTGGGGCTCGTCTACGTCATCCTCGAGGGCGCGGCGGACCTTGCGGATCGCGGTATTGATTCCCTGCTCGACGTCGACGAACACATCCTTGCTCCACAAGTTCGCTGGAGATCTGCTCGCGAGTTACCAGTTGACCCCTCTTTTCAACCACGAACATCAGCAACTGCAGCGGCAGGCCCTCCAGACGAACCGGTCGACCGCTGCGGGAGAGCGTAAAACGGCCGTAATCCAGTTCGAAATCGTCGAAGCGGACTTTCTTATCGGGCAAATCGAAACTCCTCGGCCAGTTACAGCGAATCTGATGCTGCGACCCCGACAGTACCGAACTTGCGCCCGGCTTGGACGGGCGCGACACGTCCGAGTCCGCACAACTCCAAACCCGGGCGTAAATTGGCTTGCCAGAAATTCTGTTCTGTGGGGCTGGCCCTGTCAAGCATTCGCCGGTAAATTTCTTCAGATCAATTCAGACGGCTTCAGACCGGCTCCATGGACGTTTCTAGGAATCGGGCGCAATATCACACTCACTTGCGGGATTTGCTCACCGCTCCCAAGCGAGTCGAAGCGAGGCGAGTCGGGTGGGCCCAGTAAGTGAGGGGTTCGGGAAACGGGGAAGGTTCTCGAACCCCTCAAACACCAAGAAAGGGTTTGGGCACGTCACCTAACTTCACCGCAGAAACAAGCCATCCACCATATCCGCCAGTCCCCTCAAGCTTACCCAGCTCCCAGACCCTCTTCCCACCGCCTAGGTTATCCCCCGACGTGGCAACTCGCATCTCATTCCATTTTTGGCATCCCGAAAAGCAGAAGCTGGCTTCCAAAATTCATAGCCACTATCCGTAATCGTCTCTATAATTGTGGAAGTTGCTCTAGGGCAGCAACTTACCGGAACTACGCTGAATTGGAGGGTGGCAGTGAAGTTGCTGATGCCTCAAGGGCGTCGTTTGTCTGATCACGGCGCGCAGGTGTCCCAGCCCATGAACCGCGAATTTGAGGCTCGGTTTACCGCCATCCTGTTGACTCTGCTCACAGTGGCGGCGGTCTCGTTCGCTGGCTTCAACTACAAAAGCGAGCACCAGATCGCGGTTCCCGACGATGGCGCGTGGTGGATGGAGCGAAACGGCCACCTCGTTGCCGATCGCCTGGAGCCGAATGGTCCAGCGGAGCGAGCTGGGATCCGCCGCGGGGATGAGATTGTCAGCATCAACGGCCGCGCTGTAGACACGGCGGCGGCGGTTACGCACCGGCTTTATGATTCCGGCGTCTGGTCGAAGGCTACCTACTCGCTGATCCGCGGTTCGGTCCCCCTGGATGTGGAAGTGGTGGTGGTTCCGGCCGAGCGGTCGATGAACGATTGGCTGCGGCTGATCGCACTCATCTATCTGGGCATCGGGCTTTATGTACTGATGCGGCGCTGGACGGCAGTGGGTTCGACGCACTTTTATATTTTCTGCCTGGTGTCGTTTGTTTTCTACTCTCTGCACTACACCGGGCAAATTCAACGCTTTTGACTGGTGCGTTCTGTGGGCGAATGAGGTCGCGTGGCTGCTGCAGCCGGCGCTGTTTTTGCACTTCGTGTTGACCTTCCCGGAACGGCGGGCATTCGTGGGAAGGCATCGCTGGTCGACTGCTTTGCTCTACTTGCCGGGAGCGGTACTGCTGGGCGTACAGATTCTGGCGATTCAGTTCCTCAAAGCCAGCAATTCCCTGCTCTTTAATCTGAACCGGGTGCATTGGGCGTATCTGACGATCTTCTTCTTCTCGGCGGCGACGGTGCTGTGGAACAACTACCGCCGGGCCACCACTCCGATTCTGCGGCAGCAACTGAAGTGGATCACCCGCGGCACGATTCTCGCGATCGTCCCGTTCACTCTGTTTTATGTTGGACCGTATGTGTTAGGCGTGATGCCTTCACTCACGATGAAGGTGTCGGTGCTGTCTCTGGGATTGCTGCCGCTGACTTTTGGATACGCCATCTTCCGCTACCGGTTGATGGACGTGGATCTGATCTTCAAGCGCGGCATGGCGTATACGCTGGCGGCGGCGGCGATCGTGGGCGTGTATTTCGCTGGCGTGGCTGCTATTGCCGAATTGGTGCACACCCGCGTGCCCAGTTCCGGACCTTACGGGCTGATGATCGCCGTCGTGGTCACAGCGCTGCTGTTTGATCCGGTGCGGAAATGGATTCAGGAAAAGCTTGACCAGTTCTTCTTCCGCTCGGGCTACGACTACCGGCGCACGCTGATCGAGTTCGGACGCGAGCTCAGTTCGGAGACCGACCTCGACAAGATGCTTTCTTCGCTGGTCGACCGGTTGGCACGCACTCTGCTGGTGGATCGCATCGCGATTTTCCTCGGCAACGGCGACTCTTCGCGTTTTGAATTGTCGAAGTCGTTCGGGATCGCGCATGTGACCGGTCTCGATCTGGCGTTTCTCGCAAAACCGCGAATCGAGGACGCTGCCGGACACATCTTCTTCGAAAATACGCGCCAGTTGCCGCGCGAGAATGCCGCCGCACAAGAAGCCATCGGGCGCCTGGATCTGAACTACTACATTCCCTGCTACGCGCGGCAAAAGACGGTTGCCTTCCTCGGGCTGGGCAAGACGATGCAAGGCGACTTCCTTTCCAGCGAAGACGTGGAGTTGCTCGAAGCGCTGGCGGGATACATCGGGATCGCGATCCAGAACGGCCGGCTGTACGCCTCGCTCGAGCAAAAAGTCAGCGAGTACGAGCGGCTCAAGGATTTCAACGAAAACATTGTGGAGTCCATCAACGTCGGCGTGATGGCCGTGGACCTGCAAGACCGCATCGAGTCGTGGAACTCGCAGATGGAAGTCATGTATGCGCAGCCGCGCTGGCAGGTAGTGGGGCGTCTGCTGAGTGAAGTTTTGCCGGCGGCATTCGTCGAGGAGTTCTACCGGGTGCGGCAGAATCCGGGCATTCGCAATCTTTACAAGTTCCGGCTGGTAACTCCCACCGGGCGAATCGCGCATGGTAAACGTAGCGATGGCGCCATTAGTCACCCGAAAGTTCAACGTGGTGGGACGGCTGGTGATCATGGACGACATCACGGAGAGGATCGATCTTGAAGTCCAGCTCACCCAAGCAGACAAACTTTCCTCGATCGGGCTGCTGGCCGCGGGCGTGGCGCACGAAGTGAACACGCCGTTGGCGGTGATCTCGTCCTACACGCAGATGCTCGCCAAACAATTGCAGTCGGACCCGCAGAAGGCAGCGGTGCTCGATAAGATCACCAAGCAGACATTCCGCGCATCGGAGATCGTCAACAACCTTCTAAACTTCTCACGCACCACAGGGACGGAATTGACGGAGATCAGCGTGAACAAAGTGATTGCGGACACGCTGGCGTTGCTGGATCACCAGTTCAAGGTGGCGCAGATTCAGGTTCAGTCCGAACTCCAGGAGAACCTGCCTTCGATTCAGGGCAACGCTGGACGTTTGCAGCAGGTGTTTCTGAACTTGTTCCTGAATGCCAAGGATGCGATGACCGGGGGCGGGGTTCTGAACGTGGCAACGCTGAACGGCGAATTCGTCAGCGTGCGCGTTTCCGACACGGGCTCGGGCATTGCGCAGGAAAATATTCAGCGCATCTACGATCCATTTTTCACCACCAAGACAGCGCCCGCGGAGGGCCAGAATCGCGGCACGGGTCTTGGACTTTCGGTTACCTACGGCATCATCCAGGAACACGCGGGCCATATTCGCGTGGAAAGCCGCCCCGGCCAGGGCACGACCTTCACCCTGGATTTTCCACTGATCGACATCGACATCAACCAGGAAAGCCATCAATGTCTGAAGTTGCCATGTCGGAAGCAACGGCCACCTCGCGTCGAAGTACGCCAGACAACGCGCCAGCAAGCGCGGGCAGAATTCTGATCATCGACGATGAGGCGGAAATCCGGGAGTCGCTGGAGACTCTGCTTCAACTCGAGGGCTATACCGTCGTCTCGCGCAGCCAGCGGACGGGAAGGAATGGCGCAGATTGGAGAGCGGACTTTTGATGTGGTCATGCTCGATCTGGCGCTGCCCGACAAGAACGGGATGGAATTGCTCTCGGAGATTCGGCTGCTGCATCCGCAACAGGCAGTCATCATGATCACGGCGTATGGAACGGTAGAGAATGCTGTGCGCGCCATGCAATCGGGCGCCACCAACTTCATCCAGAAGCCGTGGGACAACGAGAAGTTGCTGGCCGATGTGCGGGCCGCCGTCGCCCGCCAGAAGGCGGAAGAAGAAAACGTACAACTGAAGCGCGCACTCAAACAGCGCTATAACTTTGAGCATATCGTGGGCAAAAGTGAGCCCATGCTGAAGATTTTCGACTTGGTTGCGCAGGTAGCGCCCAGCCGCTCGACGGTACTGCTGCAAGGCGAAAGCGGAACGGGCAAGGAACTGATTGCCAAGGCGATTCATCTGAATTCCACGCGTCGCGACCGGCCGTTCGTGCCTGTCAACTCCGGCTCGACGCCGCCTGACCTGCTCGAATCCACGCTGTTCGGGCACGTCAAAGGCGCTTTTACCAGCGCAGTAGCGTCGAAGAAGGGACTGTTCGAAGTGGCCGACCGGGGAACGCTTTTTCTCGACGAGATCGGCACCATGAGCATGGACACGCAGAGTAAGATTCTGCGCGTGCTGCAAGACCGGAAGTTTATGCATTTGGGCGGCGTTCAGGAAATTCAAGTGGACGTGCGGATTATCGCCGCCACCAACGTGGATCTGCGGCAAATGGTGGGCGAAGGCAAGTTCCGCGAAGATCTCTTCTATCGCCTCAACGTGATCACGCCTTGATCTGCCGCCGCTGCGACAGCGCCGCGAAGATATTCCGCTTGCTGGTGCAACACTTCCTGCAGAAGTATTCCGACGGAGAACGAGATGCCGAAGCGCCGTCTTACTACCGAGGCGTTGCGTCCGCTGGTGAGTTACGCGTTGGCCGGGCAATGTCCGCGAACTGGAAAATACGATCGAGCGCGCCGTTGTGTTGTCTTCCGACAACGATATTGGCCCTGATCTGTTGCCTGACCACATTGTAGGCCGGGGTAGCGCGGTTCCCGCCATAGAAGCAAGCGCCGGGGCCACGCTGTTCAGCATCATGGAAGACTGCGAACGGCGGATCATCATCGACATGCTGGAGAAATGCGGCTGGAACCAGACCGAAGCGGCGGAACGCTTCCACGTTCCCCTCTCCACGCTGAACCAGAAAATCAAACGGCTGGCCATCGAGATCAAGAAGAAGAACAACCATCGCGAGTAGCGATCGGCTGATCGGGTCATCTGAACCCCCCGGACCTTAGATCACCCGATCACCCGATGACCAGATCACCCGATCTTTGCTGTCTCTGCTATAGTTCCCTGAGCAGATTTATTGCCGACCTAACATGGCGCTCGAACTCGAACTGTTTTCGCCGATTGAAGTCGCCAAAGATGTCGCCGCTGGCGGTCCAGGAATACACCCTGCTGTCGGCGCAATCGCTGGCAAACTTCTTCCGCCGCCCCCTGTACATGGGCGACATGCTGCAGCAGGCGGACCTGATCGGCGTCGGCTCCCTGCCGATCGTGGTTCTCACGGGACTCTCGGTCGGCGCGCTTTTAGCGCTGAACGCAGCCAGCACTTTGGAACAATTCGGCGGGATCACGCTCATCGGTCGACTCGTCTCGATCGGCATGGTCACCGAACTGGGCCCGCTCATCACCGGGCTGATGGTGGCTGGGCGCAACGCCTCCGGCATGGCCAGCGAACTGGGCTCGATGATCGTAACCGAGCAGATCGATGCCATGCGTGCCCTGGGCACCGATCCCACCAAGAAACTGATTACGCCCCGGATCGGGGCCACCGCTTTCATGCTGTTTTTCCTGACCATCATTGCCGATCTGCTCGGCCTGATCGGCGGCTACGCCGTCGCGCATCTGCTGTTCGGGGTCGACACGCAGCAGTATTGGACCTCCGTCTGGCAGAACCTGGTCTTTCGCGACGTCTTCACCGGCCTCATCAAGCCTGTGCTGTTCGGGTTCATCATTGCCACCGTGGGCTGCTATTACGGAATGTCCACGCGGGGCGGCACGCAAGGGGTTGGACGTGCGACGACTCAGGCCGTGGTCGCTTCTTCAGTGCTGATTCTGGTGACGGACTTCTTCGTTACGAAATTGATCTTTGCAATTTTTGGTTACAGGTAAGCGATGCCGGCTCCCACTCTGCCCAGCGAAAATCCGGCAGCTTCGGCGGTGAATCCCTCCGGCTATGCCATCGAGTTCGACAACGTTTCCATCGCGTTCGACGAGAACGTTGTGCTCAATGGCATTTCGTTTCGGCTGGCGCATGGCGAAACCAAAGCGGTTTTCGGCGTCGCCGGATCGGGCAAGAGCACTATGCTCAAGCTCGCCATCGGATTGTTGCGGCCCGATAGCGGACGCATCTTCGTGCTCGGAGAAGAAGTCACGTGCATGTCAGAACAGGAACTGTTCGAACTGCGCCGGCGCGTGGGCATCGTGTTCCAGGAAAGCGCGCTTTTCGACTCGCTCAAAGTTTACGAAAACGTCGCTTTCCGGCTGGTGGAAGAACATATTTCCCGCCGAAGAAATCGAGCGGCGAGTGCGCGAGGTGTTGCGCTTCGTGGAGTTGGAACGAACTTACGACATGCGTCCCTCCGAACTGTCGGGCGGCATGCGGCGACGCGTGGCCATCGCTCGCGCGATTATTACCGAACCTGAGGTGCTGCTCTACGATTCGCCTACGGGCGGACTTGATCCGGTGACCTCGAACACGATCGTTGAGCTCATTATGAAACAGCGCGATGTGTATAAGACCAGCGCGCTTCTGGTGACTCACCGGCTACAGGATGCCTTTACCATGGCGACTCACCAGTTCGATAAGGCCACGAATCAGATGGTCGCTCTACCCAAAGGCCAGCTATTGCGAAGTAGCCATGAGCTTTCTGATTCTGCGCGACGGCAAAGTCATCTTCGATGGCGACGCTCACCAGCTTGCCACGTCCGCGCGACGAATATATTCGCGAATATATTTCGTAGAGCGCTTCAGTTCAGTGGTCTTCTTTCAGTCGAGGCGGTTCCTCCGCCTAGCGTTTTTCTCCTGGCCACTCTTGCCCGGCAACGCCGCCGGATTTTCGTGGACGCGCTCGCGGAATCCGCCTTTCATGCCTCGAGCCAGGCCGATCGCCGATTCGCCAAACTTGTCGCGCAGATGATCTGCGGCCGCCAGCGCCTTCTGCCAGCGCTGGTCCCGCGAAGGCTCCAGCAGATCGAGTTGTGTCGCGACCGGAATCGAAGTTTGACGCTTGCACTCCCAGCAATCGCACCGGCGCGCAGGGCTTCCAGTTGGCGAAGAACAGGCGCCGCGTTTGTTCGAAAATCTGGTTATCCATCTGCGTCGGCTGCTCGAGGGAATGCGCTCGCGTGATGGTGGTGAAATCTTTGTAGCGCAATTTCAATTGCAGCGTGCGCGCGAAGTATCCGCCTTCGCGCAAGCGGCGGCCTACCATCTCGCTGAGACGCATGAACGTGGATTGCAAGCGCTCGGCGTCGCCCGTGTCTTCGTCGAAGGTGTGCTCGTGGCTGATCGATTTCGGATCGACATTTTCTCCGACCTCATTGTCGAACCATCCACCCGCATCTTCGCCGCGCGACTTCCCTGCCAGCGCCAGGCCCCATTTTCCGAAGCGGTGTTCGAGATCGCGGTCGTCGAGGCTGCGCGAGATCGCCCACTTTCTGAATGCCGATAGCGTGCAGCTTCTGCTCCATCACCTTGCCGACGCCGGGAATGTCGCCGACTGCGAGCGGCGCCAGAAACTTTGCTTCCTGGCCAGGAAGCACCCAGAGGACTCCGTTCGGCTTGGCCTTGGCGGAGGAAACTTTTGCGATCAGACGCGAGGTGCCGATTCCGACGGAGCAGTTCAATTGCGTTGCCGACTTCATCGCGTCATGCAACCGATGGGCGGAATGCAGCGGGCGGCCGTGCAGGCGCTCGGTTCCGGTCATGTCGAGATAGGCCTCGTCCACCGAAGCCATTTCGACCAGCGGAGAAAAGTGGCTGAGCACCTCGTGCACTCTCCGCGAATACTCGCGATAGCGCTCGGGATGGCCATTCACGAAAATCGCTTGCGGACAGAGTTTCGCCGCCGTTCGCAGCGGCATGGCGGAGTGCACGCCAAACTTTCGCGCCGCGTACGATGCCGCTGAGACGACTCCGCGCTCGTCGCGTTGTCCGCCCACCACTACTGGCTTGCCTATCAACGATGGGTCGAACAACTCTTCCACGGAGACGAAGAAGGCGTCCATGTCGACGTGAAAGATGGTGCGGGAAATCGGGCCATCGGGTGATCGGGTCATCATCAGGCGAATCGGGTGATCGGAGCGCCTAGCGGAAGTTTACCGCGAGTATAGTCTTCCCAGATTCTGGTTCGCCGACCGCAAAAATAAATTTGCGGATGGGATGGGACTTTTTCACCCGGCCAAGTCCATGTTAACTGGTTGGTACTCCCCCACCCCCCTCTCTCGATCTCTTGGAATCATGGGGTTAAGAGGAATTTTTCATTTGATCTTTGATTCTAAAAGACTTATATGACCTTATATGCAAGATATTCAGGAATAAGGACTTATGCGATTCTTGCTCTGTCTCGCGTCTTATCGGCTCTCGAAGTGGGGTAAATCGTGTCAAGCCCCCTTTTCTGGTCGAATTTCAGTTTTCAAAGAACGCGAGGTGTTTTGGGGCACACCCTTGGGTGCTCCAATCAGGAACTCATTGTTTCACTTGGAGAATGGAAAGTCTGTGATTGTGCGTCACGGGGCTCCTCGCCTTTGTGGACCAGCAGCGGCAAGTATCAAGCCACGACGGGTGAGCTTGTCACTCACAGCCTTCGATTTGCGCTGCTTGGCCCCTAAAAGGGGCATCTCAATTTCAAGACTTGTGGCATCGCTAAAGCGATGCCCTGATACGAAACGCGAGCTTGCTGCGCGCGGCGCTAACCCGGCACGGGCTCCTTCTTCACGTCCGCGATAGCGGCAGCGGCGTCTGCCGTCGCCCGTGCCTGGCGGGCGCGGTCGTAAATCTTGCCGTACTCGCGGGCCGATGCTCCCCAGGAAAAATCGCGGGCCATTCCGTTTCGCATCAGCGTTTGCCAAGACGATGGATCGCGATAGGCGAGCAGCGCTTGCTTGATGGTCGCCAGCAGCGCCTCTCCGGTGTAGTCGGTGAATTTGAAGCCTGTACCCTTGCCGGTGCGCGCATCCCAGGGCTCGATGGTGTCGTCGAGGCCGCCGGTTGCCCGCACGATGGGAACGGTGCCGTACTTCAGGCTGTAAATCTGGTTCAAGCCGCAGGGCTCGTAGCGGGAGGGCATCAGGAACATGTCCGCGCCGGCTTCAATCTTGTGGGCGATGGCGTTGTCGAACGCCACCTTGGCCACAATCTTGTTGGGAAACTGCTTGTTGAGGCGCTGGAACATCTCTTCGTAGAGCTTGTCGCCTGATCCTAGCACGACCATGATCATCTCTTCTCGCGCCAGCCGGTCCATGATCTGGGCAATCAGATCGAAACCCTTCTGCGCGGCGAAGCGGGAAACGATGCCGATCACCGGGACTTTGGAACTGGGGTCGATGTTGGTGATTCCGAAGGCTTGCAGCAAGTCTTGCTTGCATTTGCAGCTTGCCGCTCAGATCCTGCGGACGAATACTTGGCGGCGATGAACTTGTCGGTCTGCGGGCTCCACTCGTCGTAGTCGACGCCGTTCAGGATGCCGGATACGGTGGCGGCGCGATTGCGCAGCACGCCTTCGAGGCCGAAGCCATATTCGGTGGTCTGAATCTCCTGACTGTATTTCTTGCTGACGGTGGTGACGTAATCGGAATAGACGAGCGCGCCTTTCAGGAAATTAACCTGGCCGAAAAATTCCATCTTCGACATGGTGAGCAGATCCCAGGGCAGCATGAGCAGGGGCAAAGTATCGGGCGAAAACAGGCCCTGGTATCCCATGTTGTGGATGGTGAAAACGGTGGCGACTTCGCGAAACGCGGGATCTTCGGCGTAGAGCGTGCGCAGCATTACCGGGACGAGCGCGGACTGCCAGTCGTGGCAGTGGAAGACTTGCGGCACGCCCAACACCTTGGACGCTTCGAGCACCGCACGCGAAAACAGGGCGAAGCGCTCGGCGTTATCGGGATAGTCGCCGGCGGGGGTGCCGTAGAGAGCGTCTCGGTCGAAGTAGGGCGGATAATCCACAAAATAAAACCTAATTCCCGCGGGCGCATTCGTGCCCGCCGTGACCACCGAGCAGAAGCGATACTTGTCGTCGAAGGGAATGGTGATGCTGCGCACGACGGTTTGCGGATCGGTGAGTTTGGTTTGGCGATAGCGCGGAACATAAACGCTCACCTGATGTCCGAGAGCGGCCAGAGCGCGGGGCAGGGCGCCGACTACGTCGGCCAGTCCGCCAGTTTTGGAAAAAGGAACGCACTCGGATGCTGCGAAAGCGATATGCATTGCGAAGGAGCCTCCTGAGCGAGGACTCGACAAGCCCTGCTCACGTTATGATGATTGCTGTAGAGATGCGAGTGGCCATTTGTAATTTGTGATTTGAAATTTGTAATTGAAAATCGTCGGATGTTGTTTTCAATTGCAAATTACAAATTGCAAATTGCAAATCCACTTCAGTCTAATGCCGGGCAGAAAGAGGGTCAACGTGGCGAAGGGCGCTAACGTACAAACGAGTTCGCGCAAGCCTCGAATCGGACAGCATTTTCTGGCGAGCGACGCGGCGGCTCTGCGCATTGTCGAGGCTCTGGGCGATGTTTCGCAGGCGACGGTGCTGGAAATTGGTCCGGGACGCGGCGCCATCACGGACTTGCTGGCACGGAAGGCGCGGCGGCTGATCGCGGTGGAATTGGACCGCGTGCTTTCGGCGCAGCTGCGCATGAAATTCTAACATGCAGCCGAATGTTGAAATCATCGAAGGCGACATCCTCACCGATTGAACTGGACACCGTCTTCGGCGCGAAGCCGGGCAGCCTGCGCACGGGCTTGAACTTTGCGCCCGAACCGGCTCGCGTCATCGGCAACCTGCCGTATTACATTACTTCCGATATTCTGCTGCGGCTGCTGGAATATCACCGCTACTTTTCTACGATTGTCATCATGGTGCAGAAGGAAGTTGCCGATCGGCTGGCAGCATCGGCTGGAAGCCGCGACTATGGCCTGCTTTCGGCTACGGCGCAACTGTACGGACGGATCGAGCAACTTTTCACCCTGCCGCCGGCAGCGTTTTCTCCGCCTCCCAAGGTTCATTCCAGCGTGGTGCGGATTACGATCAAGCCGCGGCTGGAGGCGCTGCGGGTTCCGGAGGCGGAGTTCATTGCGTTTTTGAAACTTTGCTTTGGACAGAAGCGCAAGACGCTCTGGAATAATCTGAAGACGGCGTACGATGAAGACGTGCTGCGAGCGGCTTTGGCGAAAAGCGGCGTGAAGCCTGCGATTCGGGCGGAAGCGCTGCCGATTGAGCGAACGGCGGCTTTGTTTCGCGCGCTGAGCAACGGCGGTTCGTAATTTTCTGCAGACAGTGTTTTCGCTCGCGGCTTTTCGCGGGCAGGAATCGGCCGCGAGTCCACACAGCCGCTACTCACACAGGCTAGTTATGAATTCCGCTGTGCGAACTCCCGCTGTTGCTGGCAGGTTTTATCCCGGCCAGGCTGACGAATTGCTGCGCGACGTTCGGGAATACACTTCTGCGATCGACGGCGGTTCCGAGCGCTGGCCACGTCTCGCGCCATCGGATGCGTCGCTCCCCATGCGGGATATATTTACTCCGGCGCGGTCGCGGGGGCGGTCTATTCGCGGCTGGAAATTCCCGCGCACTGCGTGATTCTCTGCCCCAATCATACCGGCAAGGGACGTCCGCTGGCGGTTATGGCGAGCACGGCATGGCAGACTCCGCTGGGCGAAGTCGCGGCGGACGCGGAAATGGGCGCGCGGTTGCTGCGCCGCTTCCCGGCGCTTGAAGAAGACAGCGCCGCGCATCGCGGCGAACACGCAATCGAAGTCCAGCTTCCTTTCCTGCAGGCGCGACAGCCGGAATTGCATATCGTTCCGATCACGGTTGGCACCAGCAACTTTGATGTGCTCCGCGGATTGGGCGAAGCGCTGGCGGACGTGATTGGCGAAGTCGAAGAAGATCGCAAAGAGAAGGTGCTGATCGTCGCCTCCAGCGACATGAACCACTACGAATCCTGACGCGGTCACTCGCGTCAAAGACCACAAGGCCATCGAACGCGTGCTGGCCATGGATGCGCGCGGACTCTGGGAGGTGGTGATGAATGAAGACATCACCATGTGCGGGTTCGGGCCAACGGTTGTCATGCTCACGGCGGCCAAGCTTCTGGGAGCGACCTCGGCCACGCTGGTCAAGTACGCGACTTCGGGCGAGGTCTCCGGGGATTACGAGTCGGTGGTTGGCTATGCGGGCATTATTGTGCAGTAATCATCTTGCGGTAATCGAAGGGTGCGGCGAAGAAAAAGGCAGCCATTTTCGGCTGCCTTTTCTTGGACTCAATCGCTGTTTCGCAATCACATTCTCATTTATGCGACGCGGCAGTAGGCGCGGCCGATCCGTGAGTCGCGATCCCTGGGGGAGCGCCTCCGTGACCTGCGCCGATACCGGAACCCATGCCGAAGCCGGACCCCGCTTGCAGGGCCGAAACTGGCTGAATCGTGGAGACTACAACCGGGCGAGATGTGCGGGCCATGGTTTTCGCAAAGCGGTCGAGACGATCAACCGATCCCCGCGGCACTCCGAAGCCGGCGGAGTTAGGACTGATGGTCAAACGATCGGGTGCTCCCGTGGCTGGAAAGGCGGTGAGGCCTAGCCCTACCATTACTGTCTTATGACCGCTCACGGGCGCGGTCGGCACTACCATTCCTGCTGGCGCATTCAACACCATTGGAAAGGCGTTCCACGAATTCCAATTGCCCGGCTGCCAGACCCATCCGAAGCCGGGAGCCATTGCCCAGGCGCCGTAGTTGTAGGGCATCCAGCCCCAAGGGTAGCCGGACACATACATGTAGCCGGCGCCGGGGTAGTAGGCGAAGCCGCCAGCCTGGAATGGGTTCCAGTTGGCGCCTACGAAGTAGGGCTGCCAGACATTGCCGAAGCCGGGGACGGTCATGAAGTTGCCGTAATAATTCAGGTCGCTCATGCCGTAGCCATAGGGCGAGGCAGTGGTGGAACCGGCGGCCGGAGCGTAGCGATTGTGATAATCGGTCTGCTGGCGATCCCAGTCGTCGGAGGGATCGTCTTTGAAATTCTTGGCGATCACGAAGGTATCTTTTTTGGCGGGATCGTCCTTGGCGGGATCGCCGTTCTTGAGATCTTCCTTGGCAAGATTGATGGTCGCGCTGTGCTTCTCGGCAACCTCAAATTGTCCGGCGGGAGAGGTCGCGCTCACTTTGCCTTTGAATACAGCCAACGTCGCTTTGTTGGCGCTGCCGAAGTTCACGCGAAAATGGGCGGACTCGGGGACGGCTACCGATTCGTGGGCGAAATTCAGCTGGAACTGATCGCCCACTTTGTCTTTGCCGTAGGTTTTCGAGTGAACATCGCCGTAGACGGTGCCGGAAACCAGCTGCGCGGTGCTAAGTTTCTGGCCATCGTCGCCTAGCGAAAGACGGCTGAAGTCGATTTCGCTGTCGGGGGCCAGGCGCAGCGCGCTGCCATCTTCGAATTCCACTTCCGCGCGGCCATCTTTGCCGGTCTTCAGTCTGGAGCCCTCTACGATGGGCAGATTGAGAAACGCTTTATCGAAGCCGTCGCCCGCGTTGCGATCGAGTTGCACGGTACCCTGCACTTCACTTAAGCGAACGATGCGCACTTTCGATGCGGCCGACGCCGAGACTACCAGAAACGCCGCGACCAGCACGGCACACGTTGCCAGATATTTTTCCGAGTTTTGTGATCGACATAGGATCCTCCCGGGGCTGCCGTTAATGATACCTAAACATTGCGACCATGGGGCGTTTAAGTCAAGAGGAATTCGGTCGCTTAAAGTCCACGTACAAAGTGCTTGCCGCGTCTTTGCCGCAGAGTGAGACGGGCAAGCCCCGTCTCTACGGAAGAACCGGGGATCAGTGAACGCCTGCGCCTTGCAGCAACCGTTGGGCGCGGGCGCGGGCTATGTTCAACACGGAGGGGTCGGCGATGATCTGGTCGAGAATCGGCTGAATGGCGGTGATTTCGAGTCAACTGATTGCTGCGAGCCATCTCTTCCATGCGCTTGAGTTCTTCGTCGAGCGCAAGCTTCTGGTAGTGGTGATCGTACTGGAGGCGATGTCCGAATTCGAGCGTGGCCGAGAGGCTCTGCAGCAGGGTGGTCAGCTCCTGCACGGCGGGGAGGGTGGAGTAGTTGTAGGTGGACTCGCCGCTGCGCTGGGCGTCTTTGTAGACGAGTGTCTTCTTTCCGGTGAAGGCCAGGCCCTTGTGATGGTTGGTCAACGTCCTTCTGGAAATATGCGGCCTTGGCGGCGAGTTCGAAGATCTTCTGGCGGGTTTCCGGGGCTAGGGCGAAGTCCAGATCGAAGCTGTCGTTGTTTTTGGAATCATTGCTCTTAGGATCAGTGTTGTGGGGATCGTTATTGTGGGAATCGGTCGCATCGGAATCGGCTGACAGGCGGGCGTTCGACTCGTAATGGGCCGCGCCGCCGGAGGGAATGCGAATCGAGTAGTGCTCCGGCTGCGAACTGGGGAAGTCGAGGGTGAAGCTAACCACAGCCGGTCGGCTTGCGAATCGGCGGGCGTCGAGAAAGAGACGACCGAAGAGAGGACAAGCGAGCAGACGATTTGAAATGGGCGCGGCATGGGGCGCTGTAATCATTGGGGATGGCGATGCCGGTGTCAAGGAGAGGCTGTTCGCTTTCGCTGTTGGCTGTTCGCTTTCACTGTTGGCTTCCGCAGTTCGCTATTGGCTCTTCGCTGGTCGCTGCCGAGCTTCGCTCGGCTGGACGGACGAGGGCGTCCGTCCCTACGTGGTTCTTGGTGGTCCCGGGCTGAAGGGTGATCGCTAACGGCTACGAGTTTACTTGCAGACTGCGGTGTAACCCACGTTGGTGCCGCCCTTGAAGTAGATCTGGCCGGAGATCAGACCGTTGTTGTTGATGCCGCCGGTCATGGCGTATTTCACATTCTCGCCGGTATAAACGATGTTCTTGAAGACTCCATTTTCGTAGAAGAAACCGAAAGCATTTTCTGCCGAAAAGTGATTGCCGGCAATGACACCGGAATTGTTGATTCCGGCGAGAGCCGTTCCGTATTTGGCGTTCGGGTAATTGATGGTCGTGAACTTTCCGTTTTGCCAGAGGAAGCCGTTGCTGAACGTAGCTGCTGGCGTAGGCTCCAACGACCGCGCCGTTGTCGTTCACGGCCAAGGGCATAGGTTATTGCGCTTTGGGATAAGCGATGGTGGTGTAGGTCGCCGTTGACGAGCATGAATCCCTTGGTTACGGATGCGCCGCCGTTGTATAGCTGCCGACCGCGACTCCCAGTTAGTTGACGTCGAACACCCACGTATTGGAGGCCTTGGGATAGTTGATGGCGGTAACTGGCCGCCTTGCAACAGGAATCCATGAACGTGCCCGGGATAAGCGCTGTCCTGGTAGGAGCCAGCATTGATGCCGCTGCCGTTGCGTCCGTACATCCAGGTGGCCGAGGATTTCGGGGCGGTGTACTCGGTGAAGACTCCGCTGGCGGAATAGGTAAAGGCCACGGATTCCAGTGTTTTGTTATCGACCAACTGGCCGACGACGGTGCCGTCGTCGCTCACGCCGTTCACCTCGCTCAAGGTATATCCCGAAGGCGCGGAAAACGTATTGAAGTTGCAGGACGCAATATTCTGGCGGCGTGGATTACGACCGAGGGCGCGAGAAGACGGTAATGATCGGCGGCAGAAGCGAGATGGGGAAGGCTCATGATTCCTCGATTTTTCGCGCTGCATTCTTCTTGCGGAATGCGCAGCAAATTTTTTGAAATATTCGATTCAGGGTAGCTGGAGAATCGTCGGAAGTCAGCCCCTGGATGCACTAACGAGTGACACGGGCCGCGGACGGATTCTGGACGAGGACGGCGGTAACTTGACGGGGGGTTGCGAAGCCGCCGACATTTTTAGGGCGTAGGGGTCCTTCGACTCCGCGGCTCGCCTCGCAAGCGAGGCGGACTGCTCCGCTCAGGATGACAAGAGATAGAGTCCGGATGGAAGTCGTGATCTGGGGACTGGCGTTCTCGGGTCGCGGCGGTGTGCAGATGGCATATGGCGATGGCTAGGGCGTCGGCGGCGTCGGCGGGCTCGGGAATCTGATCGAGACGCAGCAGGCGCGTCACCATTTGCTGGACCTGATGTTTTTCGGCGCGGCCGTATCCGACCACGGCGGACTTGATGGAGAGCGGTGAATATTCAGCGACTTCGAGTCCGGCGGACGCGGCGGCCAGCATCGCGACTCCGCGCACCTGGCCGAGTTTCAAGGCGGACTTCACGTTGGTGGCGTAGAAAACGTCTTCGATTGCGACTCGGTCGGGGCGGTGCAAGGCGATGAGTTCCTGCAGACCGATGGAAATGCGCGACAGGCGCATGGGCATGGGATCGCGCGGAGAAACCTTGATGGCGCCGCAGACGATGCAGACGAGACGATCGTTGTTGCGAGGGTTGTTACGTTCATCGGAGAGCAGATCGACGACACCGTAGCCGGTGTATTCGGTGCCGCAGTCGATGCCGAGGACGCGCATGTGGGAAGTGTAGCAGGAGAGTCTCAGCTCTCAGCTGTCAGCTTTCGGTATCAGCCCTCAGTTCTCTGCGTGATAACCTAGTTATATCCGAGGTCATGTTCGAGCCCCTAAAAGAGAATCAGCGGTCGGGCGGCGTGCATCCGCTCCACGGCAACCTCTTACCCATGCGCGAGAGATCAGAGCGACATCATAGGAGTAGGCGATGAAAATTGGAGTGCTGACGGGCGGCGGCGACTGTCCGGGGCTGAATGCAGTGATTCGGGCGATCGTGCGCAAAGGCGTGTTTCACTATGAAGACGGGTTCGTGGGATTCATGGAGGGCTGGCGCGGATTGCTGGAAGACAAGACCATGGAACTCGACCTCTCTTCGGTGGGAGGCATCCTTCCGCGCGGGGGCACGATTCTGCGCACTTCGCGGACCAATCCGGCCAAGCATGACGGCGGGCTCGCAGCGCTGCATTGACAACCTCAAAGAACATGGCTGCGAGGCACTGATCGCCATCGGCGGCGATGACACGCTATCGGTGGCGCAGAAGCTTTTCGAAAAAGAAGTAAAGGTGGTGGGTGTTCCGAAGACGATCGATAACGACCTGGCGGGCACTGACTTTACTTTCGGTTTCGACACGGCTGTGAATATTGCCACCGAAGCCATCGACCGCGTGCATACGACGGCGGAGGCGCACAATCGCGTGATCGTGGTGGAAGTGATGGGACGGGCTGCGGGTTGGATCGCAGCCTACAGCGGCATTGCGGGAGGGGCCGACGTTATCCTGGTTCCCGAAGTTCCTTTCGATATCGACCAGGTGGCGGAACTGATTCGCCAGCGCAGCGATCGCGGAAGATATTTCAGCATTGTGGTGGTGGCGGAAGGCGCGAAATTTGCCGATGGCAATGAGAAACACTGCGGAGGCGGCCGAATGCAGGGAGGCCGCGATGAATTCGGGCATGTCCGGTTGGGCGGAGTTGGCCCCGCGGTGGCTAGCGAGATTGAAAAGCGCACGGGCTTCGAATCGCGGTCGGTAGTGCTCGGACACATCCAGCGTGGCGGATCTCCGACGGCTTACGACCGCGTGCTGGCTACGCGCTACGGACTGGGCGCCATCGACATGGTGCACCGCGGCGAATTTGGGCAGATGGCGGCGCTGCGGGGAAACAAGATTATTTCCATTCCACTGGCCGAAGCGATCGCTTCGAATCGTAATGTGGATCGGGAAATTCTCGACGTCGCGATTGGCATTCTTGACAAGCTGGACTATAAGGTTTCTGGAATTTCCTGAACTGTTCCTGACAGTTGAACGTGGTTTACCGCGATGCGACTTCCCACGTCTCCATGACGTTTGCTTACTTAACTCGCCGTATCGAAGCGTGCAACCAGCGCGGTATTTGCTGGCATTGGCGCGGGGTTTAAGGGCATACTAGCTGAGCACTCCGCCTCGACGAGAGTTACGATTCCGAGGAGGCTTCCGTGCCCATGTTTCACGACGAAACTCAGCCCGAGAGTCATCTGGAGCGGTCCACGCCGCTTCCCTTGCAACCTGCGTCGCCGGACGCGGAAGTGCAGCGGAAGCGGATGCTGATTGCGCTGGGGATACTGCTGATGGCACTGGCAGCAGTGGTTCTGAAAGACTGGGATTTCTGGTTTCCGCCGAGCAGCGAAGTGCAGGAAGCCGCGATTCGAAGCAAGAGCAAGAGTGTAGCCCGCGGCCCCGGCGAGCACGCAAACGGCGACGCCGCGCGCGGGAACGCAAGCCGGTGGTGAAGTCGCCGGCGCCCGCCGCGGCTCGAAGCCCCCTTCTCGGCCACTACCGAGCGCGCTGCGCTGCCTCCGCTGCAGGTGGAAGTCGTGGCCGGAAACCGCCACATCAGCGTGCCCGCGAAAAGCAACGCCATCCATCTGGACGTGGACTCGGGTACAACTTCTTCGCGCACTCGATGGCGCTACGCGGGTATCGGCGCAGAGTGGTGCGTGGCCAATGCCGGCGATCGGGTGCAACTCTCGCCGCAAACGGCGCAGAGCGTGACCGTTTCGGTGCCGCCGGATTATCCTCTGCTGGCGCGGCAGATGAAGGTGCAGGGCGCAGTCAGTTTGCAGGCGCTGATCTCGCGCGACGGCAGCATTCAGGAGTTGCAGATTCTCAGTGGTCCCAGCATTTTGGCGGCCGCTGCGCGCGAGGCCGTGAAGCAGTGGCACTTCAAGCCCTACCTGCAGAACGGGCAGCCGGTGGAAACGCAGGCCCGCATCACGGTGAACTTCACCATTTCCACAAATTGAGACATTGAGTCATTGACGATTGAGGCATCAAGCGCCTTCGGGATTGGCCTTCTGATTCAATGCAAAATAAAACGGGCGTCCGGATTCTTTCGAATCCAGGACGCCCGGGCAGCCCTCCCCCAGAACTGCTCAATTGCGAATGTAAGACGGAGCGGCGAATCTGAAAATGGCACGCGGGTGCCAATTTGTCCACCAAAGTGCCAGCCTGTAAATCACAGATTACAAAGCTGAAAGCCAAATTTGCAGCGAGAGTTCTACTCGGAAATCACCATCTCTCCGGGCGCCGTTCCGGTGGAAAAAGGCGATCCCGATATCACCGCGGGCACGCCGGTCGACGGGTTGTAGGTGTAACCCTCAATCGCGGCTCCAGACTCACTTCCGATATAGAAAAAGTTGCCGGTGGTGTCGAACAGGGCGAACTGCCCGCCCGCGGCCAGAGCTGAACGGTGACCTCGCACTTCCACGCAGTACGCCGTTGGTCGGAGTGATCGCGAAACACCAGATGGAGTCGCTCGATCCCGGACTTACCGCATAAACAAATCGGCCGCTGGGATCGACGGCGATGGCGGCGGGGCCAGTGCCCGCGGTGGAGGTAAAGGGCGAACCCAGCATCGGCGACAGAGCGCCGGTACTGGAGTCGATGGCTGAACGCGGAAATGTTGCCGATTGTCGACTCGATACGGGGGAGGATTGATTGCCGAAGGATTTACTACATAGAGAAATTGGTCACTGGCATCCACGGCGAGGGCGGCCGCTCCATTTCCCGAAAAAACCGGGGTACCGGGAACGGAACTGAGCACACCCGTCGCGCCGGCACACTGCGGTTGTGAAGCCCGCTGGGGTGGACAAAACGCGAAGGCGGTGACCATTCCGAGGCCGGGATTGACCACGTAGACGAACTCTCCGGAATGGGTGAACAGAATTTGAGTGGGACTCTCATTCGCGGGAAAAGGCGAGCCCACGACCTCGGTCAAAACGCCGGTATTGGCAGCGATGGAGTAAACGGAAATGTCGCCTTCGGTCAGAGCCGCTACCGGTTTCGTTCG
The DNA here is from genome assembly GCA_963699405.1 of uncultured Acidobacteriaceae bacterium. GTDB lineage: Bacteria > Acidobacteriota > Terriglobia > Terriglobales > Acidobacteriaceae > Acidiflorens. Next base: position 137,423 of record CAVOTW010000018.1, on the reverse strand, counting down.
TCACCAGCAAATACTGGCCGGTAGGGTCGACGACGGCCTGATCCGCGCCGTTGCCGGCCGGAACCGGAGCGCCCGTGAGGAACAAAGTCCCGTCCACGGCGACGCTGAAAATCGAAATCGTATCTTCGACGGGAGTCGACGGCGTACAGAAACTGCCTCGACGGTGTTAACGCCAGTCCGTTGAACGAAGCGTTCTGAACTGGCGGTGTCTTCCCGCCCGCGGTGATGGCGCCCGGTGGCGCCGTTGATCTGCATCAGCAGCACGGAGCCCTGGCCGGGCAAGCGTTACGTAGGCATGATGGTTAGGCGCGGAAGGTTTCGTTGTGGTGCTGTTACCACAGGAAAGGGAAAGTCCGGCGAGAAGGAAAATGACGACCACGGCCAGCGGCGGCATGCCTCCGGCGAAGACCACTTTGACCTGCTCTGCCGGCACGCGCCGCCCTTGGAATGCTCATTTCGGAACCTGCTCCTCAATCTTCAAGATGGGAACGAAAAAGATCGTGTTGTACTATCGTGCACGAGAAGGCGGGAAGAGCGCAACTGCATCGGGCGATCGGGTCATCGGGTCATCGGGTGATTGAAGCAAAGCAGCTGGTTTCGCTGACCGCCGTTCGCTAAGGGCGAAGTTGAAGAGTGCGACGCGCACTTGATTTTCGACGGCCCGATCATCCGATCACCGGATGGCCCGATATGTTCTAATCGATAGATCGCATCGTGATCGACATCCACTGCCATCTTCTGCCTGAAGTCGACGACGGTCCCAAAGTCCTGGGATGCAGCCGTCGAAATGTGCCGCATGGCGGCGGCAGACGGCATTACCCATGCTGTGGCGACGCCGCACGCCAACGATCGGTATGCTTACGATCGCGCGTACCTCTTGGGGCTTCTCGACGAACTCCGGAAAAAATCGGTCCGGCAGTGCGGCTGCAATTAAGTCTGGGCTGCGACTTTCATCTTTCGTTCGAGAATCTGGAGCGGGTGCTCGAACAGCCCCACACCTATTCACGATTGGCGAAACCGACTATCTGCTGATTGAGCTCAGCAACTACAGCGTGCCGACGCGGCTTTCCGAGTGCTTCACACGTCTGGGAGATCGCGGGCTGACGCCGATCCTGACCCATCCCGAACGGAATCCGATCCTGCAGCAAACGCCGCAGCGCATGGTGGAATGGGCGGAGCAGGGCTGTCTGATACAGGTTACGGGCTCGGCGCTGACGGGACAGTGGGGAGAACGGCCGGAATTAATCGCGCGCTGGCTGCTGGACCGCTCTGCCGTCCACATCCTCGCTTCGGATGCTCACGACACGAAGCGCCGTATCCCGAATCTTTCCGCGGCTCGCGATGTGGCGGAAAAAATCGTGGGGGCCGCGTATGCCGAAGCGCTGGTTCGAGGGCAACCCGGGCGCAATCGTCAAAGGGATGCCGATTCCTTATTGTCCGCGGCCGGCGCTGACTTAGCGCGAACTGGGCACAGCGGGGCAAGCGTCCAGGTTCGGTGTGGATGCGGGAATCAAGATGCAGGAATCAAGCCCGGAATCGAAATTGCCGATGAGAAGCATGGATGAGCACTCCCGCCCATGCTGTTTCGGTCACAAAGCCCAGTCCTTGCATCGCCAGACAACCGATTCTGACTGCGGACGAGGACGTAGTCGGTTACGAGCTATTCTTTCGCGAGGGTCCGGAACAGAATCACTTTACGTCCGACGTCGAGAGCGCGACCTCGGCGACCATTGATGCGTTGAATATGGTCGGGCTCGATGTTCTATGCGACGGACACGTTGCCTTCATCAACTGCACCCGCCAGATGCTGTTAACCGACTACTTTGCTCTCTTGCCTCCCGACGACATTGTGATTGAGATCCAGGAGACGGTTCCCGCAAACGAAGAGGTAATGCGGGCATGCGAACGACTCAAACGTGACGGCTATGCGATTGCCTTGGACAATTTCGTTCCCGGCGACAGCAGAGAATCTCTGGTTCCTTACGCTGACTTTATCAAGGTGGACATAACCCGGGTGCTGCCGATGCAAAGCGCGGCTCTGGTCGCTCTCCACGCCAGTGAGCGCTGCCGGATGCTGGCGCAAAGAGTGGAAACCCGGTCCCAGTTTATGACGGCCAGGCACAACGGCTTTACCCGGTTTCAAGGATACTTTTTTCGTCGTCCGGAAAATCTGCGCGCCCGAAAGATTCCCGCCAGCCAAGCGACTTATATTCGCCTGCTGAGCGCGATTTCACACCCCGACGTAAATTTTAACGAGATCGAGGATCTCGTCAAACAAGAACCCTCGCTTTGCTATCGCTTGCTGCGGTACTTAAATTCTCCGCTTATAGGGTTGTCATTACCCGTCTTATCGATTCGCCATGCGTTGAACCTGCTGGGGGAACAGGAATCGATCCGGTGGATACGAATGGCGACTACGCTGGTCATGGGTCAGGAACAGTCTTCCGACCTGGTTCTGGCAACGCTGGTGCGCGCGCGATTCTGCGAACTGATCGCTCCCCGAATCGACCACGGCAGATCCGATCTGTTCCTGATGGGAATGCTCTCGCTGATGGATGCGCTCCTGGGGATGCCGATTGGGATGGTGGTGGAGGACTTGTGCCTAGACCCTGACATTAAGGCGCAGCTACTCAGTGGCAAGACTGGAGGTCAGACGCCACTTTCGCCAGTGTATGACTTGATGGTGGCGCGCGAGGTGGGCGACTGGGAGCGGGTTACACATTTAGGAAAAAAGCTGAAATTGTCCCTGTCGTTTGTGGCGGAAACATCGAATGAAGCCATGCGGTGGGCGCACCAAGCAACCAACTCAGCGCCGCCCGGGCACTCTTGACGATTGTGCAATGCGGGCGCGTGCGAAACGCGGGTAACTACGGCTGGGGAATATCTTTTTCGGCAGGATTCGCGGGCGTTCCAGACTTCGGAGTTGCCGACGGCGAGGAAACGGGCGTTGTCATCGCATTTTCCGGATTGAGCAAGTGATCGTGGCTGGGACCTAATCCAAGTCTGATCAGCGCCCGGGAATCTGGAGTCGTCTTCGATTGCCATCCCTGATCCGCCTGATAGCGCTGCATCGCCACTTGCGTGGCGGCTGTCCCATGACACCGGTAGGCTCACCTTGCATGTAATGTTCGCGGATGAGCGCTGTCTGAATTTCGCGGGCTCGATCCGGATCAATCGCCTGCTGGCCGCGCTTTTTTGCAACCTCCTTAGAGCCCTTCTTGACGCGCGAGCTTTTGCTCTTCTGCGCGGAGGTGGGAGAAGAAGCGTGCCTGGCGGTCGCGTGGGCGCTAGCGGGGTGCTTTGCTTTGGCGGCGTGGGTGGTGGAAGTCTTGGGACGGCTTCTTGGGCAGAGTCGAGGTCGCCGCCTGTGCGATAGCCAACCCATGAACAGCGAGGCAGAGCAAGGCGCAGAACCCCAACCATTGCCAACCTCGAATTTGATTAGCTCGGCGCATCTTGAAAATCGTCAGTCCCTCGCCAGCCCCAGCGCCTAAAGGCGCTCTCATAGCTCACCGCTTACGGCATGCCTGGAGGCATGTCCTGATACGAACCGTGCCCGTAGCAATCTCACGTATGCAGCGTACCAACTTCGCGTGCAGCATGCCTCGCGAGTGTACCCACTAACAAAAAAACCGGCGAAACCGGCACACCCTCAATGGTCCCCGAAAAGGGGAGGGAGCGCCAGTCTCGCCGGATTATATATCGGTTACGGAAGTGTACCCGCCAGGAAAATCGTTCCGTCCTGAGCCCTTGCGCCCCGCGGACGCACCAGGAACACGACATCCTGCCCGCTCTTCAGCGACGACTCGATCTTGCTAAAGTCCTCGGCATTGTTCACGGGCTGCTTGTTCACTTCCAGGATCACGTCGCCGCGATTCAGGCCGAGGTCCTCGGCGAACGATCCCTGCTTCACGTCCTGCACCACCATGCCCTTGCCCGGGGAAATGCCCAGGCGATCGGCCAGATCGGGAGTGATGCTGCGAACCGTGATTCCGAATTTGCTTGCCTTCGGAGCTTCCTCGCTCTGGTTTTCATCTTCTTCGCCAAGACGGGCAGCGAATATTTTCGAACGATCGGCGACCGTCACCGTCGCCTCTTGTTTTTTACCATTGCGCACGAAAGCGACCTTTGCCTTTGAGCCTGGCTTCCGAGAAGCGATGTCCGCTACCAGATCGTCGCCGCTCTTCACTTCCTTGCCATCCACGGAGGTGATAGTGTCGCCGATCTTCAAGCCCGCTTCATCGGCCGGACTGCCGGCGATCACGTTCGACACCGTCACGCCCGATCCGTAAATGTGTGCGATCGCGGGGTTCGGTTGGCCGGAGAACTCGATGCCGATCGAGCCGCGCGCCACGCGGTGATCCGGCCCGATCAACTGGTTGTAGACCTGCGCCACCGTGTTCGAGGGCATGGCAAATCCCACGCCGGCGTACGAACTTGTCTCGGTCAGAATAGCCGTGTTGATGCCGATGACCTCACCCGCCATATTCACCAGCGGTCCACCGGAATTGCCCGGGTTGATGGCAGCATCAGTTTGAATGAAGGATTGGAATTGCCGGTTGGGAACGATGTTGCGGCCCTTGGCCGACACGATGCCCGCGGTTACAGTTTCCTGCAAGCCGAAGGGACTGCCGATCGCCAGCACCCAATCGCCGACTTCCATGCCGTCGGAGTTGCCCAGTTTCGCGGCCGGCAGGGGATGATCGATTTCAATCTTAATCACGGCCAAATCCGTTTCCTGGTCGGTACCGATCACTCTGGCATCATGACCGGGAGAAGCCGGGTTTTCATCCTGCAACTTCACGCGAATGCGGTCCGCCTTCTCGACCACGTGGCGGTTGGTGACGATGTAACCTTTGGAATCCACAATCACGCCGGAGCCGAGGGAATGCTGGCGGATGGTGCCCATGTCGCCGCCCTGGCCGCCTTGGCCGCCGAAGAACTTGTCAAAGAAATCCTGAAACGGGGAGTCTTCATCGCCTCCCTGATCCTGATCTGGATCGGGTTGAGCGTGCGGATTGCGGCGTCTATGCGGGTTCTTAATCGTGGACTCGGTATTGATGTTGACCACGCTCGGCTCGAGTTGCTTGGAAATCTGGGAAAAGGCGTTCGAAAGTTGTTGCGGCGCGGGAATGGTCAGCGGGGTTGCGTCGGATGACTTTTGCCCCTCCTTGCCCTTGACTCCGTAGGAGACCACGGTGCCAATCAGAATCCCAACTGCCAGGGTCGCCAGAATCGTAAAAGTGTACGCCCAACGGTTGGCTTTGAAGCGCACCCAAAAGGCGCTTTCGCGCGAATCCATTTGTTCCTCCTAAAACTGCAATCCTTAATTATACCTTCGCCACGGGCAGGGCGGTCCGAAGGTTGCTAAATCGTTTAGACGCGGAAACCACGGGTCGCGGCACGTCCGGGTTATCCCATCTGCCGGAAAATCATCACTTTCAGTTTGTTTAAGCATCACTGCACGCCTGACCAGACTTGTGTGAGATTCGTATCACGCAGTCTATCTATGATGAGTATCACGGAGTCTGCGTGAGATTCGTATCAGGGCATCGCTTTAGCGATGCCGCAACCGCACGCCAAAAAGTCGCCTTTAGGCGCCGGGGTTAAATGTCGATTCCCATTCGCAATGCCGACCCATTACACATCGTCGCCAGCGAGCGTACCTTCTTTGTGACATCCTCGGCTTGGGAGAAACGCGGACTTCTGCAATCGACGCGCGCAGCCAGACTCTTCATTGACGTGCTCTACCACTATCGCCGCGAGCACAAGTACCTTCTGCACGAATTCGTGGTCATGCCCGACCACTTCCATGTGCTGATCACTGTGGACGCAGAGATGACCATCGAGAAAGCCGCGCAGTTGATCAAAGGCGGTTTTGCGTTTCGGTCGGGACGTGAACTTGATTTCCGCGCTCCGGTTTGGCAGAAGGGATTTTCGGAAATCCGCGTGAATGACCGGGAAGCATTCCAGGGCCTGCGTCAATACATTCACGCGAATCCGGTGAAGCGGTTGCTCGTGACCACCAGCACGGACTACCCCTATTCGTCGGCGCGACGAGAATTCGACTTGGATCCACCGCCGCAGCGCCTGAAGGCGCGTCTCGGGGAGGCTTTCGGCATCGCTAAAGCGATGCCCTGATACGAACCACTTCGCTAGCTGTTAGCGCTTCGTCGATTCTGAGCGTGTTTTCGCCAGGCTACAGTTTCACCGTCAGCAGGGCCAGGAACAGGCCGGTATAGCCGGCAATCACCAGCAAGACCATCAGCGCTCCAAAACTCAGGACGTTGTAAATTCCCCACGGCTTTTGCACCGCGCCCAGCGCCAGCTTCCACAACCCGAAACCGCTCGCCAAGGCACAGGCCGGCACCACAACGAACCCAATCGCCCGCCCGTGCGCCACCTGGGGAAAAGCGATCAGAAAGGTCAGGGCAGGAAGAAAAATCAACGCCGGGACAATCGCCAGTGGGGCGCCGATCAGGAAAGCGCGTTCCCGCTCTCTGGGAGTCATGGAATCGGGTGATCAGGTCATCGGGCGATCGGATCATCAGGTCTTAGATGACCCGATCACCCGATGATCAGATGACCCGATGCTATTTCGCTTCGTATACGGTCTTGCCGCCAACCACCGTACGCAGAACTTTTGTCTCCAGTATTTCGGCGGCGGCGCGGCGGTGATGTCCTGATCTAGAACGACGAAGTCGGCGAGCATGCCGGGTTCGAGTTTGCCTTTTTGCTTTTCGGCGAATTCGGCGAACGCTGAGCCTGTCGTGTAGGCGGCGATGGCCTGCTCGATGCTGAGTTTCTGCGCGGGATAGTAACTCTTCTTTCCGTCTTCGCTCATGCGGGTTAGAGCCGCGTACATGCCGCGAAACGGCGTCACGGGTTCGACCGGATAATCGGTGCCAAAAGCCAAAGTCACTCCATGGCGCAGGAACTCAGCCCAGGCATAGGAATGTTCGGCGCGCTTCGGTCCGAGGCGCGACTCGGCCCAGCTCATATCCGTGAGCAGGTGGCTCGGCTGCATGGAAGCGATCACCTTGAGCTCCTTGAAACGCGCGATCTGCTGCGGCGTGGTGACCTGCGCGTGCTCGATGCGCAAGCGGTAGTCAGTTGCCGCCATCGGCCGCCTTTACCTTGCGCTTCTTTTGCCGCCTTCTCCGCCTCGGCAAACGCGTCGAGCGCCAACTGCACGCCTTTGTCGCCGATGGCGTGGAAGCCGATCTGATAACCGGCCAGCACGCGCTCCCTGGTCATCGCATTCAGCTTGGCCGCATCATATTGCGGAATGCCGCTGTTATTCGGATCGTCGCTGTAAGGCTCCAGCAATGCGGCGGTTTTCGTGCCGAGCGAACCATCCATGAAGCCCTTGAGCATTCCGGTATGGAGCATGTTGTCGGAGGCGGGATGCGAGTCGCGTTTGACGATCTCAACTCTTCCATCGAGTCGTCGAAAGTCAGCCACTCGGAAATCCTCGCCGTCAGCTTTCCCTCGCGCTCGAGTTGCCTCGTAAATCTGAAAGTCGTCCCACGGCGAGTAGTCCTGCGCGGAAGTGACGCCATGGCTGGCGAGATCGGCAAGCGCCAGTTCGATGGCTTGCCGCCGCTTCTCGGGCGTGGGCTTGGGAATCACGGCAAGCACAGCAAGTTGCGCTTTTTCGCGCAGAATGCCGTTCGGCGTGCCCGCATCATCGCGATCGATTTTTCCACCGTCCGGATTGCGGGTGGCGACGCTGATGCTGGCCAGTTGCAAGGCGAGTGTGTTGGCCACGCCGATGTGTCCGTCCACGCGTGCGAGATAGACCGGATGTTTGCCGCTCACTTCATCCAGATCCCAGCGCGTGGGCAGAACCTTGACCGGCCAGAGAGTCTCGTCCCAGCCTTCGCCGACCACCCATTCTCCCGGTTCGGCGGCTTCGCACTTGGCGCGCAGGCGCTCGCGAAATTCGTCCAGACGTTTTGACGCCCGACCATGTTCACATTCATCTTCTCCAGGCCGGCGCTGGCGAGGTGCATGTGGGCGTCATTGAATCCGGGCATAACGAAGTGACCGCCGAGATCGACGATCTTGGTTTCCGGCCCCTTCAACTTCATGATCTCGTCGCGCGTGCCCACGGCCGAGGATGCGGTCGCCGACCACCGCCAGCGCCTCGCGCGCGCTTGGCCGCGCCCAGGGACGCCGCTGCATCGACCACCCGGTGTAAATGTTGCCGTGGGTAAAGATCACGTCCGCTTTTGGCTTCGAAGGCGGGCTGTTTGGAGACGTCATTCTGCGCCGACACGCCAGCGGCCACGGCCAACAGCAGCATCGGAGCGATTCGCTTTCATCATTCACTTACTCCCGACAATGTGAGCATTGTAAGCAGAATGCGCCTCAGTCCGAGGTCTCGTCCATTGCAGTCGAACCATTCTTGCAACGTGTGCGCGCCGCCTCCAGAGCCGCCACCGCCAATGGCAATGGCCTCGCGGCCGAGCGAAAGCGGAATGTTGGCATCGGTCGAAGCGCGCTGCACCTGCGCGCTATTGCCCAACTGCACGTCGACGGCGCGAATCACCTTCAGCAGACGGGCATCGCGCGGCAGTTCGCCCGCCGGACGATTTCCGATCTCGACCACTTCGCTCTGCACCAGTTGCGGCTTGCGGGTTCCATGCTGGGCGGCGGCCCGATTTTCGGTCGGCGACGGCCTGCTCCAGCGCGGTGCGCAGCGCTCGCTCCAGCCGATCAATTTCCGACATCGACGTGGAGCGCAGATCGACTCGCATGCTGGCCGATTCTGGAATCGAATTCACCGACGTTCCGCCGCGAATCACGCCGACATTAAATGTCGTTTTGGGAGTGGCGGGCACCGGCGTTTGGCTGAAAGACCTCGATCGCGCGGGAGAGCGCGATGATTGGATTGGGCGCGCCGAAATCGCTCCAGGAGTGGCCGCCCGGACCGCGCACGATCACTTCGAAACGGCGGCTGCCCAGGGCTTCGGCCACGATGGTATCCGCTCCCGGCGCCATCGACAATGACGCTGTAGGCAATCGCATCGCGCCAGCGCGGCGTTGCGAAAACATGACGCATGCCGCGCAGATCGCCTTCGCCTTCTTCTCCGACGTTGCCGATGAAGACATAGGGCAGCGCGTGCGCAATGCGCGCGCTTGCCAGCACACTGGCCACGGCCAGCATCGCGGCAATGCCCGCGCCGTTGTCGGAAACTCCGGGGCCATACAGGCGGCTGCCCTGCTGCCGGATATTCAACGGCGTGGCCGCCGGAAACACGGTATCGATGTGCGCGCTGAGCGCAACGTATCGGCTGCCGTAGCCGGGACGAACGCCGAACACGTTGCCGACTTCGTCCGACGTGCACGTCGATGAGCCCGAGCTCGCGAAAGCGGTCGGCCAGCCAGGCGCCGCGCGTCGCTTCTCCGAAGGGAGGCGCGGCCAGGCGCGTGGCCTCCATTTGCCAGAGCGCAAACTGCGATTCCTGCGCGCGGAAGCGGTCGAAAGCGGCGCGCACCTGAGGCGAACCGGCGAGCCGCGCCACTTCCTCCTGCACCGGGGGATACGAATCAGAGGCTGCCACGCGCGAGGTTGACTCCATCCTTTGCGATTATCTTATAACGGAGAACCGCCAAAGAACGCACACTGATCAAGCTTTTGCGATTTGCCACAAAACGGATGTTCATCCGAATCAATGTGAGGTCCGAGCAATAAAAGTGACGCGCGAATGCGTCACGCGCGGCTGACAATGCCAAGACTGTAGCGGGCCGCGTGCAGGCGTGTTGGGCACATCTTCGGAGGGGCAAACATGAGGCATCGCCGCAGCGCTCCAGAATCTAGATCTGGAGGCTGCACCGCCTTCTGAATTTCCGATCCGTCACATCCGTTTTTTGCCATAAGAGCGATCTCCGGATTTGGTATCGTGACCCGATGATGACGGCACCCACCTGTCTCGCCGGGCAAGGCCTGTTCGAAGGCTATACCGCAGGCCCGTTCTACGACGAGATGTTCGCTTCCCAGGGCCGCGCCCGCTCTCACTATGAGCGCGTCTTCGGAAGATTCAGCAGCATGGCGCCGGCACAGTTCGGAGAACGCCGCAAACTAGCCGATCTTTCGTTTCTTCTTCAGGGCATCACTTTCACCGTCTATAACGACGGCCGCGGCACCGAGCGCCTTTTCCCATTCGACCTGGTTCCACGCATTCTCCCGCAGTCCGAGTGGGCACACATTGAGCGCGGCCTTACTCAGCGCGTTATCGCCCTCAATCTTTTCCTGCAAGACCTATACGGCAAGCAACTCATTCTCAAAGACCGAAAAATTCCCACGGCGCTCGTCTACTCCTGCCGTCATTTCCGCCGCGAGATGATTGGCCTCGAAGTCCCGCACGGCATCTACACACATATTTGTGGCATCGATCTGGTTCGCGATTCCGAGACCGGGGAGTTCTTCGTTCTCGAAGACAATGTCCGCACCCCGAGCGGAATCTCGTACGTTCTTGAGAATCGCCTGGTCATGACGCGCACTTTCCCCGAGGCTTTTCAGGAGCACGAGGTGCTCCCCGTGAACAACTACCCTTCGGAACTCTCCCGCATCTTACGCACGTTGTCTCCGCGCGGAGAAGCCCGAAGCCCAAATTGTTCTGCTCACTCCCGGCATCCACAACAGCGCGTATTTCGAGCACAGCTTCCTCGCGCAGCAGATGGGCATAGAACTGGTCGAGGGGCGCGACTTGATCGTCGATGGCGTCGTGGTTTACATGAAGACCATCTACGGCCTCAAGCGTGTCGACGTCATCTACCGCCGCGTCGATGACGACTTCCTTGACTCACTCACCTTCCGCTCCGATTCCGCGCTCGGCGTGCCCGGACTCATGGGCGCCTACCGCGCCGGCAACGTCGCGCTGGCTAATACTCCCGGAACCGGCGTCGCCGACGATAAAGCCATTTACGCTTACGTGCCCACCCTGATTCGCTATTACCTGAATGAAGATCCCGATTCTCCGCACGGTGGAAACCTACCTCTGCGATCGGCGCGAACATCTCTCGCATGTCCTAGCCCATTTGCCCGAGTTGGTGGTGAAGAGCGTTGGGGAATCCGGCGGCTATGGCATGCTGATGGGGCCCACCGCAGAGCGTCCGCAGATCGAGGCCTTTCGGGAACGAATTCTCGCCGAGCCGCGCAACTATATTGCGCAGCCTATCGTCCCACTCTCGCGCGTGCCGTCTTACGACGCCGCCAGCGAACGCATGGCTGGACGCCACGTCGATCTTCGTCCCTATTGCCTTTTCGACGGCCAGAAAGTCACCATCGTTCCCGGCGGACTGACGCGCGTGGCACTGCAGGAGGGTTCTCTCGTCGTCAATTCTTCGCAAGGCGGCGGTAGCAAGGATACCTGGGTATTGCGGGGAGAGTGCTGACATGCTCTCGCGCATTGCCGACTCTCTCTTCTGGCTGGCCCGCTACATCGAACGCGCCGAAGACACCGCCCGCATTCTCGATGTCACCTTTCATACCCTGCTCGAACAGGCGCAGCAGCCGTACGGTCTACGTTGGGATCCCATTCTTTCCATGGCTGGGGAAGTGGCATTGTTCCGTCAACTCTACGGCGAGCCCAACGCCCACAACGTTTTCGAATTTCTCGCCTTCAACCCAAACAATCCCAGTTCGATCATGCAGTGCGTCACCAAGGCTCGCGAAAATGCCCGCACCATCCGCGACCGCATTTCGCGCGAGATGTGGGAAGACCTCAACGGCCTCTACTTCACGCTCAGCAACTTCGATCCTCAGGAAGAAACCGCCGCCGGGCCTCATCGCTTCTGCGGCCGCGTAATTTTCGGAAGCCATCGCTTCCACGGCGTTACCGACGCCACTCTCCCCCATGACGAGGGCTGGGATTTCCTGCGCATCGGCTCTGCCCTCGAGCGCGCCGAAATGACGGCCCGCCTCGTCGATATGCAGTACCGAAGCTTGCTCGAACCCGCTTCTGGCGTCGGCCCTCCCGACAATCACCAGTGGATGGCTGTTCTGAAATCTGTAGGCGCCTACGAGGCTTATCATCGCCAGTATCATTCGCCGATCGAGCCCGACCGCGTTGCCGAAATGCTCATCCTCAACGCTCAGCACCCGCGTTCCATCCGTTTTTCCATGACCGAGACGCAGGCTGCCTTGCGCGCCATCAGCAATACCGGCCCCGGTTCCTATGCCAATGAAGCCGAGCGCCTCACCGGCAAGGTTCTCGAACGCCTTCGCTACGATCGCATTGACGACATTCTCCGCGGCGGCCTGCATGGCTATCTCAGCGATCTGATCCATCACTTCAACGGTATTGGCGAGGCCATCGCCCGCACTTACTTCTACTACGAGGTGGTGGCATGAACCGCTTCCACCTTATGCACTGCCACCGAATTCATCTACGACGGCCCCGTCTATGAGAGCTATAACGAGGTCCGTCTCCGCCCCATGCACGATGATCAGCAAAGCTGTGTTTCGTTTCGCCTTGTCACCAATCCTGCGTCCCGCGGTTCCTCTTATAAAGATGGCTTCGGAAACTGGGTCCACCTCTTCAACCACCTGCCGCGCCATCGCCGCCTCAGGATCGAAGCGGAGTCGGTGGTTCTGGTCCACGACGCGCCCACTCCCGAGCCGTGGGGCATGTCGCTCGCCGAACTCGATCGATTGCGCTCCAACCTCTTCGAAGAACATTTCGATTGGGTCGCTCCGAGCGCTTACGTTCCGTACCTTCCGCAACTAGCCGAAATCTCCGCTGCCGCCGAATATGGCGTGCAACGGCACCGTCGACGGCTTCGTGCAGGCCGCCTCCGATTTTGTCCATAAGAACTTTACCTACATGAAGGGCGCGACCCACGTGCACTCCTCGGTCGCAGACTCGCTCACCTTGCGCGCTGGTGTCTGCCAGGATTTTGCCCACCTCCTGATCGGCGCGGTGCGCATGAGGGGACTGCCCGCCCGCTATGTCTCTGGCTATCTGGTGAGCGGCAGCGCTGGCAGCGGCGCCAAGCAGGAGGAAGTCATTGGCGGTCAGGCTTCGCATGCCTGGGTAGAGGTTTTCCTGCCCGGGCAGCGGTTGGTGCTGGTTTCGATCCAACCCTGGGAAAGCCCATCGAACTTCGTCACATTCGTGTTGCCTATGGACGCGACTATGGCGACGTGCCTCCCGTGCGCGGCGTCTACAAAGGTCGCGCGGGGCAAAGTCTTTCCGTCGACGTTCGTTTTCGTCCCGCTCTCGATGAAGCGGGTCTCGAACAAATCGCGGAACCCTGCTTCGACTCGGAAGACGAGGAAGGCCCCACCCCGGAGCTTCCGCAGCAGCACAGCCAGCAGTAATGCCGAGTCGTTTCGCAGCGTATTTGCGACACAGCGACTTGGTTTGACCGATGGACATTCAACGTCGTGCACCGATCTTCACGGAGCTTTTGAGATGAAATTATTCCGGGCCGGAAGTCCGCTTCTGAGAAATTGCCTTTGAAGTCCGCGAAGCCCGTTTATCGCACTCGACCGCGCTCGTCATGCAAGCCGCGGTAGCGTTCATCCTTCTGCACGGACTCGTCATTCTGCTGTGGGCTAGCCGCTATCGCTGGCTTTGCTTCCCGTCATGGAAATCCGCATTTTATTTTTCGGCAAGTACCTACGTGACCGTTGGATACGGCGATGTCATCCTCCCGTCGAACTGGCGGCTATTGGGCCCACTGGAAATTTGTTTTGCCCAGTAAGCAATTCTGCTGAATTCATTTCTGTATCCAAACTTTGCTTTCGGCATCGAATTGGTTGCAGCACGATATCTTCACAACAGGCAAGGAGTAATAAGCATGAGTTTCAGCCAAGTGGTTCTCATCACCGGCGCCAGCACTGGCTTCGGCCGACTGTTCACGGAAACCCTGGCGCGTAAAGGGCATACTGTTTTCGCCACGATGCGTGATCCCGGAGGGCGGAATGCCAAGAATGCCGCCGAAATACGCACGCTTGCGCAAAAGGAGTCACTGCCAATCCACGTCCTTGAATTGGACGTGACCGATGATGCTTCGGTAGGGCGGGCCGTGGATGCCGCCGCCGCCAAGGCAGGACGCATCGATGTGGCTATCAACAACGCTGGCTATTACCTGGGGGGGCTGGCCGAAGCGGTCACCACCGAACAAGCACAGCGCCAGATGGACACGAATTTTCTTGGCCCGGTCCGCGTAAATCGGGCGGTGCTTCCGCACATGCGGCGCCAACGCAGCGGCCTGCTCATGCACATCAGCAGCGGAGCCGGCCGCGTCGTTCTTCCTTCCGCGCGGTTTCTATTGCGCCAGTAAATTTGCACTCGAGGCGCTGGCCGAGTCGTACAGCTACGAGCTTGCCGCGCAGGGAATTGAATCCGTGATCGTCGAACCCGGCGCTTATGAAACGGCTGTCTTCGGCAACAGCGTAGCCGCTGCCGATGTGGCTCGCACCGATACCTATGGCCCTGCCAAGGAGTTCCCGGCGAAGTTAAGCGGCGGCACTCTTATCCGCGGCCGGCAACGCTCAAGAAGTCGCCGACGCCGTTCTTCGGATTCTTGAAACTCCCGCGGGCAAAGAAGCAGCTCAGATATTTGGATTAGCGCCTCAAGCTTCGGCGTTGACGAGATCAACGCCCTCTCGACGAAAGTGCAAGCCAGCTTGCTGGAAGCCTTCGGCATCGCTGCCGACACCAAATTCCTCAAAGGTAACGCCGTCGGCTCCGTCTAGCTCTCTCTTGCACGAACAGCCTTCTGAAGCATTCGGGCATTCTTCGAGGGGATCATTTGATCTCCTCCAAGCTCACCCGAATGGTTTGCATAAGCGAGGAGGATCTGGAGCGCCGAGATCCCCTCGTTCAACCTTGATCCCGGTAGCCGATGACTGCAGTCACGTCTAACCAGTATCCAGATGTGAACAAAAAAGCCCTCTCCCACCAGGGAGAGGGCCGTTGCAATCGGAACGTGTTTTAGTCGTCGTCGTCAACCTTGACGGGTGCCGCGCGATTGAAGTCGCTCGCGGGGCGAACCGTCTTCTCGCCGGGGTAGGGGCGAGTAAAGCCGGTGGCTTCGTACCAGTTGAGGTGGTTGACGGTGTCCGAGTCTTCGACGTCTGGCCTGTGATAATTGCCGGCGAAGATCTCCGCCTTCTTTGCCATCCAGCCAGCCCGCAGAGCCTTAACCGCGGGCTCTCGGTCCGGCGTGGACTGCGCCTTGGACTGACCCTTGGCCACGTCCCCAGAACATGAGGGCGGGAGGGTCTGAGTTGGGTTCTGGTCAACGCCATAGGTCAAAGGCGCACCCGCCGCCACGTGTGTCCACGGCAGGAAGTTGTCCGCCGGTGGATTATCGAGGAAGAGCGTGCTCATCGGCGAGGCCACGAGATCGGACTGGTTCATGGGCGGGATGCCGAGAATCTGCTCGATCGTGCGGGTCAGGTTGACTTGCGTGTAGAAGGTGCTGTCTACGTAGGTCGTACCACCGGTACTCTGGATGACGTAGGGGCTGACGACATAGCCAGGGCTGCGGTGACCATCGACGTGGTCGACGCCGGTCTGCGCGTCGTCTTCCTCGACGAAGATCGCCGAAGAGGACCAAATCGAGCTGTGGCTGATGGCGTCGACAAAGCGGCCAAGGGCCAGGTCGTTGTCGGCCTGCATGGCTATCGCTTGCGGCGGGCCGCCGGTGTGGTCGGAGCTGATCCACATGAACTCCAACTGGGGCACCGTACCCTGCGGCGACGTCGCTCTGGAAGTCCTCATTCCAGATATCGAAGCGGAACTGGTCGGGGATGCCCAAGTCGAATTGTGGGTAGGTCTGGTACGTGGCGTTCATCAGGTTCGGCAGCGGCGAGTGCGAGGCGACCGTGTTGTAGTTGTAGAGCTGGGGCTCGTTGCCAGCCTCGTAACACGTGATGTCGTTGTAGAAGTCGATCCACAGTGGCTCGGCGGTCGACCCGTTGGGTTGTAGGAACGAGTTGTACTCGATGTACTCGCCGTAGTTCTTAAACGAGACTTTGTCCTTTGCAGCCTGATCCCACAGGTGGCCGGCCTTCTGGTAGGCAAGCGCATCGCCGCCGTTGGAGGGGTAGTCGCGGAGCCAGTCCGGCGACTGGATGTCGTCGGAGTAAGGAGCCAGGGCCTGCGTGATCCAGTTGTGACCGTCCGCCGACTGGCGGCTGGGATCGTAGAAGTTGTCCAGCAGCGGGAAGCGCTGCACCAGCGCGTGCGCGTTTGGCGTGATGACCGTATAACCCGCGGGGTCGTAGGTCGCGTTGCCGGCCAGCGGCGAGTTATCGCCGAAGACTGCCAGGGAGGCATCGCCGTTGCCGGCGGTCACGTCGCCCAGGATCTGATCGTAGGTGCGGTTTTCACGGATGATCAGGAAGACGTGCTTGATCAGCGAAGGCGAGCCGATCTTAGCCGGGATCGCGACCGGCGCGACCTTCGGGCTGCCACCGGAGGCAGACTCGATATTTGCCGTGAGATCCCAGTGGTTGTTGTATATAACCTGCGTCGTCAGCGCCGACAGGTTCAAGCTCGCAATGGGAATGATGCTCACGGTGCCGAGGTCCTGGTGGGTTTCAAAGTCGAACACGGTGAATTCTTTTGCGTACGAATTTTCGAACGTATTCGTCGGAGGCGGTGCTACGCCGTAGCCGTCGGTGCCAAGGCCTTTGTCGTTGGCAACCAGCAGCTCACCGTCAGTCGAGTCGAACACGACCGAGCTCGGCGCATAGCCGACCGGGATCAGGCCCGAGACCACGGAGGTGTTCAGATCGATTACGGCAACGGCATTGGCATTGTAGAGCGCCACGTATGCATTGTTTGAATTATCGACGGTAATCGAGTTTGGCCCCACGACGGTGACGAGCTTGTCGGGTACCTTAACCCCCAGCCCAGCCAGGAAGGGATCAAGCTCAATCGTCGACGACACCGTATTGGTGTTCGTGTTGATCACCGATATCGTGTCGTCATAGGCGTTGGTGACCAACAGGTAGGTGGTTGACCCGCTGGTCCAGAAGGTCATACCCGTCGGGTGCAGACCGACCGTGATGGTCTTCGTGACTTTGGACGTGGACAGGTTCACGACGGAAATGGTGCCATTGCTCGTCGAGCCAGTCGGATAGACGGCGACGACCGGCGTGCCGTTCGAGTATTCCTGGAAGCTGCTCGCGGTAGGAACCTTTCCAGCCTCGTTGGCAACGTAGGCGTAAGTGCCTGGCGCTGTTGATCACGATATTGTTCGGGACCTGACCGACGCGGATCTCCGGACCTTCCACCGGCGTTCCCGTCAGGTTGATGCTGGTGATCGTGTCGTTGTTGTCCAGCACGACGTAAGCGGTATTGCCATTCGGAGTGACCGCGATGCCCATCGGATAGGAAGTGGGCGCACCATCTGATACAAGCGAGACGGTCTGGCCGCAGGGGATTTCAGTGCTGCCGGTGGTCCCCGGCGGGCTGCCGGACGGGGGTGCCTTGGCAGTGTTGAACGGAGCGACCCACGGATAGCAGGTAACGTTGGTCAGATAGCCGCCGCCGTTGACGTCGAGCGGAACGCTGACCTCGGCGTAATTGGAGAGCAAGCCGGTCGACGGATTGACACTGGCGATGGCAACGTACGCTGGCCCGTAGTCGCCGTCCTGGCTAAATAGCAGGTACTGGCCATTGGGCGTATAGGTGATACCCATGGAGCTACCGCTGTTGGTTTTGGACGGAATGTAGTTCTGCATGACCTGGCCTTGCGTGTAGGTCCCGCCATCGCAACCGGCGGAGGCGACGCAGAAGATCGAGACGGACTGCGGGGCGCCCATCTGAAGGACAGCAGCGGTTCCGTTGCCCGTGGGATTGAGTGCGATGGCCTTGGCCCGGGTCTGGATGCCGAGGTAGACCTGGGTGCCGGCAGGGGTGATGATCGTGCCATCGCTGACGACCCACGGGTTGGACAAGGGCGCCGAGTAGGTCGGGCCAGTGGTTGCGTTTGTGTTCTCGCCGGGTGTGTAGGTCGGGAACTCTTGGGACTGCGCGAACGCCGAAACGCTCAGAGCCGCAAGCAGGCCGACGAGCAGAGGCAGGCGCCTCATGCAAGACTTATTCGCTAGACTTTCGGGACATTATTGATCCTCCTCCTGGCTCTACGCCAGGGATTCCATGCGTAACGGCGCGAGGGATGACGCCAGCATGACGTGAAGATTACATTTTTGTCATCTTCGAGAGGAGACGGGCATACCGCGTGTCGTGGGTGAAGCAGACGACAATCACACCAAAGCCGAATATGCCCTTCGATGAAGCCTTCGGGGTATCTGCAGACGGATCAGTTCGTGGATGGCCGGCAAACCGGAAACTGTCCCGAAACGTTGAGGAATGCGGTTCCAGACTCGCTAGGTGCGGGAAGTTCTAGGCGCGCTGAGCTACGAGTGTCGCTCAGCATTGATGAAACCCTTGCATGGCTCCTGCCAGTGCAGTTCTGCATTGACCAGCTACTTACGGCGGAGGAAGTCGTCACAAAGCTCGCAGATGCGTTCTGGTTTCTCAAGGAATGGTCACAGGTTCACGCGCACGAAGGACGTGAAGCCCTTCGAATACAATGTCTCCAAGCTCAACATCCCCTCGATCCCCCAGTAAATATATTGTTCAGTAGCTCGACTTCTCGACCGCGGCCATGCTCAACGCGATGTTATCGCCTCGTCCCTACGTTGCACTCGCTTCCTTCCTTGAGAAATGGATTTTTGTTTTTCTGATCCCAGTGCCGATCTGCCCAGTTCGGAATCAGTTTGATCACGTCGACATTTTCGAGCGGAGAATTGGTCTGCTCCGCTGCCAAACGCATTTCCTACAGGAGTCATCGACGAAGATATTACATCGAGCAAAACTCGTATTAGGTCGATTCTTGATGGCTCGCAATGTCGTGTGGTTACAAACAGTCCCTTCCGTAGAGACGTCCGCTCGCATGTTTTCTGACGGGTCGCTTGCCATCCGCCCTATGCACCTAACTCTCGTGCGGGTCTGATATATGCTGACTTCCGATCCCGAGAGGCAACACAAACGAACGGCGCTAGATACCAGCGCAGCGCGCGCGCCGGCTAACCCCGCTTGAGAGGCGGGACCCGTGCCTTCTCGTCTCCTGGGTCGCCCATTCCCACTCGGCTAGCCAGTTTCTGCAGCATCTACCTTCACATTGGAATTCCGACATTCTTCCCCCACATTGGGGACAGACTAAGTTAATAATGGACGAGATGATGTGCGCGTTCGATTCACCGGGCGGCGTGTCAACTGCTGTCATAGTTGGTCTCCCTTCCAGAAATCCGACAGGTGTGTGAGGGGCAACCACAGGCCGCAAAAACGGAAATGTGCCGCGCGGGTCTTCTGCGCTCTCGGGCGCTCCGAACTGGTTGGCTGCGGAGTCCGTATCGGCACAATGGTTGCCGCCTCGCTCAGCAGTGACAAAGCAAACTTAATGCCAATCCCCAAATACGAATAAGCGCCAATAACAAGCTGCTCCCGAGTGCAGGCGAGCAACAAATGTCAAATCTCTTTGCCCTGCACTGGGCATGTGTGCCCGGATGTGGTCGCAACTTGAGTGGTGAGTGGTGACCCGCGCAATTCGGTGCGCGGCAAGAAGATGAAAATACAGCTTCGATGAAGCCCATACAAACGCTGCGAGCATTGGCATGCCGATTGCGTTCCAACGTAGATGTTAAGAACAAGTTCCTGACTTGGTTGACAGTCATTCCTGGCCCGGATGCGCTGGACTAGCAGGAGCGCGAGGAGTGAAAGATGCAGAGGCTAATCGTTGTAGTCACTTTGTGTTTACTGACGTTGGGGGCTGTTGGCCAGCCTACATCAAAGTATCAAGTAGCCATTATCACCGAGGTCAGGGCTCATCAGGTTGCCGGAAACGGTGCGTCTGACACCTACGACGTTTCCGTCAAAGTTGGCGACACAACTTACGTGGTGCTGTACACGCAACCGCTGGGCGAAATCCCCGCGAAGTACGCAACAGGACGCGAACTGCTAGTGTTGGTCGGAAAGAACACAATTACTTACAACGACCTGTTGGGTCGGTCGCTTCAGGTGCCCATAGAAAGCCAAAGACCCGCTACGGAGCACAAAAACTCGAAATAGCTTGAGCTGGCAGAGCGGAAGAGTTACAGCGATCAGAACGCGATCAGGAGCAGATCTATTTGCTTGTGCAGCTCGACGAGGAGTACCGATGAAAGCTCGACAGATCCTTACTTCGATATTGATTCTCGCAACCGTGTGGCACAGTGCCGCGGCCCAGCCAAAGAAAAAGAACATCCCCGTAGAAGCGCCTCCGCCGGAGAGCATTCTTGCGGGTACAAGCATGCAGTCCGATCCTGTTCTATCCGATTTGATTGCGCTCAAACCCGAAATGCCCTTGGGCCCACAAGATGTCCTCAAATCCTACGAAATCGCCATGAGCCTGGTGGCAGATAAGACATCGGCCGATTTCTCGGTAATTGTGCAGGCTCAGCAAGCAAATCAAATTACGCGCGAACAAGCCGAATATCTTCTGCAGCAGAGCTACCAAATAGCAATGATGCAGTATCAGGTGCTTAGCGCGCTCCATGATGTTCTGAAGCATGACATCGATGAAACAGCAGCGCAGGCAAGGCAGTCGCTGAAAACGACAAGCTCCGATGCCGTTTTAGTCGTTCCTTTTCCGGGCCCCGCCCCTGAATCCAGGTGACATCGAAATTCCTCCTCGCCTGGGGGTCGCGTGGAACTTCACGTGCTTCGGTGGGGAACAGAGGAGCGCGCAAACATAGCATGCGATACCTGGGGAAAGTAAGTGAGGGCGTCGCCCCGGACTCGGCGAAGCCTTCACTCGCGGAAATGCTGTCTGTTCTGTCGCATGGCTTACCGTCTCTCTACCGTCGCGCGTATAGACTCTTGGGAAACGAAGCAGACGCCGAGGATGCGGTGCAGGACGCTCTATTGGCAGCTTACAAGCACTTGAAGGAATTCAGAGGTGACGCCCAACTTTCGACGTGGCTGACCACTATTGTGATTAATTGCGCCAGAATGCATTTGCGCAAGCGGTCACGCCATATCCATATATCCCTGGATTCGCGAATCGGAGAAGAGCAGGAGTATTCGCTCTCCGACACTTTAGCGGATCACCGGCCCAATCCCGAGGATGAGTGTCACAGCTCTACTTTGAAGACGCGGTTGATGAAATCAGCGGCACAACTGTCACCGGCTCTGCGGAGAACCTTTCACCTTAGGTTTGTGGATCATCTTTCCGTCGGCGAAACAGCTCGCGTTCTGGGAGTTCCGATCGGGACAGTGAAAGCGCACACGGCTCGGGCGCGGGCTAAATTGCGGAAGTCCATGCCAGGAACGCTCCACCCCGGATCTCGCTCTCCTGGACGCCCCCGCTAGCACAAGCATTCCATATCGATTGCAGCGGGAACTTGGTTGGCAGATACTTGAAAGCGCAAAATCTTGGCGCGTAACAGCGCGGCTTTGCGGAAGTAGTGCTGCACCATCACCGGCGTCTGGTTCGTTAGGTTCTTCGGCCTAGTGATTGCAATCCTGTGCGAAGACCTGGTTGCTCGCATCTGTAAACCGACAATTGGGGAGATCACGTGCCATGACCATCACCGAAGATCGATATCGAAGCCTGCTAGGTGCTTCCAGTGCCCTAGCCGATCAGCCCACGGTAAAAGCCGTCCTGCAAAGCCTGCGAGGTGTTCTGTCGAGCACTTCCAGATTGCATGGCGCCGAGCTCTACGTGCTGAGCGATGACGGCGAGAGTTTATCTAGCTTCGAATTTGATCGAGATGCGGACGCTCCCGCAATTAAACGTGGAGCCAAATTGTTGCGCATTGGTCCGGTGGCGCAAGTGCTAGACGAACAGAAGCCGGTGTTTGTCCCGGACCTGTCGCTGGCAATGTTGGAACACCCTGACATGGCTCCTTTTGCAGCCGAAGTTGCCGGACGAAGCACCTATTTGTTCCCAGTATCGACCGCGCAAAAACGCTACGGAATTCTGTCAACGCCAAAGTTACAGGGCCAGCAATTTGCCCCCGAAGACGTCGAGATGCTCAGCGCCCTGGCTTCCCACGTTGCGGTCGCGCTCGAGTGCGCACTGGCAAGAGATAACGCCGAGCTTTACCATCGCGAGGTCGTGAAGCAGCGAGATCGGCTCAACTTGTTGCTGGAAATCAACAATCATATTGTCAGTAAGCTTGAAGCGGAGGAACTTTTTCAGGCTGTGGCAGCGTCGATGCGAAAGCACTTAGGCAACGATCTCACGTCATTGTGGCTCTTCAACAAGCAGTCGGGCAGTTTGGAACGTAGATTTCTCGATTTCCCCACTGGAAAGGGTTTTCTCGATAAGATTGTTGTTGCTGAGCCGACGAAACTATGGACCGAATGGGCACGCTTCCGCACACCACAGTACTACTCGCCGTTGGAAACGGATATGCCTCCGGCCCTCCGCGAGGCGTGTCGGGCTGAAGCCCTTCTTTCCGCCGTCCTGGTGCCACTGCTGGGCGCAGATGGCCCCTTGGGCCTGTTAACCATGTGCAGTCGCAAGGCAAATGGGTTCAACGAAGCGGACCGCGACCTGCTGTCGCAGATCGGCACCCAGACATCGCTGGTACTCGAGAATGCTTTGGCATACGGACGGCTCCGCTCGTCGCGCGACGATCTGGAAGAGCAGAGGCTTTACCTTGAATCGGAAATCGAATCTGAGTACAACTTCGAAGACATAGTTGGCAAGAGTGCCGCTATACGCAAAGTGCTGGAACAGGTCGCGATCGTGGCGCCAACAAGTTCCACGGTACTGCTACATGGTGAGACGGGTACCGGGAAGGAACTGGTTGCCCGGGCCATTCATAATCTCAGCCCGCGGCGGGAGCGCACGTTTGTTCGTCTGAACTGTGCGGCGATTCCTTCGGGTTTGGTGGAAAGCGAACTCTTCGGCCACGAAAAAGGTGCTTTCACGGGCGCCCTCATGCAGAAGCGAGGCCGTTTTGAGCTAGCCGATCATGGCAGTCTTTTTCTTGACGAGATCGGCGACATCACCATGGATTTGCAGCCGAAACTCCTGCGTGCCCTGCAGGAACAGGAGTTTGAACGCCTCGGAAGTACCAAGACCATCACGGTGGACGTTCGTTTGATTGCGGCTACGCATCGGGATTTGGAAGGCATGATCCGCAATCATCAGTTCCGCGAAGACCTTTTTTATAGGCTGAGAGTCTTTCCGATCGAAATTCCGCCGCTGCGCGAACGCCGCGAAGACATTCAACTCCTGGTCCACTTTTTTGTGTCGCGCCTCTCCCGCCGTATGCAAAAGCGCATCCGGTCTGTCCCAAGACCCTCGATGGAGGCTCTAGTGAATGCCGATTGGCGAGGAAATATCCGTGAGCTAGAGAACTTCATTGAGCGCTGCGTGATACTCACGCAAGGCGACGAATTGAATGTGCCGCGAGCAGAGCTGAATCGATCGGCTGGCCGCACCGTTGTTGCCGCAGCGTCGACCTTTGAGGAAGCAGAGCGGCAAGCGATCCTCGATGCTTTGAAAGGCGCGTCCGGAAGAATAGCCGGCAAAGGTGGCGCGGCAGAGCGCCTCGGACTTAAGAGAACTACGCTGCAGAACAAGATGCGCAGGCTAAGTATCACTCGCGCTGATTATTCGGCCTGATCGCATTCGTTCGTGCGCCCGCATATGGGCAGATGACGGAGTTCTTCCTCTCCGCGAGCTAATTTCCAAACCTTGCAACACAATGGCTCGCAATCCACAGCAGCATTCCTATTTCTCCGGGATTGAAATAGCTGCCTGATGCCGCCCTGTCATTCGCCGCCGGAGTGCCCGGATGCGGGCACTTGCAAACGGTTGCCTCCAATGCCCAGCCAAATAAAATCATCAACTTGCCCGAGATTATCTTTGGCACCGCTGTTGCACATCTATTGGTGTTTCGGGGGAGATCCGCGATGAAATGGAATGACGTCCTGGACATCCTGGACCGTCGGAGTCACCGGTATGCGACCGTGGAAGACGTCCGCAAGATCTTCGCGGACTACCATGATGCACTGCACTGGCTCGCCGGTTTCTTGATTGGTGACAAGCTCGCCCCCGCATGCGTCATTGACGCTTGCAATATCGCAGAGCGCCAAGGTCCTGTGTTCCATGAATGGCTCGCTCACTGGGCTGCGCGAGCGACCCTTCGTTGCGCGCTCCAGATGCAAGAGGCAGACATCGTCGAGCTTGCTCCCACGTACGAGCGATTCGAAGGCGATTGACGAGAAGCGACCGCCACTTTCACCGGAAGATCTTCAGCTTCTTGTCGAAGAATCGGACGTTCTGCGGGCTCGACTCGACCTCCTTTGTCGCTTCGTGCTCATCATGCACGGCATTGCCAAGGAATCCTGCGAGGAGGTTGCCGCGCAGCTCGGGGTGAGCCAGAGCGCCGTCGAGCGAGCATATTGCGTTGCATTTGACACGCTCCACCTCATGTCGAAAAGGATGCTCTGCAACGCGGATACTCCGGTCGTGTTGTCGCAGTGAACGAGCATGGCGTGAGTGTTTACGGAGGAGACACACATGAGAGCTGATGTTGTGTCAAAGCCACTTTTTTAAAGACCAGACCTACCACTTTCAAACCCTACGCGCACCGAGCGAGGAACCATATGGCGGCGTCGATACGGCAGAACTTCTCGAGACGATTAGGCACATCAGAGCCGGGGATGCCGAGGGCTGGTATAAAGCCTGGTCTACTACTGCCGAGTGGACTCTGGCTCTTGCCGAGCGGGCCCACGACGCTCAAAGCAAAGGCAGAGCTTTCCTGCGGGCCCATACCTACTTTCGAACCGCCGGATTCCTTCTCCCACCGTCGGACCCCAAACGGAGCATCGCGACTGCAGAAGAACTTATCGGCTTTCTACAATGGCCTTGCTGCCTTGGGCGTTCAATACGAGCGCGCGGAAGCTCCATTTGGCGACGGTTTCTGCTTGCCTATCAATTATTATCCCGCCGCGGCACAAAACCGTCAAAAACCCTTGCTGGTATTCCATGGCGGCTATGATTCGAGTCTGGAAGAACTATACTTCACCCTCGTCAAGGACGCGCACGACCATGGGTATGACGCACTCACTTTCAACGGTCCAGGGCAAGGGTTGCTGTTCAGACAACAGAAATTCCCTTTCACGCATGACTGCGAGAAGTCTGCATCGGCCGTAATGGATACATTCCTGGCTCACCATGAGCGCCCAAGAAAAATAGTGTTAATCGGCGAGAGTATAGGAGGATACCTAACCCCACGGGCTGCGGCGTTCGCCAACCGTTTCGATGGGGTTGTCGCCTACGATGTCTTTTTCGACGTGGGAGCGGCGGCAAAGCGCTTTCTTCCCAAGCTAGTAGTCTGGCTGCGCGATCACGGCATGACGGGGCTGGTCGACACGTTGATTAACTGGAAGGCCGCACCGGCTCGCGGCGTGCTCTGGACTCTCGACAACGCGATGTGGACTCTCGGGAAAAAACATCCTCTCGATGCCATAGATGAGTTCCAGAAATATTCCGCTGGGGTAGCGCAGTGCATTAAGGGCGACGTCTTGCTTCTGGCCGGGCAAGAAGATCATTTTGTTTTCGCCGAGCACGTCAAGCAGATGCAGAAGGCGTTAACGTCAGCTCGCTCGGTTACTGCGAAAATCTGCAACCCGGATTCGGGGGGCGCGGACCATTGTCAATTGGGAGCTTCCACTCTGTGGCACGCTGATCTGTTCGAATGGTTATCGGAGAAATTCGATGGTCGGCCCTAAATCGAGTCTTTGCATTTTCCCCTTCGCTCCTCGTGAAGGAAACGAAGGGAAAGCGCCACAAGATAAAGACATTCAGATTGCGCGGATTGCGAGATAACTAAAGTCGACAAATATTCCGCCGTGCGTTCTGCGGGCTTGCTATTCACGTTTTAGATATTCTGACCTCCTCGCTTCTCTGGACTCTGCGAGGCAGCCGCTTCAGCCGCTTGGATTCTTGGTCTGCACCAAAGGCCGCCCGCATGCTGGCACTGCCCGTGCCCTTTGGCGTCTCTTGCTCGGAAGATCCCAATATCTCAATGAGTTGCGTTGACGAACTCCGGCACTAGACCTGCAATTCCAACTAGCCGGCCATTTGTGGCTGCTAACGGATGTGAGAGGGGCCCATCATGCTACGTGTCCAAACGCAAGAATTAGACGGCGCTTTGATTTACCGGCTCGAAGGCCGATTCACCGGCAAGGGAGCTGAGGAAGTCCGCGCGCTCGTCACGCACTGCGATGGCAAACTGGAACTAGTTGTCGATCTTACGGACGTGATGTTTATCGACGCCATCGGGGAAGAGGTGCTTTTGTTTGTCAAGAGGCTCGGAGCTCAGTTCGTCGCCGAGACTTCGTATTCCCGGGACGTTTGCGAACGGCTTCAGCTCCCGTTGACTGCCAAGCGTAAGTCGAACATACAAGTGCCCGGTAAATCGGACGGAGAGGAGCATCGTCCTCGCCACTGATGATCAAGCACATCTAACAAATTATCGAGCACGGTGTTCAGGCAATGCCGGCGAGATTGAGTGGGAAGTGTGCTCGCGAACGTTCCTCAAACTTTTTGGAAAGCGCAAACCTAACTTAAGCCGGGGCGATTGGTTTCGACATTGGCTCCGATTTCTCCCATTGCCCTCCATCCGAAGCAAAGTGGGACTATCTAAATCTACCGGGTCATCCGCTGATAGGTCGACCGTGAGCCTGAACTTACCTTCCAGTGTCACCAAGAACAGGTTTTCGTCATTCTAAGAGCCTATTGGGTGTTCGCCCCACGCCCGGTGCCCGCATGAGGGCAGCGACCATCGACAGGATATGGGCAGTCTTCGGCATTCTTGGACGCCCGCACTTCTGATTCAAGAACTTACAAGGAGGTCTAGGTTGGTACGGCACCTGCAATCTTGGGGTGCACGAGCGACACCGCGATGCGCTCATGTTCCTCAGCCGAAGTCCAGGTAGAGAAATGATGAAATCGAACCATCTCGCACTGCTTCTTAAGGTTCTTGTATTTGCATTACCGATCGGGTCGCTTGCTCAACAAACTACGCAGGACGTCCCACTTCTTACGCTTGACGACGCAGTCTCCCTTGCGCTTTCGAACAATCGGCTGGTGAAGAACTCAGCGTTGGAAGCGCAAAAGTACGACTTCCAAGTGAGCACGATGCGTAGCCGACGGCTGCCACACTTTCAATTTTCCGCAGTGGGTGGTGAGTTGCTGCAACCGTTTGATTTCACATTTGCGAAGGGAGTTTTCGGGACGTATCCAGGGGTTGGACCCATTCCTTCAACCAATTCCAAGGTTCACACGCCAGCGAGATTGACTGCCTTTTTGAATGGCAGCATCGATCAGCCCCTTACCCAACAGTACAAAATCGGACTGGGAATTCACGCCACAGAGCTGGGGCGCGACATTGCCAAGGAAGACGTGCGCGCTGAGCGTCAGAAGATCGGGGCCGAGGTGCGAAGTGCATATTTTGAGCTTGTCGCCACCCAGGCCGCTGTGGATGCAGCACGGGAAGGAGTCCGGACACTGGAAGAGGCGCAGCGAGTTACGCAGCGCTACATCGCAGAGAAGACCGTGCTCAAGGGAGATGCGCTGGAGGTCGATGCGCGTTTGGCCAAGGCGCAGTATGACTTGTCGGTTGCGGAGAACGGACTTGCCACACAGCACGAGCACATGAATCAACTCTTGGCCCGGGATCTTGAAACTCCCTTTCGGGTTGATTTCATTCCTGAGGATGACACGACAGCTCTGAGTCTGGACGAGGCGCGCCGACAGGCGTCAGTAGATCGGCCAGAGATCCGCCAGGCTCACCTCAAGGAAAAACAAGCCGACTACGACCGCCGCCTCGCCAAAGCCGAGTACATACCGGACTTCGGTATCGCAGTTAGCTATATGGGAATTCAGAATGTGCAAGTCCTGCCGACGAACGTCGGTGTGGCCGGTTTTGCGTTGACCTGGGAGCCATTCGATTGGGGACGTCGCCACAACCGCGTACGCGAGAAATCCAACACCCTGACCCAGGCGCACAACGGCGCACGAGAGACAGAATCGCAAGTCGGGGTTGAAGTCGGGCTGAAGTACCGCAAGTGGAAAGAGGCTGCGTTGCTGCTGAAGGCCACCCGCACCGGTCACGAAGCCGCAGCCGAGGAATTTCGCGTCACCAGCAATAAATACCAAGAACAAGCGGCACTCATCAGAGATCTTCTGCAAGCTCAGGCTCGAAGTTCGGAAACATCATTTCAGTATCAGCAGGCGCTTTCTTCTTATTGGAGTTCCCTTGCAGATTTGCGCCGCGCGATGGGAGAGGAATAAACGTGAGAACGACAATCGCAACACTTGCTTTGGCGCTGGCGATGGCCGGCTGTGGCTCGAATAAGCAACTGGATCAGCCGCCGCAGGGAGTCCAGGCTCAAACCATTAAGAGCCAGGGGGGCGTCAGCGGCGACGGCTTACGCTTCTCGGCGGTAGTCACGCCCGACTCGGAAGTTCCCTTGGCATTCAGAATTCCAGGCTATGTCATTTCGCTCAAGCAAGTACGCGGCGAGGACCGCAGAATGCGCGATCTTGCGGAAGGAGATCGGGTCAGCCGGGGCGCCGTGCTCGTCCGCATCCGATCGTCTGAATACGAGGACAAAGTACACCAGGCGTCCTCGCAGGCAGCAGCCGCCGAAGCCGTCGCTCGTGAAGGCAAAGCTCGATTTCGATCGTGCCACGCATCTGTACGACAGCGAGAGCATTACGAAGCCCGACTTCGATTCCGCCCGCGCGCAATACGATGCCAGCGAGGAGCAATTGAAGTCTGCTCGGGCCCTGACGAGCGAGGCCGAAATCGCTCTGCGCGACACCTCTCTCATTGCCCCACTTGACGGCGACATCGTGAAGAAAGCCGTCGAGCTCGGTGCGTTCGTCGGCCCTGGTGTTGCCGCATTCGCGCTCGCCAAAACCGACATTGTCAAGATCGTTGTCGGCGTGCCCGACACGGTTGTCCGTTCGGTAAAGGTAGGCCAGCCCGTTGATGTTGCCATCGACGCGTTTCCCGCACGCACCTTTCATGCGCGAATCAGCCGCATGTCATCGGCGGCGGACACGATTACGCGTAATTTCGAAGTCGAAGTCGCGATACCGAACCGCGATCACTTGCTGAAGGTGGGCATGATCGGTTCTTTAGAACTGGCGCATGCCGAAGGCGAAAGCCAATCGTCGGCCCTGCTGGTGCCGCTTGCAGCGATCGTGCAAGCGAAAGATGGCAAATATGGCGTGTTCGTTGTTTCAAGCTCGAGTTCCGGAGAAGTAGCTCGCCTCCACAGCGTGGAAATCGGCTCCGTCACTGGAACCGACATAACCGTACTCAATGGGCTAGCCCCAGGCGATCGCATCATCACCACCGGTGCCAATCTGCTTAAGGATGGGCAGCCGGTCGAGGTCCTTCAATGAAAGCCGAGAACCCCAATAGCAGTCGTAATATCGCACGATTCTTTGTCAACAACCGGCAGATAGCCTGGGTCGCCTTGTTCGCCACGCTTGCCTGGGGCGTATTTGGTTACATGAATATGCCTAAGCGGAAGGATCCCGACATACCTGTCCGCATCGCGCTGGCCATAACCCCCTGGCCGGGTATTTCCGCAGACAAGGTCGAGCAACTGGTCACGCGGAAGGTCGAACAAGCCATCACCGGCAACAGCAAAGTGGACCGTGTGGAGTCCACCACCCAGGACAACATTTCTGTTGTGCAAGTCAGGCTGTTGGACAACATCAAGAACACCCAGCAGGAATTCCAGGATATTGGACAACGACTGAACCAGATCACGGACCTTCCTGATGGCGCGGGACCAGTCACCTGGATCAGCGACTTCGGAGACACGGCAGCGCTGATGCTGACTGTCGCCAGTCCGACGGTCCCCGATCTTGAAATCGCGTTGCGTGCCCGCGGGGTGCGGGATGCGATTGAGAAAGAGCGCCGGGGAGATACGCACAACCGTGTCACCGTTCTCTATTGTTACCCGGCATCCGTTTCCCCTGCGGTAATTGAGCGTCCATTTGTAATCCTTGCTGCACAAGCAGAACGAGATGGGCTTGCGCACGATGTTCGGTCGTTGTCCGTGGGGAGTTGTTCCGGAATCGACTTCGCGACGGCGAAGTCAGATGACGAAATTCGCGCGTATGGACAGCAGTTCATTGAGAAGAGGCTGCAAGAATACGATTTTCATCCCGACGCGTGGGGTCCGATCATCATTCGCGATCCTCAATCCACGAAAGAACGGATCGCAGAGGTAGCCAATAACCGGTATTCGTATCGGCAACTTGATGATTTCACCGATTTGATCCAACGCACTTTGCAACGTGTACCCGAGGTAGCGAAAGTCCAGCGCGCCGGCGTTCTGCCCGAAGAAATCTATCTGGAGTACTCGGACGCGCGGCTGGCAGCATTGAAATTGCAGCCCACGAAGATCAAAGACATCCTGAATGCCCGGAATGTGACGGCTCCAGGTGGAATCGTCCAGACCCCATCGCGAAATGTCCTGGTGGACGCAACCGCCGAGTTCAAAAGCACGAAGGATATTGGCAACGTGCTCCTGGCCTCGCCATCTACGGGAGCGCCGCTTTACTTGCGCGATGTGGTGGACATATCGCGCGCATATCAGACACCGGCACGCTACTTGAACTACCTGACCTCCCGCGAGCCAAACGGGACTTGGCAGCGGAGCCGCGCCATTACCCTGGCGGTGCAAATGCGATCGGGGGAACAGATCTTCAAATTCGGGGCGGCGGTAGACAAGGCTCTGGCCAATGTACGCCCGCAACTGCCTGCTGACCTTATTGTGGCTCGCACGTCGGACCAGCCGCGGCAAGTGAAGGAACTTGTCAGTCTGTTGATGGGTAGTCTCTATGAGGCCATTGTTCTCGTCGTGATCGTCGCCCTGGTTGGATTCTGGGACTGGCGCGCCGCCATGTTAATGGCGGCGTCCATCCCCCTGACGCTGGCGATGAGCTTCGGTATCGTTCACGTTCTGGGGATTGACATTCAGCAAGTTTCCATCGCGACATTGATTATCGCGCTTGGCTTGTTAGTGGATATGCCTGTCGTGGCGGGCGACGCCATCAAGCGCGAGTTGGGCTCCGGATCCCCGCGCGATCTCGCATCCTGGCTTGGACCGACCAAACTGGCGAAGGCGATTGTATTCGCTACCATCACGAACATCGTCGCGTACCTGCCGTTCCTGATGCTGACCGGTGACACAGGCTTTTTCCTCTACAGCCTGCCGGTTGTGATGACGTGCACGCTGATTGCCTCCGTCATTGTTTCTTTTACCTTTATGCCGTTAATTGCGTATTACATGATCAAACCGCCCAAGCGCCTCGAGCAGCCCATGTCCGAGCGGCGGCAGCACGGATTTCCGGCGCTTTACTATCGGGTGGGTGACTTCTTGCTCAGGCATCGCTGGGGTACGTTCGCCGGCTCGCTGATCGTTCTGGTGTTGGGCGGAGTGTTTTTCTCCATGCTCAAGCCGCAGTTCTTTCCCAAGGACCTCTCCTACCTGTCGTATGTGGATGTCTGGCTTCCGCCCGATGCCCCGCTGGGTGCGACGGACACAGTCACACAACGAGCAGAAGCTGTCATTCGGCAAGAGGCGGAACGATTTGGAAACGAACATCATCACCAGGATGTTCTAAAGTCGCTGACCACGTTTGTCGGCGGCGGCGGCCCTAGATTCTGGTTCTCGGTCGACCCCGAGCGACAACAGCTCAACTATGCGCAGATCCTCGTCGAGGTTTCCGACAAGCACTTCACCAACGAGTTCGTTGGCCCGCTGCAGACCGCGTTGAGCCGGGAAGTCCCCGGTGCCCGCGTCGATGTGAGGCAGCTCGAGACTGGCAAGCCGGTCGGCATTCCCGTCTCGATTCGCATTTCAGGTCCGGAGATGGAGGTTCTGCACCGCCTCTCTGGCGATCTCCAGGCCATCTTTCGCGCCCAGCCAAACGCGACCCGGGTACGAGACGACTGGGGCGAACCTGCCATGAATGTCCGTCTGAAGGTTGACCCGGATCGCGCCAACCTTTCAGGCATTACGAATCTGGATATAGCTCTTTCCTCGGCCGCGGCGATGAGCGGACTGCCTGTTTCAACTTACCGGGAAGCTGACAAACAAATTCCCATTGCCGTGCGTTTGCGGATGGAAGACCGTGCCGGACTATCTGACGTTCAAAATGCATACGTCTACTCCTTGTCCAGCAACCAGCGCGTACCTCTGAGGCAGGTATCGAACGTCACCACGGAGATGGCAGTATCGAAAATCAAGCGGCGCAATCAATTCCGCACAGTTACGGTATCCGCGTTCCCGATTCCGGGGGTTTTGCCTTCTCAAGTGCTCACGCCGCTGCTGCCGAAAATCAAGGAGTTCCAGAAGAACCTGCCTCCCGGATATTTCCTCGAGATCGGAGGCGAATACGACGAACAGCAGAAAGGTTTTAAGGAACTCGGCACGGTCATGGCGATTTCCGTCGTGCTGATCTACATTGCGTTGGTTCTGCAGTTCCGAAATGCGGTCAAGCCTTTTCTCGTGTTCGCTGCGATCCCCTACGGCATGACAGGAGCGCTCGCGGGACTGGTGGTCATGGGACAACCCTTCGGATTTATGGGCTTCCTGGGAGTCGCCAGTCTGGTCGGGGTAATTGTCAGTCACGTCATCGTGCTCTTCGATTTTATCGAAGAAGCACACGAAAGAGGGGAGCCCTTGCGAGAAGCGTTGCTCGATGCCGGCATCGTGCGACTCAGACCTGTAATGATCACGGTCGGTGCGACGGTTCTTGGACTTGATACCGCTGGCCATGCACGGAGGACCGCTCTGGGAGCCATCTCTGCTACGCCCAGATCGGTGGTCTTACTATCGCGACCTTTGTGACGCTGCTGCTTGTCCCGGTGATCTACTCGATCTTCGTGCTGGATCTGAAGCTGATTAAGTGGGAAACGGTCGTTCCGGCAGAGTCTGCAGCACCTGTGCAGGCCGTACCCGCCGACTAACTGGATGGTATTGAAGAGGCGGCATCGCTTACAACCCGATCAAAAACGACCTAGATCAGGACGGCGCCAAACTTCAACCGAGAGAAGCAATCTGGAACAATGATTTTTCTTCAACAAGCTGGTGCCGCCATTCTTCTCGTACTGCTTACACTGTGCTTGCAGTGTGCTGGCGTCGCCGGACTTATCACTTGGTTAAGAAGTGTTGCCGCAAGGGGCCTTCACGACCTTCGGATGTTCCACTCCGCCGCGCTGGTCATGCAAACTACGGTAGCGGTCATCATTCTGCACGGAATCGTCATTCTGCTTTGGGCAAGTTGCTATCGCGGGCTTTGCCTCCCCTCCTGGGAATCCGCGTTCTACTTCTCGGCGGGCACTTATACCACGGTCGGATACGGGGATGTGCTCCTCCCGATCAAGTGGCGACTGTTGGGGCCTTTAGAGAGTATGGTGGGCATGCTGATGTCCGGAATCTCGGTGGGGCTTCTATTCGCGGTGATCACCCATCTTGTCGAAGACAAGTCACGGTCTCGTCTACCACTTCACCCCGAACCCGCGAATCCGGATTAAATCCGCCTGCGAAAGAGGCGCCACGGCTATTTGCGTGGGCCTCGGTCGAACGGCCAGATTCCCTGAAGGATAATTCACAGTCAGTACGGGGGCGTCGGCATGACAAACCACGTCATATGCCGTGGTCCCATTTAGGTGCGATAGCACTCCGGTGTGAGCGGAATAATGCAATCCCATCATGATTAGATCGGCACCCAGCTTTTCAGCAGCTTCGAGGATCTGCTCACTTACGGGCCGACCTGATTTGAATTCCGTGTACAACTCAGGTCTCAGGTCGAGGCCCGCACGGTCGGCGAGTTCTGCCAAGCGCTGGACGGTTCTCGTGCGCGCGTCGGCTTGGCAGTTCCTCTGCCCTTCGTCAGTGTGTGAGGGTGCGGCTGAAACCACACTGAGAAAAGCGAGCTTGGCTCCGAACTGATTGGCGGCCGCAATGGCTTGCGGCAAGCCGTGGAGAGATGCGGGTCCGAAGTCTGTCGCAAAGAGGAATGTGCGCTGCTTGGAGGGCGTTCCAAACCAAGGGCGGCCATCGGTATGCGGCCCAAAGGTCAAAACTGGACAATATGCCTGACGGAAAAATTGCTCTGCAATGGAGCCGAAGAACAACTTGGCTATGCCGTGTCGTCCGTGTGTGCCGACGACGAGGAGATCTGCGTGCTCTTGTCGGATGATCTCTCGCAGTTCTGGCCACAGTTCACCCATCCGTACTATGAATTTGTGTCGAATGCCAGTAAGAGACCCGGTCTGAATCAGCAAGTTCTCCAAGTCCGCGGCTTCGCGCGTTGCTGCGTCTTCACAGGCAGCAATTGCATCAGGGCCTACCATGGCCGGCCCCAGGGAGGACACCACATGCGCCAGGCAAAGCTTCGACTCATAGAACCGGGCGAGTGCCAGAGAATAGCGCAGCGCCTTTTCAGAAGCCTCAGAGAAATCTGTTGCGATCAATATCGACCGTGGTTTCAGTGCTGCTGCGATGAGTGACATGTCGAATAAGTCGCCGCTCTTGCCGTCCTGAGAACCGTCGGATGAGGTGCGGGTGACTTGATCCGTAACTGCTGGGGGAGAGCTGGGATCAAGTACACCGCACCCCTACTTCACCGACGGGCTTTGCGTGCGCACATGAACTTTCTGTAGCTTGCATGCAAGGTGCCAATAGAGACCGAACGGTATGTCGGTGTAGCGCCACAATGTTTGCAATCTTTGTTTTGCGAACCCCCTGCCCAGATTGAGGCACTGCCCTAGGCAGGGCACGCCAAATTCAGCTTGCCTCCTCTGAAATAAGCGGAATTAGGGCTTTTAAGCGGCATCCTGATTGGCAATCCATCTGCTTCTTCAATGTCCAGGCACGTAATCGACTGGAAATGGGGAGAGCGACATGGGAGCTGTTAACTCAGTTATTGAATGTGCGCCGATGGGGATCCAGCAGACGCACAAACCGAAGAAGGCGAGATGGAGAACGATCCTCAAGCAGGCGCACACGGGCGGCGCCACGGCCAGACTACAGTCTCTCTTTCAGCTCTCTCTCCGATTTTTCGCAGCTCTGCTGGGTCTTGGTCTGCTGGGCTACTTGGTCCTTCAGAGCGGTCCGGGGGCTGTTTGGAAACAACTGTGGGCGGTCGGCTGGGGATTCGCTCTCGTTATCCTTTTGGGAGGGTGCTCTCAGTTCATCAAGACGTGCGCCTGGAGACAGGCGTTTACTTGCGACATTAGTCAACTTTCGTGGTACCGCAGCTTTGTCGCGCAATTGATCTCGGACGCGATTGGACAATTTGGTGTCGCAGGAAAGGTGCTTGGCGAGGGCACGCGCATATCCTTGTTAGGTTCCACAGTCCCTGTATCTAACGCATTAGCAGCCGGCGCCATTGACGGGGGGCTACATACCTTCGCCGCCGTAGTGGTAACGGTCATGGGCATCTCAGCCACTCTAATGCTTGGCCCTGTTTCTGTTAGCTGGCGAATATATGCGGTTCTGCTAATTGCTGGGCTGACGTCAGTAGTGATCCTGGCGGTTGTGGCGATTGCAAGGCGCTGGCCGCTGATGGGGAACGCAATTCGATCGATTGGACGATTGCCGCGGCTGCACAACTGGGTCAGCGACAAACAGCCGATCGTTGACTCAGCCGAACATGACCTTCTCACCTTTCACAGTGAAGCGCCAGCCGCGTTCTGGGCAACCCTGATCCTCAATGGCATGTGGCACATGCTCGCAGTCCTGGAGGTCTACATCATTCTGCGGTTTATGGGAGCGGGGTTCACTTTAGGCGGCGCGTTCATCGTGGAAGGCCTGACGAAGGTGATCAATCTCGTGGGCGCACTGAATCCCGGCAACTTCGGGACCTATGAAGCTGGAAATATGCTGATTGCCAAGCTCTTTGGCGTGACAAGCACTGCAGGATTGACACTGGCATTGTGCCGACGTGCGCGCACCGTCTTCTGGGCAGGGGTTGGAGCAATGTGCATGGTCGTTATGAAGAAGGCCGACGCGCCGAGAGCAATAGCGGCGAAGCTAGATCCGACGGCAGAGCCGTCCCACGGCGAATAGGGACTGGCGAATACTGCAATGCACGGTAACAACCGATCTTCGATTCGACCCGGGTCCCGTGACGAGATGAGGTCCTCGTGCCCGTTACTGGGCACGGTACGGTCGTGTGAAACTGAGTTATTGCAGAACCACAACATAAGACATGATTTGATTCCGAGAGAGTTCGGCAACTGGCGTGCCTGCATAATCTGTGCATTGCTTCCGGTCGTCTCGAGAAGCCGTTCACAAGAATGTCGCGAGCGCACCGCGCCGCTGCGCCCGCGAATTACACGAAGCAAGCGGCTTAGTTAGGAGTTCAGTCAATGATGAAGAATTCTGCATTACTATGCTTACGTTCGTGATGCTCGCATTTTGCCCCCTTGGCCGCGCACAGAATCAGGAGCCCACTATCGACTCCACCATCGCAGTAGTGAGGGCCAATATGCAGGCAGACAGGACTACCCTCATTACAGCAGGAATGAATTTCAACGACAAAGATGGCGCGGCGTTCTGGCCGATCTATGAGCAATACGAGTACGAACGATCCAGGCTGGATGATCGTCGTGCGGCAGTCATAAAGCAGTACGCCCAGAAGTACCCGACGCTGACCGACGCCGAGGCCAAAGCGATGGCAGAACAAATGTTGGACTGCGAATCTCGTCTGGCTGAGTTGAAGAAGAAGTATTACAAGAAGTTCAATAAGGTGCTTCCGGCCCTTACGGTGACGAAGTTCTTTCAGTTGGAGCGTCGCATCGATTTGCTGATGGATATGCAAGTCGAAGCGGCGCTTCCTCCGCTCACTCACGCACAATTCGCCGTGCCTGGGAGTGGCTTGGCAGAACCGCCTCAGCAATGAGGCACGCGCAAGTTAGAGCGCGACTTTGATATGGGGACTAGTCAATGTTCGAGATGATGAAGCATAAGCCGGTGATGTTTGGGGCAGTGCTGTTGATGGTGGCCATGGCAATGGCACAATCGCAGCGCGGGAGAGAGGCGTTGTCCGTACAAGGCTACCAAGGACAGGCAAGTGTCATTCGATATCAGGGGCACGTGTTCGTGGATGCGCAAGCGCTTGCGCAAATCACAAACGGGTCGCTGAGCTTTGAGAAGAACAGAATCATTCTGACGCTGCCTAGTCCGGACGGTTCATCCTCGAGCGGCGATGCTCACACATCAGGCTTCTCGCGCCCTTTCATAAAGGCAGCGATCGAGGCGATGGCGTCGATCAGAGAGTGGGGTGGAACCCTGCAGGCGGTCGTGCAGAATGGGTATCCAGTAGGAAATACCACGGCAGGAAACACGATCATGGCGTTCCAGGGACGAGCTGCCGACAGCGTCGCATTAGCTTCAGCCGCGGCATCGACAGACTCTGACTACCGCGGGCTCGAGTTGCTCAAGAACGAATTTAACAATGTGCAGGCCTGGGCTGACGGATATGTCAAAGCTCGCAGTTCGCTGAGCGCGGCGGAGCTAAGCATGTCTGAGAGCCAGCTCAACAACGATTCCGAGGCCCAGAAGATCATCCATTGCGGCCAATTTCTGGCGCGGATGTTCGCCAGCGGTAACTTCCAGGATGATGCGGCCTGTCATTAGGTTCTTAAACACGTGAGCCCCACGTTCTCCAATCCATTGCAGCCAGTGACTGCACATCTACGCAGCGTCCGTCTCAGCGGCGTCACAGCAAAAACGTCGCACCATATTGGTCCGGTCCAAACAATGGTCTTTCCCGGTGAGAGCTCGTTGCAGAATCATTGACGAGTACGATGCTGAGGGTGCTAGATTAGGTGCGCACACACGGCTGCGTCCCCCGGACGGAGTCCCAAGGTCTTTGACGCTGTTCGGCTACGCACATGAAAGAAATAGCTTCTCGCCGATCTCTTCTGCTTCGCTTTAACTGGCCCTCTGCCACGATTGCGGCGACGTTGGGCTCTTGTCTCACCTGCGTCTTGTTGCTGGCAGGCACGGTTCACGCCCTCGATCCGAACAAACGTCTCACCCAATACATGCATACGGCTTGGCGAACACAAGATGGGTCCCCGCCGGCCGGCATGTATCACGATTGCGCAAACCTCGGATGGCTTCCTCTGGTTTTTATCTCTACCCGCCGATATCTACAGATTTGACGGCGTTCGCTTTCAGCCCTGGCGTCTGCCTGCCGACGGTCACCCATCGATAGATCGTGAACATCTTTGCCGACCACGCGGGTGGGCTCTGGGTCACTACGGACCGAGTGACATCGTTCAACTGAAAGGCGCGGCTGTCACTTCTCATTTCGAGTTGGAAGGGCGGAATGTTCCAAGCATCAGCGAAGACGCCGGACGGCTCGTTGTGGGTCGCGAGTAAGCGATTCAAACGCACCCCTTTGCCATGTTACCGACCTGCGGTCAAGTGTTTCGGAAAATCCGATGGGATACCGATTTCCCACGGCCGAGTCGGTTCTGGCCGACGGGAAAGGCGGCTTTTGGCTGGGAGGGCACAGAGGGCCCTTGTCCACTGGCATGCCGGCGTTTCGGAGATGTCCCATCGAAGGCTGAAAAGCGAACGCAGGTGCTTGGGTAATGGCTTGGCGCGTGGTCCCGATGGATCTCTCTGGGTCGGCATATCAGCAGAAGGGCCGGGCTGAAGGACTTGGACAATTGAAGGATGGTGTCTGTCAAACCATTCGTGACGCCCAGGTTCGACGGCAGCAAGCTGTCGATATCGCGCACCCTGATGTTCGACCATGACGGCAATCTTTGGGTCGGCACCTAAGGCAAGGGGCTCTTTCGTATCCATGGAGATGTTGTGGAGCACTATGGACGGACGGAAGGCCTGTCCAGCGATTACGTGTCGCGCTCTTTTTGAAGACAGAGAGGGGATCGTCTGGGCCGCAACACGAATGGAATCGACAGCTTTCGCGATCCGCATGTCGTCACTTTCTCGCAGGTCGGAAGGCTTGGGGAAGGATGTACGCGGCAGGGCGTCCTGGCCAGCAGAGATGGCACGATCTGGGTTGCAAACGCCGGCTCGCTCGATCACATCGATAACGGGACCGTCTCGTCCATTCGCGCGGGCAATGGTCTTCCGGGTCACCAAGTCACGTCCAATGCTGGAAGACCGCGCCGGCAACTATGTGGGTGGGAGTGGATGACGGACTCTATCTGTTCAAGAATGGGCGCTTCCGCCGCCTCCCCGAGCCGAATCATCAGCCGCTTGGATGGTGGTTGGTATGACCGAGGACATCGACGGGAATATCTGGGCAGAGTGCGCAGGCAATCCGCGAAAGCTTGTACGCATTCGCGATTTCCAGGTGCGTGAAGAGTTCCCTGCGTCGCAAGTCCC
The DNA here is from genome assembly GCA_963699405.1 of uncultured Acidobacteriaceae bacterium. Lineage (GTDB taxonomy): Bacteria > Acidobacteriota > Terriglobia > Terriglobales > Acidobacteriaceae > Acidiflorens. The sequence goes on along the minus strand of CAVOTW010000018.1, from coordinate 97,974 downwards.
GCCTGGCACGGATGCTCGCGCCGGATCCACAGGGAGGAATTTGGATTGGCACTCGCAAAGGAGACCTTGTGCTGTTCCGCCATGGTGTTCAGCGAGAAATTCCCGCTGAACCCGAAGGCTAAGAATCCGGCGCACCCATCAGATTATTGCCACAGGCAGACGGCTCCGTCCTTGCCGCCTTCGACGACGGGCTCGTCGGATTGCGGCAAGGCAAGGTGCAGCGGATGACGACGAAAAACGGCCTGCCCTGCAACTTCGTCATCTCTTTTATTGAGGACAAAGAGAAACGCTGGTGGCTCTACACCGAGTTGCGGCATCGTCGAGTTTCCAGATTCCGAGCTCCAACGATGGTGGACCAACCCGGAAGTCGATCGTGCAGAACCACGTTTATGACGACATTCGACGGGGCGCAGCCGCAGCGATGCCAGCTTTCAACTCAGCGGCTTGCTCTCCTGATGGGCGCGTGTGGTTTGCCAGCGGAGTTGTCGTGCAGATGGTGGACCCGTCCAGGCTCTCGCAAAAAGCGCTCCCGGCGGAGACATACATCGAATCGGTCATTGTTGATCGAAAGGAATTCGAAGCAACGGCCAACCTGAGGTTCCGCCGCATCCCCGGGACTTGCAGATTGATTACACCTCGCCCACCTTTCTGATTCCGCAGAAAGTAAATTTTCGTTACCGGCTCGACGGCTATGACCGTGATTGGCACGAGGCCGGTACGCGCCGGCAGGCTTTCTACACGGATTTGCCTCCCGGGAAGTATTCTTTCCGCGTGATCGCATCCAATAGTGACGGCGTCTGGAACGATAGCGCCGCAAAGCTGGATTTCTACCGTCACTCCGGCGTACTACCAGACGAATTGGTTTCGCGCTCTCTGCGCGTGCATCTTTTTGGCACTGCTGTGGGCGGCCTACCAGTTGCGTGTCCGGCAATTGCAACATCAGTTCGACATGACGCTCGAGGCGCGCGTCGGCGAGCGCACACGGATTGCAAGGGACCTTCACGACACTCTGCTTCAAAGCGCACACGGGGTGCTGCTCCGATTCCAAACTGTTTCCCAGTTGCTGCCGGATCGCCCGATGGAGGCGAAAGAGAAGCTGGACAATGCGATCGACCAGACGGCGGACTTCATCACCGAAGCCCGGGATGAGGTGCAGGGATTGCGGGACTCCACGGTACAAAGCAATGATCTCGCGCTCGCCATAAGCACTCTGGGGCAAGAACTCGGAACCGACTCGGCCAACCACCGACCTGCATTCCGTGTCGCCGTCGAGGGCGAGGCGCGAAATCTGCATCCCATCCTTCGTGACGAGACCTGCAAAATTGCTGCCGAAGCGTTGCGGAACGCCTTCCGGCACTCTCAGGCACGGCAGATCGAGGTTGAAATCCGTTATGACACTGAGCAATTCCGATTGCGCGTGCGGGACGATGGAAAAGGCATTGATCCAGCAATTCTTTCCAGCCAAGGCAGTGAGGGACACTTCGGCTTGCCCGGGATGCGGGAACGCGCCACTCTTATCGGAGGTAAGCTGGTGGTGTGGAGCGAAGTCGATGCAGGCACGGAAGTAGAACTGCGCGTTCCTGCCAGCGCCGCCTACCTGACAGAACAGAGAAGTTCGTGGTTTTCACGCAAGGCGAAGGCATGAAGTAGGAACTCATGAGCGCCGCCACCTCGCAAATTCGAATTCTTGCGGTTGACGACCATCCAATTGTGCGCCAGGGGATTGCCGGTTTGGTTGGCATTCAGACCGATATGGTTGTGGTGGGCGAGGCATCCAACGGACGCGAGGCCATTCAACAATTCCGGACGCACCGTCCGGACATCACGCTCATGGACTTGCAGATGCCGGAGATGAACGGCATCGATGCGCTCATTGCGATTCGCAATGAATTTCCCGACGCAAAGATCATTGTGCTGACGACCTACGCAGGCGATACGCAAATTCTGCGTGCGCTCAAGGCCGGTGCTCAGGCCTACCTGCTCAAAAATACGTTGCACAAAGAATTACTGGAGACAATCCGCGCAGTCCATGCGGGAAAGAAGACCCTCTCGCCGGAAGCGTCGTACCAGATCGCCGAGCATGCGACGGATGACGCCCTGACGCCCGCGGAGATCCTTGTGTTGCGACTGATCGCCGCTGGGAATGCGAACAAGCAGATTGCGGATCAGCTCTCCATCACCGAGGAAACCGTCAAAAGTCGAGTGAAGTGCATCCTGTCTAAACTCGGCGCCAACGATCGAACGCACGCCGCAATGATCGGCCTGAAGAGAGGAATCATCGAGCTGTAGTTTCCACCACCTTGTCTTACCCGCCTCAGAAAAATACAGAACTCTAAAGAGTGACGATCAAAGCTCTTTTTGGGGTTTCGATCGACCTCCGAAACGGAGGAGTCTAGTTATGTACGGAAAGGTGCGTCATTGCGACGGCTGTATTCCACATTCGCTGGCGGTTGGCCCGGCGCAGGTTTGCTTCTCATGCGCGTGGTTATCGGCTCCGCGCTGATTGCGCGCGCGAGCTTGCGGCTGTGGAGCGATCTGCCACCGATGAATGTGACAATTCCCGCTGTGCTCTTAACAGGAGCGGGAATACTGCTAATCGTCGGTTTATGGACTCCAATCGTGGGATCTTCCATAGCGTTGATTGAAATCTGGAAGATGCTAACGGTAGCCGGCGACAAATGGGTGTGGCTGTTGTTAGGAACTGCCGCTGCCGCTCTCGCGATGTTAGGACCCGGTCTATTGTCCATCGATGCTCGCCTTTTCGGGTGGAAGCGCATCGAAGCTCCGCCCCGCAAAACGAGCTCTCACTCTCGTTAAGACTCCCCATATACCACCAAATTTCTTGCCTCAGAAGAGGGTGACATTCGCTCCCCCAAGAGTTTGCGATTTGCCCCGATGTGGGGCTGCCCGCAAACAGAACCTGGTTGACAATGGCTACGTCATTACGACAACAGGTGCAAAGGTCGGGAGGCGTATGTGGAAGATCACAACTCGCGGTTTCACGCTACAGGAAGTCCTAATCATGGCTGCAATGAATGTTGCACCCGCACTGATAGCGACCGACAGAGGCGAGCGAAAGATTTGGCGCAGCCCCGCGCACCGAGATTCACTAGGATCCAGGAGATTGTCATGGCAAAAGTAATTGAGTTTTACATGCCGCAGAACTTTCGGAAGCCGTTAAGGACGGTGGCTCAGCCGCAACTCGGAAAAATCATCGAGTTTTGCCCGCAGACGAAGAGATCAGCTTAGCTGCTATCTACCTTTTGCGGATTGAGAGGAAATATGACGTTCATTCCCACACAACCGGCTTTATGCATCTGGAAGATTCGGCGCCACGTCTGGAACCACAAAGAGTTCGCAAAGCACTGCAAGTGTAAAGGTTAGGGAGGAGACTATGGGCTGCGCCACTATGGATTTCACAAACCTCGGAGACTTCGCAGGAACAGGTCTTGTCAATCTGAGCGAGCTCGGAGACCAGCAACTTCATCTCGAACCAGAAATCAGCTCTGAGTACTGCTTCGAAGGCATCGTCGGCAAGAGCCCAGCCATTCAGAAGGTGCTGGACCAAGTCGCGATCGTTGCACCCACCGATTCCACCGTCCTGCTTCATGGAGAGACAGGCACGGGAAAGGAATTGATTGCGCGCGCGATTCACAACCTCAGCTCTCGACGCGAACGCCCCTATGTGCGCATGAACTGCGCCGCGATTCCCTCGGGACTGCTGGAAAGCGAACTGTTCGGGCACGAAAAGGGCGCCTTCACAGGAGCGTTAATGCAAAGAAAGGGCAGATTCGAGTTGGCGGACGGAGGCTCGCTGTTTCTGGATGAGATCGGCGACATCAGCCTGGAACTCCAGCCGAAACTATTGCGGGCCATCCAGGAGCAGGAGTTCGAGCGGCTGGGAAGCTCCAGGACGATCAGTGTGAACGTGCGGCTGATTGCCGCCACGCATCGCGATCTTCCCGCCATGATTCGGGACGAGAAGTTCCGCGAGGATCTTTTCTATCGATTCAATGTCTTCCCGATTGAGATCCCGCCGCTGCGACGAAAGGCGCGAGGATATTCCGCTGCTGGTGAATTACTTTGTGTCAAAGGTAGCGGGGCGGATGCGGAGACAGATTAAGTCAATCCCTAAACGCGCAATGGAGATGCTGACGAACTGTCCGTGGAAAGGGAATATTAGGGAATTGGCAAACTTCATCGAACGAGCTGTCATCCTCACACGTGGTGAAGAGTTAGAGGTGCCGCTTACCGAGCTTGCCACCTCATCCGAGATCAATGTTGCTGTCGGAACGGCCTCTACGTTTCGACAAGCAGAGTCCTCAGTAATCATCGACGCATTGAGAGCCGCATCGGGACGGATCGCAGGCAAGGGGGGAGCCGCCGAGCGTCTCGGATTGAAGCGTACGACGCTGCAAAACAAGATTCGTCGCCTGGGCATCTCAAAGGCGACTTATTGCTATTAGATTCATTCATGTCTCCGCGGTGCACTCGCTTGCAGCAATTTACGGAAGCGAGTTTCCCAGAGTAGTGTTAGACATCTTTTTAAGCCTTGAAGCACGATAAAGCAGCGGGGGTCAAGGTCAATGAGCGAGAAGAAAGACAGAGAACGAGTGATCGCCGAAATCACACTTTCGCATCTGATGCGACTGGGAAACGAACAGGGCTGTCCTGTGAGCCGAGCAGCAGGCTCTCGCATTTCTCAATCAGGAGGGGCGAGCGTTTGAAATGTGGAAGCACATGATGCAGGCCGCTGAGCATTTCATCGCGGGCAGCTTATTCGGCATTCCCTTAGCCCCGGAAGACACCACGGATTTTTGTCTCGGCCCGGCCCGTTGCGATCGATCAGCACCGCCTCGCACTAGCGACTATCCCTGTCCAATCCGCTCATAGTCCATAGTCGAGGAAATGTGCAGGCAAGGGAAGCACGCAGCCAACTCAGCGTTGCGGGTCTTCAATTTAAGGGGAATTTCAGAACAGATTTTCTAACGGTGCGGATGCTAGTCCCCCTTTTGGCGAGGGCGTTCTCCAGGCAACAGCAACATGTCCGGCAATAGCGCGCATGAGTTCGATATCGGCGGGACTAATTTCAAGTCTCTCTTGCCTGACGAAAACCAAAGCTCCCAAGTTTTGTTCGCGGGTTGACATCTTGGTCGGTCGTCAATGTCGCACTCATACAATCGCTATGTTTGGCAGTTCTCTAACTGGGCACCCGAATCTGGTCGCCAGTTTGCATAATCTCTCGGCTACTTCGGACTTACTGGCATAGCTAAAGTGCTCTTGCGCTTGTTTGAGAAGGACGTTGTACAGCAACCGAGTTTCGTCGTCGTTGAGTTCGATAATCATGAGATCCTCGCAATAAACTAGCCGGGCCCAACGTGGCCGTCTGTGAAGCCATGTCATGGCATGACAATTGGCGCCGAGCACTGCCGCGCGGGACACGTTCAGGCGCAAAGCGCAATCTTGAATCGACGATCGGATTGCAACTCTGAGTACCAGGACCGCCCGGCACAGCGGATCCAATTCCTCGACCAGTTCTTGGGCGTCGGCTCCAAGAATGAGGTCGAGATTAGACGCGCATTCTTCGGCCTCGTCCCGCGATAAATGCTCGGCATGTGGGCAGCGTCGATCCTTGTACGCGGCTTCACAGATGCGAATCGCCTCTGTTCCGTGTGATATCGCACTGGCAATGGTCGCAGCCTTGGCCCACTCGAAAAGCCAATCGCGAAAGGGACTGTTTCCTTGAAGCGTCATCTCACAAGCTTGGACAACTGCCTGTTCCGCCGTTACGTGGCCACCAGTGATCAAGAAAGCGAGCCTGCCCAGAACATTTCTTTGATCCTGGAAGCAGGCCACGATTTCGGCTGGCGATGCATAATTGCGGGCATCAACTGCCTCTGTGATCGAATGAAACCGGGACATGATTCTCCTCTTTCTATGCCGCCCTCAAAAGGCTTCAACCGGATAGGAATACCTAATTAAGGACCCTTCTCGTAATTCCCATGCCGTCGCTTACGTCGCTCGGATATCCTCTGCATAGGCGATAAACCCAGTTGTTCGCATACGGCAATTGCATAGACATTGCCGGGCACAAACACTGCGCCGACACCAGCCAACCACTTCAGTAACTGTTCTCCCACTGCATCGATATAGCTCACCTCGGTGAGGTCGACAATCAAACCCTCAGGCAATACTTCCTTTGTGACTAGACACCTCGCCTGCTCTGCCCAATCAGCGACGAGTTTGCCTTCCAACTTCAGGGTCGGACCACTCGCTAACCACTGGACTTCTGCACGCAACATTGGCCGGGTCCTCGAAACGCTCTATACGGCTCTCCTATCTCCAAGGAGCGCACGTTTCTTGCCAATGCAGTTGCTGCTATGTGATTGATGTAATTGTTTCTCGTGGCGGAGATTGGTCCGTCTGCATCGCCTCAATGCGGTCATTGTCCGCATGCGGGCAGTGGTGTTGGGTAGAGCCTGCTTTTGGAAGAACAGCTTCGAGGAGGATTACGCGAACGAAGGTTACCATTCGTTTTTCGATTCGCACGGACACTACTTCACCAGGATCCGATACTTGTCGCAGTTTGCTCTGGCCTCGGCGAGCTTCGGTGCAGGAGAGACTCTGCAAGGCGGCGAATGTCGCCGTCATGATCGTCGAGCGCCGCAAGGAGTTCCTCATATGCGGCCAGGTTCCGTTTGGTGCGCCACTCCAAATGGCAAGCAAACAAGTACAACGCGTCGCGATGTCCGATTTTCTCCGACATGTCGTCAAGGAGGTACCGCTGCTGCAAACGGACTCAACGGGAAAGTAGTTGCTAGCTGACGGACTCTCTATCTGTCCCAGCGATCACCAGCTGACTGCGTCAGCGGCCCCGATGCCAACGGCATAAACCAATTCTCCGCCAACTCGAACTGCTCTTGAATTTGGTTTTGGATCCATTACTGATCGCCCTTAGGTGCTTCCATCGGGCCGTGTACGTTCCTTGGTTCATGCTTTTTGCCTCTCAGGCAGTTCGAAACCGGGTTAACACGGGAGTGAGTGGCAGGCGGTGCTCAATCGACATCGTCTCGAATGAATATGCAAACTTCGCACCGCAGTCACAGCAGACCCGGTAAGTCTCCCCCTGCAGTGTGAACACCCGGCTCAGGTGAACGTGGTGACAGCCAAAGAGGAGATCAAGGATATATCGGAGTATCACCATAAACTTTCCCTTGTGAGTTTCATTGCTGATTTTGATCCCGTGATCCCTAACCAACGTCGAACGGTTCGTTCGTGGGTAGATGGATTGGGGTCAAGAAACGAGTGCAACTCCCTTCCTGTAGGACTGAATTCAACCGCGTTTACAGCAGGCCAACAACCACTTCGCCATCCCGCTAACCTCTTGGTTCTCGGCGTAATCCCTGGATGCGCCCTCCGGCTGTCGTGACCGTTCGAAGGCACTGCCGCAATGTGGGCACCAATCTCCAGCCCGCTGCTCGTCCATACTCCCGCAATTCAGTGATTTGCCGGTGTAACGTCTTTGGCGAGCCAAATGCTTTATTACGGATGCGATGCATCGATGGCTGAACTGCTTGGAGCGGCAATTCCGGCAGAGCTACCGCGGCATGTGAAGGTCAAGTAGGAACGAAGGAGTCAACATGTACGCCACAAAAGCAATCAATGGCGTCCCCGCGATCCAACGCGATGGACAAAGTGTGTTGAGTGTCTGCGACCAAAATTGGGAGTTTGCAAACTGGCTATGCGCGCTACTCAACGAACTGGGCCACAAGTCCGAATCGTTGCTGAACGAGCAGGACTGGGAATGGCTCAGGACGATCAATAGCCCCTTCAGAAGGACGGCACAGCATGCCTGATATCAAGACAGCCCCCACGATTTCTATCGTCGTTCCTTTTCATAACGAGGAACCTAATGTCATCGAACTGTATGGCCGGCTGCAAGACGTCATGGAGGCGCTCGGTCGCACTTACGAGTTCGTCTTTGTCGATGATGGCAGCCGGGATCTTACTTACAAGTTGCTGAAGGAACTCGCCGAAATCGACCCTCATGTGGTCGCCGTTCGATTGCGTCGAAACTTCGGTCAGACGGCCGCGCTCGCTGCTGGGTTCGCGCACAGCACTGGCGAATATGTGATCGCTATGGATGGCGATCTTCAGCATGATCCAGCCGAGATCCCACTCTTTCTGGCAAAGATCGAAGAGGGGTACGACATCGTCAGTGGCTGGCGCAGCCACCGCGTTGACAATTTGTTGCTCCGGAAGATCCCTTCCCGCTGTGCCAATTGGCTGATGGCCAAGCTCAGCGGGGTCAACATCCACGACTTTGGGACAACTTTCAAGGCGTACCGGGGCGACCTGCTGCGGCAACTACCGCTCTATGGCGAAATGCACCGTTTCATTCCGGCTTTGGCTTCGGCCTATGGAGCCTCGATCTGTGAAATACCCATTCAAAACAACCATCGGAAGCACGGTGAATCGCACTACAACATTTCTCGTACGTTCCGGGTATTTTTCGATCTCATGACGATCCGATTTCTACTGCGCTATATGTCGCGCCCGCTCCACTTCTTCGGCCGGCTGGGCGTCATCAACATGGGTCTCGGATCGGCGGTTGCACTCTGGCTGCTGACATGGAAGATCCTTACCCGGACCGATGTCTTGCAGCAACACGGGTTGCTGTTAGTGTTTGCGGCCGTGCTGATCCTAGTGGGACTCCAACTGGTGGCGCTCGGACTTCTCGGGGAGTTGGAAGTGTGGCAGTACTTCAATCCATCCGCGCGGAGATCATACGCCGTGTATGAGGTGCGTGATCTGCAGGCCACCCTGAGGGTCCCCCTTACGTCACGGGTGGGTTCATGAGCATGCGACGAGGTATATCGAGACCGCATCCATGCAATCGCGTTGGCGCCGCAAACCGGAGCATCTGTGCTGACTGAGGTTCAATATCGTTGCATTGGCCGGTATCGGGAAGCCGCGATTGTACTCCTACTTACGGTCCTGGCATTCTCAGTTCGCCTCTACCGGGTCGACTTTAACAGCCTGTCCGAAGATGAGGTGGCCAAATGGGCGGCTGTGCAAGAGTATCGACACGGACACTTTGCCGGCGTCAATAGCGAGCACCCGATGCTGCCGAAGATGCTGGCTTGGGCTAGTTTGACAGCGGGTGAACGATGGAGCCGAGTGGCTGCGACGCATGGCTGGTCCTCGCTAAACCGTGAGGGCTGGCTTCGTCTGCCCAACGTGCTGTTGGGTGCCGCCAGCACCGCAATCCTTTATTTGCTTTGTCGTCGAATGATGGGCATTGCCGGGTCTTTTGCGGCGAGTTTTTTCTGGGCAGTTGCGGCCTTGCCGGTGACTTTGAATCGGCTTACGAAGGAGGAAACGCCGCTCACGTTCTTCACTCTACTGGCTTGTTATTTCTACTGTCGCGCCCAACAGGCAGATGTGGGCCGCACTGCACGGCGATGGTACGACCTGAGCGCAATCAGCTTTGGCTTGAGTCTTGCCTCGCAGTACATTCTTCACCTTCTTGGCTTGAATTCACTTGCCTGGTTTCTTGCCGGAAGAATGGGGCTGAATCGCAAGCCGTCTCAATTCAGCTACACACGGTTCTTCCTCGTGATGTTCCTTGCCTTTGTTATGGTGAACCCGGTCATTCTTTCTCCGGCCAACCTCAATGCCATCGTGCATTGGCTCCATCACAACGGGATCAAGCACAGTGGTTACGATTTCGACGGCAGGCTGTATATGAACTTCCCCTCGCGTCTGCTTGCCGGAGTGCCGTGGTTCTACTATCTCTGGCTGGTCCTGGTAAAGACACCGATTCCAATCCTCATCGCCGTCATCGTTGGCTCCGCCCTGCTTCTGCGAAATCGCCGAACCCTCGCGTCGTGCTTTTTTCTAGCGCTCGGGGTCGTTCAATTAGTCGGGCTGTCTGTCAGCGGAGCCAAGTGGATCCGATATTCACTTCCGCTCCTGCCCTTCCTCTACCTGGCAGGCGGCTATGCGGTTCAACAAACCCTGAAGGCCGCGAAAGGAAAGGTCCTGTCCCAGGCCCTTGTGGGTCTTGCCGCCGTCATTTTGCTGGGATGGCCGCTCCTTGAATTGCAGTCTTGGGCACCCTACTATTCGTTCTACCTGAACTCAATTGGGGGAGAGAAGCAGAACATTACACATTACTTTGCACCCGATGAGGTCTCTGAGTTTGACACGCGTGAAGTAGCGCAAACAGTGTGTCCGTTCGCGCCCGCTGCGGCGACGGTAGCCACCGCAAGGCCGATGAGCATGGCCTATTACCTGCAGTCCTGCGGCCGCGCAGATCTTCAAATTGTGCCGCTTTACGACACGCATTATGCACCGCGCGACGGAGATCTGATCGTGCTTGAGCCTTCGCGCCGTTTCTTTGAGACGCAGAGATTTTTCGATGCTTTGGGAAACTCTGGGATGCCCCACAGCGAAATCCGCGTCGGTCCGGTTTTGGCGAGCACGATTTATCTCTTCGATCCGTCCGTGCCGGGACCAAACGACAAGCAGGAAGAGTTCACGCTAACTCAGTTGCGGGGCGCACCATCTCGGTTCGAGAACGATGCTCAAGAACCCGCATCGACAAAAACGAGCAGGTTTGGCTTGTCGGATCTCGGCAGGAGACTCATACAATGACTCCGCTTGACCACGCGAGGAAATCTGATGGGCGCTGGTTTGTGCCCGCATTCGCTTTCTTGATTGTCGGATTATCGATCATCGGCTTTCCGGCAGTTGCACAGCAGGCAAATGTATCTGCCCTCTGAGCGCTGATGAAGTGATGGGACGTGTCGCTCAAATGAATGAACTACGTGCCAAAGCATTGGAAAGCTACTCCAGTGTTCGCAGCTATCACCTGGAGTGCCACTGTGTATCGCATAAGAAGGCCGACATGGTCGTACGCACTGATTACCAGGCGCCGAATAAAAAAGAGTTCACGATCGTGTCAGAGAGCGGCTCTGGCACGGTGCGGGACCGTGTGTTCAAGAAACTCCTGGAGGCGGAACAGGAGTCGATGCGGGATGAGAATCAGCAGCGTTCGGCGATCACGCCCGAGAACTATACATTTCAAGTGTCTGATTACGAGAAGACCAATACGGACGAATTCTATGTGCTCGATGCGCAGCCGCGAAGCAAGAACAAGTTTCTGTTTCGAGGCCACATTTGGGTGAATGCAAAAGACTTCGCGATAACTCGAGTCGAGGGCGAGCCGGCTGTTAACCCTTCCTGGTGGACTGTCAAAACTGACTTCAAACGTCGCTACCAGAAAATCGGTGACTTCTGGTTGCCGGAATCCAATGAGAGTGAAACGAAGGTGCGCGTTTTCGGCACAGCGGTTCTAAGCATTGAATATCGCGATTACCAGATCTACGCAGGCTGGAGGCGCAACAGTAGCCTCTCCCCACAGCGAAGCATCTAGCAGCTACAGTAGCCGAAGAGTTTTGAAAAACGTCGACGTGCGCACATTTGTGGCTCGGCGCTCCATATGCACTCCGACCGCCCACCGGCCCGAACTCACTCCAGCTTTCGTGCAATCTCACATTGGTCGGAGCAGATGGCGATCCTTGCATCCCAGGGAACACGAGCCGCAATCGAGAATGCGCCGACTATCGCATCCTATCAAGAACACGATGAGATATGCCGCCCACTGATGTCGACGGCTTCATGGAATCTGGTCCCGAGCTATCTGTCTCGACTTCGACACATGACACACGAATTTGCGTATCCGTCTGTGCCCAAACCCGCATCTGCTGATGACCTTTTATAGGCAGCTGCCCTCATCTGGGCACGCGCGGATGCGATTTCAATGGTCCATCTCCCTTCCCTACAAAGAGTTCCACTTGGCCCACAAAATGCCTTTATAGATGCGTAAGGCAAGACCGGGTACTGACGTTCTGACCTGATCCACGTGGCAATTCAAAACAGGGGAGAGCGTGCTGCCCGGAAAGGGATCAATGTAAATGGCAACTTTTGACTATCCTTCGGACCTGGTTCATCGCATTGCATACCCGACCATTCAGAGGCCGGGGCCGCGAATTGATTTGCGGGTTGCAGCATTGCCGGCGGGAGAGGAAGAGGAAAAGCACGCTCCCATCCCTCCCAGTCGGCAAGGACTGGAAGAGTGTTCCTTATCATTTCGCGAAATTGAATCAGGCGCGAAGTTAGGACGAAATCCCTTAGCGGGAGCTGGCGCCCTGGCCTTGCAGTGTCTCCTTCTCCTGGCGCTAATTGTCATTCCGCTGTTTCGCACGGACCCACTCCCCAAAAGGGAAACGCTGACGATGTTGTACCTGCGGCCGCCATCGGCCGCGGCAGGCAATGCCACGAAGCTTCGAGCACCCACACCTCCGTCCATATACACTCCGACAAGCGCTCGCATTCCCGCGCCAGCGCATAAGACGCAAGAATCGCCACTACCTCCGGTGAGCACAACGGGTGGTGCGCTCGGGGGAGTTTCCGGTGGAATGGTCGGCGGTGTTCCCGGCGGAGCGTTTAGCGAAATGCCGAATAGCGCGCCAAGCGTTCCAGTTCTTGCGAAATCGCCTGTGGCAACGCCGGTTAAGAGGATGCGTATCGCCTCCCGGGTAGCGGAGGCGAACCTCATCCACGACGTTGCACCGCAATATCCGCCGGAGGCTGGTCGGGCGCGCATTGAAGGAACAGTGGTGCTGATGGCCGTGATCGGCACGGATGGCACCGTGAAGGATGTGCGAATCGAGAGCGGTTTGCCAATACTCGCGCAAGCTGCTATCGATGCCGTCAAGCAATGGCGTTACAAGCCATACATGATCGACGGAGAACCAGTTGAAGTTGACTCCCGGATCACAATTAATTTCACCCTATCCAGAGGCTAGAAATGTCGTCGATACACAACAACACCCGCGCAATGCCTGACTGGCGACTGGGAGCGTTCCTGAAAGTGACACACGTATTGCTACTCATCCTCCTGGCTGGTGGATTGCTCCTTGTTGTACCTGCGTCCGCGCAGTCTACCGAACCGGCAAATACAAAAACAGGAAGCATCCTGGGTACGGTGGTCGATACCAGCGACGATCCGATTCCCGGTGCCACAGTAGTCCTTCAAGGGCCGGCCGGCGGTCGTCTCACCCTCGTCACAAAGGACGATGGAACTTTTGCATTTCACGAGGTCCCGTCGGGAATTGCCTTTCAGATCAACGTCGCCGCTGAAGGATTTGCAGAGTGGACCTCGCCCATTTCAGTCGAACCTGGGCAGGAGAAAACTCTAGCTGACATCAAACTCCGCATTTTGGCTGTGCAGCGGGCAGTTACTGTGAATTATTCCTCGAAGGAGGTTGCTGCCCAGCAACTCAAGGCGGAGGAGCACCAGCGTGTTCTCGGTTTTATACCGAATATTTATGTTACTTACGAACCTCACCCCGAGCCTCTTAACGCGAAGATGAAATTCCATCTGGCCTACAAAGGTCTCACCCAACCAGCTTTCTTCGGTTTCGAGGCTTTGTGGGCTGGAGTCGAGCAGGCCGCCAATACCCCCAATTATCCCCAAGGTGCAAGAGGATATGGCGAGCGATTCGGTGCGAACCTCGCCAGCGGCTCGAGTGAGGCCCTGTTTGGTAACGCTATTCTGCCGTCGCTCCTACATCAGGACCCTCGGTATTTCTATCGGGGTTCCGGGACAAAGGGGTCTCGGGCTTGGCACGCCATCTTAGCTCCATTCGTCTGTCAGGGAGACAATGGGAAATCGCAGCCGAATTATTCTCAGTGGGGCGGCAGTTTGATTTCAGCTTCGCTCTCCTTAACCTATTACCCAGGTTCGAACCGGAGTACTGGGCTTGTATTCAGAAATTTTGGGACCAGCATGGGTCTCCATGTTGTCCTCGGTCTGGCTCAAGAGTTTGTCTTGAACAAGCTCACAAGCAGAGGCAAGCACTAGTCACTGAGGTCATCCATGGTTAAGGCCCACTGGCCAGAACAGATCTTGCGCCTTTCAGTCTTGCTCCTCGGCGTTATCTTGCTGGCCTGTCTGGTGCGTCGAACCGGCCTGGACGCCGTCGTCCAGCAGACGGAGGCCGTAGGTTGGGGGATGGCATTAATAATCGCCCTAGGCGGAATCTCTCATCTCATAAAGACCTGGTCTTGGTGGCTTACATTTCTTTGCGACCTTCGCCAACTGTCATTCGGCCGTGCGTTCGCACTTCGCTTGGTTTCCGAGGGTGTAGGGAAGTTAGGCCTTGCCGGACAGGTAGTCGGAGAAACTACGAGAGTATGTTTATTGGGCTCGTCGGTGCCGATCGCGAATTCCGTCTCTTCAGTGACACTCGATCGTGGACTCTACGTGCTAACTTCGGCGATAGTGAGCGTAGCCGGAATTATTTCGGCTCTGCTCCTGGTTTCGCTTTCTCAAAGCTGGCGGCTCTATCTCGTTTTGTTAACAAGCGTGCTGCTGCTGTTGCTGGTTGCAACTGTCGTAGCTATGCAACGTGGCTGGCCCCTGTTGTCCCGGTGCGCGGGTATGATCGCGCGCCTGCCATGCTGCAGAGTCTGGGTAATGGGCAAGCAGTCGGTAATTCGTTCTGCTGAGAGCAACCTCCAGCAGTTTTGCCACGACGCGCCGGGACCTTTCTGGGGTAGCCTGAGCCTGAACTTAGCGTGTCACTGTTTGGCAATACTGGAGGTTTACTTGGTGTTGCACTTCATGCGAGTTCCGGCCAGCTTGGTGCAGGCATTGATTCTCGAAGCACTAACCAAGCTGATCAATGTCGTAGGAATCTTCAATCCGGGAAACGTAGGGACCTATGAGGGCGGAAATATGATTCTAGCGAAGTTGATTGGAGCCAGCAGTGCAACCGGTTTGACGTTGTCCTTGTGCCGTCGCGCCCGCTCTCTCTTCTGGTCAACAATTGCAGGGTTGTACCTGATTACGATCTCCATCCCGAACAAATCTCCAAGACTCTATGCACTGGCGAACGGAGTAGCGGTGGACAGCGCGGCATGCCGCACTCCATAGAGAGCGCGCATTACCTGCCCGCTTGCGGTCCACGCCCCAATACGGGAAGCTCCAGAAAAGATGCTCACTTTTATGTCGTTGCTGAAAAGCGGCTTGCAATGGAACCGATTTGGAGGCCAGCTTCCGATCACCTGCTATGCGGAGCCTCGTGAAGAGGCAGTTTCGAGATAGGAGTAACGACCATGTGCTCTCCAATGCTAACTACGCAGGCAGCGCCGACCAGCGCCTCACTCCTGCAAGGCGCTTGCTGTGACATCCCTCCAGCTCACGAGAAATATGAGGCCGAATTTAATCCTCTACATATGAAGTGGGTCCTAGTCGACGACGCAAAAAGAAATCGCCGGGCCCAAATGCGATGGTTGGTTGACCGACAACCTCGAATAATTATGTACGATCTGCATCGGTCGCTTTTCCATGCGCCGAGGGTTACCGAGATGGTTGTTGCCGCAATTGGGCAGTCGCGCGCTCAAGGATTTCGACGGACAAGCGTTGCAGACATTTGTCTCCAGTTGTCGCTGCAATGCTAAGACGATCAGGAACTTAATCGCGACGCTGCGCATGATGTGGAATAGTGCGCGCGCCTGGTGCTACTTGGCTCACAATCCCTTTGAGGGGCTGGTGCTTCCTAAGCACGGCTTAGTCCAAACGTTTACATTCTCGCTGGAGGAAACCCAACGAAGTGTTGCCTCCGCCAGCGAGCCATACAAGACGTTCTATTCGATCCTGGCAGAGACGGGAATCCGGGGCGGCGAGATTTGTGGTTTGCGCATGGCCGACTTGGATTTGGAGAATGCCGTGATTTCACGTTCGTCAGAGCGTGTGGCGCGGCCAGATCCAGACGGTGAAATCCCGCAAGGGAAATCGCCGGTTTCCGATCTCGCCAGAGCTAATAGAGCACCTGCGGGCATATGTGCGAATGTGGCGACCAAATCCGCTTGGGCTGCTTTTTGCAACTCAGAACGCTACGCCGCGGGATCACAGTTTGGTCCGCAAGCGCAAGTTCCATCCTTTGCTCAAGAAGCTGGGAGTCCCGCAGTGTGGTTTCCATGCGTTTCGGCGTGGCAATGCAACGCTGTTGGACCAGATCGGTGCGCCAATGGCGGTCCGGCTGAACAGGCTGGGACATGCTGAGGCGCGAACTACGATGGGCTACACGCACACCGTAACGGCAGACGAACGCAAAGTTGCAGATGACCTTGGGAGGATTCTGGACGCTAATGCACGGAATGAACAAAAAGAAGAGCCAGCGCCAAAAGCGCTGACCCTTTCAATTCAATAGTATTAGGTTGGTTGCGGGGGGTGGATTTGAACCACCGACCTTTGGGTTATGAGTTCAAAGGGAAATTGATACCAAACAACTTACAAGCGCACGGATGACACCTAAGCACCTGTAAGTACGCGCAAGAAACGCACCTCAGTCCCTCGTTTAGTCCCTAGTCCCCAACTAGTCCCCGGTCCCTCGTTAGTCCCCTGTCGCCTATTTACGTCCATACCGGAGCATTGTTTTGCTGCCTTTCACACATTCCGATCAAAACCTTGTCTGAAGGTGTCGATCTGGGCGCGAGCGTCTTCCTCGACATGGTCGCCGACGCCTCTGGCACGGACGAACGTCATCCACGCTGGATTGGCTTCATTCATCGCTTCGAGAAACGCGTGGACAATCTGTACTTCGTCGTCCGCGCAAAGCGCACGCAGGTCGAGACCCATCAGAAAGGCGGGAGCCAGTCCATAGTCCTGGAGCGCGGCATCTATCACTACGTCCGAAAAGATCCGCTTGCTGTCAGCTTCATATTGCACAAGGAGACCTCGTATGTCATCCAGGTCCTTGACTCGCCGCTGCGGATCGTCCATGAACGCGACGATTTTCAGCAGCATCAGCGCCGTCGATGAGATCACTTTCAGCGTGAGATCTGGAGCAAGTTGAACCGGCTGAGCGGTCGCGAATACGTGGTCGAATCCCACCAGACTCATCGTGAACTGACTAATGGGCCATGTGATCCGCTTGGCTTCCCGAAGCTTGGGTCCAGCTGGGATCAGGTCCAGGATCGTTGCCTGGGCGCTCCGCCATCGGTGCTCACGGTTTGCGAAACGGACCCAGCCGTCTGCAAGAAGTCGACGTTCCAGCTCTGCGAATTCGTCAAGGTCCAAGGCGACGGCGAAATCGATGTCTCCGGTATGCCGGGACTCCGCTGGAAAATGTATCTGGTACGCAATGGCCCCGATGATTACAAGCTCCGCTCCAAGGGCCGCACAACGGTGTTGCAGGACTCGGAGGTCAGCGATTTGGTTGTCGGTAAGTTCGGGCATTGCTCAGGAGAGGAACTCGCGTTTGAGTTCTTCCGCCGCTTCGTGCGCTCTCGGATCGAAAGAATACATCAGCTCGGCATAGATCAACCACGGATGCGCGAGAGGGAACGGCTCGATTTCTCGCCAAAACGGGATGGTACCGAAGGAACGCAGAAAAATGAGTGGCCCTGCCTTGTCAGGAATGATCCGCAACTGACGACGAAGTTGGTCAGGGAACGAGTCGACGAAGATTGGCAGTTCCAACCCTCGATAAAACTTCTGGAGAGCCTGAGCAGCCGGCCCGCCAGTTACCGACCACCGAATTGATAGGTCTGCAAAAGGCTTTCGGACGCTAGCGAGCATGTCGTCTAGGTCTCTGTCGGAGGACCGGAAACGCCCGATTAGAAGTTTCGGACGCAGAGCGAACTCATATCCTCTCAACAGCTCGTCCTGTAATCGCGATTTGTCGCTGATATCAAAGCAGTGCCCCGATTCTCGCAGTACTCCGCGCTCGACCAACTGCTGTCGAACCTTCGCAACATTGCTTTTGCTCAATCCGGACGCTTCAGCCAGTTGACGCACGGACCAGCTTCCCGCTAGTTCCTTCGTGGCAAAGGTGAACAACAACTGAGCGATTGCGGGGCTGACCCTCTTGCCTTCTTTTGAAACGGCATTCTCTTTGTTTCCGATGATCGTACGCTCATAGTTTTGACCGAGCACGAGGTGCATGTTGCCAGCTTGGTCCACAAAGTTTATTCGTGATTCGATCAATCGCTCGGCAGAAGGCCGGGGGATGTAGCGTGCCAACAGCAAGAGGGGCTTGCGATGTACTCTTGCATAGAGTTTGGCATGAGCGACGAGGGCATTGAGTATCCCTCGGTCCAGATACGACCGCTTCTGTTCCACGAGGAAGGAGTAAGTTCCTTTGGGAGTGCGCACCTTGAGGGTGCCGTCGATTCCTTGATCGCGGCCAAGGTTCTTCGGAGAGAAATCCAGATCGCTGATGAAGTGCAGGGTCCGGAGCTGCTCTAGAAAAGGGGTCAATGGAGATTCAACTCGCATAGCGTCCATTATTATGCCATGTCCATTACTAATGGACGACAAGAAAATGTGGACATGGGCTCCCTGAAAGGAAACGTGCCGGCAGGACAACCGCCATTCCGTGCGGACTATAATTGGTCAGCGGCGTCGGTCCAGACCGTCATCAGCCCGTGCCTCTTCCATGAGCTCTTCAAGCGTCGGCCGGCTCGCTCTTGCTTGCTGCAGCTTCAGCTCCATCCCCAGCGCCGCTAGAATATTGGTGATCTTGGAATATCCCAGTTCGCCCATCCGTCCGTTTTCCAGGGCGTCGAGCGTGGAGAGTCCGACCCTAGCTTTTTTTGCAAGCGTGGGCTTCGTCAGGCCGAGTTCCTTGCGCTTGATGGCGATCTGTTCGCCTAGTGAGAATAGGGGCAACATAAACCTAATATACGAGGCTATGGCGCCTCATGCCTCAAAATAACCTAATAGAGTGGGTGTCGATACCGCTATCGGGGAAGGCAAGCACGATTTCGGAAGAAGAGCCAGCAATGTGTTGTTGCGCTCATATCTCTTCTTCCGCCATCTCGTCTTTACCCGAGCGGACCACATTGATGGCAGCGGCGTTAAGCGAGTTCTTGATATGCACCCCGTAATACTTCTCGATCATTCCGACACTCGTGCGACAGTTCTTAGCGATTTGATAGATGTTGGCTCCCTCCATCAACCGCATGCTGATATATGTGTGCCGTAGGCTGTACGCAGTACGCGGTCGGCCGTCTCTGTCGGACCGAAGATTCTCCTCCTCAAGTGATGGTCTTGAAGAGCTCGCTCTGCCATTTGGGAAAAATGAGGTCCGTCGGTTCGGGCGTGCGCCATTCCTTCCCGAGGACATCAGAATTGTCGGACACTTCGCTGGGGGCACGCGCTCTCTCAACCCGCCTCGGACGGAGTCTGCTTCTAAGTCGCTCCAATGGACTCACTGCACCCGGCATACTCTTGCAATATCCGAATCCCCGTTTTCCGCGCACTTCAATCTCGAGAATCGTCTCCCCCGAAGGCTCGTCGTCAACGATCTCGACATCACGGAACTCAAGGCGCCGTGCCTCAAGATTTGCTCGCTGAAATATAGGTGTGACGAAACTGTTGTCCACAACGCTGAGCGCACCGTGGCTATGCGCAATATCGGAGACTTCCTTCAGCTGCGTGACTTTCAGCAATGGATTCGACAGCGTCTCCATCCACACCAGTTTCGTATTCGGTCGGAAGGCGGGCCCCACTGACGCCATGCGGCTAAGATCTATGGCACTGTATGTGATCTGCCACTCTGACAAGACCTCGCGCAGGATACGGACTGTGCCTTGGAAGACATCGTCAGGAATGATGACGTGGTCCCCGGGCTTTAGCGGCCGCAGGACTGCCGTGATGGCCGAACACCCAGAGGCGAATGCGACCGCTACTCTTCCGGCCTCAAGCGCCGCAAACGCAGCTTCCAATCCGTTGCGATTCGGATTGCCTTTGCCGGAATAGAAGTACCCGCGTGGATAGCTGCCATCGGTGTCACGTTCAAACGTGACGGACAGGTTAATCGGCTTAGCAATGGCGCCGGAGGCCGTATCCACCTCGTGGCAGACATGCACAGCTTGCGTCTGAAGTCTCATCTGTGTTCATTTCACCAACTGGTGGCTTTTGACGGTTGGATCTCTTCGTCAGGTGCCGCCGGCAGACCTTCTGGCGTGTTCCACATGTGCGGCAATGGTTACCAAACGCATGAATTCAACTTTCTCGGCCATCGGCATCCTCCTCGGGTCCGGAAAATGACTTCCTGAACGCGTCCTTACGGGAAATCCGGTCGCTACGGAATTCAAAGATGTCGCACCCGCGGACCTCAAAATCGGTGTCGGGTCCGGCTCGAAATACATAAGACCACTCGCTGACACCAACGCTGCCTGCAATGAACACCCGGCCAGCACGAGACACACCACCTGAATCAAAAGCCAACATCGCTAAAAACCCCTCTCGAACTGCTTCCCAGCCCACATACGTCGTTCCTGGCTCGGGTCCGACCGAAGCACAGTAAACACAATCGTCCGTCATCATGCTCATGAGCTCGTCAATGTCCCCAGCATTCCATGCTTCTCCGAATTGCTTCAGCAGGCGAACGTACCGGGAGTCCTCGGCTTGACTTGTTTCTGTCCCCATCATGGTTGTCTGGTCTTTAGACCGGCACTTGAACGTATCCAGGCTCAAGCCCGAATTGCAATCTTGCTGCCCTCCAAGTTGCCAGTTTCCTGACTTCTGACTTCTTAAACTCGAACCCATCCCACTTCCACCCCGCTATGCCCCCCAGCATCTTCTTCACTTTTCGATTGAGGCGCGCGAGGCGCACTGCCGCTCTATCCGCTCCGTTGCAGTGGGGGCCGGTGCAGTAGACCACGAAGGCGACGCCGGCAGGGAATGCGGCGAGGTTGCGCTCGACGATTCGGCCGTGGGGCAGGTTGATGGCTCCGGGGACGTGGCCGGCGGCATAAGCTTCCGGGCTGCGGACATCCAGGATGACGTAATCGGGCATGCCGGATTTCAGGTCCTCGTGGACATCCCAGCAGTCGGTTTCGAATTCGAGCAGTTGTTCGAAGTGTTCGAGGGCGGTCATGGCATTACTTTCGCTCGCCTGGGCGACCGGGGTCGAGAGGCATAAATGCCAATATGCGCTAAAATCCTGCCATGGCGCTCCGCGATCCGCGAAAGCTTGCCGCCATGGCGTATGACGGCATGGGCACATTCGAGTTGGGAATCGTTTCGGAGGTGTTCGGGCTGTTCCGGCCGGAGCTGAACGTCCCCTGGTATGAGTTCCGCGTGTTCAGTGCGGAGGGTCATATTTGTCCAATTCGCCCCACTGGGTCCCACGATCATGTGAGTGCCTTCGTGACCGATAGCCCATGCCAAGCTGGGGACATCCAGCGCGGTGAAGATTGTCGGTGCCTGAGTGAACATTTGCGATCACATGCCGGGTGTTGGCCACACGGTTTTTTAAGGCGCAATTTGGGCAATGCCGCGGTGGACTCTGCATGACAAGGTTCTGAGGCAATTGGTGGGTAGGTAGTGTCCGTCATTTTGACGACGCTTCATTTCAAGCCTAAGGCCGTAGGATGCTTAGGCTGATAAAGGCCGACTTTCCCTCCACCGGGAAGCCGCATCTTCGTAATGGAACCCCATCGTGCTTCCTGAACCTCAGAGCACTCAACGTTCTTCTTCGCGAGGGATGCCATTTCGGACTTCAGGTCGTCGCACATGAAATAGACTTCCTGGGTGCCACTCCCATCGGATGGGTGTACTGCGGCTTCTCCGGGGGGCAGGGCGAAGATCAGCCAGCCATGACCCGCATCGACGGATTTGAAACCGAGGACATCGCGGAAAAATGCGCGGTCCGCCTCGGCGTTCTTACTGTAGAGAATTACGTGAGCGCCAAAAATCATTTGTTCCTCCTAAACGGACCTGTGTGCAGTGCCGGAGTCGCTACCCGGTGTAAACGGTTCCCTCTTCTACCAAACAAAGAGGATTTCCCCAGGGATCCTCGGCATAGAACGATCGTTCGCCCCAGGGGCGCACCACGATGCCGCCTCCCGGTGCATCGTGAACTTCCTCGCGCGACAGACAGCTCAGCGCTTGGGCGCGATCGAATACTGCCTCTAGATTCTTGACCGTAAAGTACAAGGACTTTGCCGCTGGATGCGGCTGGCTCTCCGAGGAAACATCCAGCACTTGCAGGGTTACCGGCCCACAGTCGAAGTAGCATCGGTGTCCCGGCTGCTTCCGCCCTTGTACACCAAGCAACTTTGTATAGAACGAGGTCGCCGCGTCGAGATCGCCGACCTCCACGTTGAGCCTGAAGAACTGCGGCACGTCGTCAGGCGCTTCGCGCTTTGGCGGCTTCGCCTTGATGACTCTTGTTTTTTTTGTTGCGGACATCTTGTTTCCCTCCTGTACGGTGTCTCACCGGGTATTGAAAGTGCGCCAGCCAATCGCTCACCAACGCCAATCGCTTTCGCTCGATGCAATAAATACGCATCCTACCCTGCCTCTCGTGCGTGAGAGACCGGCGGCCTCAAGAACCTGAAGATGCCGGGTCGTGGTCTGCCATGCATGCGCAAACAGCGCTGCAATTTCTCCGGCGGTCATCGCACATCCATTGAAATAGACCGCGAGCAGCACGCGGCGCCGCGCAGGGTGGGCCAGCGCCCCGAAGACATCCTTATACGCGTCTCGACGCATCCTCGATGCAGTGGCATAGCCATCCCTTTCGTTCGTGTTGAGCGTAAAGGGATGCACCGGGTCCAGTAAAGATCCAGATTGAAACCAACCACTGGAACCAGAATTCCCCCCGCCGTGTCCAGAGGACTACCGGGTCGACGAAACGTCGCAATGGTTCGTACAAAAGGACCTCACGCAGCTTCTGCTCGAAAGCCGATGGCTGCGGCTGCACCGTCTCACCTGGTACCTGCGCATAGACAAGCTGCAGAGCGAGAAAGACTGCTAAGGATAAGGATAAAGAGCGGATGATTTTCATCTGAACCACGTCATCGATCCGGTGGGTAAACATAGCCTAATTTCTTTCAAAGCATTCTCAATCCTTGGGATGATTATGTCCCGGGCGCCTTTGTTTTGGATCGCCTCCGCCGCCTGCAATGCCTGCTGGAGTGCGCGGTGAGCTTCATCCGTTTGTCCTTTCTGCATCAATGCGCGTGCCTTGATCTGTAGCAGCCATGCTTGTCCATTCGCACCTGGTCCGCGAGCTAGACCACGATCACAGGCCGCGATCGTTTCTTCGTAGTGTTTGCTGCGATCTCCATCTGCGCGAGGCGTAGAGAGGCGATGTAATTGTTCGGCATCGCGCGCTCGGACTCGATCAGAGCCGGCAATATGCGCGCCGGAGCGCGGACGAAGTCAGTAACCTTCCAGCTCTTGAAGAAGCGCTGATGGTAAAACTCCGAGTCGAATAGGATATTCCTCCCCTGGAGGCGCTCGTAAATGCGCTTGCTGCAGGGCGGGGAGCGAACAGTGCTTGCCGCTGCCATCGTCGCGTTAATGGGGGACCTGGGCAAGGGATTCAGTGCATCGGCTTTCGCCAACAGGTTCGGCCGTAAAGAAGAATGGTTTGGAAATAATTGATGCTGAATTTTCCTATTTTGCTAACTACCGCCTTCCACGATCTTCTCCATCTGCCCCAGATGGTTCAGGTCGTGTCCGGCATACAACCTGACAAGATGGGCAATTGATTCCTTGCCTCGCTCCTGATGCATGCCATAGTTCTCCCACAACTCCTTAGGCAGCGCTTTGAGCATGGCCAAGTTGCGGGCACGCAGTACCTGAAAGAATTCCATGGACTCTTTGGCATCGCGGTGGGCGTAGTCGAAAGTTTCAGCCCAGACATTCTGGTTGTATGCCTGGACAGGAGCGCCATTGTTGCCCAAGATGTGACGCAGCCGCCAACCAACCACGATCTCGGTATCCGCCAGGTGGGCCAGAATTTCGCTGATTGACCATTTACCCAGAGCCGGCTTTCGTGTGAGCTGTTTTCGGCTCAACCCGCGAATTAGACCGGCAAGTTTCTTTGGCGTCCCGCGTTGCACTTTCAAAGGGTCTTTACCCTCGATATGGCCCAGAAGGCGATGAGTGTACTGTTGTGGCGTCTCCTGCATGTTCGCTCCTTTCAATTTGAGTCTGTGGTCTATATATTGCCGTGACCGATTATAGATTCAGAGAAGCTCGATCCCGCGTAAGTGCCGAACTACCTTCGCGACATCATTTTCCTGGAACATGCGAATAGCGGCTATGCCGCTGGCTCCGGCAGCTATACACTGGCGTGCATTAGCCAATGTGATTCCTCCCAGAGCCTGTACCGGCGCAGAGCGGTCCGGCATCCGGCACACTGTTCTGAGTCTCTCCAGGCCATCGGTGACAGGTCTCCGATCTTTTGCAACCAGCGGAGTCCGCTATTCAGACAGGGGCCGAAAGATCGACAGCTCGAGGAGGCGAATACAATTCGTCTCATTGGCATAAGCATAAGCTGCCTGGAACTCGGGATCGCTCAAAGCCGCTAGCCGGTACTCCTCGTAAGCAGCCAGGCTGGGGAACGTGAAGGACGCCAAAGCCACGTCGTTCGAGCCCTCAGAGGGCAATAGGCATCCGTGGTGCTTCCCACCGTTTTTATTGACCAGACGGACCCACAGCCGTCCGTAGTGCTCAAACTCCGCAATCTTTTTGGTGTCAATCTCGTAACGAAGAAAACATGTGACCATGATTCGACTATTTCTCCTGTGAACTGCACACGAACACTCTGCGGCAATTGATGGTTAGGTTTCGATTCGACACGTCAGGGGTCCCGAGCCAAAGTGTTGACGAGTACCACGCCGCCAACCGCTAGCACCCCCACCCAGCATGGTCGGAGCCGAAGGGAGGTCCCGGAGCCATCCCCAGGCACTTTCGTGTGAGCTGTTTCCGGCTTAACCAGCGAATTAGACCTGCAAGTTTCTTCGGCGTCTCGCGTTGCACTTTTTACCCTCAGCCAAGAGGTTGACGACTTTCAACTCTGGCGATGAGCTCGATCTCCACTGCAACGTCGGCAGGCAGGCTGGAAACGCCCACCGTCGTCCGCGCGTGCCGCCCTGAATCGCCGAAGATGCCGACGAGTGAGAGTCGAGGCTGCATCGGTGATCAGTGGCAGGTCATGGAATTCTGGTGTGCAGTTCACATAGCCATTCAGCTTCACGATCTGGCGGACCTTATCCAGTGACGAGAGGGCGTGCTGAAGTGACGCCAAACAGCCCAGCACTGCACTTTGCGCCGCACACTTTCCTGCCTCCACATCAAACTCGCGGCCGATCTTGCCCCGGTACAGGAATTCTCCGTGATCGAAAGGAGCATGCCGGAAACAAACACAAAATCGCCAATTATATTGACAGGGAGAAATTCGTGCGTTGGCGCGAGATCGGGCAGCTTAATCCCCAGCCGCTGCAGCTGCTGATATTCTGAATTTCAGGATTGCACAACCGCCGAAGCGATTGCACAGGCAAATTTAGCGGCTGTCCGGCTGCTATGTAAAAAAAGTGCCGGCTCGATCAATTCAATCTCTATCAAACAGAGGTGCCCTGCTACGTCGACGGCGTCGACACGTGCATACAGCCATTGCACGCTCACATTGTTGAGGATCGTTCGGGCTTCTTCTATCAGAACTGGAGGAGGGGTGATATTCCGCTCGATAGTTCCACCAAATTCTGTTTGTACGCGGAAGTCACCGCCCTGCGGACGCTTTAAGATAGCGTGGCTGAACTGATCACCAAAGAAGATGAAGGACCATTCACCGGAAGTCGTTATGTTTTCTATAAACCTCTGCATCATCACAGCGCCTGACGCAAGCATTTCGTCGAATTTTGTTCGGAGCGAAGCCGCGCTGGCTTGCGTTACGAGAAACGTGTTCCACGCGGTTGCCGAAACGGCCGGTTTCAAGACTGACTTTTTCCACCCATAATCCTCCATTACCTGTTCCAAAACCGCGGATGTACCTGGCTCGAACCACGCAGTCTCGGGCACAGGCACAGCAAGGGATGCCAACTCGCGGAGATACCGCTTATCATGGTTCCAGCGCAGAGTCGCTACGGGATTGAATAGTTGCACTCCGCTCGATGTAATCCCCTCAGCCCAGCTAAGGAATTGCTTGGGCCTGAACTGGTAATCCCAACAGCTGCGAACGATGACGGCCACAACATTGTCCAGCGTCTGTTCCGAATCATCCCAGACGATGGGCTTGGTTGCGAAGCCGGCTTGCTCAAGCTGCGCGGCCAGCAGCCTATCGTCCGCGTTGAGGTCTGCAAGGCGACGACAGGTCGCTAATGCGATCATCGGCCGCGATGTCATTGCACCTCCACATGGGTGGAATAGGAACACGTCCCGTGGTCCGAGAGTAGCCACGAGCACTCGAACGACATGACGAGCTGACTGTCGAGCTTCATCGATACGGTTGCGCGCGACCATCCAGACTTCAACTCGCCGCCCAGGGCCACACTCTGGAAACGCAGGTCCAAAGTATCGTCGTTGCATGCCATTCCGATGATCTGACCCATGAGAATCGGTCCGCCGTGATAAGAACCGAGGACCAAATCATCTTTCGCCCCGTATTCGAACGTCGTCAGCTCATTCGACATCCCTCGTTCGTTCGCAACCACGCGAAACCGCTTCTGATGCAGATCGAACTTGAGTATCGATTTCATTTGTAGAAACCAACAAAATGCGGCGTTCAAACGAAACTTCTGCCAGAGTAAATACGCGCTAGGCGGAGTGTCGTGGCTTCTTCGGCCTTGCGAATCACGCCTGATGTTCTTTTCCTTCATCCGACGTTAGGCTAAAGCCCTCGTCCTTCCAGCCCTCGATTCCTCCAATCATCTTTTTTACCTTCCTCCCTAGGTTAGCGAGTCGCGCCGCACCTCGATCGGCGCCGTTACAATGTGGCCCACCGCAGTACACGACAAACAGCATTTCGGCGGGGAACTGCGCCAAGTTGCGCTCATTGATCCGTCCGTGCGGAAGATTGATCGCACCGGGAACATGACCGGTAGCATAGAGAGCTGGGCCCCGAACATCGAGGATGACGAAATCGGGATGTTCTCCGGTGATTGCGGCATGCACGTCCCAGCAGTCCGTTTCAAGCGACAACAATCGTTCGAAGTGTCTCTGAGCATCCCTGGGGTCAGCAGCCGTAACCTCGGTCACAGGAGAGTTGGTTTTCGGCAACGCAGGCATAACGTTCCTTTCATTCGACCTGTCCAGCATAGCTGGCTATATTGGATCTAGTAAAGATCCAGATTCACATCAATCAATGGATCCAGTGTGCCAATGCCATGTCAAAGCGACCTACGACCCTCATCGGCATTAGATTAGGAATAATCGTGAATCCTTGCAGACGCAGTTCGCTGTCAGTCTTAGAGAGCTTGTGAGAAAGAGTTCTGCGAGTCACAAAATCGCGAGACTGAGAGAGGTTCTAAGTCGCACGCTTTTTTCGGCAGCCTGCTCGGTATTGAAGAAGGAAGAGCACGCTGGTACCATTGACACACCATGATCTGGATCTTTACTAAGTCCAGTCTCTCCGCTATCGTCAAGACTCGTGTGCGTCTTCCTCAGAGCCGGGCACTCGAGAGTATTGCTGAATTTTCTCGGATTTCGGGAGAATCGAATGAAGATCAAGCTGTCAATAGCAATTCTATTTCTTACCCTTGTCAGCACTACATTTGGGGCGACAACGACTGGCCTGCCGTTTATCAACGACAACTACCCTAAAGCTCTGGCTGAAGCGAAGCAACGGAAATTGCCGATTTTTGTCGAAGTTTGGGCTCCATGGTGATCCACGTGTCACCTGATGCGAGACCTGTTGGCTCACGCCGACCTTGCCAGGTACGCCGGACAGTTTGTCTGGCTTGAGCTCAGTTACGATGAGGCTGAAAATCGCGCTTTTATGACTAAGTACGGCGCGGAGTCTACACCTACGTTCTTTGTGATCGATCCGCAGGACGAACATGTTGTCGCCATGCAACCCGGCGCCATGTCCTTGGCGGAACTCACACAATTCCTCGAGCGGGGAAAAAGCGGCGTACTTGCAAAAAGCCAAACGCCTGCCGTCGCGTCGCTAACGCGAGGCGATGCTCTCCTCGCCCAGCAACCGGCGGATGCAGCCAAGGCCTATGAGGAAGCGCTTCGTCTGGCCCCCGCCACTTGGCCGCAGCGCGAACTCGTCGAGGCGTCACTCGTCCAGGCGCTGGAAGACAGCAGACAATGGCAGAAATGCGCCGAAACCGCGGCAACCGAAGCGGCCCCTATGAATCGAGACGTGATATTCGTACGGACCGTCGTCTCGGGCATGTGGTGCGTCGCCTCGACCGATCCTGCGCCTTGGGCGGAGGCGGAACTCGGGAAACTGAAGCCGCTCGCAGAGGAAGCGCTCTCGTTGTCCATAACGGTCCGCGACCATCGTGACTCGATCTACCGGACCCTTATGTACATATCGGTCGCACGCCATGACAATGCGGGAGCCGCTAAGTGGGGCGATCGCTGGCTGGCCGAGCTCGACGCGATAAAACCATCTAGTGACGACGAACGGTCCGCGTTAGATATTGCACGCGTGGAGAATGTACAGATCTTCGGCGACCCGGCGCGCATATTGCCGGCTCTGACCGAGTCCGAGCGCGCGATGCCGAACAATTACATTCCCTCTCTCCGCCTCGCCCAGATGGAGTTCGCAGCAAAACACTATGACGAGACGATCGCGGCCTGTGATCGCGGTTTGGCCCGCGAACCAGGTGCGGTTGGACGAGCATGGCTGCTACAGATCAAGGCGCGCGCATTGAGGCAAAAAGGACAAACGGATGAATCTCGTCGCGCACTTCAGCAGGCATTGCAGGCGGCGGAGGCGATCCCAAACAAAGGCAGCCGGGACACAACCGTCACAAAGATTCAGAATGCATTGAAAGAAAATCAATGACAAGAACCTCTTTGTTTCTATTGTTGCTTTGCTGCTTTGCCACGTTCCAGTCCGCGGTCGGTCAAGCAGGGAGGAGCTCTGCTGATCGATCGGCATTTGGAGCCGGGGGCCTTGACTTGAGTGGGCGGGACACTGCGGTCCGACCTGGAGATAACTTCTTCCGCTATGCCGACGGACGTTATCTGGATCAGCTGGTAATTCCCCCAGATCGGTCGATCGGTCCCGCTATTCGACAGGCTCAGTTTTGACGGATGCTGCAGAGGCGAAAGTACGCGCGCTGCTGGAAGCTGCGGCGCCGCAGGGTAGAGTTGGTTCCGTTGGGCGTATGGCTGGAGACTACTACGCGGCCTTCATGGACGAGTCGGCGATTGAGCATCTTGGCATCACGCCGCTCGTGCTGGAGTTGAAGTCGATTCAAGGAGCGAGTTCGCGAAATGCTCTTGCCGCACTGATGGGCGGAGAGAATGCTAGCTTCCTTGGCAGTATCTTCCACCTAGATATTTCGGCCGATATCATGGACCCTGAGCACTATGCCATTCAAATCAGTCAGCCAGTTCTGGGCCTACCCGATCGCGGCTACTATCTTGATGCGAGTTACGCACCCCAACGTAATAGCTATAAGACTTACATCACGAAGCTTCTTGCATTAGCCAGCTGGCCTAGGCCACCCGAGCGCGCGGAAGAGATCCTGCAGTTTGAGACCAGCATTGCCGAGGCTAGTTGGGATCGTGAGCAAGAACGGGATTCTGCGAAAACGTACAATCCTATGACTTTGCAACCCTTTGCAACAGCTTGAGACCAGCGTGGGGGACTTTGCGTGGAGCGAATTTCTAACTGCCGCGGGACTCGGTGACGAAGAAAAGTTCATCGTCGTCGAAAAAACCGCAATCCCTCGGATCGCAGCTTTGTACAACCTGACACCAATGACAACACTTCAGGCATGGGAGGCGTTTACGTTGCCGCGTGAACATCGAAGTGCGGAATTCAGATGCTTGGCATTCAGCTTTCCATGTGATGGCGGGCGAGAAACTCTATCTCAATCCTGAGAGTCGTGTGCAGATTTGGTGACTCCGTAAAAGGCGTACTGGGCTTCTCGACGGCTGCGTTCCTGCGATATGGCGATTATCGGGATCGTGGGAGTGTTGCGGAGGGCCGACTAGCGCGGAAGCGGTTTGTTCCAAATTCGCGCTTAAGGTACGGCTACGGAAGAGAACTGGATATGCTCGATTGTCCAGTTCGTGAAAGACCGCTGGGAGCCAGCGGTTTCCGCAACCGTTGCGCGTATCTAATTCATCTTGCTTCAATGACATAAAGGAGACGCGTGGCACCTCCACGCGCCGAGATGTCACATTATTCATTTTCTCGCAGTCTTGTCAGACCCTAACCGACTCAGGCTTTGGTTTCCGTCAAATGCATGGAATCTCAACAAAGTTTCAGGTGTTTTGTCATCGCGTACGCCCGAAAATCCAAGGTTCACTCGATATTCTTGCCATCGAAAATGTTACCCTGTGGGAAGTTGCGGAGGTTCGCGACCTTCGACCCTGTTTTGTCTGACTTGCCCGAAATATCTGACCGCATTATGGTCCCAAGCGGAACACTCTAAAGAGACACAGCGAAGGAGGAAAACGTATTCGTCCGATGCGCCGAGGCGCGAAGTTCTATGTGCCGCCGGAGTTCTTGGACAAAAGTTATTCACTTTTAACAATTAGATTCGTGAATCAAACGGCGAGCCGGACGGCAGGGTGCAGGCGGTGGATCTTGACCCTCGTCGTCCAAGCGAGTTTGGACGCACAGCGGAACAGTAGGTGGTTGTTGGACGAGGCATCTGGACTTGCCTTCGAGCATGTTAATAGATTGTGAACTCGCGGCTTGCGATCCAATGCATCACCTTTAATCAGCGCAAAGAGCTCGATGAAACTGTCTGGTACAGGGAAGGTAGCGTGAGCCATGTTCCCCAGAGTTGAAGTTCGTCACCTCCTCGCAGTCGTTGTGTTGGCCGAGGAAATGAACTTCACGCGGGCAGCATTCCGGTTACACACTACCCCACCCTGCTCTCAGCAAACAGATCAGCGAAATTGAAGAGGAACATGGATTTCGACTCTTCAGCTGCGACCGACGGCGGGGTATTGAACTCACTGACGCAGGGAGCATCTTTCTCGCGGATTCCGCCCTGTTGCATACGGAACGAGCGATTCACCTCGCTCATCTCGCCGACGAGGGGGCCGATATGGCTTTGACGGTGGGATATTCGCCTTGTGCCGACCAACCGAGGGTGATAGGCCTGCTGCCTGATATGCCTCCGGGTAAAGCAAAATTCCAAACTGCACGAACTCTCAAGTTCAGGGCAAGTGCATTATCCGAACAGGACGAGCGCACATTCAGTCATATCGAGGAATTTGGCTGAACTGTGCCAATGTCAGAAACAGAAAACTGATGAATATACCGAACGAAACGAGGAGTTTCAAGCGAAGCAGCTTACCTGCGAGATAAGGAATCTTCAAATTGATTGGCGTTAACAGGCGTGGCTGTTGAAAAAGTAAGTGCTTGGGCCGATCTCGTGCGGCTGGGGAAGTGCTACTGAGTTTGTTCTCTTCATTTGTTCTAGGTGGTGAGAGCCTGTGGCGTTGTCGGTGGACTGAGGAAGCGCACCAATCGCTTGATGTTCTGCGCCGCTGCTGCCAGGAAGAATTGTTCGCGTACGAACTTCAATCGGCGGAGACGCAAGCGGCGTACTCCAATCTGATTCTTCAGTTCGGCAAACAACGCCTCCACTTTCTTTCTCTGCCGTTGTGCCTGGGCAAACTCAGGTGTGCCGACTAGCTCCCGTGCGCGTTGCCGCGCCGGTTCGTGCTGGTGGATGACCAGGCATCGGAAAGCCGCACTCGTGCATTGCGGGCGGAGCGCGCATGGGCCACACCGTTTCCGTGTCCCGATGTAGGTCCAGGAATGGTTGCGATGACTCTGGCCGCCGTAGTTCAGCGGCTGACCAGCGGGACAGAGATAGCGATCCTGTTCCGGTTCGTAAGTGAAACGCTCGGGACCAAAGAATGGACTCCTCTTTCGGTGGATACTGTCGCGGGTTCGCATGTAGGGAGTGATGCCGCGATCCGCCAACCACTGCAAGAACTCTCCGTTCCCGTAGGTCGTGTCCGCTGCCACCGATTCCGGCGCCCGGCCTTGCCACGCGGCGAAACGGGTCAGCATCTCTTGCGCGGCCACTGTCTCCTGGCTCATCCGGGCCGCCGTCGCCTGCACTCCCACGATCACGCAACTCTGATTGTCGATCAGATAGTTGTCGTAGTAACCGAGACGCGCCGGCGTGCCGCCCTTGGTGGCGTAGGTGGAATCGGGATCGGTGGTCGATACCTGATCCTGCTCGTGCACCGGCTCCTCCACCGGATTCTGTTCTTCTACTTCCCGCAGATACTGCCGCACCGTGTGATGCACCTGTGCCGCTTCCGCTAACTGCTCCCGTGGAATGCGACTCTCCTTGGCCGCGTTCGCTTCCACGAAACTGCCATCCACCGACAGATCCTTGCCCTGCACCAGCCCCACTTCCACGCACTGGCGCACGATCTGTTCGAACAACTGCTCGAACAGCTTCGACTCCTGAAACCGCCCGTGCCGGTTCTTGGAGAATGTCGAGTGATGGGGAATCTCCTGATCGAAGCCCAATCCAGTGAACCAGCGCCACGCCAGATGCATGCGTAACTCCTCCACCAACTTGCGCTCGCTGGTGATGCCATACAGATAGCCGATCAGCAGAATGCGCAACAGAAGTTCGGGATCAATCGACGGGCGACCGGTCTCGCTGTAACTGCCTTTCAGTTGCTGCCGGACGAACTCGAAGCTGATGTGCTTGTCGATCAGCCGCAACAAGTGGGTTTCAGGAACCTGATCTTCCAGGCGGAAGTAATAGAACAGCGCTTCGGAACGGTCGTGTTGCCCCATCATGATCAGCAGACCTCCGACGATCAGAATCAAACAGAGCATGTACGGATGCTCTCTTCTAACACGCTTCTGCCCAATCTCATCCGCTAATCAAGTGACTTTTTCAACACCCACAGGCAATTTCACCAACTATGGCCCAAACCCGGGGTTGTTGGTGAAATTGCGATTTTTCGCCAACAAAACCATTGTTACCGTCGCAGGCAGGATGATAGACTCGCGCACTATGCGTCAGGTCGGCATGTTTTTTCCTCTCCTGCTCGTGTTGGCGCAACTACCGGTTCGAGGATCTGCACAGGCTGCCTCCATTGAAAACGCGATCCAAAGTCCTCGCAACGATATCGAAGTCAGCGACGGACATCTCCTCGGCCCAGGGGCGGCCAAGATTCGAGACGCCACATCCCACACTTGCTATGCCTTCCTTGGTGAAGACCACGGCATTAGAGAGGTGCCGGAGTTCGCAGAGGCGCTTACGGGCGTCGTAGTGGGCGATGGAGTACAGACGCTTGCTCTAGAGGTCAGCCCCAGCGTGGCACGGCAGTTGTCCTTGCAGCTCGCCAGCCCGAACCCTAGCCAGAGCTTTGCGTCTTTTCTTCGGCAATTTCCGTTAACCGTTCCGTTCTACAACACAGCGGAGGAGTTTGATTTCCTGAGGCATGCGAAGGCTCGAATCGGGACATCGTTCAGTTTGATTGGCTTCGATCAGGGTTCTTAGGATCAGCTAAATTCTTGCTTCAAGAAGCCGGGGAACAAGCACTTACTGATGATCTTCGTAAGGAACTCGACGAGTTCAAGAAACAGGAACAGGAAGCGAATAGCAGGGCAACACGAAGTGGTAAGTATGAAGATCTCTTCTTGCTCACTTCAGACACGGCAAGAACCTGGTAGCAAGTAACATTCGGCAGTGCTAAAGTTGTTCTCTGAGATGACTATTAGGCAACCGGGAAATCGGCCGGAAGCGCACATTTTAGTACTCGCGCCGCTGGGCAGACGAGGTCAATGGGCCGGTTCGCCACGGTGGCCTTTCCTTCGGCCTTGGAACGCGAGCGCAACACGTTTCATCGACTCCTGTGTGGTTCGCTGCTCAAAGGCGGTAAATCCGAAGACAAGACCGGGTCGGGTTGGCCGCAAGGAATACTGCGAAAGAGCCGGAATCTCGATACCGATGGATTTAAGCCGGTCCGAGCATTCTCGATCATCCTCGGTAGAATCCAGAAAGCCTGTTAAATTCATTCCTCCATCGATGTAGGGAAAAGAAAGTGGTAGCAGAAGTTTGGATGCCGATTCAATGAATGTCTGTAGACGCTCTCCGTACGCTCTTCGACTCCGCCGTATGTGACTGTAGAACGCACCGGCATCTATGAACTGGGCGAGCGTTGCCTGATCAATCAAAGGACCATGATCGTCCAAAACGCTGCGGAGGGCGGTGAACTCCTGCACCAAAGACGCAGGCAAAACCACGTAGCCAATACGAAGAGAGGGGAAAAGCACCTTGCTCATGCTCCCGATGTAAATCACGCGCCCGGAGCTATCGAGACTCTGGAGACTGGGCAACGGGGGACGGGAGTATCGGAATTCAGAGTCGTAGTCGTCTTCTATTATCCACGCGTTGGTTCTCGCGGCGAACTCAACGAGGGAGAGGCGCCGAGAAAGTGACAGACACGCACCGGTGGGGAATTGACGGGACGGCGTAGTGTAAACCAGCTCCGCGGAGAAACGCTTGTCCGGAGGAAGCCTCATTCCCTCTGCATCGATCGATACTGGGATTAGGCGGGCGCCGGTTCGTTGCCACGCGAAACGTGCGCCCAGATACCCCGGATCTTCCATTGCGACACGCGACTCCGGCCTCAGAAGTAAATGAGCCAGCAAGTACAACGCCTGTTGTGAACCGGTGGTAATTGCAACCTGGTGCCAGTCGCATTGAACGCCCCGGCTCTCGCGCAGATAAGTAGCTAAGGTGCGTCGCAGAGACGGAAATCCTAGAGTCAGCTCCGACTGGTAATGCAAGAGGTGTGTGCCATAACTCCTGAGTGCTCGTGTTCGCATGCGATTCCACAATGCGAGCGGAAATAATCTAACGTCGGGTTGGCAAGGGCGAAACGGCACCGGCATACCGAGTTTCTCGGAGTTTTGCTGGAAAACGAAACGCGACACAGTAGTGGACGCATTAGACAGGCCCGTTCTACTCAAGATCTTTTCCGTCAGAGATTCGCTCACGAACAGACCGCGTCGAGCTGACGGCTCTAAATACCCTTCGCCGATAAGGCGATCATAAGCTTGGATCACCGTGTTGCGGGAGATACGAAGATCCCCAGCAAGGTCTCTGCTAGAAGGCACAGCCGCGCCCGGAGCCAATACCCGAGCCTGCACCAGCTCTTTAAGACTGACAGCGAGCTGCGTCTGCAAGGATTCGCGTTTGTTTCTATCTAATACGATGAGGGTCGCAGGTCGCTTTGACATGGCACTGGTGCACTGGATCCATTCACCTGTATATATCTGGATCTTTACTGGATCCAGTATATCCGCCTATGCTGAACATGTCGAATGAAAGGAGCATTATGCCTGCCTTGCCGAAAACAACTCTGTTGTAACCGAGGTTACGGCTGCTGCCCCCCAGCGGATTAGCCGTCGCAGTAACCCGGCGTAAGCCGAAACGGGCTGCGTCTGTTCATTTTCTTCAGGAGGAAACAAATGAAGTATTCACACGCGCTGGCGCTGTTTTCGTTGATACTGGCCTTACAGCCCCCCTGGGCCGCTGGATCTCTCCCGACCCCGATTGGAATCCCCGAAGTGATCCCACGCCTCGGGAGACCGGCCTGAAAGCGGTCGGCCCGCTTCCTGTTGCCAGGCAAGTCCTAGAGGAATCTCGTCGCCAAAGCTCCCTAGCCTGGAATAAAGTACCCCAGGTTGGATGCTTCCTCGATGCCGCTATCCGAGGAAACTGAAGGCACATTTTCCGTCAGGAACAATGCGGCTCATTGCCGCGTGAACTCATCGCCTTGCCAGCTCACTTTGTTTGCATTGGCATCCGCGCCGCGAAAGAACACGAGATCCGCGCTTTCTGGAAATAGTTCCATTACGTAAGGTGCCACCTCGAAAAGGCACAAGCGGTCCATCGAGCACTCCGTAGCGGGATGGAGTTGGCCTGCGAGTATTCAACTTTCAGCGTACCTGCCGACTCGCTAACGAACGTTCCTGCATACCAGGATTGCGGATGATGGGAAGTGAGAACCGAACTCGGCAACTCGCCCGCGGCCTCATCTTCTCCCCGCGTCTTCGGACTGCGCTGTTCGCGAATTCGGTGGCAAGCTTTTTGGAGTCAGCATTAGCCGGACCAACGCATCAGGTGTCGTCAGCAGCATGTCATAGAGCAGCCGGCATAATTACGGAGGCAATTATTCCCAGATCGTCAGCTAACCGGAATGTATGGTCCGCCGCCTTGTCGCAAGCGAAAAACGAGGTGACAGGTGGGTCTGCGCAAATGTATTCGGCCTTCGTTGGAGCACAAGGCTCCTGGCCATGATGGAAATGCGCTACTCCCTCGTCGTATTTAGTTACCTTCGCTCTGTATGACATCGCTGTTGCGATGGCTGAGGCCGACATCCGCTGCTATAAACAAGGCAGTGGCAATCCGGCATCGTGTTGCGCGCTAGGCCCGTTTGTTAATGAAAATGCCTTGCCACGCCAAGCCAAGTTCGGTCAGGACCAGCGTGGCCACCAGCACACTCCACGTCACCGCCCCAAAGACGACTGCTCCCGGGCGATATATGGCTAGTATCGCATCAAAAATTCGGTCAGTGACGAAGGTGCTTGTGATTGCGTAGCTGCGCACCATGAATTGCCGGTGCAATGGGATGTTGCCGTTGCGCACGCAAACAAATGCAATCCCCGCAGTCAGCAGCCACGCGGGAGCAACCGCGAAAACATAAAACCTGATTCCGACGCTTGAGTGTACGGCAGCGAGGTACATGCCTATCGTCGCAGCGACCGCAATTCCACCGAGATAGACGCATCCCATAATGCGGTGTACTCGCAAATGCCGTTGCCGGAACCGCGACGAGAATTGAAAAGGGCCGATCAGGAGCGCAGTCAGTGCGGCCAGCCCGTGCGGAAGAAGCCACCAGCGCACGGGAAAGTAATACCGCCACAACGGATGCGAATGGTCAATGATAAAGCGCTCGCGGTCCCAGAGCACGAACAGGAACATCAATACGAACGCGACAAACAGAATATACTTGAAGCGGACTTGTGGGCGGCGGATTGCAGCAGCCGACGAAGTGTCCATAGTCCAGAATCTCCTTTTTGGTTCAAAAACGGCACTGATAGCGGCGTCTTTGGCTGTTATCTTGGGGGAAAATCGACGCCCCTATGGCAACGCAAATGCCACTATGTAGTCTCCCAGCTTGATCCCTTTCGCCTTGCCATGCCCGCCTGCCGCGACCACTACGTATTGGCGTCCACCCGCCTTCGCCCTGTATGTCATCGGGGTTGCGATAGCTGAGGCCGGCATTCGCGTTTGCCATAGCTCGCGCCCGGTCTCCGTGTCGAACGCGCGGAATGTGCTGTCCAATGTCGCTCCAATAAAGGTAAGACCGCTTGCGGTCGTCAACGGCCCGCCCAGAGTGGGTGTGCCCCAACCGATTGGAAGGGGAATTGGAGCCAGTTCCCTCACCGTCCCCAGCGGAATCTGCCATCGAATTTTGCCGGTGCCGGCCTCCACGGCAGCCAGTGTTCCCCAAGGGGGAGGACTACACGGCAGGCCCCACGGCGAGAGCAACGCTTTGCGCCGCATTACGTACGGTGTCCCCTTCATGGGCGCATACTCCCATTCGCCCTCCACGCCGCCTGATTGGCTCCTTAGGCCCGTGATCTGC
This sequence comes from uncultured Acidobacteriaceae bacterium, assembly GCA_963699405.1. Taxonomy (GTDB): domain Bacteria; phylum Acidobacteriota; class Terriglobia; order Terriglobales; family Acidobacteriaceae; genus Acidiflorens. The sequence goes on along the minus strand of CAVOTW010000018.1, from coordinate 60,314 downwards.
TCGCGCGGGATCAGTTGGACGATGAACGGTAAGTTGGTCTGATTTATCACGATCAACCCGCGCGAGCGGTCAAAAGAAAGTCCTCCCCAATTTGTCCCGCCGGCAGCGCCGGGATACTCGAGCGTGCCTTGCAGACTAGGCGGCGTGAAAATGCCGCTGCGGCGGAGGCCTGCGATCGTGTCGCGGCACTTCCCGCGATCCCAAGGCGTCAAGCCCCAAGCATCCTTCGGTTCCAGACGGTCCGGCACCAACCGCGGAGTGGCCACCGGGAAAGGCTGCGTCGGTGAAAGCCATTCTCCGGCTACAGCATCCTGTGGCACCGGCCTCTCTTCCACTGGCAACACGGGTTTTCCTGTGTCGCGATCGAGGATGAACAGGTGGCCCATCTTGGTCGGCTGAGCGAGAGCCGCAATGCGCTTACCATCGCGCTCCACCTCGACTAGCGACGGGCCAGACGGTAGGTCGTAGTCCCACAAATTGTGATGCACAGCCTGGAAGGCCCAAACCATTTTGCCGGTGGATGCACGCAGCACGACCACGGAGTCCCCGTTCCGGTTCGCGCCCTTCCGTTCGCCGCCAAAGTAGTCGGGACTTGGACTGGTTGTAGGTAGAAAAATCAAATCATGCGCAGGATCTGCCGAGATCGGGCCCCACACGTTAGCTGCGCCGGTGCGATCGGCGCCATTCTGCCAAGTGGCTCGGGCAGGATCGCCAGGGTCTCGCGGCACTGGGTCCCATGCCCAAACTAACGTGCCCGTGCGCGCGTTGTATCCACGCACCACCCCGGAGGGCATCTCGACGCGATCACTGTCGTTGATGCCTGAGCCCACGACCACGACGTCGCCCACCACCGCCGGCGGCGAAGTAAAGTAGTACTCGCCTGGGATGATGTGGTCGATTCCCGAATCCAGATTGATGCCTGCCTTCAGCGAAACCTCGCCGGCCGTCCCGAACCCGGCGCAGGCTTTCCCCGTTTCTCCATCCACTGCTATCAAGCGGCCGTCGAGCGTGGCTTCATAAATCGTCTTCCGGCAAGCTTGTCCCGGCGACAATTTGGGATCGACCCGGCTCGCCAGTCCTCTGCACGTGAGGCCATTACCGTAATAACCAATGCGGTCAAGCTTTGGATCAAAAGTCCACTTCTCCTTCCCCGTCTCCGGATCCAGCGCGATAATGCGATTGAACGCGGTCGCAATGTAGAGCGTGTCATCAGTCATCAGGGGTGTTGCCTCAAATGTGCTTTTGGCCCAAACCTTTTCCCCGTTCCACGTGCCTGTAGCGTCTGACATGTCCCCGGTGCGATACGTCCACGCCACTTTGAGATCCCCCACGTTGTCTTTGGTGATCTCGCTGAGCGGGGAGTAACGCGAGCTCCCCGGATCGTTGCCATACGTCGGCCATTCCTCAACTGGAGCCAGGGGATCCCGCACCACAGCCGGCGGCGTGCAAGCAACCAAGCCCAAAGCTAGAACTACACTGCAACGCCAACTTCGCCTCATCACGCACTCCAGCCAGCGGAAGACTTTGCGTGGATACCTTGAGCGACCAATGGAAGCTGGTTGAAGGTTATAATTACGACTAACAGAACGAGCAAGATCCAAGTCCGTTTCATTTGTCCCTTTCCTCATGGGGTTCTCTGGATTACACAGTCCTAACAGACCCGTTCAAAAATGTTGCACGGCGCGGTATTTTTCCGCTATTGTGCCTCTGCGCCACGTGCGGATGCTCTTTACGATATTGACGCCTTTAACTCCATCACCGGCGTGAAAACCAACGTTGGCAATGAAGAACGCACCCTGGGTCGGATCTGCGGCTACTCGCGGGGTTCCGAGGGGTATGAACGTTCCGATCGCAGGCAGTCCATTCTCGAAATCGGCGGCGCAGTTCGAGTTGTCGCGCTGAACATAATGGGATGGCCTGGGGAACCAGCCATAAGTAAACTCAGGATTCAGAACACGCGCACCCATTGCAGCTCCCCACCACCAGGTCGACGCCATTGCCGCCACGGCCCTAGGATCAAACCCACCGAATTCATTCGCTTGGCCAACAAGAGGAGCGTTGACCAGGGACTCTAAGTCAAACTGATTGCCGTCGGGTTGCAGACAGAGCCGCCAGCCTTCCGCACGCTCCAAACGCGAATGCGGTCGGCATTCCGATCAAAATCAAGAGTCTGAACCCAACTGCGATGGACCTCATCGGTTCTCCTACGGAAATCTTCTTGCAGCCTCACTCAATGTCAAGCCATCTATTTTTCGAAATCACCTCTGTTTCAAATCCATTTCATCTGCTAAATGGATGAAAAGCAGATACTTAGTAACTTCCTTATGCTAAGTGGAAGGAGCCCAGCGTTGTCGGATTGAGCCAGCAATTCGGCAACCGAAAAGGCTGAATAGGAGCCATAACGCTCCTCTCATTCGGCATTTTCAGCATAGGCAGACATACTGGACCCAGTAAAGATCCAGATTGAAACTGATCAATGGATCCAGAACTCCAAGCGAGAGCAAGGCTTAGCCGAGAGTGCAGCCAGAAGTCACAAATAGCTGAAGCAGCGCGGTGCTGGCACGTGCGAGGCTAATCGCGGGCGGTGGCGTAAAGGATCGGGTCGCACGTTGGCAAACCCAGCTACGCTCCTCCCGGTGATTTACGCCCAGGGCAGTACCTCCGTTTGGGCCAGCATCAACTCTTGCGGCTGGTGCCGTTGAGTTTGGCAATATGACCAGCCAAGAAAGCACACTGCTAGCGAATCAGGAAGGGTACAAAAGCTGCCATCAAGTCGCGAAGACTCAGCCCGAGGACCCTAGCTCGCGAGTCGATAGTGCAATTCGTATTTCTTAGCTTCCCGGCTATTGGCTGTGCAGAACGTACCCGGATTCGAGGGGAAGCTTGTCGTCAATCCTCAATACCTCGACGTTGCTGTTGATGGAGTAAACATTCACCAGGCCGATCGCAGATGTATTTGATTGCACAATCTTTAGGACCTCATCATCGCTCGAAACCACCCAAAACGTCATCTTGGTCTTGTTTGTCGCATCGATCAAGTTCTTGAACTCGTCGCGCGTCAGCGACAGTAGTTTCTGAGCAACAATGCGCATCTCTAGGGAAGATGGGTCGGTGAGTACAACGATCAGCTCATGCCCACCGGGCCATTTGTGCGTGGTTTTGATTATTCTCGCCAGATCGGCGGCTGGCATCACTCTGACCTGACTGTTCTTGCTAGTCACCAGAACGATATCATGTGCAGCCGCGATCTCGGTGCACACCAAAATATATACGAACGCCAGCACTGTCTTTGTTAGGATCCGAAGCGCTCCGTTTTTGAATCCCCTCCCCCTCCGACATGGCTCCGGCCATCTGCAGAACCGCTTCCGCTTGATCCAGGTGTCGGAAGGCGGCAGCGGGGGATTCTTCCAGCAGCGCCAGATCCTGATGGATGAGACTTTGGTAGTCGTTCAGTTGCAGCTTCGTCGCCTCCTTCAGCACCACCGCCAGCTGCACGCGGGCTTGCTTCACATTGCCTTCACGGGCGTACGTGATGGCTGATAGAATCTGACACTTGAGCCTGTTCTTCGGTGCATACGCCATCATCGGAAGCGCTTTGGCGTACTCCTCGCGGGCCCGATCCTGCTGACCTAGCAGCGCGTAAACGTCGCCGAGGCCCCACTGCGAAAAATAGAACTTAGGATCCAGTTTCAGAGCTTCCCGATACTCCGCTAGGGATTCTTCCAGCCGCCCTCCCTCCTGCAGGATCTCGGCCAGGGAATCGCGGGGATTGTGATCGTTGGGTTCCTCCTCGGCGTAGCGTTTCATGTAAGGGATTGCCTCGGCGTACCGATGCATGGCGGCGAGGTTATAGCCGTTGATGTTCAAAGCTACCGCGAACTTGGGGTCAACCTCCAGAGCGCGCGTGAGGAACTTGGCAGCTGCTTCGTGTTCACCCTGGTAAGACAACCAGACCCCGGCTTCGAGGTTCAGTTGGGCATCGCGAGAATACATCGCCAGCAAATCATTCATCGCTGCGATGGCATCGACAAGATTTCCCTTGTATGTCGATATCCACCACTTCATCAGAAGCTTTTCCCCGGGTGTCACGTGCTGGGAGGTCTGTTGTGCCGCCTCCGCCGCCTGCCTAGCTTCCACGGGATCCGGTGACGTCCACATGATGCGAGCCCACGCCTGCGCGAATTTCGGGTCCTTCTTGGTGGCTTTCCGAAACTCGGCCAAAGCCTGCTCATAGTGAGCGTCGTAGAGGAAGCGAAGCCCTTCCTCGAACAATTTGGCGGCTTCCGGCGAACTCGTAGAAATAGGAAGCCGATCGGAATCGCCCGCGTGGCTCGATGCTGAAAGCGAAGTTTGCCCGAGCGCAGGCATTGGCCCTGAAGGGGGCAGCACACCGAAAAATACCGTTCCCAGCAAAAGCGCGCACTCCCAGAAATGGCGACAGCGCAAGCCGAGAAGAATCCCCATGTTCGGATCGTAGGAGGCGAGCATTCCACTCCCAAGTTACGGAGGTATAGCGTTGGCCAGCTTGATCACGACCCGCAGGAATATACCCGGGAAGCACTTTTCTCGATTTCTACTTCACAACTTGGCGGTGTCCGGCTTGTCCCGCTGCGCGAACGGAAGTTTGTTCACTGTCCATATCCGAGTTGATTTGAAATGATCCGGGTCCGGCGGATCATCTGATCGTCGCATTCATGCGTGTGGCCATACACCCAGAGGGCCGGCTTGTAGGTCCCAACGATCTCCACCATGTCCAAGGAATTGAACGCCGGCGTGAGAGGGCCGCCCTTGTATTTGGAGTTGGGATTGATGACCGGCGCATTATGGCTGATAACCACGCGCGGACCACTTAGCTTCTTGGTAAACCAGTCCAGTAATTTCGATGCGAACGTTTTATGTAGCGCAATCGAATCTGCTGGCGTGAAAACCGTTTGGTCGGAGTTATAGATGAGGCGGTAATCATTCATTTGAGAGCGGGCGGTCTCCATGGCGCGCAAATCGCCGCCGTTGAAATCGGTCCACATCGTGCCGCCGAAGAAATTGACTCCGCCGATGCTGACCTCTTCATCGAGCAGCAGTTTCACATGCGGATGTCTGTCTTCGAGCCACGCCTTGAATCTATTCTCCTCTTCGTTCATTGGCCGCCTCGTGTAATATTCGTGGTTTCCCGTCACATAGAGGACTGGTTTCTTCCACTTCCGCAGAATCTGGTCGAGCGGCTCATAATCCCTGAGCGTGACGATATCGCCTCCCAGGATCATGACATCTCCGTGCACTGCCGGGGGCAACATCCAGCCTGAGCCAAATTCAAGATGCAGGTCGCTATAAGTAATGATTCTCATGCTCGTAAGAGAAAGCTTGTTTGAACTCGTCTTTCTCAAGTCCCAGATTTCCTGCGACAGCGATTCAACTTGGGGTGGAGCCCGGTTCGTGGAACTGGAAAGCTGACATCCCCCGGATAGCTGAATAATAAGCCGAGGCGCAAAGGCCAGTGTCAAGGCTCTTCGACCGCAAACGCGGCGCGCGAAGCGCGGCCTTGACACTGGCCGGGCCTCGGCTATGCTCTGGCTATCCGGGGCATGTCATTCGGGAATGCAGCATCACAGACCTAAACCGAAAACCTGACTGATCTGATTCGTGTGCGTGGTTTGTAGTTCTATTTATGCATCGCTGGCTCCGGCTGAATCGCGTGCGAATGGGACACATCGGGGCTGGGTTCCTGCCCCAGCGTCGCTGCATTATTCGTATAAATCTGCGCGTCACAGCGTCCACGCGAGACGGAGACATAAGTCAGCCTTTGCGGGTGACGGACAGCTACTCATCGGCCACCGCTGCTCAGCGCCGTGCTTCGTGGTCTTTGAGGCGGTCCCGCGCCACACGCGCCTTCTGCTTCTTGACCTCGTCCACGATCCCGTCGAACCCCTCTTGCGTCATCGCCTCGCCCTTCACCAGCGGACCCAGCAGGTTCACCAACAACAGCCGGCACGCCGTGATTTCCACCATCTCCGCACTGGGTCGAAGCCCCGTCTTGTCCTGTTCGATCTCGCGCAGGATCAGCCCGCGGATCAGCTCCGCCTGCGTCTCGTTCAGCTTCGCCGCCAGCCCCTCCAGCTCGTGCAATTCCGCCTCGTTCAGCTTTGTCCCCACGTGATGCACCCGGAACCGCGCCCGCTTTGCCGCTTCCGCCGCAAGGTTCTTCTCATCGAGCAGCGCCATCGCTCCAACCTCCCAGCACCCGCGTTTACGCAAGGAGTCACGGGTTTCCTTACGGAACCCCCACCCACGCTATCTATTGGATGCCAGGATGGTTCCTCCAGAAAGGTGTCAAGTTTCCCTACAGTTCCCTCGAAGGGGTGGAGTGTCAAAATTCTTCCGGTGCGAAGCACCGCGCCTTTCACAGCTCGCCATACTCCCTCGCCAACGCATTCCACAGACGGACCACTTCCGGCGCCTGCCAGCCGCGGCGGAACAGACTCTTAATAGCCTGCCAATCGTCATGATGAAATGTGAGGGCGATCCCGTGGTCCCGAGAGCGAAATACGACGCCGACCTTCTCTTCTTCGTCGAACCACGTAGACGCGAGGAAATAGCGACCTTCCCAGAAGATCAGTGTGTCGCGCAGCGACAACCCTTCTAGTATCGTCCGAAGTTCCGCAATTCTCGGGTAATCGAAGAGCGGATATTGCAGAGCAAATCTTCCGGGAAAATACAACCAGGTAGAAAATTCCGACTCCGGCCCCCGGTGAAATTCGAGACGGTATTCGCCTTCCTGAAACGAAGGCAATGGCCCAGGATTTCTCAACCTAGAATCGGCACCCCAAAATCCACCATCGCGCAAGGGTTCTTCATGGCGGAGGTAATGGCCACGGGCGCACACGCGCCAGAGAATCGGCCAGTACGGTCGCAGCGCTTCGTTCAGCTTCTCGATGTTTAGAAACTTTTCGTTGTCAAGAACCATGTAGAGAAGTCGAGCGGTATGAATTGGTCGGTCAGTCTCGCTGTCAGCGTTCTTTAGCGTGTGGATGGTTCGGTTCACGACCCGCTGCACATCATCGTTTACGATCTCGTCTGACTGCTTCGCCTCAGTTTGCTTTTGTGACGGCAGAGTGGTGAGGAGATAAGGGGCCATCGGGCCCTTCTTTCTCTGTTTAGATACAAGTCCATAAACGGCAAGGAAAGCTTTGAGAATTCCGGCGAGAGATTCGAACGAAATGTCCGTCTGGCCGGTATTTGCAAATAACTCCGCACCCTGCTGACAGTAGTAAGCAACCAGGGTCCATTCGGCTTGCGAAAGTGGCAGCTTTGCGTCTACCTTCCCGCGAATCTTCACCAGGGAATCGGTTGGCTCTGAGAGTAGATTTACGAACTCTAATCGCTCCTCTTTAGAGGACTCAAGGAGCTGCTTTGCCGCCTCCGATGTTGAGACGGGTTCGCCACTCTTGGAGGCCATGATTTCCTTCAAAGTGTCGAGTCTTTGACGCAGCTCGTCGGAAATCCGAATGGAGATCACCGGCTGCTGCAGGATTGGGGTCTTGTCTGCCAAAGCGTCAGCCTCACTAAAATGTCGTAACGTTACGTATTGACTGTATTGGTACACGTGCGTTAGTGTCAAGTGCAACGTTTGCTCCCCGGTCGGACGACCTACGTCGCAGGGATTGCTGCACGCTCAGCCAAATGAACCCGTCCGAAGTTCCGGGATGGAGTAGAAAATGAATCCAGCCGAAGACAACGAACCCTTCGTAACGCCCGAAGAAGCAGCAAACTTTTTGAAGATCAGCCCGGTGACCGTGAAGAAGATGGCTCGGGAGGGCTGGCTTCCCGCACATCCCATAGGCAGCGGAGTCCGCAAGCGCTGGCGTTTCCGAATTTCAGAGCTGGTTTCGCACATGCGTTGTCGTGTAGAGTCAGAACCGTCATCCGTGCGCGCTTTAAGGAGGAAAGCTTCTTGAAACGCACACAGCAAGACGTGGGCACGATTGTCCGCAAGAAGAGAACGCGAGGCCCGGATGTCTGGGTTTGGCGCTTTTACGAAACGGACGACATGGGCATTACGCGAAAGCGCAGCGTGATGTTAGCGGGAGATGCGGAAGGATGGCCAACGGAAGATCATGCCTGGCTGGGGTCGAGAGAGTTTCGATACCAGCGGATGGAAAAGTCTTCCAGTCAATCGTTCGGAGCATTGGTAAGGCGATACATGCACGAAGCAATGCCAGAACGGTATTCAACCAAGAAGTCCTACGTATCCATTTTGAAAGTGCACATTTTGCCACAATGGGGCGAGGCTCCTGTGGCCGAAGTGAAAAAGCCCCTCAAGGTGGAACAGTGGTTGAAGGAGCTGAAGCATTCTCCCAAAACGAAGTCCAACATAAAGGGTCTCCTGCATCGCATTTTTGAGTACGCGATGAAATGGGAAATTTTGGAGACTCAGAGAAACCCGATGCAGTTAGTCGAAATCAAGGGCGTGACGAAACGTGTTCGCAAGAAAGTTGTGCTTACGGTCGAGCAATATCAGGCTCTTCTCGCGGAGCTTCCGTACCACATTCAAGTGATGGTCATGATTGCAATGTGCCTGGGTTTGCGTATCAGTGAGATCAGGGCATTGCAGTGGCAGGACTTTGATTTGAAGGGGCAGATACTGACGTTGACCCGATCTATTGTGGGCCGCTACGTCTGGAACGGCGGAAAAACCGGAGCTTCAGAGGACGAAGTGTTTCTGGATTCCAAGCTAGTGTCCGTTCTGGAGGATTGGCGAAAGCAATGTGTCGAAACGCCGGAGGCTTGGCTATTCGCGAATGCGGATACGAAACGCCCGGTCCACGGCGATGCCATTCAGAAAGACTACTTGCGACCGGCGGGTGAAAAGATCGGGTTGCAAGGAGTGGGGTGGCATAGCTTTCGTCACACCTATCGAACGCTGATTGATGATATCGGCACGCCGCTCGGGGTGCAGCAGCGCCTCATGCGGCACGCAGACATCAAGACAACCATGAATACCTACGGCTCAGCATTTGAGAAGACCAAGCGCCGAGCCAATAGCCGGGTAGCAGATCTGGTCTTGCCACCCGCGATCAAAGAGCACCTGAAGGATAGGGCGAAGGAAGTTTCCCTGAAGAATTTGAGGCCCCAAACAGCCGCGATCCAGTGAGTTGGAATTGGGGACTACGCCTGTAGTCCCTCAAATCCGTAAATGGTTGCGGGGGGTGGATTTGAACCACCGACCTTTGGGTTATTCCCCAGTCGCTCACTGATTCCTTGGAACTTACTGATTCTACGATGGTCCGGAATGCCAAAAACGGCCACAAAGGCAACTTTTTCATTCAGTTTTCATTCACCTCCTTCTTTCGTCGTTCCAGACGCCGCTCGCTTAGAAAGGGTACCGCCGTGGAAGAACGGCCATAGACGTTCAACAAAAGTCAGGCGAAGCCAGCAGCAGCCCAAAAACGCCTCATATAGGGCAGGAACGCTCCACAGATCCGTTGTGACGAGTTCAGCGCGCCAGGATGCGCGTTATTTAGTTTTCTGAGCGTCGGCAGTTTCTAGACGCTGGTCGTCAGCCTCTTGCCAATTGGAATCGGGGTTGTATTCCTTCATCGTGCGGGCAAGAACGTCGGTCTTCTTGCCGAGATCTTTTTCGTAAACAATCCCATCCTCGTTGACGATGAATGTCATCACGCCGGACGATCTGTATTCGGCAGGATAGGCCACGAACGCGAAGCCCCCGGTCATCTTGCCATTTACGACGTAACTTTTCGCGCCGCTTGAGCTGGTTTTCTTTTGACGCGCCAGGATGCGGAAGTAGTAACCGCGGTAAGGAGTCGAGGAGTCGGTTTGACTTCCGCCATTGTCTTGGGCAACGGCCGATGCCACTAGTGGACCAATGGGACTTTCGGTTTCGCCGTCCGCAGCTTTCCAATAAAGGCCGTTGTGTTGCCCTTCATCGCTCAACAACTTCTGGGCATACTCGTTGTCGTGTGCGCCGCGGTATTCCTTTTGCGCCGCAACCAACTCCTGGCAAACGCTGATCGCCGCCGCTTCATTCTCGCCAATTCGCCGGAACAAAATCTCCTTCTTGGCCGCATCGGTGTCGAAATACCACGAATCGCCTTTGTTTACGAGCGGAATGGGCGTGGGCCAGTTTTCCGCACCGATATATAAGGTTGTCGTTCGATCCGGTTCCGTGACCAGACGGTGCATTTGCTGATATCGCTCTACGAAGTTAGCGCGGCTCTGCGCGTCCTCGGCTTCGTCTCCCGAAGAGACGATTTGCTTTCCGTCTCGTCCCAAAATCTCGATCATTGCTTTTTCGTCGTTGTTCTTCGTGGCTGCGACCAAAGCGTTGCTCGCCTCTTCCGCCGACAAGAAAGTCTTCTGGCCCGATTGCTGCGCCATGGAATGGACAGAAAAACATGCCGTCAGAAAAATAGCGGTGACCGCTAATCGATGAAGATTTGCCCACTGAAATGTGCTGGAATTCACGTCTGTGCACTGCATATATCTTTTCTCCATTTGCAAGTTTTACCAGCTACCGGGGAACGTAACGCCCCGTCGATTAGTGATGTCCGCCGCCTCCGCCGTGAGATCCCCCGCCTCCGCCGCTATGAGAACCTCCGCCACCGCCATGTGATCCGCCGCCCATGCTCGCGCTTCCGCGCGACGAAGCGCTTTTCGCCGGACCGCCTTTCCCATACCCGCTGTAAGCGCTCGTGCGTGTGCCGCTCTGTCCATGGGGTTCAGCGTATCCTCGGGCCGCCTTGGTATTTCCGTTGAAGCCTCTGGCGGTTGCGCCCGCATGATTGTTCAGTTGGCCACGGTTGCCGTTGACACCGTGCGTGCTCCCCGCTCGGTAGTAACTGCTTCGGTTGTAAAACGTATTGCTGTGGGAGTAGTACCGGCCGCCGCCGTACATCGCGTATCCGCCATGCCAATTAAATCCCCAATGACCCCAGCCCCATCCATAACCGCCGTACCAGCCAATTCCAAACCCCATTCCGAAACTGAGGTACGGGCCGCCAAACCAGATTCCCGGATATGGGTACCACCCCGGCCAGGCCATGATTGGAGATCCGTAAACCAGCCACGGGTTATACGCGGGAACATAAACCGTATCCGGGCTGACAGGATCAACCACGACCGTCGAACCTTGCGTGGTCACGGTTTGCTGCGCCGTGGTCTTGAGATCGCCCGCTGCTTGCGCTCGACGCCGCATCACCTGCACGGCATCCATCACGTCCCCTTGCTGATTGAAATAAGCGTCACCTAGTGATGAGGCCCAGGAGAGGTTCTTGTCCATATTTCCAAGAACTGACGGAAATGCAGCCAGCGCTTTGACACTCGGATCCCAGGGTTGCTGGTCCACGGCGCTCCCCAGAGCCTCACCCTTCAAATCAGGATTCGCCTGCACCCATCTATCGGCTTCGACAACCTGCTCGGGAAACGTGGACGCCGCGAGGATTTGGGCCACTAACGAATCCGGATAAAGCGCAATCGGAGCGACCAACCGTTGCAACTGCTCCGGAGTCTGTGGCGCGTAGGCCGGTGCTTGAGCAGCTTGCGCCGCGGGAGCCGCATCCTGAGCGGCCGAAAGCTTCGGAGCCCCAATCCCACACAACACCGCGATCGACAACAAGAAAGCTATGCCGTCTTTCCTACATCGCAGCCCTGAGAACCCGACAGCACTTCCTAAAGTCTTCATGTTCTTGAATCTCCTGTGGCCTTCATTGCTTTGGCTGGTAACTCCGAACTATTCGTGCTTCCGCGAAACAGCTGTCAAACGTACAGTCAAAGCGCCGGGGCCCGAAGTGCGAACGCTTCTATATGATCCTTCTTAAGATTCGATCAACCCCCTTCGAAATACTGAGCAGAAGGGATCACTTCCCGTTAAGCGCTCCTTCAAGAGAACCCGTTCAGTGAATGATTCGTCGGAGGGATGATGTCGCTGCTGCAACTGCTGTAGCCACTGCCAGATTCTCGGGTGCAATTGCTACTGACCGAGCAAGCGGATGGCGGGTCCAGAGATGTAAGCATCGCTCCTGTTTCAGGTCGGGTAACAAGTTCAGACGCTCATGAGTTGGCCTGGAGCGTTCTTCTCGACAGTCTGGATATGAGGCGCCACGCGACCAGATTGCATGCGATTAGCGCAGACTCGTGTGAAGACCCCCATATAAGACTGCGCTACCCGGTCCCAGACCATGCGCCGTGCATAGAGGTAAGCACGTTTACGCATTGCCTCGCGGGCTTCATCGTTGTCCAAGAGTTCAATCGTTGTTTTCGCGATGGCGGCTGAGTCGGTAAAAGGAACCAGCACTCCACGTCCATCGTCCAAGAGTTCCATGGCGTGCCAGTACGGAGTTGAGATGATCGCCTTCCCGGCGCCCAAGGCATATGCCAGTGTCCCGGATACGGCCTGTGCCTCATAGCGGTACGGCGTGATGTAAATATCGGCCGAACGAACCAGCGAAGCCATTTCTTGAGGGCTGACGAAACGGTTGTGGAAGACCACGTTCTCCTCAACTCCCAACTCTGTAGCTAAGGCTTGCAACTGAACCCGATATCGATCACCCTCGCGCCGTTTGACATGCGGGTGAGTAGCACCTGCGATGACGTAAAGAACATTGCTGTGCCGGGACAAGATGCGCGGCAGGGCTTGAATGACACTTTCGAATCCTTTGTTCGGGGACAATAGGCCGAACGTGAGCAATACAATCTTTCCTTTGCTTGAATGCGAATCTTCCTCAGGGATGGGTTCAGCAAAAGGCAGGTCGGGTATACCGTGAGGAATCAGGTCAATCTTTTGACTTGGAACTCTAAATACATCTTGCAGAAACTGAGAAGAATGTTCGCTCATAACAACGAGACGATCGGAGCGCTCGGCGATTTCTTGCATGACGATAAGCTGGTCGACGTCTGGTTCACGAAGAACCGTATGCAGAGTTGTCACGATCGGCATTTTGAGGCGCTTCAGCAGCCGCAAAACATGACTGCCGGTCCTGCCTCCAAAAATCCCATACTCATGCTGCAGACTCACAAGATCGATTTTGTTGGAATTTAGAAAGTCGGCGGCGGCTTGATAGGAGGAGATATCGCTCTCGGTTATCTCGAATCGCACGCGCGCTGGGTAGCTGTACTGCGATTGCGGATCATTTACGGCTACCACGGATACTCCGGCAGCGCCGTACTTAGCGGCAATCGCGTCACACAAATCTGTCGTGAACGTCGCAATTCCACATTGGCGAGGGAGGTGGTTCCCGATAATCGCTACCCGCACTGGAAGGGAGTGGTCAGGGATTCCTTGCACACATGACGCCCGCTTCGTTTCGAACGCGAGTGGACTGGCTTGGAAGTGCATCAGGGCGTTCGGTCTTAGACTCACAGAGCGATCAGGTTCGGACATCGCATACTCCTAACTATATCTGGGACGAAAACAAGATCTCGGCGCCAGGAGGCAACACCCGAGCCTCCTAGCGCTGGGACTATACTGCCTCTTCAAATCGCGGTTCGCCGTCCGCTCAATAAGTTAATGACCAGAACCGCCAGCGCCACAATGAGCAGCAGGTGGATCAGGGCACCTCCGAAATGCAGACTGAAACCCAAAAGCCACAAAATCAGAAGAACAACGAAAATAGTCCAAAGCATGTCAACCTCCTTTGCTCATTCGCGAGCACCTGAATGTGAGTCCTATCCAAACGTTCGCAAGAAATCCGTTAGCGACGCGAACGATAGAACAACAAGTGATGGATTCTGCGCGAGCTCGAATACGCTGGTGCCGGCGTTGACAAACAACAGCAGAGGGCGAGTCCAGTAGACCTACTCTTTGTTGACTCTGGCCTCAGCTTTGGCCCCGCGCACTTCGGCAACGAACGGCTCGGCAGCAGCTGGAACTGGCACTTTGCCCAACAACAACGCCCGAGTTGTGACGTTAGGTCCGTAAATCGCATGCCGGGAATCATTGTCTTGGCGGAGCGATGCCCCTTCCAACGTGAGCCCAGCAAATGCACCTTTGGCACGGGAATAGGTCAGGATCTCTGTATCCAACTTCCAATCCGTACCGGCCTGGGCATGCCGTCCCACAGGACCCGCTGCCGCGGAAGCTTCCCCTCCAACTTGGAAATTACTGGAGAGCAGCCTTTGCATTGCTTTGTCATTCTGGAAGATCATGACCACGTCCACACCTTCCACCCCGATCTGCAACCCCCAGCTTCCACCCGAAATCGTGATGAACGCCGGCGCACTCCAGCCATTCGCCGCACGGCAGGTGGCTACGCCCTTGCCTCCTTCAGCTCCGAAGACAAAACCGCCTTTAACCATGTGCGGTATAACCGCCACGCATTTTGCGTGCTGCAACACCTCTTCCGGGATTCCCTTGTCAGGCATCCCCATAATTTCGTGCATTACACTGGTGGCATTGTCCAGTCGGTCGGTGGCATCTTCCCGCGCCGATCCCGCCCAGCACAACGTGCCGAGACCAAACATCGCAAGTATGAAGATTACTTTTTTCATGGACAGCCTCGTTTCTGTCACCTCTGCGCCGCTTTTCCGGCTTCGTGCTGTGTCTTGCGCACAAATCCGGATCTAGATTCGGGCACACCGAGGTCAATTCGAACTTAGCAAATCAGGATTAAAACGGTCTGAGCAAGAATGCTCACACTTGGCAGGTGGAAATTTCTCAAAAAATTGATACGAAGAAATCTATTTTTGGCTTTCTTCGGATGAGGCCTAAGCTCATTCTGGAGATGGTCAATTCTGCTCAGATCTGTGCAGTTTTGCTCAGGGCCTAGGCGTGACGTCGGCGTCCCGTCAGCGCCTCGAAGCCGGAGATCACATCGAACAGCTCTTCATCGATGGATTCCTGGCGAACACGGCGGAAGGTGCGGTTTAGATCTTCCAAAATGTCTGCGATGTTCTTCTCCGCGCGTTGCATGGCCGCCAGACGGCTGGCGTTTTCGCTAGCAAGGGATTCGGCGCAGGCCTGAAAGAGCAGAACAAAGAGGTATCCTCGGACGAAAGCCCGAAGCGCCGACTCGGCTCCTTCGATGACCTCCGGCAAATTCTTTGTCGGCCACGCCATTGCGGCCAGCTTGTTTTGCCAGATGTGATCCAACGGCACCAGTCTCTCGCTGACCGGGTCGTAAACAGCTCCGAATTTCGGATGGTTGTGGAAGACATAGACTTCACCGACATCGCCGTGCTCGAGAGCCGCTTCGATTTCGATGAGAATCTGGCCGACTAGAGACGTGATGGCGTTCACCGAGGTCGGAACCGATAGCAGGTCGACTGGGGCCACACCGGTGTCCGTCAAGAGCGCGTGAGCGCGATCGCCGACGGCCCAGATTTTCGCTATTTTGCCGGGCAACGTTTTGAGCTCGTGCACGGCGAATTCCACGATTACCTCATTAAACCTGCCGACAAGGCCTTGGTCCGAACCGAAGACGACCGCGCCGATTGCGTGCTCGTGCCGCGGGCGTTTTACCTCGACGAGCGAAACCGGGCCGGCCTGATGGAGACACGCGACCAATGCGAGTTCCACCGTGCGATAGTAGTCGTCGAGCGATTGAACTGCCTTCTCGTATTGTCCAATGCTGGATGCCGCCAGCGCCTTCATCGAACGAACCACACCTTCGAGATCCCCAGCACCGTCGATTTTTCGACGCAGACTCTCCAATGTGCCGCTCATGGCGAAGCCTTGGCCGCGGGTTTGGGCTTAGCAGCGGATTTCGGCGCGGCGTCGGGTTTGGGTTCGGCTGGTTTCGGTTTAGGAGCGGGCTGGAATGGAGCGAGCGCACGCGTAGCAACCTCCAGAATCGCATTTCGGTCGGCGTCACTCAATTTGTCAGCTGACGTTAGCCGCCCTCCTACGTCCGCCGGGATGTCCGACGTTGCTTTCTGTATTGCCTGCTCCGCATCGCTCACCTTTTCGATAGGCACTGGGTCAAACAGGTTCGCCGTCAAAGCCAGGAGCACGGTGATCTGTTCGATCATCGACACCGGCTGCGATTCCGGTTGTTTGAGGCAAGCTCGAATGCGCTGTCCGTGATCGATGATCTTGCGAGTGGATTCATCGAGACGAGTGCCGAATTTCGCGAACGTTTCCAATTCCTCGAACTGCGAGTAAGCGAGTTTGAGGTTGCCGGCGACAGCGCGATAGGCGGCTCGTTGCGCCGCTCCGCCCACGCGCGAAACGGACTTGCCGACGTCCACCGCGGGAAGGATCCCCAGTTCGAACAGCGTGGGCGACAGGTAGATTTGACCGTCCGTGATGGAGATGAGATTGGTTGGGATGTAGGCGGAGATATCCTGCGCCTCGGTCTCGATGATGGGAAGCGCGGTGAGAGAACCACCGCCTCGCTCCTTGCTGAGATGCGTCGCCCGTTCCAGCATCCGCGAATGAATGTAGAAGATGTCACCGGGAAACGCTTCGCGCCCGGGCGGACGACGGAGCAGGAGGGAAAGCTCGCGATAGGCGCGTGCGTGCTGCGTGAGATCGTCGTAAACGATGAGCACATCGCGGCCCTTTTCCATGAAATATTCGGCGATGCTCGTCGCAGCGTAGGGCGTGATATAGACAAGGCCGGGCGCATCGTTGCCTTCGGCGACAACCACAACGGTGTAATCTATTGCGCCCTTTTCGCGGAGGTTGGCCACGACCTTGGCGACGGCGGAAGCGCGCTGACCGATTGCACAATAAACGCAGAGCACATTTTGCCCGCGCTGGTTCAAAATGGCGTCGATCGCGATGGCCGTTTTGCCCGTCTGTCGATCGCCGAGAATCAATTCGCGCTGCCCACGTCCGATCGGAATGAGCGCATCGACAACCTTCAGTCCCGTCTGCAAAGGCACGACTACGGGCGCGCGGTCCATGATGGGCGGCGCCGGGCGCTCGACCGGCAGGCGCTGGTCCCCCGCCACCGGGCCTTTGCCGTCAAGCGGTTTGCCCAGCGGGTTGATCACCCGTCCCAGCAAACTGTCTCCCACCGCTATGTCCATGACCCGCCCGGTGCGTTCGACTTCGTCGCCCGCATGCAGATCCTGATATTCACCGAGCAGGATCACGCCGATTTCATCCTCATCCACGTTGAACGCGATGCCCAACAGATCGCCACGAAATCTCACCAATTCCTCATACCCTACGCCTGGAAGGCCTGAAAGCGTGGCGATTCCGGTGGAGACATTTGTGACGATGCCCACTTCGCGCAGCGTGAGTCGGGGCGTGAAGGCTTCGCGCACTTGCCTTATTCCAGCAAACACGCTGTCGAAATCGTGCTGGAGGCTCTCAGGTTCCATGCTCATGCGCTCACAGTTTCTGGCTTAGGTGCTTCGGGCTTGGTCTCCGCTTTCGCTTCTGGCTTCGGCTCAGGTTTCGCTTCTGGCTTCGGTTCGGCCTTCGCTTCCGGTTTTAGCTCGATTTTCGCTTCAGGCTTCGGCTCCGTTTTTGCCTTTGCCTTGGGCTCGGCTTTCACTTCCGGATCGGTCTCAGCTTTCGCATCAGGCTTCGGCTCAGCTTTCACTTCGGGCTTGGCCTCAGCTTTCACGTCTGGCTTCGGTTCGGTCTTCGCTTCCGGCTTTGGCTCGATTTTCGCCTCGGGCTTCGGCTCCGTTTTTGGCTCTGCCTTAGGCTCGGCTTCCACTTTTGGCGTGGTCTCAGCTTTCGCTTCTGCCGCCGCAGCTTCATCCCTCTTCTTCAGGAGTTCATCGACGCCCTTTCCCAACGAGGCAAGATAATCCGCGATGCTCCACGCCACTTTTTGTCCATTCGTCGTGAGTTCAATGCCGCTGATTAAATCTGGCGAGGTTTTGAACCGGATATGGATTTCCGCCGAGAAGGTTTCGTTGAGCGCATTCTGAACCGCTGCCCTCTGAGCGGCACCCAGATCAAACGTGCTCCGCACGACTGCCGGTTCAGACGATGACTTGAGGGCTGCACCGAGCAATGCCTTAGCCTTCCCGTCCATTTCGCGCAAGCGGCGCGTGAACACCTCTCCCATGCGTTCTTCGAGACTGACCGTAGCCAGATCAGCGAGCGTTTTTCGCGCGATTCCAAAGACTTCTTGCTTTGCTAGGTTAGTGATCGCACTGCCCAGCCTCTTTTGGTCATTTCGCAATGCGGCCGCTTGCACAGCGCGTAAATTATCCGCATCTTTGTGCGCTTCGTCGAGAAGACGCTCGCGCTCGACTTTCGCCTCGTCCGCCGCCTTGCCGAGTAGAGCGCTGCGCTGTTGATCAAACACTTTGTTCTTGTTTTGAAAGTCATCGCGCTCCTTTTGTGCCTCGCTCTTCTTCGCATCGGCATCCGCAAGTTCAGACGCGATGCGCTTTTCCCGCGCGTCGATGGCGTTGAGGATGGGCTTGTAGAGGAAGTGCTTCAACAACCACACCAGGATGAGGAAGTTCAGTACCTGTGCCCCGACGGTGAACCAGTCGATGAGCATGGCTCATTTCCCTCCGGTTTGAGCGATGACGTGACTCCAAAACGGGTTTGCGAAAATGAGAATCATCGAGACCACAAAGCAGTAAATGGCCAACGACTCGATCATCGCCAGACCAACGAACAACGTCCGAGTGATCGTGGCCGAGGCGTCGGGTTGCTGTGCCAGCGAAGTCAGGGCGGTGGCGACAGCCCGGCCCTCGCCGAGCGCCGGACACATACAACCGATGCCGGTGGTAATGCCGGCAGTGGCGATTGATACGACTGCGACGACGGTAACGCTATCCATAAGGAGTCCTTCTTATCGCTAACATTATGTTGCGCTTTCAAATTTTTCGTGTCTGGCTTGGTTTCGATCACAGCCTGCTTCAGTTTCGGTATTCGGGTGGCGGCCGCAATGTAGACCGTGGCCAGAATGCTGAAGATATAGGCTTGCACCATGCCCGTGAGCAGCCCGAGTACGGTCATGAAAATCGGAAAGATAAAGGGCGTGATCGTGAGCAAGATCCCGATAATCATCACTCCGCTCATCATGTTGCCGAACAAACGAACTGCCAAGGCCAGCGTGCGCGACAGTTCGCTGATGATATTGAATGGCAGCATGATGAACGTTGGCTTTGTGTAGGTCTTGAGGTAGGCAACGAACCCCTGCTCCCGGATGCCAAACAGAGGTACGGCGACAAACACACACAGGGCCAGGGCCGCGGTGGTCGAAAGTGAACCCGTCGGCGGCTTATAACCTGGGATCACCGTACCGAGGCTGGCCGTCGCAACGAACAGAAAGAGCGTGCCCAGAAAGGAGAGATACTTTGCTGGCTCGCTCAGGCCCACTTCCTTGATCTGTTCCTCCATTGCAGTGACGATGATTTCGAGCCAGCCTTGCCAGCGTGAGATATCGCCTTCAGTCTTGAGCTTGCGTGTGATCAGCTTTGCGCCCAACGACATCACGATCATCGTCGCCCACGTCATGACGATTGTTCCGTTGAGTTTCACAAAGCCGTGCTGCCACAGAATCTGCTGATCGGATGTGAGATTTACCGGCATACTTCACCGACAGTCTGAGGCCTCTTCGCCTTTTCAATCGGCGCGCGGGTAAGCCAAGTCACCAGGATGCGCGCCAGGATAAATCCAACCAGGCAAGAGAGCACTCTGCGCCAATCGCCACGAGCGACAAAGTAAAACCAGCCAGCGCAATCCCTGTTCGCAGTAGCAGGCTGAAGAAGAACAACGCCGCCGGCTGTTTGGACGAAACGCCTCTCCGAATTGTCCACCAAAGGCCGCCAAAGAAAAACATACCGAGCAAAACGCCAGCGATCAGCGGCAGTACAAGAGCGGAGACGAGAGCCAACGGTTCACTCATCTTTCTTATCCTCTTTCTTGTCCTCCGATTTGTGTTCCTCTGGTTCGTCGTGCATGGCCTTGTCCTGCTGCGCCACCCAATGCCAAGCATTGGCGCAGCCGATGCACAAACCAGCGACCAGCAACATGAGCGTCCAGGAACGAGCTCCCGGATGGCTTCGGTCCAGCCAGAGGCCGAGCATCGCGCCCAGAAGCGTCGGTACCGCGACGGACCAGCCGATGAGTCCGGACATGCCGAGACCAAACCAGACTCCCTGCTTACCCTCCCGTTGCACCCTGAGCTTGCGGGCAGCCTTCGCGGTCACCTGCCGCTCGAATTCCGTCTCCTCGTTCGCGGATTGACCTTTCAGCTCATCGCTCATGTTGAAACTCTGCGAACCGACCGATAAGGCCACTTTCCATTTTGGCGATCGCAGCGCGAACGTTGCGCTCGCTTTGGTCGAGCGTCAGAAACTCACGTTTCACCGCTTCATGGAGCTGGCCGAGATCCGTTCCGCCGATGGCGTGGCGCACGGAGACGAGCACATCCGCGCCGGCCTTGACCAACACGCCTTCATCGACGGCGAGGTAAACTGCTCCGTCTTCTTTTGTTTCGTAAGTCAATATCCCGGGCGCAAGCGCCGCAACGCAATCGAGGCGGTGAGGCAGGATTCCGAACGACCCCTCGCGGGTTTCGGCAACGATGCGCGATACGTCTGTTTTCTCCGCGAAAATCTCGAACGGAAGCAGGATCTTAAGATTCATGGGTCTTCGCTGACTCTGTTGTCGGTTCTGATTTCGGTGCTGTGTTCGTCTCGGGTTTCGTTTCGATTCTCGGTTTCTTTTTCGATTCCTTCTTGGGTTCCGTGTTTGTTTCAGTTTTCGGCTCCGGTTTTTTCGCTTCGCCAATCGCTCCAATCATGTAGAGCGCGCTCTCCGGATAATCTTTGAACTCGTCTTGCAGAATGCGTTCGCAGCCATCGAGCGAGTCTTTAAGACTGACAAGCTTCCCCTTGATCCCACTAAACTGCTCGGTAGTGAAAAACGGCTGTGTGAGAAAGCGTTCCAGCCGTCGGGCGCGAGCGACGGCGTTACGGTCTTCCGGGGAAAGCTGTTCCAGGCCAAGCATGGCGACGATATCCTTGAGGGCCTCGTACTGCGCCAGGGTCTTCCGGATTTCTTGTGCCAGTTTGTAGTGCCGATCGCCAACGATGCCGGGCGTCGCCATTTTCGAGCTGGATTGGAGTAGGTCAATGGCCGGATAAAGTCCTTCGCTCGCCCGCTTGCGCGAGAGCACGATCGAAGCCGAGAGATGTGAAAACACATGCACCGCCGCCGGGTCGGTCAAATCGTCCGCCGGTACATACACAGCCTGGATCGACGTAATGGCTCCCGCGTTGGTATTGGCAATGCGCTCCTCCAGCCCCGACAACTCTGTACTCATCGTTGGTTGATACCCAAGGCGCGATGGCATTTGGCCCATCAAGCCCGATACTTCCATGCCCGCCTGAATAAAACGGAAAATATTATCGATCAGCAAGAGAACGTCTCGATGCTCGTCATCGCGGAAATACTCGGCCATCGTCAGCGCCACATCGCCCACCCGAAACCGGCTGCCCGGCGGTTCATTCATCTGGCCGTAGACCATTACCATGTTCTGAAGTACGCCAGCTGCTTTCATGGCGCTGTAGAGCTCTTCGCCTTCGCGGCACCGTTCCCCGATTCCGCAGAAAATGCTCATCCCTTTCTGATGGCCGATCATGTTGTGGATCATTTCCGTGAGCAGCACCGTCTTGCCCACGCCCGCGCCGCCGAATAAGCCCGCCTTGCCGCCGCGCTCCAGCGGCACGAGCACATCGATGGCCTTGATGCCAGTCTCGAAAATCTCGGACTTGGTGGAACGCTCGGACAGCGGCGGGGGCGCTCGATGGACGGTTCTCCATTGCACATCCGCGGGCTCCGGCTGTCGGTCGATGGCGTGACCGAACACGTCGAACATCCGCGAGATGATCTTCTTACCGACCGGCACCTGCAGGGGGGCGCCCGTGTCCTCGACCGGCATTCCTCGGGCCAAACCTTGTGTGGGCGTCAAGGCAATTCCCCGTATCCGACGCGCATCGAGCTGTGTCATGACTTCGACGACGATCTCTCGTCCCGCTCCGGCGCGCAGCACCGAAAAAATCGGTGGCAAGTGCCGCTCAAACCGCACATCGACGACGCTGCCGCGCACGGAAACGACGGCGCCGCGATTCGAAGAACGTGTTTCATTTCTCGGCTGATCCACACTGGGCTCAGTTCACGCACGAAAGTGTTCGACCGCTGATTTGTAGTCAGGTTGCGCTTCGCCCGGCGTGCTCACGCCTTGAGCATGCTTATGGATAGTGGCACTGCGCCTGCCACTTTGCAGAAGTCTCGCAGATAGTATCTGCCCCGCCCAGATGCGGAATCTGTGCAGTTTTGCTCAACCAATCGATGACGCCCAACTTCATCTCGGATCGCGTCGGGTTGCGGAGAATTGATGGAGAGACGTTTTCCAAATTCATTCGCCGAAAGATGTCAGCGACAAGCAAAACGGAACAGGTTGGTGATGCCGCCAGTGCGTGCTGCCCTGAATGTGCGAGCGCAAATCTGCCACATCAGGCTCAGGAAATTGGGGCCCGCTGGCGATGAATTACTGATTCAGAGGTTCACTTCTCAACCTCGTGTTCCACGACTAGTGTCCGGCCTGCGATCCCACAAGCAAAGTTGTCAGACAGCAATGAGCAAATCAGGCACTTGCTGGGTCTAATCCGGCGAGGGGCGCTATTTTCATTGCAACTAGCACCTCCAACAACGTAGCGGTATTACGAACGTTGCCCGAGATCGTGATGAGTGCTTCTGAGACTAGAGGATGTTGTTCCGCCAGCGTGTCAAGACGGTCACTCACGTTGTGGAGCTGCTGGGCTTCATGCAAGATCGCATTCGAAGGCATGGGGTACACGGCTTTCTTTGAAAGCCTAAGGAGAGAGAACTTCAGATGGGCTGACTTAGTTCAGGGAACCTGAAAGAGGAGAAGGTGGTAGCCACCTCAAACTAAGTATATCACTCAAGCACCTTGGAATCTTGCAGCTCCCTGAGTCGAGGGCAGGCACAGTCGGTGCCTGCTAGCCTCCACTGTCGTTCTCCATACCCAAGTGCGATCACAAAATCGGCATCTTCCGGAAAGTGTTCACTTTTGAACAGACATGCGTCCTTTGGCTGCTTATTTTGCAAGCATGGTTCACTGCTAATTTAGGAGATGAGGCGATGGACTCCCCCACTGTGTTATGCATCGACGATCGTCCACAGGTGCTGGAGCTTCGCAAGGCGACTCTAGAATCTCATGGTTATTGCGTCAAGATAGCATCGAGCGGCTACGCTGCGTTGAAAATGTTAGGGGAATCGTCCGTGGCAGCGATTCTGCTGGAGTACAAACATGAAGGCATGGACGTGGAAGCCGTAGCCTGCCATATCAAGCAGAGGTTTCCTAACCTACCGATTATCCTGCTGTCGGCGTATTACGAGATGCCCGAGCGAATCCTGTGGTTGGTGGACGACTACGTGATGAAAAGCGAACTACCGGAACGGCTGGTGCCGATTATCGAGCGAGCATACAGAAGCCGACCACCGTCGGATGGACTGAGCCAGCGTAGCGGGGCAGCGGCGTAAAAATGATGAGAATGAGCAGATTTACATTCCCGCTACAGCTACGCTGCCAATGAGTTGCGCATAGTTTTCATGTAGCTATCCATCGACTGTGTCAGCTGCGCATCGACCTCGTCCGCAATTGTCATGACATCGGGTAGCAGCAAGCTGAAATCCAGAAAACCCAGATTGCTCTGCAATGTTCCGAATAGGGTAACTTGCAGTATTCGTGATTCGTGCACCAGCATCGCGGGAGTGTAGCCTTGCGAATATCGCAGTTTGCCATGAGCGACGGCTGCGGAGGAAGCGACAGCATCGCTGTCCTTCGTGGTGGCACTAGGCTTTTTCAGGCGGACGATCAGATCTTCAACCAGCTTGGGAAGATGTCCGGTACGATCTTCGTCGCTAAGCCGAACGTGGTTGAGTTCATTGCTCTGTTTTACTCGCTCTAGCCAATCTTGGATGAGAACGGGCATGCAGCGTTGCAATATCGTGCCGACTCTTTCCTTTTCCAGTCGTGGTGCAGGTTTGCGAGCGAGCATCTTTTCGCGGATGAGTTCGGGAAGTCGCTTGACTTCGAATGGTTTGACGATGACTTCGTCCGCTTCCAGAAGGATGGTGTCCATGGCGCTCTGCACATCTGGATAGCCGCTGACCAGCAACGTAAGTGCATGGGGTTGAGAGTGGCGCATCGCGCTGACCACCGTGAATCCATCACCGGGGTTCGGCATGTGCAGGTCAGTGATGAGCACGTCGAAATTCTGTGTAGTGATAAATCTTAGAGCTTCTGACACGTTGGCGGCAGCGACTACTTCAAATCCCTTGTGTTCAAGAGTAGCCGTCATCATTTCGCGAACGGCATTGTCGTCGTCCACAAGCAGAACCTTATGTTCAGCGGGTCTTTCGTCGGAAGTCATGCGTCATATCCAAGAGGGGCACTCGCCAATACGGTTTCGTGCAACTGTGCGATCATGGGCAACAACTGGCTCGACAGGTGATCCTTGGTTATGAAAGCGTCCACCAGCTTTAGAGCTTGCTTAGGGACGTCGGTCAGAGCAGAAAGCATGATGATTGGTGCTTGAGGGCGAAGTCGTCTCATTTCGATTGCAAACTCTTGCCCATTCATTTCGGGCATAACATAGTCAACGATTACAATGTCAACCGAATGGATGCAAGCTAGTTCCAGCCCTTTTTCCCCGCTGAGGGCGGTCAGAACGGTATACCCAAATGTTTCAAGGAATGCCCTTTCGCAATCGAGCACATCTTGGTTGTCGTCGATACAAAGAAGTACCGCGCTTTGGAGCGCCTCATGAACCATTATTCACCTTCAAGATCATCTCAACATTGCTAGCTAATCGGCACGAAAGCTACACTTATGGAAATCTTGGCACATTCCAAACCGCGAAAAATGGTCACTTTTGCACACCTTCCCAAGCTGCCGAACGCGAGTGGCTCTTTGCCAAGATCCGAGTGGAACAATTTGGATTACTCGCTATGGCTTGGCAGACAAATCCCTGATTCGCTGGAGGGCACCATGTTGCCGCGTACGCTTTTTCTTAGCAGGCTGATTGGGCTGTACTGTATTCTCGTCGCGTTGTCTATGATCACCCGCAAACAAGCGACTTTGGAGTCGGTGACAGCTGTTCTTCGCGATCCTTCAATGAAGTTCGTCCTTGGTGCGATCATGTTGATCGCCGGGTTGGCGATGGTTCTCGCGCACAATATCTGGTCGGGAGGTGCGCTGGCCGTGATCGTCACCTTCGTCGGTTGGATGACGCTGATCAAGAGCCTGTTCTTCTTGTTCCTGCCGCCAGAGCTAGAAGCAGGGCTTTTTCTCAAACAGCTTCACTACCAAGAGCTTTTCTACGTGTACGTGGCTATTTCGCTCGTCCTCGGCGTCTACCTGACCTATAGCGGATTCAAGTCAAGATCGCATTAGCCAGCGTCTGGGCGAGAAGGCTGTTCTTCTGAATTAGTCCAGAGTTGATTGGTGTGAAATCACTCTACGGAGCAGATTCATCCGTCATACGTCTCGTGAAGGAACGGACGCTTTGAATAACATTGCTCGATCGCCACTTGCGTCGAGCGCGTAGTGCATTCCGAAGGGAACAAAAATAATGGTGCCCCGGGTGAGTACGGTGCTGTGGCCGTTCACAGCAAGAGTTGCGCTGCCGCTCAGAACGATGATCGTGTCTGGGCCCTGAACTGCATTTCCTAGGTATGGCGTGCCCGACTCAAGATTAATGCTGCTCAACTCGAATTCATCAGATGAGGTTTGGTAGACGCATTGGGAGGCACCTGTCTGGACACCATTCAAGACGACGGGCAGACCACTGTCGAAAGATAGGATTCTCATCAATCCCGGCACATCAACGCGCTTCGGCGTCAACCCTCCGCGCAGGACATTGTCAGAATTTGCCATCAATTCCATGGTGACACCTTCAAGATAAGCATGGAGCGTGCCCGCAGGCTGGAACGTGCCCTGTCCTGGTTGCAGGTGCACTAGGCTCAAAAGATAAATCGAGAAGATGCCTCGATCACAATGTCCTTCGACGGGGCAAAATGTTTCTGACGCCCGTGCGACCCAAAAGCCTGGATCGTTCTTATCGGTGAGATCTGTCTTGGCAAGTCGCGCGAGGAGACTCTTTAGTAGAAGGTCTGCGCGGTCCTGCGGTGTCGTCATCACTGTGCGGTACAGGTCTTGGAGCAGCGCTCGGCGGGCCTTAACAGTGTTTTCGGTCTGTACAAGCTTTTTCGGAAAGCCCGGCATGATGGCGTACAGT
The DNA here is from genome assembly GCA_963699405.1 of uncultured Acidobacteriaceae bacterium. Classification (GTDB taxonomy): domain Bacteria; phylum Acidobacteriota; class Terriglobia; order Terriglobales; family Acidobacteriaceae; genus Acidiflorens. The sequence goes on along the minus strand of CAVOTW010000018.1, from coordinate 34,112 downwards.
TCGGGAATCGTGCGAAACATATCGGCGATTTGTTCCAGTGGTCGGAATCCGTGCAGCATCCAGAAATCGGTCAAGGCTACGGCCACTTCTGGCTTGTCGTTATCATCCTTGTAATTCCGCCCTGAATCCTGCAAGTCAATTCCGGCCGCGTTCTCACGGGCGAATCCTTCTTCAGCCTGTTTCTTGGTGGGATGCGCCTGAATTGAGAGCATTTCGGCAACATCCAACACCTTGAACAGATACGGCAGACGCCCGCCGAAATGGGCACTGGCCGTTGGACCAAGAAGTTTCTCTGGTGCTTCCGCGATGAGTCGGTTGAGTGGTATCTCAATACCTGCGACGTTCGCCGTTGCCGGCCCCTTGGGATGAGCGCCCATCCATAATTCCGCGAAGGGTCTTCTCTCGCTGTTCGCAATTCCCAACAGGCCCGGGATGAAGTCGCAGCCTCCCCAGGCGTAATGCTGGACCGCGCCGTGCAATTTCAGCACGCCGATTTCAGGCATTGGCGGCAATCGCTCTCTCCATGCAACGCAAAATGCCGTTCGGTTCAGCGACTCCCATCGCTGCGATGGCGTCGGCGCGCGACTGCGTATCGGCTACGGCATAGATCCGCAGTTCATCGGCGTTTCCCGATGGCCGCACGTGTGCCACATCTCCGTTATCGAACAGGACGCGCACGCCGTCCGTGTAGTCCACGTGAGTGATTTTCCCGAATCCCATTTCCCTAGTGAAGAACGTCGCAAGACTTTGTCGAAGGGTTTCGAGGCTCGACCCAGGATCGTTTGCACTACTGGGTGAGAAGAAGGCCACCAGTTTCAGCCCAAGTGCTTTGGGAAAGCTCTCCAATAGCGCGGCGCGGCTGAAGCGCTTCGGCAGTCGGTCAAACAGATTGACCAGGGAAAGTTCGGACTCATTCGCGGCATAAAGGACACAGAGGATCGGCAAGATGGCATCCCTGGTGAGAAGAGCAGGCAAAACCGCACCATCCCGCATGATGTCCGAACCGGTCAAGAACCCCCCATTGGGTTCCCAGCCACAGACCCGCTTTTTCCCAGCGCGCCGTGCTTCCTCCATCCCGGCGATCACAAAGGGTGAGCCGATGCGCGTCTTTGGCTCGACCACGGATTTTAGATTCCCGCGATCAACGGCATCATTGCAACTGATGGGAACCACGACGGCATCGGCCTTTAGAAACTCAGCTACCACCATGCCGACGAGATCTCCGCCGAAAAAGTGCACTTTGCCCGTTGCCGCATCTACTCCGAGAATCAACGGGCGGTCGCTGTCACCGTCCGTCGACACGATGGCATCGATCGGTCCATGCTTCGCGGTGGCCTCCGATACCAGTGCCTGGATCGTGGCCAGTTGCGCCACCCCGATGTTCTCGGTGTCGATGGGAACGAAGGTAGCGCTGCGTCCGACGGCGATCACCTGCGCATGCAAGCGTTCGAGGACCTCCACTAGCAGATCGCGCCCGACGGCGGATTGTTGGTCAACCAGTACGCGCTTGCCGTGCAGAGATGCGTTCTTGAAGAAGCTTGTGAATCGGGTGATCCACGCGGCGCGGGCATCAGGAATCTCCGCTGGAAGTTCCTGATGGCCGGTACGAAACATTCCGCGGTTATCAAACAGAGACTCGTCCTGATCCTGGCTGTATAGCCGTTGGCGCTCCCTTTGGACCTGCTCGTTGATCGGCGCTTCCTGCTCTTTGCGCAACTCGCCTTTGCTGCTATTGGTTTTGTATCCGTTGCGGTCGAATGGAATGTGGCTGCCGGTAATCATCATGCTGCCCTTGCCACGGGCAAGCGCATAACAGGTGAGCGCGGGAGTGGGTATGGTCCCAAGGTTGATCGCGTGCATGCCAGCGTCGCGGATCGCAGCCACTATCGCCTGGGCGATCTCCCCTCGGCCTTCCTCGTCGGGCACAAAACGGTCGGAACTGAGACGCAAGTCCCGGGCAAAGAAGAACTCCTCGCCGCGCAGGATTCCGCCCTCGGCAGGGCTGAATGACTGCAAGTATTCCAGTTCCGCCAGAGCGTTGATGTAGACCTCCAACTGCGTGAGGTCTACCACCTTGCCCCGTCGTCCGCTGGTACCGAACTCCAACTCTCGGGGTTCGTACTTCAGACTCAATCGAAGCGTATGGGTTTGCGTTGCCACAGTCATGACGAGAATCCTCCTATATCTATTACTTCTCGGTGTGCTCATGGGCGCGATTCCGGTTGCAGAGCGGCTAGCAATTCATCCAACTGGACAGTCGCGAAGCGGGCAGCATAGTCGGACACGCCGTAAGGGATAAACAACTCACCGTCGTGGAGCAGTGCACCGCACGAATAGACGACGTTTGGAACGTTCCCTTCCCATTCGCTGGGAATTGGTTTCAGCAGAGGATCACGCAGCCTCCCGATCACTTTGGATGGATCGTCAAGATCGAGAAGACAAGCGCCTATCGAGTAGACGCGTCCCGGACCAACGCCGTGGGTGAGGACCAACCAGCCCGCTTTGGTTTCGATCGGCGATCCGCAGTTGCCGATTTGAACCAGTTCCCAGGGAAAAACGGGTTTGAGAAGAACTTTGGGCTCATACCAGAAACGGACATGGTCGGAGAACATGAGATAGACATTCTCCGAGTCCTGCCGGGACAACATGGCATAGGAGCCATTGATCTTCCTGGGGAAAAGAGCCATCCCTTTGTTCTTGACCGCTGGACCATTCAGAGTCATGAGCTGAAAAACGAAGGAAGTCGGACGTCTCCAGCAGTTGCGGAATGCCGAGCTGCCCGTTAAAAGCTGTGAAGGTGGCATAGTAGACGTGGGTTCCGTCGTCGTTCTGGAATCGTACGAAGCGGGCATCCTCGATGCCGTTTCGCTGTGAGCGGGTCACGGGGAAAATGACTCGCTCGGACAAGCCCTGTTCCGGAGGGAATTGGACCGAGTAATTGGACTTGGCCAGCATGGAGATTCGCTCCAACGTGTCCTGGCGGGCTTTCTCACCATCCGGCGTCGGGCCTTCCTTTAATTCTGTGTCGATCGCGGCCAGCAGCTCTTTCAAGTTGAAAGAATCCGGCAGTCGTTGCATAACGCGTCTCGTGCGCTCGTTATCCAATCCAAGTTCGAGACAGGTCCGCTCGAAGAGAGCCTTGTGATAGACGTTGTGGGGGACCTGGTTGGGCTCAACAATATCGCCGGTGGCGGCCATGACCTCGATTCGGTGGTTGGCGTGGATGATGCCGGTGCGGAAGACGATGGAGGAAATGCTGCCATCCCCGGTCGCGCGCAAGCTCAAAATAAAACGCAGCGCGCCAGGCGGCAGGCCTTGTTGATTGGGATCAGCGACAATGGACGGGTTGAATAGCGCTGCGGACTCAACCGCGAATTCGGACAGGAAATATGATCCGATCAGAAGCTGTCTTTGCTCGGACAGTTTGTGTTCAATGGAAACAATTTTACGAAGGTGCTCGAATCGTCCGTGGAAAAGCTCTTCGACTTGCTGGTGACGAGCGGAAAACTTCAGAGGAAATCTTATCCAGAAGTGGACCGACGTCGCTCTCGGGGATCGACAGGATCGAAGTGACAATCCTCTGCACTCGCTGGTGGTCCCCGGGAGTAAATGGCCGCAGCAGAACCCGCGACGGATCGGGCGCCAGCTGCGCATGCGTCCGTTTGACATGGACCGCATTGCGCTCACGGGTAGTTGTTTCGTTGGTGAGAAGACTGCGGGTGGCCATCGGTTTTCGACATCTGCCCTTCTGTGCGTTCCCTGCAACTCTTCTCGATTAGCGATCGATTTCCTTGGGATTTCGGAAGCCGAAATCAATGATGCCCAACGAGTTCCTTTCGCTCCGGGCCGGACTTCTCGGTATGCCAATACCTGTCACGTAGATAGTGACGATGCAATTCCTCCTCGTAGCCGCGGGTGATGAGAGCTTCTTCGGTATATTCCGGAGATCCTTTGATGGCATCCCGAGTGAGGTTAATGAAGACTTTCGATTCCTCCCAGCTGATTCGCTCAATCCATTGAGTTGAAATCAGAACCTTTTTGCCCGGCCACCAGTTATGCGTGTCCACGATCAGGTAGCGAATCGCCCAATCCTCGTCATCGACCACAAAATCGGAGACGTGACCGATCTCTCCGTCTTGAGCCTGAATCGTGCGGCCGGTTACATCTTTTGTGCTGCGCAAGTGCGGGTCATCACTCTTCTTGTGTCGAGTGGTCGCGGACCATCGCCCTTGTCGCAGAGGGTAAGCGGAATCGCCCCACATTAAAGGGCCATCCCAGTACGCTGGCCAACCGTAAAACGAGTAGTACTGAATCTCGTATTGTCGGGAGACAGGTTTATCGGTCAGCAGGGATGGACTGTTCTCAATTTGCTTCTTGGTCAGATCGACCGGAATGACATGGTCATCCTTCCGAGCTGGGTCCAGTGCGTAAGGCGAAATCAAAACCTGGCGGCCGCCCAGCCAGCCACCTGTATCGGCAATGAGATATCGAACCGCCCAACTCCGGTCATCGAAGTAGAACTCTTCAGCCTTGCCGATGTCTCCATCGCGGGCGCTCAGTTTATAACCCTTTAGATCTCTCGCTAGTCGCAGCATGTGCGTTCTCCTTGGTGCAAAACGGCCACAGGTATTTTCGACAGGAAACAACACGATCGCCATCGATGCAAGCCTATGGGAATGAGTGCTCGCAATCTGAGCAATAACGCTCACAGGACCTGTGGCAAACGTTCCGGACTCACGCAATCTGGAATCGTCGGAAGACGGGTACCTTGATCAAATCCAATAGGAATGCAAAAAGCAGCGCTGCCAAAAGCGTAGAAGCGACGACTGCAATTGGCAGAGGCCGCATTGCGATACCGCGCATCGCCAGGGTACAGATGATCACGATGTCACCGATCGTCGAAACAATCAGCCATGTACCTGGGCGAGAGTTCCACAAATGTTGGCGTTCGCGAATGGCATAGAGGGTAGCCTCGCCGCCGAACACAAGCGTGATCGCGGCGAGGGTCTGGAGCGCGCCGATGTCGAGCCCTAGCTGGTATTTACCGACGAAGTAGCGAACCCGTGCAGAACCCTAGAAGGCAGATTCCCAGGACGGAGCATGCCAACACCAGCTTGCCGATTTGCCACTGATTGGGCTTTGCCGACGGCCGGACGTTGTCTGCGGTGACCGACATCCCAAGAAAATCACCGGTGATCATAATGATCACCATGAGTAACGGCGTGAGGATGGCGTGACCGGTGACGATCAGCCCAATGGCGAGGAATAGCACGTTAACGATCTTCTTAGTAACGGAGTTCAGCGTGTAGGTAAGGATGCGCTGGAATGCCGACCGGCCTTCCTTGACGGCGAGGACGATGCCGCCGAGTCCGGGAGTGGTCAACACGATTCCTGCGGCCGACTTCGCTACGTCCGTTGCCGTGGATACTGCGACTCCCATCTGTGCCTGGCGTAGAGCGGGGGCATCGTTCGCGCCATCCCCGCACATCCCAACCGTGTGGCCGCTCTTCTCGAACGCCTTCACCAGGTCATACTTTCCCTCTGGAAAGATACCGGCGAAAACGGCGAACTGCTCCGGGCGCATATCCTTCGGAAGCGGGCCAGGGGGACAGATCGGCCCGTCCAGTCCTACTGCATGAGCCACAATGCTGGCTGTAGCCGGCGCATCCCCAGTCACCATAACCATGCGCACCCCTAGGGTCTTTAACTCGGTGATCAGAGCAGCGGCGTCGGATCGAGGTGGATCACTGAGCGCGATCAGTCCGATGAGTTGCATAGTATTGGGAGCCCCGGCCACTACTGCGAGGACTCTGTAACCTTGTTTCTCAAGTTCGTCGGCCTCGGTCGATCCTGCGGAACTCGCCGCCGTCGCAGACGCTTGTGCAAGAGCTATGACCGTTCCGTATGCCCCCTTCACGATCCGTAAACTCTGACCGTTTCCTGCGGTGGCCATCGCCTCCGACATCTTCCTGGCCGGATCGAACGGTATGAATTTGACGAGCTTCGGCGGATTCTGCTCGCTCTTCTGTTTAGCAGCACCTCGAATGGCTGCGTCTACAGGGTCCTGGCCCCCATCGGCACTTGCCAGAGAGGCCAATGCCAGGACGTGGGCTTCACTGAAGCCGGGCATCGGACGGACGCTGTTGACGGACAATTGGTTCTGGGTCAACGTACCGGTCTTATCGGAGCAGAGCACATCCATGGTCGCCGCTTCATCGACGGCGGAAAGTCGAGTCGAAAGGACTCCCACTCTCGCAAGGGATCGAGCCCCAAGCGCAGTAGCCAAGCGTAAACGTCGCAGGCAAAGCTACCGGGATGGCTGCGAGTACTGCGGTGAGCAAAAGAGGAATCGTTTCGCTCCAAGGCAGACCACGTAAGGTCGCATAGGTGATCAACCCGACGATGATCACGCCGTTGAAAATCGCGAGGTTGCGCACGACATGGAGAACAGCCTTCTGTTGGGAGCTCACAACATGCGCCGTGCGTACCAACTCGGCGGTGTGCCCGAATTTGGTCCGTGGTCCGGTCTGGACTACTTTCGCGGTAGCCTCGCCTCGCCGCACGAGTGCACCCGCATAAGTTTCTACACCGGCGCCAGACTCGACGGGCACGGATTCACCCGTCAGCATCGATTGGTCGAGGAGAACCGATCCGTCCACGATCTTGCACATCCGCGGCCACCACTGCGCCCAGAGATAGTTTGACCAAGTCACCCGGCACCAACTCCGCGGACGGTACGATTTCCATGCGCCATCCCTCTGCACCGATGCATTCAAGGCAAGACGCGACTTCAGGGCCGCGAGTGTTGCCTGCGCTTTTCCTTCCTGCAAGAAGCCCAACGCAGCATTGAAAACAAGTAGGAACGCTATGACCGCTGCCTCGGTAAACTTGTGCAGCACTAACTCCAGCACGATCGCGGCCTCAAGCATCCACGGAACGGGAGCCCATAATTTGTCGACCATTCTGCGCAATGGGTGGAGCGCAGCGCTGGGCATGGAATTTGGCCCTACCGTTTCGAGTCGGGCTCTGAGCTTCCTGCGTCGTTAGTCCAGATTTATCAGCCAATTTAACTAAGGATAGACCGCCGGGAGAGTTTCGAGATTCGGCTGCAGCAGGATTGAGAGCTGTCGTCGTCATAAGCAGACTTCCCGCTTCCTCATTCACTCGGACTAAGAAGCCAGTCGCGGAGTCGACTGAATGTTCGAAACCTCAGGAGCGAATTGATTGAGGCAGTGGCTCTGCTGAGATCGCCAGCGGGAGACGCCTCGCGGGCGAAAGCGGGCTGAAATGCGGGCTCGGGTGAAGACTCCCGCCAAACATTCCCTTCGCCCATTTGGTGACCCACTGAATCGGTCTTAGAACTTTGGGCTTCCCGCAACTCTCACAGCCGAATAGCGGTCTCACATCTGAGAGGATCGCATAGGCCACGTCGAGCACGACTTGAAAGGGTCGAAATCCCAATATGGTGGTGGCGAAACTCCAAGCGAACCATTTTGTGTTGGGCAAGTTCCTTAGAGTCTCCGCGACGGCTTCCCCTCCCAGTTTCATCGAGCCATCGGGCATCAGAACGTGGATCGTTTCATAAGCATCCCAGATGTCGAGATCAGGATTAAGCGACCGAAGCCTCTCCGGGTCGTCACCAATCGGTTGTACGAGGATGCTCGTGTCACCCGATTTGCTCTGCGCTGACCTTTGCACCCAATGCCCAATGTGGCGGCAGACAGCGCATTCGTCATTGAATAGGAGAATTGGCTTAGACTGCTTCTGCATCATCGTCACTTGTTCTCCGTTCATGACTGAAAGGGCTGGGTCACCGCTGCCAGTACGCTCGATACTGTCGGGGATGGTCCCTCGACTCGTCCAACTTCATTCTGGTTTAGGAACATGACCAGAGTTGGCGTGCCCTGGATCTGGTAGCTGCCAGCGAGTTCCTGCTCGACTGCGATATTAACCCTGAAGATCTTTTCCTCGGCTTTCACCATTTCTGCCACCTGCTCCAGAACAGGTTCGATCGCTCGGCAGTGAGCGCACCCGTATGACATGAACTCGACCGCGATTGGTCCCTCTGCCTCTAAGACTAGCCGGGTAAACGTGCCGGAGGTAACTGTCTGTATTTTGTCCCGCGACAAACGTTTCAGTGATGTTTCTCGCGGATGCGCCAAAGTCTCGTTAACCACGGATACGTCCGTTCCGCCACTTTTCGGCTGAAGCCGCACTGATTCGATTCTCAAACGCTTCTTTCTCTACGCGTTTTCTTTCGACTTGCTCTTCAGCTTCATCGCTGGAGGCCACAGCATCGTCGGCAGTTCCTATCTGCTTGCTCATGAACGGGATCGTGGCGCCGGTGCTGTTTTCATGTGCCGCCTTTCGCACGTTATCTTCCTCAATTTGCTCCTCAACCTCTTCCTCATTGGCCGCAGAATCGTCGTTTGCTACCATTTGCTTGCCCAATCGAGACTCCGGGGGCGTTGCAAACTTTCCGACGGTCGTCATCATTCTTGAACCTCCTTGCTAGTCGGAGCGCGAGTTACTAATCTGTTTCGCGAAGAAACTACCAAACAAACAGGCGAGCGCCGGAACCGGCGGAACGCACCCTGCCCGTTTGGGTCGAAGGATCTCGACCCGGAACCTCCTGGTCGATTTCCGCATTCGGGAGCGCTGGCCGTGTCGCGCTGATCTTTTCAATCTCTACGGCACCGTGGCAGTTCATAATCTCGGCGGCTTGGTCCGCGTTCTTGCCGGTACCGGTTGCGAAAACCATGACACCCCCACGACGCACGCCTTGGACATAGGCCTCTGCGTCTCCTTCGACGACACCAAACGCCGTCAGATCCCGAACTAAATCAACCTCGAAATCGGAGTGCGGAGTGCTCATGAGACCGCTGCCCGGCATCTCGACTGGCTCTCCCAAAACACGGATATCCTTCTGGAGGAAACCTTTGGCCGTAAGATCACGAACGACCCCGTCGGCCGACCCTGAATTCTCAAACAGACCTACTGCAGTTCTTGCCATGTTGTCTCCTCTACACTTTTGATAGAGTCGCCGAAGCTCGCTCGCAATACTGATCAGAATTGATCAGCCAATCGTGGGCATGAGGTTTGAGACTTGATTTGGTGGACACTGCTGGATGTCTTTCGTGAAATCTGCCCGATCCTGCGTCCTGACGATCAATGGCGGTTCGTCGAGCATCAAGTTTGCGTTGTTCGAAGCGGGTGAGCAATTAGTTCAGACATTAGAAGGGAAAATTGAGGGCGTGGGATTAGCGAAAGGAAGCTTCACGGTAAAAGGTTCGAACCCGGCCGAGAGCTTCGCACGGCCCGCGGCAGTGCCGGACCATTCGACCGCGGTGGGCCTGCTGATGGATTGGATTCAGGAACGAATGGAACTCAGTCCGTTGACTGCGGTGGGGCATCGCGTTGTACATGGTGGACCGAAGTACTGGGAGCCGCAGCGAATTACTCCAGAAATGATTGAGCAGTTGCGTCAGCTCAGTCCGTTTGACCCCGACCATTTGCCGGAAGAGATCCTTCTCACCGTTGCCTTTCATCGCCGGTTTCCGAATCTGACCCAAATCGCATGCTTCGATACGGCGTTTCATCACGACATGCCGCGCGTGGCACGTCTGCTTCCGATCCCACGCCGATACGACGCCAGAGGCGTTCAACGCTATGGTTTTCACGGTTTGTCGTACGCGTATTTGATGCAGGAACTCGGGCGAGTTGCGGGGGCCGCGGCAGCGAAGGGCCGCGTCATCCTGGCTCATCTGGGAAACGGCGCGAGCCTGGCAGCAGTGCTGGACGGACGCAGCGTTGACACGACGATGGCCTTCACGCCCGCAGCAGGCCTAGTCATGGGCACCCGTTCCGGCGACGTTGATCCTGGGCTGGTTTCTTTCCTGGCGCGCAGCGAAAAGATGACGCCAACACAATTCGATCGCATGGTGAACCACGAATCTGGGCTGCTCGGAGTATCGGAGACCAGTTCGGATATGCGGGATTTACTCGCACGCGAGAACGAAGATGTCCGGGCGAAAGAAGCGGTAGCGCTATTTTGCTATCAGGCAAAGAAGTGGATCGGAGCATTTGCCGCCGCTTTGGGTGGATTGGACACGTTGGTGTTTGCCGGAGGCATCGGAGAAAACGCCCCGCCCGTACGCGCGCGGATTTGCCAGGGGCTGGGCTTTCTGGGCATTGAAATAGATGAGTCGCGTAATCGCGCGGCTGCCGCAGTAATTTCGACGGACGCCAGCCGGGCTACCGTTCGCGTCATTCACACCGATGAAGATCTGATGATTGCAAAGTCCGTCTGTCGCATTCTCGGACTTGGCACAAACGAGAGGAACTGAAACATGAAATCAAATACCGCGACACTCCCGAATGCAAATGCTGAGACCCTTAACTCCCGAACTGCTCTGGAAGATGGACGCCTATTGGCGGGCCGCAAATTACCTGGCAGTCGGGCAAATCTATCTCTACGACAATCCACTTGCTGCGGGAACCGCTGAAGCTCTCGCACGTGAAGCCACTTGTGGTCGGACACTGGGGAACAGTTCCAGGGCAGAACTTCATCTACGTGCATTTGAATCGGGTCATTAAAGAACATGACCTCAACATGATCTACATCTCAGGTCCTGGGCACGGTGGCGCAGCTCTGGTTGGCAATACGTATCTCGAAGGCACCTACAGCGAGGTCTATCCGAACATCAGCGAGGATGAGGACGGACTGAAAAAGCTGTTCAAGCAGTTCTCATTCCCTGGAGGAATCTCCAGTCATGTTTCGCCCGAAACTCCCGGGTCGATCCACGAAGGCGGCGAACTTGGCTACTCGCTCAGTCATGCCTTCGGCGCCGCATTCGACAATCCCTCACTGATCGTCGCCTGCATCGTAGGGGACGGCGAAGCTGAAACTGGCCCGCTGGCAACCGCATGGCAATCGAACAAGTTTCTCGATCCTATTACTGACGGCACGGTGCTGCCGATCCTGCACCTCAATGGCTACAAGATCAGCAATCCGACCGTCCTGGCGCGAATGGAGCACGAGGAACTGGAGCAATTCCTCCGCGGCTGTGGTTGGACGCCTTACTTCGTCGAAGGCCACGAGCCTGGCCTGATGCACGAGGCCATGGCTAAGACTTTGGACGGAGTTGTCGAAGACATACGAAACATTCAGAGCAACGCGCGGAGCCACAGCGACACGACGCGACCGCGCTGGCCCATGATCGTCCTTAAGTCGCCCAAGGGTTGGACTGGCCCCGAAGTGGTTGATGGCCTCCAGATCGAAGGAACGTTCCGGTCGCATCAGGTCCCGATCCTCGTCGATGCAGCTCATCCAGAACACGTCGCGCAACTCGAGAGTTGGATGAAAAGCTACCGTCCGGAAGAGTTGTTCGATGAGAGCGGCCGTCTCGAGGCAGAACTGGCAGAACTCGCACCCAAGGGTGATCGCCGCATGGGCGCCAACCCCCACGCCAACGGCGGAATTCTGCTGCGTGACTTGCGCATGCCGGACTTTCGTGATCATGCCGTGCAGGTGACCGCACCCGGAGTTCTTGACGCGCAAGATACCCAAGTGCTGGGCGCATTTCTCCGCGATGTTGCGAAGCTCAATGAGGAGCAACGGAATTTTCGGATCTTTGGTCCCGATGAAACCGTGTCAAATCTGTTACAGGCGGTCTTTGAAGTAACGAACCGTCAGTGGGACGCGAGGCAGCAAAGCAACGACGAGTTTCTCGCGCCCGCTGGGCGCGTGCTCGACTCGATGCTCAGCGAGCATCAGTGCGAGGGTTGGCTCGAAGGCTATCTGCTCACTGGGCGGCACGGACTCTTCAACAGTTACGAGGCTTTTATTCGGATCATCGACTCAATGTTCAGTCAGCACGCCAAGTGGCTGAAGGTAACTCAGCAACTGCCTTGGCGGCGCAACATCGCATCGCTGAACTACCTGCTGGCTTCCCACGTCTGGCAGCAGGATCACAATGGTTTCACGCACCAGGATCCCGGCTTCATCGACCACGTCGTTAACAAGAAAGCCAGCATTGCGCGCGTTTATCTCCCGCCCGACGCCAACTGCCTGTTGTCAGTCATGGATCACTGCCTGCGCAGCCGGCACTATGTCAATGTGGTGATTGCCGGAAAGCACGCGCTGCCACAGTGGTTAACTATCGATGCCGCGATCGTTCATTGCACCGAAGGCGTTGGCATCTGGCAGTGGGCCAGCAACGACCAGGGTGGCGAGCCGGACGTGGTGATGGCATGTTGCGGAGACACGCCGACGCTTGAGGTTCTGGCAGCCGTTTCCATCCTGCGAACGTCGTTACCTGCACTGAAGATCAGGGTAGTCAATGTGGTCGATCTGATGAAACTCCAGCCCAAGAGCGAGCATCCCCACGGGCTGAGCGAGACCGATTACGACGCTCTTTTCACCAAGGACAAGCACATCATCTTTGCCTTCCATGGCTACCCCTGGCTGATCCACCGCTTGACCTATCGTCGAACCAATCAGAATCTGCACGTACGGGGATATATAGAGGAAGGCACAATCACAACCGCGTTTGACATGAGAGTGCAGAACAAGTTGGACCGGTTTCACCTCGTGCAAGATGTGATTGATCGTCTGCCGCAGGTGGATATTCAGGGGAATTATCTGAAACAGCAGATGCAGGACAAACTCATCGAGCATAAGCAATACATCGATCGACACGGCGAGGATCTACCGGAGATTCGCAACTGGAAATGGGGCAACACGAAGTGATTGCACAGGCACCCATAGCAGTCTCAAGGCACGAGCAAACTGACTTCGTTGGCGGCTCGATCCTTTGCGACGGTACGATCCGCGAAACTGCACTCGCGCCGGAGATGAGCGTTATTGATCAGACCGCAAGCCTGGCACTGCTTATCTTTGTGGTGAGACGCTAAACGATCTGTGTTCATCAGCGGTTGCGAGTTTCATAGCGAACATTTGAAAGGAAACTAATCATGATTCGTGCGACAGCGCCAAGCAATCCGAGCAACTCCGTAGCGGCAGTGTTCGCGGAGCATTCTGGTGCCGAAAAAGCGGTGAAGGAACTAAAAGACGGCGGTTTCGACGTCAAAAAGCTCTCCATCGTCGGCAGCGATTACCATTCAGAAGAAAATGTAGTTGGTTTCTACAACGCGGGCGACCGCATGATGTATTGGGGCAAGACGGGAGCTTTTTGGGGTGGACTCTGGGGCCTGCTGTTCGGATCGGCGTTCTTCCTGATCCCCGGTTTAGGTCCTATCCTCGCGGCCGGTCCGGTTGTCACTTGGATTGTCGCTGCCCTCGAAGGCGCAGTTGTGGTTGGCGGAGTGAGCGCATTGGGAGCCGGGCTGTTCAGTCTTGGGCATTCCAAAGGACAGCATTTTGAAGTATGAAGCTTCGGTTAAGGCCGGCAAGTTCTTGCTGATTGCCCACGGCACCGCCAATGAAGTCCAGCGTGCCCGGGACATCCTGCAAAGTTCGGGCGCCGAGCAGATCAACGTACATCAGCCAGCCGCGGAACCTGCTCTTGTTGCCTGAATAAAGGTCGAGAGCAGTGCCATCAAAGGAACGCTGGCAACACCAAACCAGGTGCATCCCTACCACCCAGCCGCGCGTATCCGGCGGCTGGAGTGGTTTCTTTGGAGTAGCCATCATGAAAGAACATTTGAAATCGATTATCGAAGTACTCAGCAGAGACGCAAATCAGCTGGAACATCATGCCCAAAAGCTCAGACGAATCTCGCCCGACCTTTCTGTCGATCTTAAGTCGGACGCCGAGCTCATCGATGACAGAGCCGCGTCTATCAGAAAGCAAGTCGAACTTCTGGAGCACTGGGAATAGCATCCATCGCCCGGAGAGCGAACTGCTCGACATCTATTTCATAAGGGGGCACATGCCTAACACCGGCGAGAGACGAGAAATCACCAAGCGAGTGAACGCCAAGGAAGCAGAAATGGTCCAGCAGTCCAAGAAGCTGGTATCCAGAACGAGAGAGATCACCGCCGACACAGACGCGAAGAACTTGGCGCGTATTCCCGGAACGAACAAGCGGAGATCTCCCCGCAATCCGTAACGCAACCTGCCCGAGACGGCAACTCCAAGAAAAGGAACCCTACCGATGAAAGCGGTCGCAGTGCGCGGATAAGGACACTCCCTTTGTATGAGAACAGCCGAAGGAGTGGAAAGGACTCTCTATGGAAGACCCTAGATCTATCCAGCAAGACGATACGAAAATCTATCTCATCGGTGGCGGCATTGCCTCCCTCGCCGCAGCCGCTTTTCTCATCCGGGACGCAGATATCCGCGGTCACAACATCGTCATCCTGGAGCAACTGGATCGCTTAGGTGGCAGTCTTGATGGCGCCGGATCCCCGCAGGACGGTTATGTCCTTCGCGGCGGAAGGATGATCGAGAGCAAGTACCTCTGCACCTATGACCTGTTCTCGTCGATCCCGACGCTCGATGGAAGCAAGACCGTCACGCAGGAAATCTTCGACTGGAACGAAACCATGAAGACTTCCTCAAAGTCCCGACTCGTGCGCAAAGGACAGAGAATCGACGGCCCCGAATTTGGCTTGAGCGAAAAGCACATTCTCAATCTAGAGCGCGTGGCGGCGGAGCCGGAGGGAATGCTCGGCAGGAGCACCATCGCCGACGAATTCGATGCTTCATTCTTTCAGACCAATTTCTGGTTGATGTGGTGCACAACTTTCGCGTTCCAGCCCTGGCATAGCGCCGTCGAGTTCAGACGCTATCTGTTGCGGTTTACCCACATGGTCGCTGGATTTAACCATCTCAAGGGGATCATGCGCACGGTCCTCAACCAATACGACTCCATGGTCCGTCCGCTCCAGAAATGGCTTGAGGAGCGCGGAGTACGGTTCGAGTTGAACACTCGCGTTGCTGATCTTGTCTTTTCTGAAGAGGCTGATCGCAAGACAGTTGAGCGCATCGTATACACGCGGAACGGTCTCCGCGGCGAACTCGAAGTTGGCAACAACGACTTCGTGATCGTTACTCTGGGCTCGATGACTGAGGCTTCCAGCCTTGGGTCTATGGATTCGGCTCCCCTCCTGAACGGCAAAACCGACGGTGGTGCCTGGACGCTTTGGGAGAAGATTGCCGCCGGGAGACCCGAATTCGGCCGACCCTCTGTCTTTGCCGATCACATCGAAGAATCAAAATGGGTGTCGTTCACCACCACTCAGCAAGACCCGACCTTCTTTCGCTCGGTTCGGGACCTCACGGGTAACGTGCCCGGAGAAGGCGGACTGATCACCTTGGCGGATTCCAGTTGGTTGATTTCGATCGTACTGCCGCATCAGCCGCACTTTATTGGTCAACCCGAAGACGTGAACGTATTCTGGGGGTACGGCCTATTTGTCGATAAGCCAGGCGACTTCGTGAAGAAACCGATGTCCGCGTGTACCGGTCGGGAAATCATGACAGAGATCCTGGGCCACCTGCACATAGAGTCTGAAGCTTCACAGATCTTGAATACCTCTATTTGCATTCCCTGCATGATGCCCTTCATTACCAGCCAGTTCCTGCGGCGGGAGAGAGGCGATCGCCCGGAGGTTGTCCCCAGAGGATCGAGGAACCTAGCCTTCACTGGCCAGTTTTGTGAACTTCCGGACGACGTGGTTTTTACCGTCGAGTACTCGATCCGCTCCGCGCAGATGGCCGTCTACACGCTGCTCGGGTTAGACCGAAAGCCACCGGCTGTCTACAAAGGCCAGTATGACCCGCGCGTTCTGTACAAGGCGTTCACGACCCTGCACGACATGAAGGCATGAGTCGAACAGGAGGAATGGTGAGAGAGAAAATGAACCAATTTGTTATCGCGACATCTAACGGCAGCTTACGCGAAGCTGACGTGCAGTCCGGTGACACGCAAGGTTTGTCAAACGCTGAGCAGGCGAATAGTGAAAGCGTCGAAGAATTGGCAGCTGACGGGCAGGCTTTCGAAGCCGCGGCCGTGAGCGGCGTGGAAGACGCTGACGATCCGGATGTTCATGCAGTGAAAACCAGAGAAGTGCCTCAGGACGATGTGCCCCGCGAATACGACGAACGATGATGCGACAACCAATGACCGGCGATTCCAGCCCAGGCCCTTGGCACCGTGACGACCAGAGTTTCTGCGACCACAAGGCCATCGAGAATGCCGTCAAACAACAACGAACGACACCGCACATCACGCATCGGCTGGTTACGCGCGGCGGTCCTGGGTGCCAACGACGGAATTCTCTCGACATCCAGTCTGGTCTTGGGCGTCGCGGCCGCGCACGCGACCCACAGCAGCGTGGTGGTCGCCGGCGTCGCAGGCCTTGTAGCCGGGGCCATGTCAATGGCAGCGGGCGAGTACGTGTCTGTCCACTCGCAGGCAGACACCGAAAAAGCCGACCTCAAGCTTGAGCGAGCGGAACTCAAAACAGACGACAAGGGCGAACACAAGGAATTGGCGGCAATCTACGTCGCTCGCGGACTCGACCCTGCACTCGCGAAACAGGTCGCCCAACAGTTGATGGCTCATGATGCAATCGGCGCACATGCCCGCGACGAACTCGGCATCTCCGAAGCGTTCCGTGCGCGTCCGATTCAGGCCGCGCTCGCATCGGCTGGCAGCTTCGCCGTAGGGGCAGTCATGCCTCTCTTGGTCGCCACGATAGCCTCGCCCACCAGGGTTATACCGATTGTCGCCGGCAGTTCGTTGCTATTCCTGGCGCTTCTAGGTGGCTTGGCGGCACGCGCGGGTGGGGCAGGTGTGTTCGTTGGCGCCTTTCGCGTCACTTTCTGGGGAGCTCTCGCGATGGCAGTGACCGGGGGAGTTGGGTCGCTATTCGGAACACGTGCGTGAGACGTGCCTAACGAAGCTGCGATATCTCGCGAAATCCAACACGTTGCAATGCGCGGTGGTCAATCTTGATCAGTTTCGTATCACGACCCGGACCATACTCAGTAAAGAATATTTTTCGGATCGGGTTAGTTCGTCCCTGTCCCGAAAGACCAAAACGAATGAGGCCTAAGCGAGTACACAGGCATTCCTACAGATCTCAGAACGATCCGCTTATTGGCTTCCGTGCATGGTCCCATCTCTCGATCACAACGTAAACAAGAAGGAGTTTGCAATTATGGCAACGAAATTTACTCCACTGCATGACCGCATCCTGGTGCACCGCGAAGAAGAAGTGGGAACTACGCGGGGAGGCCTTATCATCCCCGACTCCGCAAAAGATAAACCTCAGGAGGGCACGGTCATCTCTGTGGGGAAGGGCAAGACCAACGAGGAAGGCAAATTGTTCCCACTCGCAGTGAAGGAAGGCGACACCATTCTCTTCGGCAAGTACTCCGGAACCGAAATTAAGATTGATGGCGAAGACTTCCTCATCATGAAAGAAGAAGAAGTGCTGGGCATTGTTCTTGGTACGGCCAAGAAAGAGAGCGTCATTCCTCGCGAGACCGTCGGTGCTCGCAAGTAGGAATCGCTGTCCGTTGTTCTCCTGCGAGCGTGCAGTTTCGACTGCGCGCGGTCACAGTGCCGATGACTGCCAAGGGATAAAGCGCGGAGCATCAAGCAACAGATCTTGACGACATTATTTTAAGGAGAAGAATCATGGCAAAGCAAATCGTACATGGAGAAGAGTCGCGGCAGGCAATCTTGCGCGGCGTCAACTTGTTGGCAGACGCGGTGAAAGTAACTCTCGGCCCGAGAGGTCGTAACGTAGTCATCGAGAAGAAGTTCGGATCTCCCACGATCACCAAGGACGGCGTCACCGTTGCGAAAGAGATCGAACTCCAGGACGGCCTCGAGAATATTGGCGCGCAGATGGTCCGCGAAGTCGCCAGCAAAACATCCGATGTTGCCGGTGACGGCACCACAACTGCGACGGTGTTAGCTCAGGCTATCTATCGTGAAGGCGTCCGGACCGTTGCGGCCGGGGCTAATCCCATGGCTATGAAACGCGGGATCGAGAAAGCTGTCGACGCGATTTGCGGCAACATCGATCCGAAGACGGGCGAACGCAAGAACGGCGAACTGGACAAGTTCTCCAAGCCTGTGACGGGCGACATGATCGCGCAGGTCGGCAGTATCTCTGCCAACAACGATGAGACGATTGGCCACATCATCGCGGACGCTATGAAGAAGGTTGGCAAGGATGGCGTTATTACCGTGGAGGAGTCCAAGACCCTCGAGACTCAGCTCGAAGTTGTGGAAGGCATGCAGTTTGACCGAGGCTATCTCTCTCCTTATTTCGTCACCGATCCCGAGCGTATGGAGGTTGCATTCGAGAACGCCTACGTTCTTATCAACGAAAAGAAGATCAGTTCGATGAAGGACATCCTCCCGCTGCTTGAGCAGATCTCCAAGAGCGGCAGGCCGCTCGTCATCATCGCCGAAGATATAGAGGGAGAGGCACTGGCGACTCTGGTCGTCAATAAACTGCGCGGCACATTGCAGGTCGCGGCCGTCAAGGCTCCCGGCTTCGGTGACCGGCGTAAGGCGATGTTGCAGGACATAGCAACCCTCACTGGAGGGAAAGCCATCACCGAAGATCTTGGAATCTTGCTGGAAAACGTGAAGATTGAGGATCTCGGACAGGCGAAAAAGATCACCATCGACAAGGACAACACCACGATCATCGAAGGCAAAGGCAAGAAGGGCGACGTTGAGGGCCGCGTGAAGGAAATTCGCGGCCAGATCGAAAAGACGACGAGTGACTACGACCGCGAGAAACTGCAGGAGCGATTAGCGAAGCTCGTGGGTGGCGTGGCTGTGATCAAGGTGGGTGCGGCAACCGAAACCGAAATGAAAGAGACGAAGGCTCGCGTCGAAGACGCCATGCACGCGACTCGCGCTGCGGTGGAGGAAGGTATTGTCCCAGGCGGTGGAGTCGCTCTGGCGCGGTGTGCGACGGCTCTTAACAAGTTGAAACTGGAGGGCGACGAGCAGATCGGCGTCAACATTGTGAAGCGCGCTCTGCAGGAACCGCTACGCCAGATTGCCGAAAACGCCGGCGAAGAAGGCGCCATCGTGTTAGGCAAAGTGCTCGAATCGAAGGAGCCCAACTTCGGCTATAACGCCTTGACCGCAGAGTACGAAGACTTGGTCAAAGCCGGTGTGCTCGATCCGACCAAAGTAGTGCGTACAGCTCTCACCAATGCCGGATCCATCGCGGCGCTGATGCTGACCACCGAAGCTCTAGTCGCCGACATCAAGGAAGAAACAACGGGAGCCCCGGCGGGCGGACGTGGTGGCATGGGCGAAGGGTATTGAGACGGTACTACAGACAGCCACAATCATTAGAGAGTTCGGCAGTTCCTCACTTTTAGAGTCGTTGCAAGTTTAGGAGATCGCAATCATGGGTAAAACTATCGGCATTGATCTCGGTACCACGAATTCGGTTGTAGCGGTGATGGATGGCGGCGAAGCCAAGGTTATCCCCAACGAAGAGGGCAGTCGCACTACTCCATCGGTCGTCGCTTTTACGAAGACTGGCGAGATACTCGTCGGACAAATCGCAAGACGCCAGTCGACTACCAATCCCGAAAATACAATTTATTCAATCAAGCGTTTCATGGGCCGCCGCCACAACGAAGTTGGCGAAGAGTTGAAAATGGTGCCCTACAAAGTCGAGCCCGACGGCGACCACGTGGTGATCGTCGCCCAGGGCAAGAAATACACTCCGCCACAGATCTCCGCCATGATTCTTCAGAAACTGAAAAAAGCGGCGGAAGACTACTTGGGCGAAAAGGTCACCGAGGCAGTCATCACCGTCCCTGCATATTTCAATGACGCGCAACGTCAGGCAACCAAAGACGCTGGGAAGATTGCCGGACTCGACGTAAAGCGCATTATTAACGAGCCTACAGCAGCTGCTCTAGCCTACGGTTTGGATAAGAAGAAAGACGAGACCATAGCTGTTTACGACTTCGGGGGCGGGACCTTTGACATTTCCATTCTGCATGTCGGCGAAGGTCTTATCGAGGTTGCAGCTACGAATGGGGACACGCATCTTGGCGGCGACAATATCGACCAGCGCCTGGTCGATTGGCTGATTGACGAGTTCAGAAAAGATGAAGGTCTCGACTTGCGAGCCAAGGGCAACGAGATGGCGCTGCAGCGCCTCCGGGATGCGGCCGAGCGTGCCAAAATCGAACTGTCTTCCACCATGGAGACCGAAATCAACCTGCCGTTCATCACGGCCGATGCCAATGGGCCGAAGCATCTTGTCAAGAAACTGACAAGGGCAAAACTGGAATCGATGGTCGAGGATCTTGTGCAACGATCCGTGCCGCCGTGCAAACAGTGCATGAAGGACGGCAGCGTAGATACCGGGAAGATCAATGAGGTCGTACTGGTTGGTGGACAGACTCGCATGCCGCGCATTCAGCGGCTGGTGAAGGAACTGTTCGGCAAAGAGGGCGACAAGAGCGTGAACCCCGATGAAGTCGTCGCTGTTGGAGCCGCGCTTCAGGGCGGAGTGCTTCGAGGCGAAGTGAAGGATCTTCTACTTCTCGATGTGACCCCGCTTACACTGTCGATCGAGACGCAGGGCTCCATATCGACGCCTATGATTCCGCGTAATACAACAATTCCGACGCGGAAGACGGAAAAGTTTTCGACTGCTGCTGATAATCAGTCTTCGGTCGAAGTTCACGTTTTGCAAGGCGAGCGCACCATGGCAGACCAAAACCGCACACTTGGCAAGTTCCAATTGACCGGGATTCCGCCCGCTCCACGCGGAGTGCCCCAGATCGAGGTTACATTCGATGTCGATGCCAACGGCATTCTGAACGTGGCCGCGAAAGACCTGGCAACCGGCAAGGACCAGAAGATTACTATCACTTCGTCGTCGGGTTTGAGCAAGGAAGACATCGAGCGTATGGCGAAGGAAGCCGAGTCGCACGCAACGGATGACAAAATCAGACGCGAACAGATCGAGGCGAAGAATCAGCTGGACTCCATGGTTTACAACGTGGAGAAGATGCTGCGCGATCATGGCGACAAGATCTCGGGTTCGGAACGCGGCGAGGTTGAAAATTCGCTCGCCGATGCCAAGAGGGTCATGGAGTCCGCCGACAAGCATCAGATGGACGAAGCCCGGGAGCGTCTGACGCAGGTATCGCACAAGCTTGCGGAGCAGATGTACAGAAAAGCACAGCCGCAAAGCTCGACCGGTGCAGGTCCGAGTGGCGGTGGCAATTCCGCGGCCGGTGGCCAGCCCAATCGAGACGAGGGCGTGATTGACGCTGAGTATACCGACGTTGAGGAAAAGAAATCCGCCTAGTTCAGCGTCAGCATAGTCGTAGAGCGCGGACCTGGGGCGTGCCGGGCGAGACTCACGATCTTGTTGTCATGTACACAAGATGTCGCACTGTAGGCGTACCGCGGACATAGCTGTGGACTCGCTCTTCCATTTCTCGGTCCGCCCGGGTCACGCGCTCGTGCTGCCGCGCGTGTTCGGCCCAGGAATCCACCAGAAATGTTTCGACGTAGCGATCCGGCTTTTCCAGGTCCTGAAAGACTCCCCATCGGAAGGCGCCGTCACGTCGCCGAATACGTCCATACTTATGCATTGCTTTGATAAACGCGACTTTCTGTTCAGGGTCGACATCATACTCGACCGTGACCAGAATCGGACCCGCATCATCCGCGGTCGGGTCTTCTTTCATTATGGTGGGGAGTCGCCAATGAACCCAAGGTGTGAGATCGATGGTCGTGTCCGGCAATTTCAGAAAGAGCCCCAATGCCGTGGTCGCGATGGTTCCGGCGCCAGCGCATACTAGCGCCACATGAATGTTCGTTCTGGTTGCCAAGACGCCCCACGCGGCGCTGCCAGCCGCCATTGCTCCTTGAAATACAAGCATTGACACCGCAAGGACGCGAGCGCGAACCCAATCGGGTGTGTGGGTCAGAATCAGTACATTGAAGAGCGAGATGAACAAGATCCATGCCGCACCTCCGATCAGCATGCTCATGCCCAGCGTCGTCAGTAGACGAAGCATCCCTGCGGCCAAAGTGGCGAGTCCAAAGATCAGGACTCCGCCCGAGACCACTGCTTCCGTCGACCAGCGGGCCCGAACCCGCTGCATCATGAGCGCGCCCAACACTGCGCCAAAACCGAAGCATCCCAGCAAAAGGCCATAACCGATCGGGCTTTTGTTCGCGGTGTGAGCGACGGAAGGCAGCAACGCCAGAAGGCCGCTCGCGAAGAACATCACGATCCCCGAGCGAACTAAGAGTATGCGCAGCACAGGTGAGTAGCGGACGTATCGGATGGCTGCGGCGGTTGCACCGCCTAAGGTCTCTGGCGGCGCCGTCCGCTTCCGTACCTGCCGTTTCCATCGGGCAATGACGAGCACGACTCCAACAAAGGAGGCCGCATTGATCAGGAAAGCGGTACCAACCCCAGCGATCGCGATGACGACACCAGCCAGGGCCGGTCCGACCGCGCGGGCAAAATTAAACTCGATCCCGTTCAGCGCCGTTGCGGAGGCCAGATCTTCCTTCGGGACAAGTTCAGGCAAGACAGCCCGCCACGTGGGGCTTTCGAAGGCGTCTCCGGCGGAAAGAGCAAACGTCAGGAACAGCAGCCATATTGGAGAGATCAGGCCGGCCATGGTCACTCCCGCGAGCACAATGCCCACGCCGGCCATCCAAATCTCAGTAAACAGAATCAGCTTCCGGCGATCGACGATGTCTCCGATGGCTCCGGCGGGCAGCGCGAACACGAAGAATGGGAGAGCGCTCGCAGTTTGGGTGAGGGCAACATAGAGAGGTCCGGCATTTAGTGAGACCATGATCCAGGCTGCGCCCACGCTCTGCATGAAGGTGCCCAGATCGGAAACAACGTCGGCAATCAAAAGATTGCGAAACGTTGGCAGGCGTAGAGGTCGCCAGAGAGTTGTTGCCCGCGGGTTTTCGCTGGAGATGGTCAACCGTCTGCTCTGATCGGTGTCAGATAACGCGTTCGTAGTGTATCTGCTGGCACAGAGTATCCGATACGCGGAGAGTCCAAGTTGCTGGATTCCAACGAAGGGCTCGGGAATCCACCGCCCATAGTGTGCAATTTTGAACAGACATGACCGTGGACTATTTTTACCCTTGCTGCCACTGGGAGCCGGGCGCTCTTCGGGCGGAACTGCGCTCCGCCCGGAAGATTGCAAAGAGCGTTCTGATCAGACGACTTCAAGGCCTCTTCGAGCGAAGCATCTTTGACGGGCGCCGCGTCAAACTCAGCATCAGAGGGATGCCATGAACGAGAACATCAGTCCGAAGTCGCCCGCGGGTTCCGCAAGTAATTGGGAGCAGCTTTTTGAATGCGCTCTGCTGGAACGCGATCCTGTAGCGCGCGAGCAGAGACTCCAAAATGCGAAGAATGCCATCATGGACCGAATCGAAGACTTCATCGATACTGCTTCCGGTCAGGAGAGCCGATTGCTGCTTGCCGCTCTTAACACAATCAGTGAACTCCAGAGAGTGGACAAGAACGATGAATTGCGCCGCCCCGGACCCACCCAGACCTTTGGATATCCAGCATAGACGATCGAAGGAACCGCCTAACATCTTGGTACGGACGGACACCAATTTGAAAACCATTCCTGGATTGTGGAGGACAATGTGACAAAAACGGCGGCTGAATCATCTAGGGACCCAGATTCGACCGATGAACTCGTTCATGATCTCGAGGAGAGCGGATACCCAGTGGACGGCTTGACTGAGCGGTTTGTCCCGCAACCAGACAGCCTATCGGTGGAAAGACCTGGATTGCCTCCTGTACAACTCGACAACGGGCACGGAAAATCCACTACCCCTACTAAGAACAGCTAGCGAGGCGATAGGGCGCGTTTCCGCAACAACCCTCACCGGTTCATAGGTGCATGGTTCGGAAAATAGCAGAGTTTGCTGTCCCCCAGGGCGGGCGGTTACAATGTATTCGAATACTGGGGTTACGCGGGGTTCGAGGAGGCGCTTATGTCTCTGCTTCGCGAGTCCGAGGGTTCAACCAACATCGCCCGCCCAAAGCCGATTCGTCGGATATCCGCAGCAGCACAGAATTCCACGCCAGTACGCCGTGTTTCGAAGAACGGCCGCGAGTTCGATCCACATGCGTTCCTCGCTACCATCGGCGAGGGTAGGAAAACCATGCTCTTTCCGAAGAAGCAAACCATCTTTGCGCAAGGAGATCGAGCCGACGCCGTGTTCTATCTGCAAACAGGCAAGGTAAAACTCACCGTGGTCTCGAAAACTGGCAAGGAAGCGACGATCGGCATATTGAGCGATGGGAGTTTTTTCGGCGAAGGTTCGCTCGCTGGCCAACCTCTCCGTATGGGTTCGGCAGCGGCAATGACAGACTGTGCTGTGATGCGAATCGACAAGAAAGCCATGGTGGATGTTCTTCATCGGGAACACGAGTTGTCTGACCTTTTCGTCGCGTATTTGCTCGCGCGCAATGTTCGCTACGAAGAGGATCTGGTCGACCAGCTCTTTAATTCCAGTGAAAAGCGACTGGCCCGAGTGCTTCTTATGCTCGCTCGTTTTGGTAAAGACGGTGTACCCGAGACCGTGATTCCGAAGATCAGCCAGGAGAGCCTGGCGGAAATGATCGGCACAACCCGCTCGCGAGTGAGTTTTTTTATGAATCGCTTCAGGAAATTGGGATTCATTCACTACAACGGCGGGCTGGAAGTTCACAGCTCGCTTCTCAGTGTTGTTCTCCACGATTAGCGTCCGCTCGGCAAAGCTGACTATATTCAAAATCCGACATCGCACGGTCGTCGGCCATCCGTTGTTGATTCTCGGAACTGAGCAGTTTGGATCAGCCAAACATTCTTTCAACGCCCATTCTGGATCTAGTGGCTGAACTGTCGAAGCGAAGGACAGATTTGGGCTCTCGGAAAGAAGTGCGTGGATATGCATCGTAAGAGTAATAAGCCGACACCCAGACTGCGTAATGCTCCCCAACCGCCGTTGTCACACCGCGGGGCGCCGCCTGATTCAGACCGTGCGAGGAAGCCAGCGCTTGTCGACCCTTCCAGTCCTGGCCGAGATTTAAGTCCCGGAGATCGCGTCGAAGGTCTGGGCGATTTCGGAATGCCGACTGGAGAATTTGGCACAGTTCGGCAAGTCAATGAAGATGACGCGCTCGTCAAATGGGATGACGACGGACGTATCAGAGTCCACCAACCGTCGCTCAAGAGGGTGTAGACACCAGGCACCGAAAGGACTAAAGCTAATGAACGAATCTCATCCCGAACCAGTCCGGATTGCCATCATCGGAGCTGGAAACGTGGGAGCCACTACCGCGTATGCCCTGCTCCTGAGCGGCCTAGCCGCGGAAATCGTGCTGATCGACGTGGAGAGATTTAAGGCAGAGGGTCAGGCAATGGATTTGAACCACGCCCAGCCCTTTGCTCACCCGACTCGCATCTGGGCCGGAGACTATGCGGATTGTGCAGGTGCGGCTATCGTCATTGTCGCGGCCGGAACCAACCAGAAGGCTGGTCAGAACCGCTTAGACCTAATCAAGAAGAATGCTTCCATCTTCCAAAAGATCATTCCTGAAGTGGCTCGCCATGCCGCGAACTCGATTCTTCTGATCGCAACCAACCCTGTCGATGTTCTCACGTACGCAAGCTGGCGACTTTCGGGGTTCGCCCCGAACCGGGTCATCGGTTCTGGAACGATTCTTGATACCGCTCGGTTTCGTTATCTGCTAGGACAACACTTTAGGATCGATCCGCAAAGCGTGCACGCCTACATCATCGGAGAGCACGGAGACAGTGAAGTTCCGGTCTGGTCACTCGCGAACATCGCTGGAATCCGATTGCGAGAGTTTTGTCAGCATGAAGATCTGCCCTACGATGAGAAGGCGATGCAATCAATTTCGCGCCAGACGCGGACCGCTGGGTATGACATCGTGCGGCTCAAGGGAGCAACCGATTACGCGGTGGCAACCGGCGTTGTGCGCATTGTTGAAGCCATCTTGCGGGATGAGAACACGCTCCTTACGATTTCCAGCCCAACGCAGCACTACGGAATCAGTGAGGTCTGCCTGAGCCTTCCCACCAAAGTGAACCGAAAGGGAGCAGACCATATTTTGCACCTTCCATTGAATGAGGAAGAACTTAGCGGTCTGGTGACTTCGGCTGGGATTGTCAAAGCAGCCATTGCGACACTGAACCTGGATTCCAAGCAGGAAGCAGCTGCTTAGCCAGTCCTGTAGGTCAGGGCGCAGACCTCGAACCCAACACACACCACCCTCGAACTCACAAAATGGCTCCCAGCATTTGAGTCAAGAAAGAGAACCATGACACACAATGCACGACACACGGAATCAAGGGTCCTGTCTTTCCACGACAACATCAAAAAAGCCGCAAAGGAGAACCTAGCCTTTCGACAGACAGTCTGTAAGGGAGCCTTCAGCGAATTAGTCGTAATTAGCATCCCGCCCAAGGGAGAGCTTGGCGAAGGAGCACACGCCGACGCCGATGTGATCTTGTTCATTGTCGAAGGCAAAGGGGAAGTGACTTTTGGCGATCGGAAGGAAATCGCTAACAAGCATGATGCGATTCTGGTCACTGCAGGACGACTCCACAATCTAAGAAACATCGGTCGTCACGATCTGAAGCTCTTTGCTGTTTTCTCTCCTCCACCCTCCGGCGCGAAAGCGAGCGTTCACCGAATCGGTGCCGAGGCGGCGGAAGAACAACTCAGGTATGCATGGGAACAGTAGAAGCCCGGGGTTTTCGAATCTCTGACCGATACTGGCACTGAGTTTGAGTCGATCCGGACGGAGGCCTTACTTTCGAACCACGGGCAGCCACAAGAGTTTGCTTACTCACTTCTCAAAGCTTCGATCGGATCCAGAAACGCAGCCTTCTTGCTGGATAGTAGCCGAAGCCGATACCCACCAAGGCTGAGAAGAACACCGCCAGTAATACGGCACCCGGACCAACGGCTGTCGCCCAACCTGCTAGTTGCGAGATGAGCAGTGATGCGCCGATTCCAATCACGATTCCAACGAACCCGCCAGATCAGGGTGCCCTTTTCCTTCGACTTAGTTGTTCAGAACTACGTGGAGCACACAATTGCCCACAAGTGCGGGCGCATTTCGAGGGCCCCTTGTGTCCTCTTTGGAGGCTGCTCGCAAAATGAGCATTGTTGAGCATTCTGCAAGCGGTGAAACATTGCATCATGGGCGGTGAAGTCCAAAGGACTGATCCCGAAGCACCAGAAAAGACGATGACAACCCCAATCGAGAGTGGCAGCGCGGCGACGTTGGCTGGCGAGGCTGGAATTGGAGCGTCTCATATCGCGGCGCCACCGGCTCGCCCGAGCGAAGCGCCAATCCAGGTCAAGCCGAAGAATCAGAATATTCGGGTTTCGCCTGCCGTCCTCGATGCCGCCCGGAAGGACGGCGAACAGTTGCTGCGGGACCTGCGAACTTCCGTGAATGGCCTGACCCAAACGGATGCCGAAGAACGCGCGCGCAGTGCCGGTCCGAATGAGATCGCGCAAGAACGGAAGCAAGGCTGGTTCGTTCGGGTTCTGAAAATCATCCGCAATCCGCTCGTGATTCTGCTTTCGTGCTTGTCGGCCATTTCTTTCTTTACAGGCGACGTGCGTGCCGGCTCGGTGAACCAAAAGAGAACCGATCGCTTGAACTTCACAAGAATTCGTATAGCTCGGTCCGAGTTTTTTTCTCGAAACGGTACGCGAGACGGCTAGTGTCAAGCCACAACACGGGCCTCGGCAAGACTGACCCGAGGTTTCGGTCTCGGTCGTCTCGGCAACTAACCAGTTGGCCGTCATAGAAACAATTGCTGATGAGGTCGCCAATTTCTCTAACCATTCGATACTGTGTAGTGAGCGCCGCCTTGGAGCACCGTGGGAGCAACTCATGCAATCTGTCAAACAATGTGTGGGATAGCTCGACGTTCGTGAGGCCATATTTGCCGAGAACTTCCTTTTCGTCCAGCTCCTGGTCCACGAACGGTGGGAGTTGCTTCTGGTCGCCAACTAGAATCCATCGTCTCGAACGCGATAGTGGTACCAAGACTTCGGTCGGCGTCGCCTTTGATGCTTCATCCACGATGCACAAATCAAAGGCAACGTCTTGAATACCTTTAATACTCCGCGATTCCCACACACGTTCCGGCTATCACCTGTGCGGACGTCGTAAGGAGTGCTGCGTTGAACTCCGCGCCACGTCCGAATCGCGTTTCCCAATCTGCGTGGATCTGAAGCATTTGTTGAAATCGTCTATTTTCTTGATTGTCGGGTAAATAGGCGTCGGCCCATTCGCTTAGTTCCTTGCTTGAAAGGCCGACAATCTGTTCAGTAAGCTCATCTGCCTCTTTCAATCGACGCTGAAGTTCCCGTCTTTCTCTTTAAGGAGCAGCAGATCTCCGCGCATTCGTGTCAATTCTGCATCATCGTCATCGTGAACCGCAGGTCTGCTTCCTGCAGTGTCATCTTCTGGGTCGGTCGTTGGCTGGCTGGTTTTCTCATGGATCAGAGCGTCTAGTTGTCGAATTGAACCATCAAGGGCGATGAGGCGTCTGAGCATCACCGCCACGTCTGCGTCTTTCTTCGCAATTTCATGGGAAGTCGCAAAGTCGTCCATGAATTCTCGCCCTCGCTGGATGACCTCCCGTTTCCATGATTCCATTTGATTTTCCAAGACGAGGGGCCTAACAGTGGATGCAATTCTCGAATCTTCCAAACGACCGACTCTGACGATTTTCAGGTTTCCCTGGAATCTCTGCAGTCTCTCAACCGCATTGTCAAGGGCAACGTGGGTCTGAGAACTCAGAAGAATCCTGGCGTCTGAATTCAGCTTAAGGGTCTGCAGGACGACCTCTGTAATGAACGTTGTCTTGCCAGTACCAGGAGGACCTTCCACCAAAAGAAAGTCTTTGGTGCCCAATGCGGTCTGAACGACGGACTTCTTAGTTTCATCAAGGTCCGTCTGAACGAATTGCACATCGCCAATTGGAGTCGGTGCAGCAACCGATTCTGGCCGAACGAGTAACGAACGAAGATCTGCCCGCAAGCTTCCGTCATATCTCACTGCGTCGAGGGCAGCCCGCTGGCGCTTTATCGCAGTGTTCGCGGCAAATCGGTCAATTACCAAAACCCCAGTGGCCGGCAAGCGTTCGGTGAATCGTTTCTCCACATGCAGCGTAAGCTGTCGCCCTTCGAGTGCCTCGACATCACCTGTCACACAGGTGACGCCATGTTGCCTAATTTGTCTCGATTGCCCGATAACGTCGTTTTCTGGAGGAACTGCCAACTCGAAGGCTATTCGATCCCCCTCATTGTCAAAAACACTGATGTACTTAACAGGTTCTTCACGAACCCTTTCCAAATCTGCTTTCGCTTTAAGCGTATTAGCCCAGGTTCGGAATAATTCATCCTCTGCCCTTTCTAGTCGCTTAACCGCCAGATCTGAGGCGTGCCGATCAAGCTCGACCTGAAGAGCCAGCAACCTGTCCTTCGCTGAAAGAATTTGGGTGGGATAACCGAACACGAACGAGTAAAACCTCGGAATGTAGGCTTCCTCACGCATCTTTTCCAGCACCGAAGGCTGGCCTCTCCATATGTCAATAATCAGGAGATGCGCTTCCGAAGCGCTGTCAAGTGCTACAACATAGGCGCACGAACTGCCAATCACTCTGAACCGTGCACTTCCAGAACGTTGCGCAGTTTCTGTCTGGCGCGCTATTCCGCAAACGCTATCGAGGTCTTCCCGAATCAGGGACTCAGCTTCACTAATGTCAGCCGTTTGGAATATCGCCTTGGCTTTCCGGAATCCAGCCGCGTGCAGTTTAAGGTAAATGGGTTCCTTTTTTGCGTAACCAGCTTCCCTTAGCTCAGCGACGCTTTCCAATTCAGCCAGCAGGACCGCGGCGGTCGGCTGCCGTTGCGATGGCTCATCTGACAGCGCCTTCTTAAGAACCGGAAGTATGTCATCAGGCAGATCGCATTCACGCAGCGCTTGTCGGACATCGTCGTACGTCGTGATGGGGCTCTCCGCAAGACAGTAGAGTGCTACCACAGCAAATGCGAAGACATCTCTAGCGTACGTGTGCTCCCCCGTATCGGATTCTGGCGGGGAAAAAGGACGCGATGCAAACTCGTTCAAAGTAATGCCAGGATCGATGATGCGCTTTAGCTTTGAAATGCCAAAGTCTGCCAACTTTATCGTCCTGGCCGCATCAAGCAAAATGTTCTTCGGCTTGACGTCGCGATGAATTATCTGACGAGAATGGGCATAAGCGATTGCCCCGAGCAGCGGACGACCTATCGACTCGTAAAATGAATCCCACCCCTGTGGGGGATGGTCCTTCAACAACTCCGAGACATCCGAGTCCATCCATTGCAGAACGACGAACGGCTTGCCGCTCAGGCGATCGATCCCGTGATCCCGCAGTTCAACGATGGAATCATGCTTGAGATCCTGAAGGGCCGATACCTCTCGCGAAAATACTTCTCGAATAATCTCGTCGTCCACCGCGCCCGTTCGAAAGATTTTTATCGCGACCTTATCACCGCCCTGCAGATCAATCGCCGGGTAAACGTCGGCGGTGCCACCAGACCGGGGAGAACCTTGAAGGGCGTACCTGCCGTTAATGATGGGCGGTGTCTGGAAGTTGTCCATGCTCATGTTGGTAGTTGTGTCGCTGATGTCTCCTCCGCATCGTACGACAAGTACGTCTTAGGTGGGGTCCATTCCGGACACCCCGGAATCGCTTTGTTGCCCCGTCCCAGGCGAGACTACAGGAGAATCTGAATGTCATACGTTCAATGTCAGCGAGGAATACTTAATTCTTCGGACAATCGCAATTGATAGGTATTCACGAATCAAAGTTCCGGCTTTTAGCAGTACAATAATGCTGAGTCGTCTTCGTCCCGGAGGTTCTGCCATGAGGATTCTCGTTCCCTGGAAGCCGGTCGTTCTCTTGTGGGGATTGCTGAGTGCGATGATACTAGTTAGCTTCGTTGCATCTTCTCTGCTCCAAGGAAAGGACCCGTTCGGGCCGCCCGCGGCGAAAACGGGTGTTACGCAAGCTGCGCAACAAGCGAAACACGCCCACAAAGCGGCTGAGACTCCGAGTCGTTAAAAGCCAGACGATCTCTTGCTGATTTGTTTCCTTAGCCTTTTCAGTCACGTCCTCGTGTGATTCACTTGGCCTAGTATTTTCTCCAGCTTTTGCTTCAGGATAACCTCTGCTGGAGATCGTCCTTGACGATTTAGCCATAACAGAAAGTCCCTCAATTTAACTTCATGTTTTACGGGAGGCTGTTGGACGAGAACAGTCACGGTTGTGAATCCCTGGCCGATCTCTCCCACCCAGTTGTCCTGCTGCAAGGCGGCGAGAGCCGTGGCGATCGCTTCATAGAGAGTCTCCGCCGTGACCTCTATGGAGTGCTCAACGTCTCGAAGATCCTTTACCGCAACTGTGCACGTTCGAAGAACCACGTGAAAAAGCGTACCATATTCGCCTTTTGTTCGCCACTGCGAGCAATCGCGATCCTACAAGCCGATTTGCGGATAGTAATCTCCCCGAAGGGCGTTTGTGAACCGCATCACGTTTACGGCAGCGGCGTTAGAAAGGAGTGTGGTAAATGGCGAGCTTAAACTAGTGTTTCTCAGGTGAGGACACCAGAAACGCTTCCAGGATGTTCTTGAGATCTTTATGTGAAGCATCCGCAAAAGAATTTTCAACGAGGGCCATGCCTCCCAGCGCATCAAGGACCGTATTCCTGGCGTTTACGACCTGCACCAAGACGGAGGGCCACCGTAGCTCCAACAGGTTCATTTCAGTAGGATTGGCCATTTGCACCGCGGCCAAATCTCTGAATGCAACGTTCCAAACCATCTCAGTTACTTCTTTGCCGTCGGCACCGGTCCTTTTCATTGGAACACGGGTAAAGCGGACTTCCTTCGGAGATGCTCCCGTCAGTAGATACCAATATTCGTCGTCGCCCGCCTCCCACGCAAATGCGTACAAAGTACGCAGCCATTCCGGACCCTGCTGAGCGGCGAGAACAGAAGATTGTGAACGCATCTTTGACCAAATCCAATACCGGGTTATATTTTCCGACAGAACGCCGTTTTCTTTCCACACTTTGGCGAGCTCAGCACGTTGGCCATCATCTTTGAGAGACTTATCCAGCAACGCCGACAACTCTCCAATCAGGACATCGCCACTGACCGCCGCTTGTTGGGCAATGGCAAGGTTCAGAAGTGGTAGTTCCTTTGAGGTCCAGCGCTCACGAATATGTGGACCCGCGGCTTGCCACCATGCAATGGCTTCAGCGCGTCCTAGGCGGGGTGTCGCAGCGAAGGCATTCTGTTCCCAATTAACGTATTGTGTCAAAATCCCAGGTTCTATCAAGTTTGATGCGATTAACGTCGAACAATTCCTCGAATCAGTACGCCGGCCATACTCTTCAATTTTATACTGCAGGCCCTCCAAATCCGCGCTGGGATAGCTCAAGCCCTGGCAATCAGTGTTTGATAGGAGGTTCGTTAGATTTTGCCGATACGTCACTTCATCCGTAAATTGGGTAAGCGCGTTTCTGTTTAGGTTGAGCTGCGGAGATCGTTTCAAATGTCAGCTCCGCGGAGGTCCGTTTCGAAGAAGATCTGCGATGTAAATGTTAGCGAGAGCGTCGTCACAGCTTTTAAGTTGCTCACTCAGATACTGCTCTGTTGAGTCAGTCGATCGCACACAAGGGTTTCGCACCCTGTTGGGCATTTCATTTGTCATCAGATAATAGGTGCGCGCAACGTCAAATTCGATGGCCTCCAGCGCGTTCATTACCTGGGCATGATCCTTGGCCATCTGGTCACTCAGGGCGTCCAACTTCGAGATAACGGTGTCAAGTTTAGAGTTTATTTTGTCAAGTTTTTCGTTGATCTGTTGGAGCGCCGCCCCGATTGCGTCATCACCCGAGCCGCCCAGACCGCCAAGCCCGCCGATTGCGCCAAATGCAAAGAGGCCACTTGCAAACCCAGCGATAGTCGCAATTGGGCCTGCGGCCTTAAGTATGGAATTGGCGGTCGTCAACACCGGAGCAAGCTGCTGAATGCCGGGAATGGTAACGCCGTGGCTGTTCAGTTCGGTAAGAGAGGAAATAGACCCGTCGCTGCGGCTGTGTAATCTCTTTCGCCGCCATGATTTGAGTCAGGGCTGAAGAAGCGTCCGCAAGAGCGGTGCCGCGAGGAAGTATGCCCACGGCCGACAAGGACTTGGAGAGGGTGGGCACGTCCACGGCCATCTTACCTGTGAGGACATCATTCAGGTCACCAAATCCCGCATGAAGGGCACAAGATTTCGCACCCTAACGGGAGTTGGTTGTGCGTGATCATTTCCGGACTCACCTTTTGCGCCGCGTCAGCTAAGGTGTCCCAATTCTTAGTGAGCGCTCCAACCCCGACGGTGAGCCCGTCCGCTAATTCCTGACCTTGCAGATTTAGTGTCTGTGACAAAGTCGTATGCGCCTCGTGAATCTCTCCAAGCGATTCCAGGAGTTGTAAGCTCATTTTCGGCGTAAGCGATGGCAGCCTTGGACGCTCAACCCTTTCTTGAGCGGCGTCGGTGAGGTGATAACGGCCGAGATTGCGGTGAGTTTATCGTAGTAAGCCTTGATCTCTGATTGCGCTGTAGGTAACTGACCGAGCGCTTCTTTTGCTTGATCGTTCAACAAAGTATTAAGAATCAGGGAGCCTTGGGCGCTGAGAGTTTTCAGGTCGAGGTCGCTCAATGTCGGCTTGTCAATGAGCCTCTTGATCTCTTTTGTTGCGTCGGTCGCGTTGCGAAGGACCGCGGATGCGGTGCCTGCATCACCGAGATTTGCTAGGAGAAGTTTTACCGCCGCTGCTTGTAGGGGAACGACTTTGGACTGCAGTGTCCGAAGCGATGGCAATTCATTCGCCGCCACGCTCTGAAGTTGTTGTTGCAGGCCTATCAGCGAACTGTCGCGGGGAACCAGACTAGGGTCCATCTGGAAGGTGGTCGAGGTTGAGAAACCTTGGAAGCTCTGAGCGATGATCACCTTTCTGGCCTGCGACAACTGGCCTTGCAAATCATTGATGA
>CAVOTW010000017.1:0-94069 GCA_963699405.1 uncultured Acidobacteriaceae bacterium | reverse complement strand
TAGATCCGACACAACCACGGGCGGCACGCCCGCAGTCCACGCTGTGCAGATCGTATGGCCTGTGTTCCATGCAGTGCAAGTCGGCGACGTCGCTGTCGAGGTGGGCATCGTCAGGCTGCCGGCTCGATCCGCTGGCTCTTGCAACAGTAGAATCGCATTTGGATTGATCGGATTCTTAGACCCACCCGCCGGTGTTCCCGCTTCCGAGGCTGTCGGCGGTGCGATGCCGCGCGCAAATCCCAGGCTGAGCCATTCGTTGGTTACAGGGTGCCACGTGCCTGTGGCATCAATGTACTCCACTCGCAGGTACCCATCGAGCAGGTTCCAGGTTGTCGAATACTGCGAGTTGTAGAGCGTCGCCCCAACCGGGTTGGGCGGAGCATAGTACGGATATACGTCGGTCCAAGGGCAAGTAGCAGGTGGAGTAGGCGTGCTGCTGGCATTGACACCTGCTGGCGGACAAAGGCTGATCGTCGGGGTGCCATGATTCCAGTCGATGGGCGCGCCCGCCGGTTGCAGCGATGGAAGCGGAGACCCCAGCGTCTGAGCCGCCGGTGCGTAGGGCCAATCCGGGACGCAAACGATGCCTGAACAGTTGGCGCCAGGGGCAAAATTGGGCACTGCGTTCGAGCCACTGGCGAAGTAAAGATTATAGGTGGTGTTCGCCGGCGGCGTTCCGAGCGCCGCGGGATAATTTCCCGCCGTCATCACAATTCCATATTGATTGCTGCCCGAGACGTTCGCCAGGCGCACATTATTAGTATCCGATGCACCGCCCGGCAAATTCGCCGGATCGTCGTCCAGCAGGATGTGAATCTGCGCCATGTTATATTCGCGCGATTGCTGCAGCGCCGTCGAGTCGTTCGACAACGGCCGCCGGATGATTTCGTTCGGCAAAGAGCCCGGCGCCACGAACGGCAGCGACAGTTTCTTCGCGCCCGTCCCCGGATCCGTGGTGCTTCCATAGTTCCCGTTGATCAGCATGTGGTTGGTGGTCGTGTTGGAAAACGTATTCCACGTGCCCGTCACCGGATTGCCGTTATACGTGGACTGCGGCGGATTTCCACCCTTACCCTGCACGCTGCCATCCCCGTACGGACTGCCCGCCGGGTCGCTGTTCGCCGCCTTGGTCACACAATTCGTCGTCGGCGTGCTGCATCCCCCAACCGCCGTCGGAATGTATACGTTGCCAACGTCTTGCCCCGAACCCGCATTGATCGTCAGCCCGTTCGGAAGCACCTCGGTGACCACGTTTCCGTAGGCTTCCATTTTGTCGTGAAACGTCAGCGTGAAACCTTGCATCACGCCCAGGTACAAGTCGCCGTTGGTGTGCACACGTCCCGCAAAATTCAGATTGGGGCTGTCGAAGAATCCGCAATCGCCTTCGCAAAATACTCCGTACTGGAACACCGGAATCAGCGCCACTTGCGCGCCCCGCGTCATACTCACTTCCTGCCCGCCCGGCAGCGCCGCCGTCACCAGCATGTTCACCGGGATGATCTGCGCCCACAATCCTGCTTCCTGTCCCGACCCCTGAATCTGACCCCAGGAATGGGTCGGCGGCTCCGTTACACAACCCGACGCCGGCGTCACCGAATACTGCGTCCACGTCACCCCCGTCATCACCGGTTGATAAGAACTGCCGCTCACCGCGCAAATCTGCGTCGCAGTCGGCGACTGCGCGTTGGTGAACGTCGACGCCAGGTCCGAGGCCATCTTCTCGATGCCGCCCTCGGCCGCGTGAAATGCCAGGTTGTTCTGCAGATCCGTTCCGCCCACCTTGCCTTCGGTGTTCGTCATCATCAGCAGCCCGATTGCGATCCCCGACAGCAGCAACAGCATCAGCAACGACGCAATCAGAGTGAATCCCCTGCTGTGTTGTTTCCCGCCGTGCACTCTCGCGCTTCTCATACCGTAACTCCCCATGATCTCGATCCCCATTGCCTTCCCCGCCGTACTCAGCTTTGCTATATCTCCGTCAATTCACTGGATAATTATTTACGTACGTCAAATTCCGCGCGCTCACCGAGGTCTGCAAGTCCATCCTCTGATATCCGTTGTTCTGCCCGAACTGCGAGCTGTTCACCGTGCTGTCCATGGCCATGTTCTGAACGTTGATCTGCGTGATCTGGTTCGGAAGCAGTCCGGTCGAAGCCCCGCTGCAGCCGTCGCTCGCCGCCCCAGGATTCGTGCAGTTGATCGCTGGCGCATCGGTCGTGTCGTTGAAGAGGTTATAGGTGAACTTCAGGTACACCACGTTTTCCGCCACCGGTTGCGGAACGTGTCCACTCACCTGCCGCATCAGTCGCGGTGGCGTCGGGCTGTTGTCCACGTAATAGCTCACCACCTGAAGCCGCGTTCCATATCCAACGGCCGGCCCGTGGGTAAATTGGTAGGCCAGGCTATAAGGGACGGTCGACGCCTGGTTCATGAGCAGCGCATCGCTCGCAGCAAAGGTGGCTACCCCGC
Source organism: uncultured Acidobacteriaceae bacterium (assembly GCA_963699405.1). Lineage (GTDB taxonomy): Bacteria > Acidobacteriota > Terriglobia > Terriglobales > Acidobacteriaceae > Acidiflorens. Next base: position 91,600 of record CAVOTW010000017.1, on the reverse strand, counting down.
CCGTCGTGGCTGCGGTCGTAACTTCGGCCACCACGCTGACGGATCCAAATGTGAACAACACCAGATCGCCGGGCACCAGTCCCACCGCTGAGTCGTACACATTCTGCGCCCCGGCGTTGCCCGTCGGCGATGTGCAGTTCGCGCTTGTCGTCCCCGGCAGCGTGAAGGTTACAGTCGTCGCCGTCGTGATCGTCGCCGTGTAGCAGTCCAGATAGAAATTGTTGTCCGTGTACACCACCGTGATCGCATCAGTGGGGCCTTGCGAAGTGAGCAAGGTCGGTCCTACGTTATATCCCGGAGCAACCCGTACATATAAGGCGTGGCGCCCTGCTTCGGATACGGTACCGACGTGAGGTTGATGTAACACGGATACGGCGATGAACCTACCTGTGCGCAGCCATACACCGGAGTGCTCGCGTTCGGCAGTGCGATCGCCGCACCTTGCGCCAGTCCCGCCCCTGCCAGGCTTATATCCGTGGTCAACATGTTCGAGGCCGCCCGAAAATCCTGTTGCAACTCCGCCCTTTGCGTTGTCGACCACGTCGCCTGCACTCCCTGAATGTAGATCTGCACCGCCGCGCCCAGTACAATCGCTCCCAGGGCCACGGAAACCGTCATTTCCAGCAGGCTGAATCCACTCTCGCGCTTGGTTGAACGATTTCTCATAGCTCCCCTTTTACTGATATTGCGAAACATACGAATTCAGAATGTACGTTTTCTGCGTCTTCATCTGCGGAGTCGTGTAATTCATCGTGATCGTCACGCTGCGCACCGTGCTGATCAGGTTGCCCGAGGAGTCATAAAGCGGCGAGACCAAAATCGTACGCGTGTACCCAATCAAAGGGACAAACGTGTCGTCCACCGTCTGAAAAATCCCGTCCGGCCCCGGATCCTGCAGCGTCTGTTCCGGCTGTCCAATGTCGAACGTCGTCCCCAGAATGCCGGCATACGTTCCCGTCGTGATTGCCTGGTACATCGGTTGCGGCCCATTCGCGAAGATGCCGCAACTGGCCGCGCCCGTGATCGGACAGGTCGACGAGCCCGAATTCTGTATATCGTCAAAGGTGATCTGCGACGAGTTGCGCGCCGTCACCAGAGTTTCATACGCCTCGTTCGCCAGTTGCTTGGCGATCATGTCTTGTCCCGAAGTCTGCGTCGACGCCATGGCCAATCCGAACACGCCCAGCAGACTGACCATGCCCACCGTCAGCACCGCCATCGAGATCACCACTTCGATCAGCGAAAACCCGCTCTCCGCCGCCTTCCGCCCTCGAGAATCTCTGCTTCTTCGCATCATTGTCGTAGCCATTGATACGTTCCCCCGTTCGGGTAAAGCCGCCATCCGTGAACCCGTCCTGTCCCGCCCCACAAGTCCACGGCTCTGAAACTCCCCACGTTTCCGTTTTGCCCCAGGTACACCACGCCACCATCCCAGTTGCCGTAGCCATTACAAGTGCTCGCCGTTTGTGCCGAACCGTCGGGGCAGAAGTAAATTGTCGTGGCCCCACCGGAACTGCTGCTCGCCGTATAGCCAAAGTCAACCGCGTTGGTTCCCGTTCCATAGCCGTCTGGACCGGCCGTCCCAGCCGGAGGCACCAGAAAAAAAACATCCGTCGGATATTGATACGTCACCGCGCACGGATCACCCGCAAATGCCAGCGTCCCCGTCACCGCAATATTGGACGCATATCCAGCCACCTGATTGAAGGTCACCTGGTACGAAGTCCGCTGCGAAACCGAGCAGTCCCGCGCCTGCCTCAGTGCCGCCAACGTAGTGTTATAGGCGTTCGTTACGTGCTGCGCATTCACCATTGGCACCAGGCTGATCACCGAAACCACTGCCGTGATGATGAGGATCGCCATTGTGATGGCCATTTCCACCAAACTGAAACCGCTCGCCCGATGCCGCCGATTGTCCGCTTTTGTTTCCAGCCTTCTCATAAGCATTTGCCGTACCCGCGGCGTTCTACGTCTTGAAACCTGACCGTCAAAAACCAGATCCTGAAAAACAACCATATAACTGGTATGGGTCAGCCCAGTATCTCCAGCGCCCCTTGGGAGGGATCGCCGTCCGACACTGCACTGACTAACTCGATGGTAGGAACTGTCCGCGGGTACGTCAAAGTACCGGGGTACACCGGCCTTTCGGCCATTGTCCGTTAGTAACGTAATCGGAAAATTGTTACGAACGTGCCATAAGTGCCCTGATTCTCGGATGCCCTGCAAAATATGAATCACCAGGCATACGAAATTTCGAGAGAGCCGTTTCCTGTTTCCCTTGATGTCGTTAGGTAGCAAAAGACTTGCTCTCCACCGTGACACAGGTAACTTGTGGTGAACCCGATGCTCTCTTACGATGATTGCACTATGGACGTTACCGCCCTCGTGGTGTGCTCGGATCAGGAATCCGCCACCCTGCTCACCCTCATCCTCTCCGATCTCGGCATGGCGGTCGAACATTCGCTCTCGATTTCCCGCGGATTGGAATTGCTCGAGTGCTCGGCGCTTCGACGCCATTGTTCTCGACTATCGCGCCGACCAGAGTTCCGAGGAGTTTCTTTCGCGTTTGCGTCAGTCCCCCAGGAATCGCGCCACCATGCTGATCGCCGTCGTCGACGGCGGCTTCAATGCCCGTCCCGTGTTCGGCCTCGGCGCCAACTTTGTGCTCTATCGCCCGCTTTCGTCCGAGCGCACGCGCATCAGTTTGCGCGCCGCCCGCGGCCTTATGCGTCACGAACGCCGCCGCGGTGCCCGCGCTGCCGTCGGTTCGACCGTCAACGTCGCCTATCCCGGAGCGCCCGAAATGAACGCCGTTCTCGCCGATCTCAGCGATGGCGGAACTTTGATCCACACCGCCAAGGGCCTGCCCTCCGCCTGCAAGGTTTATTTCGAGTTCGCACTTCCCGGCCAGCAGCAACTGGTGCGCTTGTCGGGCGAGGTTGCCTGGCAGGATGCCGAGCGGCCGCACTGGAATCCGTTTCCTCGACGTGCCCCAATCTTCGCGCCGCTTCATGCAGACCTGGATGCAGCAGAATAGCGGCCGCGCCGCCACCGGACCGCAGGCCGCGGGCAAACTGTCGCCAACCCAGCCGCCCGCGAATCCCGTGCCCGTGCCTCCATCCAGCCGCACCAGCGACTTTGGACCTGGAACTGAACAATTCCCGCTTTGTCTCCAATGCCGGCAACCGCCGCGGGGAGCAACGTCTCGCCTGCAAACTGGGAGCGGAAGTCTACCGCCTTGGCGACGCCGTCCCCAATCGCTGCACTCTGTCCGATATCAGCGAGGGTGGCTGCTACGTCGAAATGCCGACTCCACTCTCCGGGCAGTCGGCCGTGGAAATCCTCGTCCGCACTGCCGACACTAAATTGCGCATCCGCGGTCAAGTGCTGACCACTCACCCGGGTTTTGGCATGGGAGTGCGCTTTATGTTCCGGGATTCCACCGAACGCGAAGAAATTCTGCGCCTTCTCGCTCTTCTGACCACCGCCCAATCGCTCGACGAACGTAGCCGTTAATCACCAAGGCGAATCTCGCCGAAAACTCCGCATCCCGACTGCTCACGATTCTTGTCTCTGAAAGACTACAACGGGTCTCATTTGTGGTTTGGGTAGGACAGGAATGGTTCGGGTAAGGCACGGCTTCTACCAACTCTCGCACCTGCGGTGAAAGACGATCTGCGGTGCAATAGAATCCACCAGCATCAGCCGCAAAGCGGCGTAAGAATGCAGCCCACGGCGCAAGCCGTGGGTACACGTAGAAAATGACAAGCCCCAGAGGGGCGAAAGACGAGTTCTCGTGCGCTCGAAAGCGGCCAAGCAGCGCAACCGAGTTTTTCCGCAACCTGTCTAACCCCTGAGGGCCGGAAGCCCCCCGCGGAGGAGCATTTATGAGACTAGTTCTACTAATTTCCGGTACGTCCCCACGTGATCTGGTGTTCCACGGCGAGGGCACTACTCTATCTTTGCAAGGCTAACGAACTGGAGACTTCAATGGACAACGCATTTCAATGGACCGCCGCCTATAGCGTGAAAGTCGACGCCATGGACGCTCAACATAAAAAGTTATTTGAAATCATACGGGAACTTTATACGGCCATGCGTTCAGGCAACGGCAAGGATATCGTCGGCAATGTGCTGAGCCGTCTGCATCAATACACCGTCCAGCACTTCGCGGCAGAAGAAAAACTGCTGGAAAAACACGCGTTCCCGAATTTGTCCCAGCACCGTGCCGAACATCGGGATTTCGTGAATAAGATCCTGGCATTCAAAAAAGAATTTGATGCCGGCGCCACCGCCGTCACGCTCGACTTGATGACCTTCCTGCAGAAGTGGCTCACCAACCACATCCAGACCGTCGACCAAAAATACAGCGACTTCTGCAATGCGCACGGGGTCCGTTAGCCAACGGAACTTGCCGCATCGGCTCGAAGCATGATGCCGAAAGGCACAGGAAGATGTCGGGAAGTACCGGGCGGGGAAGTCCGGGCTAGACGGATGAGGTCCGTTCGCTGAGCACGGCCTTGCGAAAATATTCCAGCGAAAGCTTCAGCCCGCTTTCCAGGGTCACTTTCGGTTCCCATCCCAGCAATCGTTTCGCTTTCGAAATATCCGGACACCGCTGTTTCGGATCGTCCTGCGGCAGCGCTTCGAACTTGATCTGGCTCGCCGACCCCGTCGTCGCAATCACCTTCCGCGCGCACTCCAGAATCGTGAACTCCGATGGATTCCCAATATTCACCGGCCCATGTTCCCCGCATCGCGCCAGGCGCAAAATCCCATCCACTTCATCGCTCACATAGCAGAAGCTCCGCGTCTGGCTGCCGTCGCCATACACCGTGAGATCTTCTCCGCGCAGCGCCTGCCACATAAAATTCGGAATCACCCGTCCATCATTGATCTGCATCCGCGGTCCATACGTGTTAAAAATGCGCAGAATCCGCGTGTCCACCTGGTGATAGCGGTGATACGCCATCGTCACCGCTTCCGAAAACCGTTTCGCCTCGTCATACACCGACCGCGGTCCGATCGGATTCACATTTCCCCAATAACTCTCGGTTTGTGGATGCACCATCGGATCGCCATAGCACTCCGAAGTCGACGCCATCATGAACTTCGCGCCCGACCGCAGCGCCGCTTCCAGCGCTTCAAACGTCCCATACGACCCCACCCGCAGAGTTTCAATCCCGTGTTTGGCATAATCCACCGGGCTTGCCGGACTTGCGAAGTGAAATACATAATCGAGTGGTCCCCACTCGCCCGCCTGGCAAACGTCTTTCTCCACAAACTCAAACCGCGGTTCGTTCCGCAAATGCTCGATGTTCGCCAGCCGTCCCGTGATCAGATTGTCCGCCGCAACCACGGCATACCCTTCGCCCAGCAATCCGTCGCATAAATGCGATCCCAGAAATCCCGCCCCTCCCGTAACCAGCGCCCGTAGCGTCTTCATAGTTGCTTCGTCATCGTTTCTTGTAGGATTTCACCGGCTCACAGACTACTAAGCAGATTCGGAGCCGTTTACCGCCGCGATAAACGACCGATGGGTGCCCCATCCTTGCGCGTTTCTTGCGCAAGGGTGGGATTCCACGGCAGCGTCGAGCAGAGGATTTAGCATTTGCATTTGCTACGCCGGGGTCCCCAACACGCCTGGCTTTGTGGAACGGTTTACCGCCGCGATAAACGACCGATGGGTGCCCCATCCTTGCGCGTTTTGTGCGCAAGGGTGGGATTCCACCACAGCGTCGAGCTGAGGATTTAGCATTCGCATTTGCTACGCCGGAGTCCCCAACACGCCTGGCTTTGTGGAACGGTTTACCGCTGCGATAAACGACCGATGGGTGCCCCATCCTTGCGCGTTTTTTGCGCAAGGGTGGGATTCCACGGCAGCGTCGAGCTGAGGATTTAGCATTCGCATTTGCTACGCCGGGGTCCCCAACACGCCTGGCTTTGTGGAACGGTTTACCGCTGCGATAAACGACCGATGGGTGCCCCATCCTTGCGCGTTTTTTGCGCAAGGGTGGGATTCCACGGCAGCGTCGAGCAAAGGATTTAGCATTCGCATTTGCTACGCCGGGGTCCCCAACACGCCTGGCTTTGTGGAGCCGTTTACCGCCGCGATAAACGACCGATGGGTGCCCCATCCTTGCGCGTTTTTTGCGCAAGGGTGGGATTCCACGGCAGCGTCGAGCAAAGGATTTAGCATTCGCATTTGCTACGCCGGGGTCCCCAACACGCCTGGCTTTGTGGAGCCGTTTACCGCTGCGATAAACGACCGATGGGTGCCCCATCCTTGCGCGTTTTTTGCGCAAGGGTGGGATTCCACCACAGCGTCGAGCTGAGGATTTAGCATTCGCATTTGCTACGCCGGGGTCCCCAACACGCCTGGCTTTGTGGAGCCGTTTACCGCCGCGATAAACGACCGATGGGTGCCCCATCCTTGCGCGTTTTTTGCGCAAGGGTGGGATTCCACGGCAGCGTCGAGCAAAGGATTTAGCATTTGCATTTGCTACGCCGGGGTCCCCAACACGCCTGGCTTTGTGGAGCCGTTTACCGCTGCGATAAACGACCGATGGGTGCCCCATCCTTGCGCGTTTTTTGCGCAAGGGTGGGATTCCACGGCAGCGTCGAGCAAAGGATTTAGCATTTGCATTTGCTTCTGGGTGGCGCAGCGCCGGGGTCCCCAACACGCCTGGTTTTGGCGTGATGGGATGGAACGGTTTACCGCCGCATTGTCCGCTTGCATCGACGGCTTTAGCCGCTGAGGGAAACCGCCGCAAGCGCCATGCGGTTCTCAGCGATCCCCTCACGCGCTCTGCCTTTTCTTAGGCTGTGCCGCCGTCAACTCCTCCGTCAACGCCGCCGGACGCCCCACGCTGTAATAAGAGAATCCCTGCTCCACCATCACCGCCGGATCATAAAGATTCCGCCCATCCAGCACAATCGGATACTTCACCAGCCCGCGCAACCGCTCCAGATCCAGCGCCGCAAACTCCTCCCACTCCGTCAGAATCAGCACCGCATCCGCGCCCGTAGCCGCCTCATAAGCATCCGCACGCGAACTCCACTCCCGAGTTCAGCACTTCCTTCGCCCGCTCCATCGCCGCCGGATCATAAGCGCAAACGTGGCAGCCCTCGCGCAGCAACTCCTGCACCAGCAGCAGCGCCGGAGACTCCCGGATATCGTCGGTCCCGCCCTTGAACGCCAGCCCCAGCACGCCCAGCCGTTTTCCCCGCAGAGTCCACAGCACGCTCGCGCACCTTGCGCAAAAACCGGTGCCGCTGATCCTCATTAATACGAATCACTTCTTCCAGCAGCCGGAAGTCATATCCGTTTTCCTTAGCCACCGCCCGAAACGCCATCAGGTCTTTCGGAAAGCACGACCCGCCATACCCGATCCCCGGATTCAGAAATCGCGGCCCGATTCGCGAATCCGTCCCAATCCCGTCGCACACCTGCTGCACATTCGCTCCCACCGACTCGCAGATCGACGCCACCGCATTGATAAAGGAAATCTTCATCGCCAGAAATGCGTTGGAAGCATGCTTGATAATTTCCGCGCTCTTCGTGCTCGTAATGATCAGCCGCGGCGGCGCCTTGTCTCGCGCCGCTTCCGGACGCGGAATCGCATCCCCCCGTCCGTAATACCATCCGCTCGTCAGCGGCCCATAAATTTGCCGCATCACTTCCGCCGCCTGCTTCGCTTTCCACTCCCACCACAATCCGGTCGGGATAAAGAAAATCTGTAACCGCCGTTCCTTCCCGCAGAAATTCCGGATTCGAAGCCACGTCGAACTGCGCATGGATCGGCCCCGTTCCGCGTGATGATCGTCCGCACCCACTGGCTCGTATACACCGGAACCGTGCTCTTCTCCACCACCACCTTGTATCCGTTCACGCCGCCGGCAATTTCCCGCGCCACCGACTCCACATACGACATATCCGCGTCGCCACTTTCCGTAGGCGGTGTCCCGACCGCAATGAACACCGCTGCGCTCTCCCGCGTAGCCGCCTGCAAGTCGCCAGAAAACGTAATCCGCCCGGCCCGATGCCGCGCCAGCAACTCGGGCAGAAACTTCTCATGAATCGGCACCTCGCCCGCGCGCAACGCCGCCAGTTTCTTCTCGTCGTTATCGACCAGCACCACCTCATGTCCCAAATCCGCAAAACACACTCCTGTTACCAACCCGACGTATCCGGAACCGACCACCGCGATGCGCATAGCGAGCCTGCTCTCCTTAGGATTTGAAATGTGCACTCCGGCTCGTCGGAGTGCACTTCCTACTGTAGCAGTCTTTCGATCGCCTCTCTCGAACGTATTGCCAGCATCCCCCCGCCCAGGAATGGGAATTCGAATCTCACAAAAAATCGTGACCCCCATCACTGCCCCACGTTCGAACTAGTTCGCGTAGGGACGGGCGCCCTCGCGAGCCTGCCCTGAGCGTAGTCGCAGGGTCCAAGCCGAGCGCAGCGGCTCGCGCCACTGCCGCGGGTACCATTTCGTAATCCCGCCGCTCAAGCCATCAGGGTTGGGCTGCTAAAGGTAACCGCCGATCAGGCAAATCGCTGCCAATCGCCCCCCGCAAACCAGCTAAACTACAAAAGCCAATCTCTATGACAGAAATTTGCCGCCATCTTGTTCTCTGCGGCCGCCCCGCTCTTCGCCAGAGCAATACTGGAGAGTTGCGCCTCAAAGTAACCGATCCCGACGGCCTTGCCGTCAAAACCACCGTTCAAATCACGAGCCACGCAAACCAATACCGCAGCACGCTAACCACCAACGAGCAGGGAAGACTGGACGTCCAGCCGTCTCCCCTACGGCATCTATGAGCTGGAAATCAGCAGCCCGGTTTCGCGGAAATCGACGAATCCATCGACATCCATTCCGAGATTCCAACCGACTACACCATTCGCCTCCTGCGTGCCTCCGTGAAACAATCGCGTAACCGTAACCGCGCCCAACACCCTGCTCGACCCCGATCAGCCCGCCTCCATCAATCACGTAGGCACCGACGATATCCAAACCCGCGTCAGCTCCATCCCCGGCCGTTCCCTGCAAGACTTGGTGAACTCCCAGCCCGGCTGGCTCTACGAAGGCAATGCCGTCCTCCATCCCCGCGGCAGCGAATATCAAACCCAGATCGTAGTCGACGGCATCCCCCTAACCGACAATCGCTCCCCCAGCTTCGGACCGGCCATCGACGCCGACGACATCCAATCCCTCAGCATCTACACCGGCGGCATCCCCGCCGAATACGGCCGCAAAATGGGAGGCATAGTCGAAGTCAACACCCTCCAGGATTCGCAGCAAGGTTTCCACGGCCAGCTAGAGCTCTCCGGCGGAAGCTTCGATTCCGCCGCCTCCGCCGCCCAAGCCCAGTACGTCTGGGGAAAGAACACCTTCGGCGCCAGCGCCAGCGGCAGCATGTCCGGCCACTATCTCAATCCCGTAGTCCCCGAAAACTTCACCAACAACGGCACCCTCGGAGATTTCTCCACCAACTACGAGCGCGACCTGACGCCCAAAGATCGCCTAAGGTTTATCGTCCGTCACGAACTAGCGCGCTACGAAATTCCCAACGAGCTAGTGCAGCAAGACCCGCAGCTAATATCCACTCTCGGCGGACAGCCCTCGCCTCCGCCCGGCACGCCGCGCGCAGCTCCAGACCGCCGCGAATTTCGAAACCATGGGCAGCGTCACCTACCAGCACATCTTCTCGCCCAACGTTCTCATCGACGCCCGCGGCATGGTCCGCGACAACTCCAACGACTTCTACTCCAATCCCTACTCCTGGCCCATCATCGTCAACCAGCACAACGATTTCAAAGAAGGATACTTCCACACCTCCGTCTCCATTCACCACGGCCATCACGAATGGAAAGCCGGCCTCGAATCCGACAACATCTTCCTCCACGAAAACTACAGCGACATCATCACCGCCAACCCGAACTACCCCGTCAGCTATCCCTTCGATCCCGGCACCGTAACCGCCTTCGCTTTCACCGGACACCGTCCCGACCTCGAGCAGTCCGCCTACATTCAAGACCTAATCCACGTCGGCAACTGGACCGTCAACGCCGGCCTCCGCTGGGATCACTACCAGCTCCTTCTAAATCAAAATGCCGTCAGCCCGCGTCTAGCCGTAGCGCGTTTCTTTCCAAAAACAAACGTGATGCTCCACTTCTCCTACGACCGCATCTTCCAAACTCCATCGTTCGAGAACATCCTGCTCTCCAGTTCCCCCGAAGTGCAATCCTTCGAGCCGAACGTCCTCCGCCTGCCCGTGCAACCCTCCCACGGCAACTACTTCGAAGCCGGAGCCAGCAAAAGCTTCTTCAGGACAATTCCGCCTCGACGCCAACCTCTTCCGCCGCGCCGTCAACAACTACGCCGACGACGACCAGATTTTCAACACCAGCATCAGCTTTCCCATCGCCTTCGAAAAAGCCATCCTCTACGGAGCCGAAGCCAAACTCGAACTCCCGCACTGGAAGCGCTTCTCCGGCTTCCTAAGCGAATCCTACATCGTAGGCAACGCCTGGTTCCCAGTCACCGGAGGCCTTCTCCTGGGCGTAAGCAAAACCTGTATCATTCAACCGACCGGCAGCACCTGTCTCCCGCTAAGCGGACATTTCCCCGACTCGCAAGACCAGCGCCACAGCCTTCGCGGACGCCTTCGCTACCAGCTCCACCCGCGCCTCTGGATCGCCGCCGGAATTCAATATGACACGGGTCTTCCATTCCAGATCGACACCAGTCCCGCCCAAGCCCTAGCCGAATACGGACCGCAAGTAATCTCCCGCATCAACTTCGCCCGCGACCGAATCTATCCCGCCTTTCAAGTCAACGCCTCCGCCGGAGCCGATGTCTACAAATCCGATCGCATCACCACGCGCCTCCAGATCGACGCCCAGAACCTAAACAACATCCTGAACGTAATCGATTTCGGAGGCCTATTCTCCGGCAACGCCATAGGCCCCTCGAGAAGCGTATCCGCCCGCCTGACCACAACCTTCTAGCGCGACATACAACTCGAGAGGCTATCATCTCTCAGCTATCAGCTATCAGTGGAAACCTACGGATGTCTGGGTTTACCGACGGCTTGCCGTGCTGGTAGTTATTGCTGAGGTATTGCCGCGCACGGCAGTAGGCATCTCCTCCCCTCGTGCCGGTCTTTTGGAGTCAAAGACCTAGGGAGAAAATTTAGCTGGGTCTTTGATTCTAAAGGATTTACTAGTAAGGTATTTGAGAATCAATGAGCTTAGGGTATTTCTCCGGCTTTTGGATCACTTTTGCGGCTGACTTGCTCGTCTCGCCGTCTCGGCTCAAGTTTATCAAAGAGTAACGATGGGTGGCGCAGCGCTTCAGCGTTAAGAAGCGACAGGGAAGCGAACGGTTTCAGCCGTGCGTGGGGGATGGTCGTCTGACGCGCCCGCCGTCTATGCAGCAGTATCGGCATTAACGGGCTGGTCGTTCCAGAGCGGGAGTTGGTAGGCTCTAATGGAACACGAATTACAGGCTTGAGTGTTGATTTGCTCTCGGATGATCTTTAGCCATGCGTGAAGCGTTTCCGCGTCGAGCCTAGCCCGACCGTAGTGGCTGAGCTGGACGGCAACGAATACTCCAAAGGCGCACTGCCAGACTGACGAACCACATAAGGGCCAATCGTTTACTTATGCCGTACCTGAGCTTGGACGCAGTGACAAGGGCTCTGATCGCGGAAAGCTCGGGAAACGGGTTCTCTTCCAGATTGATGTCCAGATGCGCGTCCTCGAATAGCCTCAAAAAATCCTGACGAGTAGATTTGTCTTCCCATTCGGCGATGGTTTGTGAGGTCAATGACGACAGCCTCAACGTTAAGGAACATTGTTCGGATGAGAGCTTGAAAATCTCTGGAACCGATCGCCAAGTTCACGCAACGCCCAGGTATCAGATAGCGGCCACACTCACCATCCAACCCTTGACGTTGAGGTGTAGTCCGCCAAAGCGAGTCCGCCGTACGACCACATCCTGGAATAGTTTGGCGAGCTCCTGAATGGAGGCTCCGTCTACCACTACATCGACATCTCTCGGTTCAGTCCTCGGGCCATGAACCATCAGGTCTCTGAGCGTTCCGCCAAAGATAACCGCCGGCAATCGTCGCTCGCTAAATCGTCTCAAGACAGCTATAAGGGGAGCTTTCAGCCTCGCCCTGCTCCTCAAGAAGCGCGAGACGCGATTCCGCAAGATGAGTTCGTCCGCGTTTGCTTTATGGCTATCCATTCATTAACCGCTTGTGCAAGCGCATCGCAAAACTATCGGTCATGCCAGCTATTTGGTCGGTTACAAGCTGCAATCGACAGTATCGCTCAGGTAGCTTACCTTTTTTAAGTGTACTCAAGAAGACCTTTTTGTAGTTGGCGGAAATCAACTTGTAAGCCTTTCCGGCGAACCCTTTCTTACACTCTTTGGGAGCGTCGCCTGCGCCGCAAACCCGGGCACCCTCCCAAAAGACATTCATCAGATCGTGAATCACCCTCTGCCCATAAGCTCAAGCTTCAAGGTCGGGGGCGAAGGGTAGACGTAATCCACCCCAATACTTGTGCAGGCATTAACAAAGGAGGCCGCTTCGCAGTCCCTTCCCTGACGATTTCCCCATGGTATTGGCCATCCCTCATGTCTTTGTAGCTTCTGCAGAACTGTTGGAAAGCGGCATCCTTCATGGCTCCTATCGAGAAGGTCCTAAAGGCTTGTGTGACCTCTTCATTTAAGAGATTCGTCTTCTTTCTGTCGAAACCGACCTTCCTTTCTGCTTCCCCAACCACTTCTTTAACCAAACGGCTACCGCCCGAACGTGCCTCGAGCTCTCTTTCAAAGAACCCCAATGCAGAATTCCCTTGCGCACACCATCCTCTAGGTCGCCGGTTGCATAAACAATGTCGTCGCTAGCTTCCACGAGGTACGTTATTGGGTGCCGAATTCCAACGGTCCCCGTCTCTTCCTCAACTAGTTCCTGACGGTTTCATTTTCCGAAGCGAAAAAACCGGGCTTTGACTTTTCGTGAAATTTGTCGTCTGGCGCCAGTTCGTTCGAAGGGCTGACATACTTTCAGGCGGCTGAGAATGTCCCACACGTTAGGTTAATGCCATATTCATCTGCCAGAACCTGGAGCCTTGAGATAAGGCGAAGCGTTTGGGCATTGCCTTCCCATTTTAGGAAGTCGCTCGCGTATTGGGACTCATATCGCCCTTCTTTACCCGGAATCCCTAACCCTCGAACAGTCGGCCAGTTGCCTTTGCCTTGCCGCCCTTCTCAGGCATCTCGCTGGACAGCCTTGATTCGAACCAGCTCTGGATCGCGGTCTCCCCGGAGTGACCAAATGGCGGATTGCCAAGGTCGTGGATCAGCCCGCAAGTCGCCGCCATGGTTTCAATATCGTGTATCTGGCTAACAGTAATTAGGCCTTTCCCGTGCAGCCAAATACCCACCTGCCTACCCAGGTTTCGCGCGACGCTGGAAACCTCCAGCGAATGTGTCAGCCGCGTTCGAACTGCATCGTGTTCCTCGAGAGGAAAAACCTGCGTTTTGTCTTGAAGGCGTCTGACGGGAGTTGAAAACACTGCTCTTCCGTAGTCGCGCTCGAAGGGCGTTCGGGAATCCTCCTTCGATCTTTCCTTGCCCATTAACTCGCCAACTCGCGTGACGCTCAAAAGCTTAGCCCATTCCACGTGATTACCTCCAAGGCACTGTGAATAAGAAGCAAAAAGGGGCCACGGGCTTCCCGCCCATGACCCTCCTCGGTCGTGATCATTATCTACCAGCCTCAGCCAAACTCAAAACGCCCAACCCGGCCTCAGAGGAATCCAACCTCGAAAACAGTTCCAAGAAGCCGGGTGCCACGTCCCGCGTTCGAAACGTGGGATTTCAGACTCTGTGCACTTTGAGCTCGGATTTTGTTTTACCGTCGCGAGTCGGGTTCATGAGCGCGGGGAAACGATGGGCGGGGAAATAACGGGAGAAAAAATGCGCACTGAGTGTAGCATGCCGAGTCAAGCCCCCTTTGCGCTGCCAGAAATCGCCGAACTCTTTTGGTATCTTGTGCCTGCACACCATGTACGTACATGGTTGTATGCAAAACAATATTTTGTTCGCCTGCTATTCGCATATTGTGTGTTTTTTTTGGCCTCCGCTTAGGCTGATCCCCTTCGTGTTTTGTTCCCTTATTCTCGCCCGCTATGCCATACATATTAGTACATACACGAATTGTAACTACAAAACGTTTCACGTGAAACACTTCTGTAGTTACATTTTATGTATGTACAGTTTTTGGCAGCCCGCTCAGCGGACGTTGTGGACCACAAGAATCATCCCGGGACGCAGGACGGCGATGTCCCGGTTGTCGTGTTTGATGGCTGTGACCGTTGTATTGTAGGAGTTAGCAATCGAATAGAGGGTTTCGCCCGGCTTCACTTTGTGCCGCACCACTCCCGTAGCCGGCTTGCTCAACCTGCCAGAAGCCCTGCTGGACGCGGCTTTCGCCGAGGCCACCCGAGTGCCCGCCGCATGATGTGTCCCCCCGGAACTCTTGCCCGCAACCTCAGTCGCGCGCGCGCTCGGAGCCACCGGAAGGTGAACGAACAACACCTTGTGTCCCGCTAACCCGTCGCCTTTCAAGTGGTTCCAGCTCCGAACCATCTTGGCCGAGACGCCAAAATTCGCCGCCACCGACTCTACCGTATCGCCCTTACGCACCTTGTAGCGCGTAATGGCATGAGCGTAAGTGGAGGTGTCAGTCTGTTTTCCCGGAGCAATCGGAATAATCAGCCGCGCCTCAGGAGCCAGCGCATCTCCATTCAAATCATTAGCTTCGGAGATAGCCTGCGGAGTCGTGTGATAGGTGCGGGCGATCCCCGCCAGCGTTTCTCCACCGAGCACCTTGTGATAACGCCACCAGACCCGCTTGTCGGCAGGAATCGAAGCCACCGCCGCCTGAAACTTGTCAGCCGTTCCAGCCGGAAGGTGAAGCTCGAACCCCGAATCCTTAGGGGTAGTCATCCGCAGCAGGCTGGGATTCAGGTCAAGCAGATCGGAAGCGGTAGCATCCACGCACTCCGCCGCCAGCCGCAAGTCGATAGGATAATTGATCTTAACCGTGTCGTAGCGAACCGGCTTTTCCTTCACCACCGAATCCAGCCCATACTGCGCCGGATTCTTGGCCATGATAGTGACCGCCAGAATAATGGGAACGTAGTTGCGAGTTTCCTTGGGCAGCACGTTGCGCCGGTAAAGCTCCCAGAAATCCGCATATCCAGTGCGCTTGACCGCGCTCTGGACGGTCCCAGGCCCGGAATTGTAGGCCGCCATGGCCAGGTACCAGTCTCCGAACTCGTTATAGAGGTCATGCAGGTGGTGAGCGGCCGCGCGGGTAGCTTTTTCGGGATCCTGGCGGTCGTCCACCCACCAGCTGCGCTCAAGCCCGTACCCTTTGGCGCGGCTCCCCATGAACTGCCACATGCCGCGAGCACCAGCGCGAGAGACGGCTAACGGCTGGAATCCGGATTCAGCCTGGGCAAGATAAATCAGCTCCTGCGGTACGCCCTCTGCCTGTAAAGTCCGCCGAATCATGTCATCGTAGCGCCCAGAGCGGGCCAGCGCGCGCTCGACGGTGCCGCGTCCGCGGGTAGAGAAGTAATTGATGAAGCCGGCAACCTGGTCGGTCATCATTAGCGGCAGATCGGAATGAGTGGATTTGATCTCGGCTTCCGCCTTGGCTTTCACGCCCTGGTCAACCGTTGGAGTGAGTTCGTTGGCCTCGTCGATCGGGGCGGGCTCCGATTTCTGCTCGGCAAAACCGTCACCCTGTTGCAAGGCCGCCAGTTCGAGGCCGCTGATGCCATCAAGAATGCGGTCAAGTTCCGCTTCAAGCCGGTCATCGGAGTGGAGATCAACCCCGCTGCCGAGGAGTTGGTTGAAGGCGGAGTCGAAATTCTGCTTGGCGGCTTCGAGGTGTCCGGCCTGGTAGTTATTCTGGCCCGACTGGTATTCCTTTTCGACGGTGGCGATCAGGTCGGCTACGGGATCGATCGCGGGCTCGGCCGTCTGCGGCTTCGATTGGGGCTGAGCGGCCGCTGCGGCTGGCTTCTTCTGGGGCGGGTCCGGCGCATGGCTGGCCGCTACCAGCGCTGGCGCCTGGGCCTGGGACGGGGGCATGAAGGACTGCCTCTGCGCACTCTGGCAAGCCACCGTTGCCGCCAAAGTTGCTGCCAGGGCGGCGGAAGCGAGGATTGCCGGATAAGAGTGAGAGGAAAGCCTCATATTTTCACAGACTTACTGAATCGCCTCCAGTGCCAACCGACTGTTATCTATGATGAGATGGTACTATCGCAAAATTCGTTGGGTCAATGCAACGGAAGACACGTGACTTCAAGTACTTTCGGAACCGGAGGGGGATGTTACCCCAGCCGCGCAAGAGATGGCAAGCCGGATAACCGTCCCCGGGCGGCTCAAAAATCATGAATCGAGGTGGACCGCAAAATCATGCCCGAACCGCTGAAAAGCAATAAAAAGGAGTTGCCACCGGAACCACGTAAAGAACTGCTCGGGGTATTGAGAGCTCGTTTTGAGAAGAACATGAACCGCCATAAACGGCTCGAGTGGGCTCCAGTACAAGCCAAGCTGGAAGCGGATGCTGAAAAGCTGTGGTCACTCAGTGAAATGGAGAGAACTGGCGGCGAACCGGACGTGGTTGGTCACGACAAAAAGACGGGCGAATACATTTTTTATGATTGTGCAGCGGAAAGTCCGAAAGGCCGCAGAAGTCTTTGCTACGACCGGGAAGCGCTGGACTCAAGGAAAGAGAATAAACCTAAAGATAACGCCGTGGGTATGGCGGCAGCCATGGGCATTGAGCTCTTAACGGAAGAACAATATCGAGAGTTGCAGAGGCTCGGAGAATTCGATACGAAAACTTCAAGCTGGGTGAAAACACCTTCCGAGGTCAGAGAACTCGGCGGCGCCCTATTTTGTGATCGCCGCTTCAACACGGTTTTCGTGTATCACAACGGCGCGGAATCTTACTATGCCGGCCGGGCGTTCCGTGGCAGCGCTAAAGGTCTAGCGAAAGCGAACTGAATCGAATGGGCGATGAAACGCATGACGAAGTGAACAAGGCTACTGGCAATCGACCTTGTTGTCCTGCGCGGCGACGATCTGCCACTTACCATTGCGCTTCAACCAGGTATCGGTCCAGACCTGGCACTGCTTCGTGTCTGGCTTCGTTTTGTCTTTGCCAATGGCGTGCTCGCTGCCGTAGATGATGGCCACGTCTTCGCCGAAGAAGCGCACCCTGGCATCGTCGAGTCCGCAGCCGTGCGCGGAGTGTCGGCCTTTTTCGTCGCGCAGTTCATCTTCTTTGGTATAACGCTCGCCGCGTGTGCTGGTGCCCTGGAAATCGTCGGCCAATAACTCAGAGACAACTCCATTATTCGTGCAGACGCCTTCGGCCCACTTGCGCTCCATGTCAATCATGAAATTCGCGGTTTTGTCGTCGGCTGTGGCCCAATGGCTGGGCTGCGCATGGGCGGCGGTACTAAGGAATACGACGCATGTGATGAGGCATATCAGTTGCAGAATTCGGTGACGCATCGTCCCTCCAGTGTTTACGACACTATACAGGGAGTGGATGCGAGGAGAATCATCCGTCGGCATCCGGTCGGAGGGCTGTCTTTCGGGCCGGGAAGTGGCTACCCGCCCTAGAACCTTGATGTACTCAACTTGTTATTTGAAGAGAGCTCTGATTTCTGGTTGAATAACCCGACGTGGAGCGATCATGAAAACATACAATCTCATCGGCTATTCGATCATTGTTTTCTACATGCTGGGTTGCATGTATTTCGCCCCGCCTCATTTGCGGCCTTGGGCTGGAATCTTAATCGGTGCAGCTTATTTTATTTTCGGTTGGTTTTTTGGCGGCCTCTACTTGGCCGATGTACTTCACTTGGGAATCGCTCATCGGGCACTCGATTATAAGGAATGGTTCATCAAAGCTGTCACCATTGTGACTAACATCTTCGGTGTTTATGTAAATCCGATCACCTGGGTCAATCGCCATCGATTGCATCATAAAAACTCGGACCATGATGGAGACCCCAATAAAATCTCAGGCGATGGTTATTGGCGGACCTTATATCTCTGTCTGCTGCCGTATCGGTGCCAGGAGAATCTGGCCACCGATGAAATCTTGAAGTCGCGAACCTTCCGGGTGGTTGGGAGCCCGATGTTTGCAGTGGTTGCACAGACCGCCAGTTTTTGTCTCCTATGGAAGCTGGTTGGAAGTTTGAAGTTCACGCTAATGATGTGGGTTGGCATGCGAATTTTTGCATGGTGGGTGAATATGGTTCAAAACTATTGGACCCACACTCGACAATTTGGATACCGGCGGTATGACGATGAACGCGACAACGCGATGAATATTGGCGAATGGCTGCCTGTAACGGCGACCTTCAGCGCCTGCCTGCAGAATAATCATCACCACTATCAAACTCTTTTGCGGCTCAGCCACGACAAATCCGAATACGACTTTGGATTTCTCACCGTCAAAGTCATGAAGAGTCTCGGGCTGGTGAAGGCAACGGCAAGGGGCAAACAGGTGCCCGCGGATGTTCCGCTAGGCGCGCTCGATTTCTAGGAGCTTGTTGAAATACCTCTCGCGCTATGTGCGGGTTGTTCTGCGAACCGCACGGTCAGCCTGAGTTTCGTTATTTGAGGTCCGATCTGCTCCCGATGACCACGGGGCAGAAGGTCGGGTCGGTGGCTTCATGCGCTCTGCGCCCGCAGTTTCCGGATACGAATCAGCCTGAAGGCCGCACAACTGAACACGAACAAACAGTCCACCTTCGCTAGACCGCGCAGTTTCACCTTCCTTAAGGGGTCCGGTCTGCTTCAGCCAGCCGAAAGCTTGCTCTACCACCCAGCGTTTGCTGAGACTGACCGAGTAACCCGGATGCCGGCTCGTTCGCTCGTCGATCGCCCGTTCTGTCGTCGGGCCACATGCGGCCTCACACCCAGTTCTCGAACCGTGCTTACGAAGTCCCGCGTATCATAGGCTATGTCAGCTCCCATCGTGACCCGACCACTTCGTCCCCGGGTCAACCCGTGCAACTTCTCCGCGGCACCGTCAGTAGCTTTTTCGACGAGCAGCCCCAGTGTAAGGTTGTAGGTTCCGAAGGGTAAGCCCCAGTCCACGAATAAAACCATCGTAAGTTGCCCAAGACATCGAAGTGCGGCAGCATGACATCGTTATGGCCGAGCCAACCGAGATGTATGGCGAGTACAAGGTGCTGCCCAACGAAGGGTCGCTTCTGATCGGCATGTCGGCGTCGGCCATCCTCGGGCTGTTATTCCTCGGCGCGCCGGGCTGGTGGAAAGGAATCTCTGTGCTACTCTCGGGCGTTTTTGTCGTTTGTTTTTACCAGCTCTACTGGCCGCGGCCCATCATTCGCGCTGACCGGGAAGGCCTCTACCTGAGCATCGGCACCTTCGGGCGTCCCTTTTACGTGCCGTGGGAGCGAGTGAATGGCGTAGTGCTGACCAAGGTGTGGTCGCAGGCGGGCCCGGATAGTTATAGCCACCCCACGGACGCTCTCGGTTTCGTGATTCAACAGGACGATGCTTTCAAGCTTCCCTCTGTGCGATGGAACGCCGCGGGCGCCGACATTGGCGAGGTCCACAGCGACATCAGCTTTGACAAGAGCATGATTCAAGGCGACGTAAAGACCTGCGTCGCAAAGCTCGAAGCCTTTCGCAAAGACATTCGGGGACTGTCCTGAACGTTGTTGCGCAGGCCCGTCCCGGTTACTGCGAGTTACCCACGCGGGCGTCCAGCTCATCCATAAGCTTTGTGTTCTTCTCTGTCGCGCCCTCAAGGATCGTGGCTTGCTGTTTCGCTGTTGTCCAATCCTGTTTTTCAACGACTTTCTAGGCCGTTCCTTTTCTTTTTGGAATAAAGGGCTGAATCGTCTGTCCAACGAAGCTCGGCGAAATCTCTTCACCGTCCAACCCATAGCGCTCAGGCCATTCCTTGGGAAAGTAGTAAGTGCCGAAGAGTTTATCGATCCACGGAAAATGAATCGCAAAGTTCTTGTCGATACCTTCTTTCTGAGAGGTATGGTGCCAATGGTGATATCGGGGCATAACCAAGTACTTTTCGAGCCATTTCGCATTAGGGCCGAAATTGCAATGAGTCCAGGTCGCGTGAAGGGTGACAAAAATCAAATACGCCAGGATGATCGTTTGCGAAAATCCGAGCATCAGAGGGACCAGGATAAATCCGCGTACCAGTGTGTCATCCACAAAGTGGGAGCGTGATCCCGCGATCCAATCGAGTGCCTTCGAGGAATGATGAATGGCATGAAAACGCCACAGGAAAGGCACTTTATGCAAAGCCAAATGAATGAAATATTCAGCCAGGTCGGCAACCACAATGGCCAAGAAAAACTGCAACAGCCAGGGTAGTCGAGCGATTGAATGTTGAAGAACGGGAACGCCCAGATATTTAACGGCTTGGGTGGCGGGCAATAAAACCAGAAAAGATAAAATCTGGATGGGAAAATGAGTGGACATGAAGTACACGACATCTAAAGTCCACTGATTCCTGAATGTTCCTTGTTCTGGATACTGCGGCCACACTCTTTCGAGGGGCACGTAGATGAGTGCCATCAAAAGCAAATCCAGCAAAAACCAGTCCAGACCGATTGCGGGACCATTGCGCAAACTATCGTTAATCTGCACGCTTGATCCACCCAACGCCGTCGCCGCAATGAGCAAGGAACATCCCAGTCAATGCCAGAGTCTTTTTCTTCCGTCTGATCGAAGAAATGACTCCGAATAAAATTGCCCCCACGATGAGGCACTGGATTAAAATCCGCATCGTGTGCATCGGGTAATGTGGACGCAGTTCCGGAGAGCTCAGAAGCTGAGGAAAATGCAGGCACAACACTCCTCCGAACGAAAGAAATCCGAAAAAGGCCGACAGTATCCCACTCCACCAGCCCGTTCCAAAGCCTGTAGACTCGGCATCGCCAAAGAATTCATTGATCTTTTGCTCGATCACGATGCCTCCTGGGTTACGCGCCTCGACTGACGAAACTCAAATAGAAAGATACGACAAGAAGCTTTCGGTGAAAAGAAGTCAGTCGATTACTGAAGTGCGGTGGGTTCGACGCGGAAAGCCCATATCTGCACTGTGGAAATCCAACTATCGAAAGGCGTGAGAAGTGCGCACCCGATTTTTCCTCCGTCGGTGTTTCGGTAGAATAGTGGCGGACGCGAGTCTTTCAGCGCGCCTCGATCATCTCCTACAACTATGAAAGCCATACAGATCAAGCAAACAGGTGGGCCGGAAGTGATGGAACTGGTGGACTTGCCGGTTCCCCAGCCAAAATCGAACGAAGCCGTTGTGAAGATCAAAGCGGCGGGCGTCAACTTTATCGATGTCTATAACCGCGAAGGCCGCTACAAGGCGGCGCTTCCGCTGGTGTTGGGACAGGAAGGGGCGGGCACGATTTTGGCGCTCGGCTCCGATTTGTTGAAGGACGCGCGCGGACTTGCGGTGGGCGATCCCGTGGCTTATACGATGACGCTCGGGAGCTATGCCGAGTACGCGGCGGTTCCGGCGGAGCGGCTGGTGAAGATTCCGGCGGGGGTGTCAGAGCGCGATGCTGCGGCCGCCATGCTGCAGGGGATGACGGCGCATTATTTATGTCACGACACGTTTCCGCTGAAGAAGGGCGAGACGGCGCTGATTCATGCCGCCGCGGGCGGAGTTGGCTTGCTGCTGGTGCAGATGGCGCACAACCTTGGGGCGCGCGTGATTGCCACGGTTTCGACAGTAGAGAAGGCTAAGCTGGCGCGCGAGGCTGGAGCGGACGACATCATTCTTTATACGCAGGCGGATTTTGAGGTGGAGACGAAGCGGTTGACGGACGGCAAAGGCGTGGATGTGGTGTATGACTCGGTGGGCAAGACTACGTTCGACAAGGGTCTGAACCTGCTGCGCCCGCGCGGCATGATGGTGCTGTTTGGGGGGTCGAGTGGGGCGGTCGCGCCGCTGGATCCGTTGGTGTTGACGCAGAAGGGATCGATCTTTTTGACGCGCCCGTCACTGGGAAATTACATTGCGACTCCGCAGGAATTGCAGGCGCGCGCGGGAGCGGTTTTCGGCATGATTCGCGACGGCAAACTCAAGTTGCGGAGCGAACATTTTTATCCGCTGGCAGAGGCGCAGCAGGCGCACCGCGATTTGGAAGGGCGGAAGACTACGGGGAAGTTGCTGCTGCTGCCGTAGAGAACCAGGTGTCCGGTGTCGGGTCTCAGGTGTCAGGAAGAGTCCGACGGAGCATAGCCGGCGCAGGGTTTCTTGCGCGAATAATTCTTTAGATACGCGGGCAGTTCTTGTTCGCAGCGCCCGTCTCGGATCGGCTTGCCAGGCGTCATTTCTAGCGGAATTACTCCTGCCCAGGTCGGGAATGCATAATCTTCCACATCGTCCTCTGGCGGGCCTATGCGAACCTTGGCGGAAAATTCATTGATGGGAAGACGCAGGACGGACGTTTGCTTCAGCTCTTTTTCGTTGGGCTGGCGGGAGTCGTCCCAGCGATGCGGGAGGATATGCTCGCTGATCGCGCGCAGGGCAGCGAGTTTTTCTGCTGGATCATGGACCAGCGTCGCCGTGCCTAGAATCACAACCGAGCGGTAGTTCATGGAGTGATTGAAGACGGAGCGGGCTAGCACCAATCCATCGAGCAACGTGACCGTGATACAGACCGGGAATCCCTGATCGAGATTGCGCAGCATACGGCTGGCCACGGAGCCGTGGATGTAGAGCATGTCTCCGGCGCGTCCGTAGGATGTGGGGATGACGTAGGGCTGGCCATCGGCCGCGAAACCTACGTGGCAGAGAAAAGCTTCGTCGAGAATCTGGTTGACGGCGTCGCGATCGTATACGGCGCGTTGCGGCTCGCGCACTACGCGGGTGCGGGGCGTGGGATTTGAGTTGGACATGGAACTAACTTCCTAGGCAGGCGCCAAGAGTGGTGACGGAGGATTGTAGCAGGTCAACGTAGCGAGGCAGCGTTCGATGGTTATCAGAGCCGCGTCCGGGTTCGGTTGCATCGGAGAAAGGCGTTCGGCGTTATTTGATCGCGTACTCTAGGGAGACAACGCCAGTCTCGGAAATACCCTGAGAGGTGAGCTGGAGTTTGATCCGATTCTTCAATTGCGGACACAAAGGTACGCCGGCACCGAGAAGGATCGGGATAATCCGGATTTCAATTGTGTCGACGAGTCCGGTGTCAGCAAGGCTACGGAAAAGTTCGCCGCCACCGAACAGCCAGATATCTTTTCCCGGGTTCGCTTTGAGAGCGGCTAAGGTCTCCTGTTGATGATTCGCAACGATCGTGACTTCGGGATGAATCTGTGGTTTCAGGGTGCGTGAAAAAACAATCGTCTTGATGCCGGGTATCGACACGCGGTGAGCGGCGACCATAGTGTCAAAGGTCCGGCGCCCGACCAGAATGGTATCGAACTGGCTGAATAGCGCGGCGAAATCGAAATCCGGATCCGAAGTGATCCAGTCGGCTTCGCCTTTTGGTCCGGCAATATAGCCGTCTAAACTCGTCACCACGCAGTAGCGAACGCGCCGCATGGATTCTCCTGCCAGTGGCAATCCATTTCTCGAAATCATACGTTCGGACTTGTCCGCGATTACAGCAGGCCGCCGGTTTTTACTGCGAGCGTGCTGAGCGCCATCTCTAGTTTGGTGATCGCTTCGCCGAGTTCGGGATGATCTCCGACCTTCTTCTGTAGCTCCTTGAGAAGCGTGTGAGCGCTGGCAACGTTCTCGGCGGCGTCGACTGGACCTTGCTTGGATTTCGGATCGCTCGGTGTTGGCATGGTTGCTGCTCCCGTGTACAACTTAATTCTATACAGTATCGTCATACCGGTCATTGCCCTATGCTCCGACCTATGCTCCGCCCCATGCCCCGATTCAGCTCATGGCTCGTGCTGTTGTTGCTGCTTTTCGGTTCTGCTGCGAGCTCGCAGGAGCCGCCGAGCTTTCGATCTCAAGGCAACCTGGTGCCGGTGCCGACGCTGGTGCGTGACGCGGCCGGCAACGCAGTCTACGGACTGCACGCGGAGGATTTCATCATTGAGGATGATGGAGTGGAGCAGGCGGTGCATCTGGATGAGCCCGCGGAGGCCGAACCTATATCGCTGGTGATCGCCGTCCAGACGGGGCGTCGCGCGGAGCGGGAATTTGGCCGGATGGCTGGGTTGGCCGCCATGCTCGATCCGGTGCTGAGCCGGCCGCAGAATGAAGCGGCATTGCTTCTCTTCGACAGCAAGCTCGATCTGGTGCAGGATTTCACCAACAATGCCGACACGATTGAAGCCGATCTGAAGAATCTGCAGCCGGGGGACAACGGAGCGTCGATTCTCGACGCCGTCGCGTATGCGGCGAAGATGCTGGGCCGAAGGCCCGAAGGGCGAAAGCGCGTGTTGCTGCTGATCAGCGAGACGCGCGACCATGGCAGCCACTTTGCGAAGATCGACGATGCGGTGAGGCTGGTGGGACTGACGCACACTCTGGTTTACGCGCTGCCGTTTTCACCTTATATTTCGGAGCAACTGGATACTTTGCGGGGCACCAACAAGGATGAGTGGGGGGCGGGGCCGGACTTCCTCCAGATGATTGTAGCGGTGCGGAATGCGATGAAAAAGAATTCCGCGAAGGCGCTGGCCTCGATGACCGGCGGTGAGTACGAGCAGTTTGCTACGCGCAAAGGCTTTGAGTCGGACATGCTTGGTTTTGCGAACCACCTGAACAGCCGGTATCTGCTGAGCTTTGAGCCAAAAAACCCGCATCCGGGACTGCATGGGATTCGAGTGAAGCTGAGGCACGCGAATCCGAATCAGACGCTCTTGTTCAGGAGCACGTATTGGGTGGCGGGTCGCTAATAAAGACGGAACGAAACCTGGACATTGATGGCGACTGACACGGGTTCGCCGTCTTTTTGAGCGGGCTCGAATTTCCAAGTGCTAACGGACGCGATGGCCTTATCGTCCAAGCCCAACCCTAGCGGGGTCATGATCTGTAGATCTCGGGGCGCTCCCGAGGCGTCGACGATCAGATACAGGACGCAGGTGCCCTGGTATTTCGCCTCCCGCGCTTCATCCGAGTACGCCGGGTCGGGTTGGTAATTAGCGTGGGGCGCTGAAATCGTGCCTGGCTGTACGCGGTACACAGGTCCGAACGGCCCGTGTGGGGGTCTGTGCGTGCCCTCCAGTTTGGCAAAGTATGCTTGCCAGTAGGCGGGCACGATATCCATCATGGATTCTGAGGTGGTGAGAAAGACAGCGTGAATCGCTGACGCGACATCGTTTTCAGTCGGCTTCTCGCTGGGCAGCTCGATTTCGATTTCGACCTGAAGACGCCGCAGCTCCTTTGCCAGCTTTTTCTGCTGCTTGTTGGGGTTATTGCCGATGATTGTCAACAGGTCTTGCGGATTGTGCTGGGCGTCGAAGGTTCTATGAATTCGTCTGCCTTTGATCAATAATTGTGCGCCGTGCAGATTGACGTCCTCGACTTCGATTTGTCCGTCTAGCGTCCAAGGGCCAATCGATGCAGTTCCTTGTAACGTGCCATCTGATTGGAACTTGAGATGTTCTCCGGAGTAGAAATGACGCAGCGTCAGCACCTTCTCCAGGTAGTCGAACTTGACTTGCTTTTCGAGATCGCCGGCGTGCGCGGGTCGCGCAGACAATAGCATTAGCGCCAGCAGCGCGAGGGTCGCGCCGCTTCGTGATACGAAACGGCATGGCTCGAACGAGATACTCTTGTCCGCGTTCCGTTGCATCTCCATTTTCCCGCGCTGAACTACTTGGCTTCGTGATTTCGACGCAAGTGGCTGGCGACATACTAACTCACTTATGCCGTCGTTTCATTGATGATTTTGGCTCTTCTTCCACGACCGCGAACTGGATTTTCTTTTCTAAGGGATCGATGCGGTCTACCAGCACGCGTATGCGATCACCGAGGCTGTAGGTTTTGCGCGAGCGCTGGCCGATGATCTGGCGCGTGGCTTCATGGTAAGTGAAGTAGTCATTCTTATCTTTTTTATCTTTATCGAGGCTGGTTAGCGTGTTCAGCGGGACGAGGCCTTCGACGAAGAGGTCGGTTAGTTCCACGAAGAAGCCGAACTTGGTGACGCTGATGATCAGGCCGTCGAAGTCTTCGCCAATGCGGCGCTCCATGAATTTCATTTTTTTCCATTCCATCAGGCCGCGTTCGGCTTCGTCGGCGCGGCGTTCAGATTGGCTGGATTCTTCGGCGATGGCATGGAGTTCTTCTAACGGGATTGGACCGCCGAGGGGCTCGAGGGCCTGTTGATGGGCTTCGCGGTCTCGGCGCTTGGTCCAGGGGGTAGCGCCGGCGTCCCGCCGGCTCGATTGCGGGCGCGAGTGTAAATTTTCCGGCGACGATTCTTGGTTTTCCACGTTGCGCGGGTGAGACGCCCCAGCTACAGCCGGCGAGACGCCGGCGCTACGGTTGCCGGTGCTGTCGGCCCCCGGCTTTGAACTGCCGATTGGGATGCCTCCCGCTGTGTATTCAGGCTTATCGCGCAGCACTTCCTTCAGGATGCGGTGCACGATCAGGTCGGGGTAGCGGCGGATGGGTGATGTGAAATGGGTGTAGGTAGTGGCGGCGAGCGCGAAGTGACCGCGATTTTCTTCGCTGTAACGAGCTTGTTTTAACGAGCGCAGCATCAGGAAGCTCAGGATTCTTTCTTCGGGCTTGCCGGCGATCTTCTCCGTGAGTTTCTGATACATGCGCGGGGTGATGTGGATTTCTTTTGGGACTTCGATTTCTCGGACTCGCTTGCCGGTGCCTCGGGCTTCGCGGCGGTCGGCTTTTAATTGCACTCGCTGGATGGGTAATGCGCCTACTCCCAGGGAATAGCCGAAAGTGGCGGCGATTACTTCGAAGTCGTAGACGCGTTTGGCGTCGGGCTTCTCGTGGATGCGGTAGAGCGAAGCGATACGTTTATTTTCGAGGTAGTGAGCTACGCATTCATTTGCCGAGAGCATGAATTCTTCGATCAGGCGGTGGGCGATGTTGCGCTCGGATCGGGTGATGCTTTTCATCATGCCGAATTCGTCGAACTCGATGACGGGTTCGGGGAGATCGAAGTCGATTGATCCGCGGCGCTGGCGCTTGCGGTTCAGGATCATTGCCAGATCGCGCATGCGTTCGAAGTGGTCTACCTGGGCGGCGTACTGGCGGCGAGCTTCTTTTTGCTCCTGGGTTTCTCCTTCGGCTTCTCCTCCGGATTCTCCTGCGATGATCGCATTCACGGCGGTGTAGGTCATGCGGTTAGCGGAGCGAATCACGCCCTCGTTGATTTCGTAGGCGACGATCTCGCCTTGGTGGTCGATTTCCATGGTGCAGGAGAGGACGAGACGATCGACTTGCGGGCGCAGGCTGCAGATGTCAGTCGAGAGCTCGAGCGGCAGCATGGGGACGGCACGGTCGGGAAAATAGACGCTCGTGCCGCGCAGGCGGGCTTCCTGATCCAGCGGCGAACTTGCGGTTACGTATTGGGCTACGTCGGCGATGTGGACTTGCAATTCGTAATTCCCGTTTTCCAGATGGCGAACGTGCACGGCGTCGTCGAAGTCGCGCGCGGTTTCTCCATCGATGGTGACGATGGGGAGATCGCGGTAGTCGCGGCGGTGGCGCAGGGCTTCTTCGGGGATATCGGATGGGATCGCTTGCGCTTCTTTGATCACTTCGGGCGGAAAGCGGTGAGGCAGATGGTGCTTGCGGATCATGATCTCGACGTCGACGGCGAAATCGCTTTCTTCGCCTAGGATTTCTATGACTTGGCCTCGCGGCTGCTGGGTCGCGCTCGGCCAGTCGGTGATTTCTACGTCTACGACAATGCCTTCCAGATCTTGCCAGTCGGCGTGGACCTTGGCTTCTTCGCCGATGACTCGGTCGCGGGAGATAGCGCCGGCGTCCCGCCGGCCCGACTGCGTACGCCGTTGCAGATCTTCTGAGGAGGACTCCGCGACTTCTCCGGGGCGGGGGCGAGACGCCCCCGCGACAGCCGCCGAGGACGGCGGCGCTACGGTGGGGTTTTCCATCCCTGGCGGGATTACGATTTCCTGGGTTACTTTTTCGTCGATCGGCTTGACGTAGTTGTGGCGGCGTCCGTAGTGGAAGATGCCGACAACCGTCGGATGCGCGCGCGACAGGGATCTTAGAATTCGGCCTTCGGCTCGTCCATCGGTGCGGATGGCGGAGACTTCTACTAAGACGCGATCCCCGTGCATGGAGGATCCGATGGCGTGCGGAGGGATAAAGATATCGCCGGCCAAGCGACCTTTGAGACTTTCATCGAGCGAAGTAACTTCGGGGATCACGAAGCCGAAGCCGTCGCGATGCATGGTGAGGCGGCCGACTAGAAGGTTGCGTCCCTTGGTGGCTTGCGGAATGGCGTAACGCTCAGAGTCGACTTGCAGCAGTTCGCCTTTGGCGACGAGCGCGTACAAGCGGTCAGTCAGTTCGCGGCGCGCCTCGCCTTTCGCGCCGAGTTCGCGCAGGAGTTGCTTGTGGCTCGCCGTTTTTTTCGGCTGGCGGGCGATGTGGCGGAGAATGGCGGAATCGGAGAGAGGACTCATTTGTAATTTTGTAATTGGGCAATTTGGTAATTTAAGCCCGGGCGCGAGATTACAAAATTACCCGATTACCAAATTACAAAATCTCTACTTCAGATACTTCTCCTGGATAATTTTGCGATGATGCAATTCATGGCCGGCGATGATGTAGGCGAGCGCGCGCACGGTTACTTCGTTGTTGCTGGCTATGCCGCGTCGGGTCCAGGCGGGCTCGTCCAGATCACGGAACAACGAGACCGTCGCTCGGCGCACGGCTATGTAGTCTTCGATCAAGTCGGCTAACGCAAGTCTCGCGAAGGGAGCGTTGCGAACGTAGTCGTCTTGTTCGAAGCCTTCGATCGGAGTCTGGTCGCCGCGCGAAATGCGGAGGGCTCGGTAGCTCATGATGCGCTCGGTGTCGTTGATGTGGCCGAGAACCTCCTTCAGGCTCCACTTCTCGGGCGCGTAGCGGAAATCGCCGTCGGACTCGGTGCGTCCGGAGAGCAGCAGTAGCGTCTGGCGGCGCTGATCTTCGAATGCGGCAAGAACGTCGTTGCCGGGCACGAGGGAGATGTAATGGTCATAGTAAGGAGCGGATTCTCCGGACTGGGGCCGGAGGGAGGCGGGGGAATTCGTCGCGGCTAGAGTCATGGATTCCTCGTCAGGGATTGCGCACGGTTCGGTGGTGCCCCACCGGTCCATAGTATCGCGACGTAGTATCGCGACAGAAGAATATCGCTGCAGAAGAGTATCGCGAGAGAAGTACAGCGATAGAAGAATTACCGCAGAGTAGGGAGGGCTTACACGACTTGGGATGTGAGGACGCGCCCAAGCGAGCGGAGGAACCACGAGTGAAACTATGAAAATCAATAAGAAAAGCTTGATTTCCACAGCGTTCGGCGTTTGGTGAGGAGTACAATTTGATTTGGCAGCCGAAATGCGGCGCTGATTTCGAATGACCCAGTTAAAAAAGAAAGGATTTCAATAACAATGTGGAAGCCCACGAACCAACCTGCGACCCCAGGCCGGCCGGCTGAGCCGGAGCGTCCGAGCACGTCTACCGCGACGACGGCACCGCTGATGAGTGCGAGCGAGCCCGCGGCCGTGCCACGTCCGGTTACGACCACCACTTCGGACCAAGCCACGATCGGCAAGTCGTTGGTGATTAAAGGTGAAGTGACCGGTTCTGAATCTTTGTATATTGATGGCCGGGTGGAGGGGTCGATTAATCTCTCCGGCAATCGCGTCACGATTGGGCGCAATGGAGTAGTCGCGGCCAACATCAGCGCGCGAGAAATCGTGGTGCTCGGCAAAGTGCGGGGCAACCTGACGGCGAGCGACCGCGTGGATATCCGCAGTGACGGGTCTTTGACCGGGGATGTGGTGGCGGCGCGCATCTCGATTGAAGACGGCGCCTTCTTTAAGGGTGGCATCGACATTCGCAAGGCCGGATCTGCGGGAGCCTCGAAGGCGGAAGAGCCTACGAAGAGCGTTTCCAGTGCATCGCCGGAACCGGCGATTGCGGCTAGGGCGTAGAACGCTTTCGGCTGTTTCGTCGTTCGCTATTAGCTGATCTGCGGTCAGCCACATGATTATTTACGAGACGGACCTCTTCTTAGGTCCGTTTTGTCTTGTTGGAGGCATCGCAGCCGCAAAATCGTGCGTTGTGCCACCGCGCCCAGCTGCCGAGTTGTTTCTCGGTTGGACACGCGAGGGCGTCCTGTCCTACGTAAACCTGCTCGTACAACCTCAGGGCTTCTTATCCGACGCCATAATCTCGGCGGCTTCAGCGGCTGCAGTTCCCGGAAGAGCGGGTGATTTTCTCCTTCGCAAATCTGCGGGTAGTTCCGATTGCAATAACCAGAGGCCGGCGGCTACGGCTGCGGCCCAAGTCAAACTGCCGAGCGCCAGGGCTAAGAGATCGGCTCGGCGGCTGCCGTCGAGCGTTATGTGCGCATAACTTCGTAACTCAATCCTCCGGAAATGACGCCTACCAGCGCAGACTTGCCTAATTCTTTCCAGTTCAGGCCGCCGAGCGGCACCATGCCGCGAATATGCAGAAGGATGGCGATGGCCAACGCATTGGCGGTGATGCCGATATCGGAGGCGACGGCCAGTCCGGTGACGGAGAGAGTGTGGAACAGTAATTTGTAGATGGGTAGCGAGGCGAGGGTGATCAGGCTGCTCGCCACCATCGGCGTGAGGGTGTTGCTCGACGCGTAAAACGCTCGGGCATAGAGCGCCTGACTGGACCACAAAGCCAGCGAGAGCGAAAACCAGAAAAAATAAATTGCGGTGGATTCGGAATCCGCGAAAGTGAAGTGTCCGCGGCGATAGACGAGATCGATTAACGGGAGAGCAATGGCCATCATCCAGCCGGTGATGCAGCAGGGAAGCGGCGGTGATGCGATAGACGGAGGCATTTACGGTGGCGGCGAACTCGGTGAACTTTTTTTCTCCGAAGAGGCGCGAGAAAAAAGGGAGCGACGCCTGGCCGGCGGCTTGTCCGAGGATGGCGATGGGAACGGCGAAGAGACGCTTGGCATAGTTGAGGCGGGCGATGTCGCCGATGCCGCTCGATGCGAAGTAGCGGAGGATCCAGTCGTCGGCGGTGACGAGCGAAACGCCGAGCATCAGCGGGATGGAGAGGCGCACCCACTCGCGGAAGGCCGGATTCTTCAGGTCGAACGACGGGCGGTATCCGGTGCCGATTTTGGCGGCTCCGATGGCGTTGATGAGAAATGGGCCGGCAACGCTGCCAACTAACGCTCCGAAGGCGAGGGAAGCGATGCCCATCTGATGTCCGGCGATCACTCCTCCGGCAATGATGAATACGTTGTAGAGGAGCGGGCCGAATGCGGGCAGCAGGAAGAGACGGTGAGAGAGTAAGACGGCGGAAACGACTCCTCCGACATAGAAGAAGATCTGCGCCGGGAGCAGGATGCGGGTGAGATGAACGCAGAGCTGCATCTGCTCGGGCGTGAAGCCGTGGAACATCCAGCCGGCGAATTGCGGGGTGAAGATCTCGGCCAGGATGGTGCCGGCGATGAGCACCGTGGTCATCACGGTGATGATGATGGAGAAAGTTTTCTGCGCGTCGTGCTCGCGCTTTTCGGCCAGAAAACGGGTATAGATGGAGATGAAAGTGATCGAGGCGGTGCCGCCGGCGACGATGTAATTGAGCCAGTCGGGCAGGGTGAAGGCGGCTACGTAGGCGTCGGTCTGCTGTCCGGCGCCGAAGGCGTAGGCGATGTAGGCCTCGCGGATGTATCCGATCACGCGTGAGAGCGTGATGGTCGTCATCAGCAGCAGCGTGGCGGAAAACGCCGTGTGCTGGTGCGATGGACGGAAGAAGCGCAGCAGACGCATCTTTGGCAGATTAACGCATCTGTCGGCTGGCGGGAGAGTTATCGTTGGGGCGAGAATCGGGGAAGGCAATTGCCGATAGCGGAGAACGCGGGTAGCACGCGAGATAGCCGGTCGCGTCCACGGGCTATAATCCGTTCGTGAGCGAACCTGTTTTGACCGCGCAACGGGACGGCAAATTCCAGCAGGCAACGCGTGTTCACGGCAGTTTTCTGGCCGCCGCGGAGAAGCGAGCGCTCATCTGGATGGCGGAGCGCATGCCGGCATGGATTAACTCCGACCATTTGACTCTGCTTGGATTTGCCGGACAAATTGGGACTGGCGTTTGCTATGCTCTCGCGGGGCGTGATCGCCGCATGCTGCTGGCGGCGATCGTTTGTCTCGCGCTGAACTGGTTCGGCGACAGCCTCGATGGAACTTTGGCGCGGGTCCGCCAACAACAAAGACCGCGCTACGGGTTTTATGTGGACCACATGATCGATTCCATTGGCGCCGTGGCGATGATGGGCGGGCTCGCTCTTTCCGGGTTTATGCATCCTGCAATTGCGATCGGGTCTGCTGATTGCGTTTCTGCTGCTTTCCATTCAGTCGTACCTGGCGACCTATACACTCGGCGAATTCCATCTTTCGCTGTGGCGATTTGGTCCGACCGAACTGCGCGTGCTGCTGATCGTTGGCAACCTGGCGCTGTTTCGGTGGGCGTGGGTGATTCACGGGCGTTACCGGCTGTTTGATATTGGCGGTGCCATTGGGTTGGTGGGAATGCTGCTGATGCTGGTGGTCGCCGCGCTGAAGAACACCGTTCGGCTTTATCGCGAAGAGAGAATCCGATGACGGATGCGCGCGGGGACGATCGCTGTGGCCCCTCCACGCCGAGCGAAGTTCGACGCTAGCTTTCCTGGACAGAGCTTTCTGCGCTGGATGAAATTCAATGCGGTTGGCGGAATCGGCATCGGCGTGCAACTGGCGGCGCTGGCCGTTTTTCGGTCCTGGCTGAAACTCGATTATCTGCTGGCGACCGGCCTGGCGGTGGAGATCGCAGTGATCCACAACTTCTTGTGGCATGAGCGCTTCACTTGGGCGGACCGGCCGGCGGCGCGGTTCGGTCATTCGCTTGTCAGATTCGCGAAGTTTAACGCTACGAATGGCGCGGTTTCGATTGCCGGAAATTTGCTGCTGATGCGGCTGCTGGTGGGAGAGCTGAAGTTGAACTATCTCGCTGTCGAATTGTGCTCGCCATCGTCGTTTGTTCGCTGGTGAATTTTTTGCTGAGCGATCGGCTCGTATTCGAGGCAGAGGAGACTCGCGCCGCAATATCTCCCTAGCAACTGGAATCGGCGAATGGTAATCTCCCCGCAATTCCACGCACGTCGGCTGTTCGGAATCCCACGCCTCGAAAAGCGCGAGACGTGGGGCACCCGCAGTTATTTTTTGCGGCCGGTCGTCGGGAAATTACCAGACGCGACAGGCGTTGACGGGCATCATGGGTTGGCCGGGTTTGCAGCCGAAGGCTTCGCCGAACTCACTCATGTTTTGCACGACGCCGTTGACCCGGAATTGCCGGGGCGAGTGGGGATCGGTTTGCACCTGCATGCGGAGTTGTTCTGGGCGGGTGCTGCCGCACCAGCTTTGACCGTGTCCGAGAAAGAACTGCTGTAGAGGCGTGTAGCCGTCCTGCTTCGCGGTGAGATTGATGCTCTTGCGTTTGGCATCGGCTAGAAAGGCAATGTAGGCGAGCCGCAAACCGCCGTTGTCGGCGGTATTCTCGCCGAGTGTCAGCTTACCATTCACTCTCACGTCATCGACGGCTACGAAGTTTCCATACTCTTTCACTTCGCAGTCGGCTTTTGCTTCAAACTTTTTGGCGTCGTCCGGCGTCCACCAATCCGAGAGGTTTCCATTAGCGTCGAACTGGCGGCCCTCGTCGTCAAAGCCGTGAGTCAGTTCATGACCCACAATGCCTCCAATGTGGCCGTAGTTTTCGGCGTCGGTGGCATGGGGATCATACAACGGAGCTTGTAGAATGCCAGCCGGGAAATTGATGTCATTCAGACTGGGGCTGTAATAGGCATCGACGGTGGCTGGGCTCATGCCCCATTCGCCGCGATCGACCGGCTGTCCAATCTTGGCGAGCAGGCGGCGATTCTCGAACTCCACGGCACGGAGTGAGTTGCCGAACGCATCGCCGCGCGCGATGCTGAGTTTGGAATAGTCGCGCCAGTGGTCGGGATATCCAATCTTGTCGGCGATAGCGTGCAGCTTCTCGCGGGCTCGGATTTTGGTGGCTGGGCTCATCCAATCCAGCGTGTCGAGGTCCTGATCCATGGCCGCTTCGATGTCGTGGACCATCTGTAGCGTCGCCTGCTTGCTGGAAGGCGGGAACTGCTGGGCGACATAGACCTGACCCAGAGCTTCGCCTAACGCTCCATCGGTTGATTGCACGCAACGCTTCCAGCGGGCGCGTTGTTCGGGCTGTCCGCGAAGCTTGTGCCGGTAAAAATCAAAAACCTCGTCGTCAAAGGCCTTGGGCAGAAACTGGCTATCGATGGAGTGGATCAACTGCCAGCGCAAATAAGTCTTGATGGCCGCCAAATCAGTAAAAGCGAGCAGAGCGTTCAAGCCCTTGAAAAAATCGGGATTGGCAACGTTTAATTCAGAAACGGACACGCCGGTTGCTTTGAGGAATCGGTCCCAGGCAATTCCGGGCGCAAGCATCTGGAGCTGCGAGACGGGCAGCGGGTGGTAAACATTTTTGGGATCTCGCTGCGACGTGATATCCATGGAGACCTTGGCCAGAGCGGTTTCGAGTTGCATAATTTTTGCCGCGTCAGCTGCGGCATTGGCGTCGGGTTCGCCCACGAGTTTGAGGATGTTGGTGATGTGCTGTACGTACTGGGCGCGAGTTTTTTCGGCCACATCTCCAGTGCGGAAGTAGAAGTCGCGCTCGGGCAAGCCCAAGCCGCCCTGGTCGACAAGCGCGATCTGCTTACGGGAGTCTTTGAAGTCCTGTTGTTCTCCGAAGTTGAAAAATGCAGTGTCGTTGATCAATTGATAGTGCGCCAAAAGTTCGGGCAATTCGTCTTTATTCTTTAGGGCGGCAATGCGGTCGAGTTCCGGTTGCAGGGGCTGAAGGCCATTCTGGTTGATCACGTAGGTGGCCATGCAGGAAGCGTAGTAGTCGCCGATTTTCTGTTCGTTCGCGGTGCGATGCGCCCCAGCGGTGGCGGCGCTTTCGAGCATATTGTGCAGAACGGTTTCAGTGTAATCGGCTACGATCGCGCCGCTGCCGTATCCGGATTGATCATTGGGGATGGGATGGAGCTTGTTGAAATTGCCGCAGGCGTACCGAAAGAAGTCAACACAGGGATCGGCAGTGGTATCGAGCAGGCGCTTGTCCAAGCCGGGGAGAAGTTGTGCAGGTTTATCGGAGTTGGTTGGGGCCGGGGGTTGGGACTGGGCGGGGAGCGCCGAAACCAGTGCCGAACACATTAAGAGTGCCATCGCAACAGAGGTGAGGATTCTTCCCATCATTATAGTGTTCCTTCGGTTGTCGCCTTGCGCTCGTTTTGTCTGCTGGTACAGACGTGTGGCGGAGCGCGGCAAGTAGTATACGCGTACGGTTAAGAAGCACACCGTGTGGAGGCGCAGCGCGGTGGGCCGCTGAGCTCACACAGTCGAGCTAACAGCGGCCTAGGGCGATGGTCCGTGCGTAGACCTCGCGTAAGATGTTTTTGTGTCTTCGGGCTTTTTTCAAATCGAGCGCGAGAGTGATGCGCATATCTTGCGTCTAAATTCGCCTGACGGCACGAATCGCCTCACTTGCGCTTTCGTGGTGGCGCTTGGCGCCGCCATCGGTGAAATAAGGGACAAAGGGAAGGGGCAACAGGTTCCTCTGATCATCGCAGGCAATCGCCGATTTTTTTCGGTGGGGGCCGACCTGAATGAAATTGCTGCCCTGACCGGCGCAGAGGCCTACGAGTTTTCCGCCATGGGACAAGCGCTCATGAATGCCATCGCCGGCTACCCGGCTCCGGTCATCGCCGCGATTGAAGGCCCCTGCATGGGAGGAGGTCTTGATCTCGCGCTGGCCTGTCACCGAAGAATTGCTGCGCCGGACGCGGCGTTCGGACATCGCGGTGCCGCTCTTGGTCTCATGACGGGATGGGGAGGCACGCAACGCTTGCCGCGGTTGATTGGGAAGGGAAGAGCGCTGGAACTTTTTGTGGCCGCGGAAAAAGTTTCCGCGGGGCGGGCGCTGGAAATTGGATTGGTGGATGCCATTGCCGACGATCCGGTGGCCGAGGTTTTGCGGGAATGCTCTGGTGAAGGCCGGAGGGAAAGACTGACTCCCGTACAACACGAGCATCATGACGGGTAAACTGATTCACCGTTCGATAGCGTCGCGCAGCGGCTTAGTCTGTTCTCGAGCGCAAGACACCAACCCACGGTAACGACAATCAGAGTCCACGAGATTACCGGCGAAATCAGGAACAGCCGTAAGCCATAGCGCAGGGATAAGAACCAGGCGAACGTGAGCGTTGCCCCAACGGCAAGCGGGCTTCGGCGGACACGGTTCGCGAGGGGCACAGATACGGTCCATGCCGCCTGGAAAACCAGCGTAAATGGAAGCGCGACCACCAGGTCCACCAAATAGTGCTCTCCCAATGCCATCGTGGAGAAAATCGTTGTTGCCAGGAACAAGCACGCCAGCAATCTTCCCCATCGGGGCCAAAGGCGCGAGTTCCACCATATGGCCAAGGCGCCCGCCAGATGCAGAGAAGGCATGCAATTACGAGGCGCGCCGGGCACGTTCATTGGTAGAATCGCGATCTGCGAAAGCGACGGTGGAGTCCATGGGTATAACTCGCTAAACGCATGCCGCGGGCCGACTGCGGGATAAAGTGCGTAGAGAACGAAACCGACCAACATCAGGGAAAGAAAGAGTGGAAGAATCATCACAGGCTGCCGTTTCCCTGCGCGGACGGACGCGAGGTGAGATGCATAGAGAATGGAGGCGGCCAACGGCAGCGCGTAATAAACAACTGTGGTCAGGCCCCAGAAGTTGGAACTCTCCGGCAGGAACCGCCCCAGCACGAAACTAGGTTGAAACCCGAGGCCCCCATCAAACGCCAGCAGAAAAGCGTCATAGGTCTGGGGGCGGAGCCAAATCGTCAACGGAACCGTGTACCCAATCAGCAAACTGCAAATCGGGAAAACGGCGGCGTCGTAAAAGGTCTGGCGGCGCAAGCTGCGCTCAGAGTCGGACAATCGCGGGCGCGATCGGGCAATCTGGACAGCGAGAACTATCAGGCTGGCGATACCGAGAAAAGCTCCCCAGCTAATCCACCACACTCCGTAATACGTGCCCAGTCTGCCCATTGCCCGGACACACGCCAGGCGCAGTCCAACTGCGACGATGAGAACCGACAGCCACGCTGCCCGCGACGGGCACGTCCGCATATAGATGGCGAAGGCGCCCAATAGAGTGAAGGCGAACGTCGGGTTGAGTTCAAAAGCACTGGGCATGGGTTCGTGGAAAACTTTCCTAACTCTTAAGGTGCTATTTAGGGTTCACAAAACCAGCGACCAGCTCAGGAATGCCCACAGCCATGCCAGGTTCAGGATGCCGAGCGACGCGAGATAGAAACCGAATTGCTTTCTGTCCCAGCGCGCGGCGTAGGCTCCCCAGACCAGGAATGCAGGATAGATCATGAGCACGTAGCGCATTGCTCCCAGCAGGGGGCGGCCAGTGTACATCAGCATTTGCAGAATGACCGCCAGCGCGAATGCCTGGTCTTCAATTCGGAGGTGGATCCGCAGCGGTATCCGATTTTGAGTTCGGGTGTCGCGTCTCAAGATCGTCACAGCAACCACGACGAGCAGGGCCAGTTTCATCGCCAGCAGAACATCATGGCTGGTGACGATCAGCCGAAGAGCCTCCCATAAACCCGTCCAGGGCGGAACCATGGTCATGCCTTGATAGAGGCGGTAGGCGTCGACTACAGAACTTCGCCCCGAGGAGCGCAGCCAAACCCAATAGCTCAGCAGTCCAAAAGGGGTGAGCGCCACGATTAGCGACCGGGCCTGACGGCTGCGCATCGCCATCACTGCGAGCGGGATAAAAACCAGCACGCCTGTAGGCCGCGCCGCTCCAGCAAAAAACCCGAAAGCCGTAGCCGCTTCCCAACGTGCTTCGCGGCCGAAGACGATGGCCCATACCACCAGCGACAGAGTCAAGGGTTCCGCGTAGGCCGTAAATAACACGAAACTGGTTGGCCACACGCAGACGAGCAACAGCATGCGAAGTCTTCCCACATCCGGCAATTCTTTGGCCAGCCGAAGTAGCCCCCAGAAAAAAAAGAAGGCCGCTATGGTCGAGACGAGAAGCGCCGCCGTCATTGGTGGCAGCAACGCGCTCGCGAACCGAATCGCCGTTGGATACAACGGATAAAAAATAACTGCCATAGGGAAATCGTAGCCGTGCTCCGCGATATGCAAGAACCAGAGCGTATCGAAGCGCTCCCAGATTCCGAGCAACGCATAGTGCAGACCGTGAGGCGGCGGCAAATGATCGGTGAGTGCATTGCTGTGGATCAGGGCCGGATCAGGATGCAGAAATGGGGAGAATGCCGCTGCCAGCGCGGTGTAAAACACGCGCAACACCGAGGTTACCGCCAAGGCGATCTGCCAGTCCGCCCGGGATGCGAATCTCCGCAACATTTTTCGATTGTAGCTGCCCACCTGTTTGCGGGTGAACGCTCTCCGAATCGGCGCGCTGTTCCGCGTAGGCGACGAGCTACGGCCTGCGTCCGCTGATATAGTAGATTGTTTCCCAACTAGCTTTCGAAGTCTGCCCTCATGCGCGAACGGATCGAATCCACCGCTCTCAAGATCAACAACGTCCTCCCTAGCAAGGTTGACCCCAGTTCTCTGCGCTTCGAATCGAACATGCGCGCTCTCGCTGATCTTGTCGCGCAGGTGCGGAACGAAGAGGAAAAAATACGTGAAGGCGGAGGACCGAAGGCCATCGAGAGCCAGCATGCCAAAGCGCGCCTCGACCGCCCGCGAGCGCATTCAACTTGCTCGCCGATCCCGGATCTTTTTTCGAACTCGGCCTCTATGCGGCGCACAAAATGTACGAAGAATGGGGCGGTGCGCCCGCCGCCGGAGTCATTACCGGACTGGCCCGCATTCATACCCGCATGGTCATGCTCATCGTGAACGACGCCACCGTTAAAGCGGGCGCCTTTTTTCCGATGACCTCGAAGAAAGTAATTCGCGCGCAAAACATCGCCATTGAAAATCGCATTCCGACGATCTACCTGGTGGACTCTGCGGGAGTCTTTCTCCCGCTGCAGGAAGACGTCTTCCCGGACACCGACGATTTCGGCCGTGTGTTTCGCAATAACGCGGTCATGTCGGCCA
Source organism: uncultured Acidobacteriaceae bacterium (assembly GCA_963699405.1). Classification (GTDB taxonomy): domain Bacteria; phylum Acidobacteriota; class Terriglobia; order Terriglobales; family Acidobacteriaceae; genus Acidiflorens. Next base: position 52,118 of record CAVOTW010000017.1, on the reverse strand, counting down.
TGGGCATTCCGCAGATCGCCGCCATTATGGGGATGTGCGTGGCGGGTGGCGGATACCTCCCTGTGATGTGCGATCACGTACTGATGACGGACGGGAGCGGCTTGTTTCTAGCGGGCCCGGCGCTGGTGCAAGCCGCCATCGGACAGAAAGTTTCCGCCGAAGAGTTGGGCGGTGCGGCGATGCACTCGGCCATTAGCGGCACCGTTGATTTCCGCGAACCCAACGACGAGGCCTGTATCGGTCGCATCCGCTCGCTGATTGAAAAGTGGGGATATCGGCGCCAGTCGCTTTGGGATCGCAAACAGCCGGCGGACCCGGCGCTGCCGGCCGAAGAAATCTACGGCGCCTATGATGCGTCGCCCGCGCGCCCCTACGATATGAAGGAAATTCTTGCGCGCATCGTGGATGAGAGCCGCTTTGACGAGTACAAGCCGGAGTATGGCAAAACATTGATCTGCGGCTATGCTCGCATTGGCGGCTTCGCCGTAGGCATTGTCGCCAACCAGAAACTGCATGCCCACCAGACCGACCACGAAGGCCACAAGCGGGTCGAGTTTGGCGGCGTCATCTACACCGAGTCCGCCGAAAAGGCCGCCCGCTTCATCATGGATTGCAACCAGAACCTGATCCCGCTGGTGTTTTTTCATGATGTCAACGGATTTATGGTGGGACGCGATGCGGAGTGGAGCGGGCATTATCAAAGCCGGAGCGAAAATGGTGAATGCAGTGTCGAATTCGGTCGTGCCTAAAATTGCCGTGATCGTCGGCGGTTCCTTCGGTGCCGGACACTACGCCATGTGCGGCAAGGCTTTCGATCCGCGCTTCGTATTTGCGTGGCCGACGGCGAAATATGCAGTGATGAGCGGAGACGCCGCCGCGGGCACGCTGGTGGAAATCAAAGTGAAGCAACTGGAACGCAGCGGCAAGAAGCTGAGCGACGAAGAAAGAAAAGAACTTCTGGATTCAACGAAGAAGACCTACGAAGAGCAAACTGACCCCCGCTACGGCGCGGCGCGGCTTTGGATCGACAAGATTATCGATCCGATGGAAACGCGGCAGGCGATCACGCAGGCGCTAGAGGCGGCATCGCTGAATCCTGAGGTGGCGGAGTTTAAGGTGGGAGTGCTGCAAACGTGATATCCGCGCGGATTCAGGTGAGCAAGAGGTCCTTCGCTTCGCTCAGGATGACCAAACGATTTACTAAATGACAGAGCAATTTACTAAGTACAGAATACTGAATGGCTGCTGCTGATTCCGTAAAGCTAATCGAATGCCCGCGCGATGCCTGGCAAGGGCTCAAAGGCCAGATCCCTGCCGATCTCAAGACTAACTATCTGCAGGCGCTGATCTCCGCCGGCTTCAAGCACATTGATGCCGTCAGCTTTGTTTCTCCTAACGCCGTGCCGCAGATGGCCGACTCGGAAGAGGTTCTGAAAGAACTCGACCCGCCCGACGACGTGGAGATCATCGGCATCGTGGTCAACGAAAAAGGCGCGCAGCGAGCGATTGCGACCGAGGCCGTGCGCACGCTTGGGTTTTCCGTACTCCATCTCGCCGACATTTCTGCAGAACAATCAACGGCAGACCCTGGAAGACGCCATCGAGGAACTGGAAAAGATCGAGAAGAAGGCCGATGAGGCCGGGCTTGAGCACGGTCGTTTATATCTCGATGGCCTTCGGCAATCCCTACGGCGATGACTGGACCGTCGACGAGGTCGTCGCAGCCGTGGGCTTGCTTGAGTTGCAGGAGATTCGCACGATCTCGCTTGCCGATACCGTGGGTGTGGCGCCGCCGGAGAAAATCCAGGACGTCGTCTCCGCTGTGATGGCCGAAGTATGGATACCTCGAAATCGGAGTCCACCTGCACAGCCGGCCCGACCAGGCTGCCGGCTAAAATCGTTGCTGCCTATGAAGCTGGCTGCCGCCGTTTTGATTCTGCCATTGGCGGTCTGGGCGGATGTCCGTTTGCGCAGGATGACCTGGTGGGAAATATTGCGACAGAGACGGTGATCGAAGCTCTGCGCAGGCGCGGTGCGCAATTGCCGCCGCTGAAATCGCTGGACGCTTTGTTGCGAGCTACGGGCGAGATCGGCGCGCGGTACAAGAACTTCGACGAACTGCCGACTGATCGCATTCTATGAACTACAAAACGCTCCAACTCGCCTTTGACTCCGACTGTTCGCGACTCCTCACCCTGAACCGGCCCGACAAGCGCAATGCCATCAGCTACGAACTGATTGACGATCTCATCCGGGCTCTGGAGGAAGTGAGTCGACTCCTCCGCTCGCGTTCTGATCTCTGACTGGGGCAGGGAAGGCCTTCTGCTCGGGCATGGATCTCGACAACCTGAAAGCGCTGATCGGACGCACGCCCGAGCAAAATCTCGCAGACTCGCGCACCATGGTCACCTCGTTCCGCTCGCTCTATGAATTTCCCAAGCCGACCATTGCCGCAGTCAACGGCGCGGCCATCGCCGGCGGCACGGGCCTGGCGCTGCTCTGCGATTTCACGCTGGCCGTGCCGGAGGCCAAGTTTGGCTATACCGAGGTGCGGATCGGATTTGTGCCCGCGATCGTCGCGACTTTTCTGCTGCGCCAGGTCGGAGAAAAAATTGCCCGCGACCTGTTGCTAACGGGCCGCATCTTCGACGCGGCGGAAGCACTGAAGATGGGTCTGATCAACGAAATCGTTCCGGCGGAAAAATTGCTCGACCGCGCCCGGGAACTGGCTGCGCAACTGGCGGAGAACAGTCCGCTTTCGCTTTTCCAGACCAAGCGGCTGCTGACCGACCACGCGCGCGCCGAACTCGATTCGCAGATTGAAGCCGCCATCCGCGAAAATGCCGGCATCCGCGAGAGCGCCGATTTCCGCGAGGGCATCGCGTCGTTTCTGGAAAAGCGCAAACCGAAGTGGACGGGGCGATGAACCCGGCCCATACATCGATGTCCGTGAATGTCAATCAGAAAAAAGGCGAATCGGGCAACGGTGAATGAAACTCGCATTCGCGTGCGCTATGCCGAAACCGATCAGATGGGCGTCGTCTATCACGCCAATCATTTCATCTGGTTTGAAGTGGGACGGGTGGAACTGCTTCGCCAGTTCGGCTTCAGCTATAAAGATATGGAGCGGGAAGACGACTGCTTCATCGCGGTGGTCGATGCCCGCTGCCGCTACAAGGCTCCCGTGCACTATGATGACGAGGTCGTTGTGCGCACGTATTTGAAGCATGTCCGCGAGAAAGTGATTCGCTTCGGATACGAACTGCGACGGGAAAAACCGGCGAGTTGCTGGCCGAGGGCGAGACCACGCACATCGTCGCGGATTCGCAAATGAAGCCTCGGGCGCTGCCGGAGAAATATATGACGAGTGTTTCGGGCCGCGCTCGGGAAGCGGGAAAGGCGGCTTGTGATGCAGGAGTTTCTGTACAAACTGCAACTCGTGCGCGGCGACCTGCTCCGCACGGGACCGACCGAGTCGGAACAAGCGGTCGTGGCCGAACACTTCGCATATCTCCAGGGCCTCAACGCGCAAGGCGTAATCATTCTTGTGGGCCGCACCTTGAATACCGACGAAAATACGATGGGACTTGCGGTCTTCCGCGCCGAGTCGGAGGACGCGGCGCGACAGATCATGAACGACGATCCGGCGGTTAAGAAGGGCTTGATGACGGCAACGCTGTATCCGTTCAAAGTTGTGTTGCAGGGAAATTGAAAGACGAATAAGGAAACGGGAAGCCAGGAACTGCTTTTGCAAGCTCTGCACATTAACGGAAACGATCTTGACGCTGGAGGCGGTGCGCGAAGTCGCGCGGATCGAAACGCGCCGGCCTGTGCTCCTCGATCCGGACGCGCGCGAGGCCGTCAACCGCGCTCGCGCTGTGGTTGATGCGCTTGTCGCCAATAACAAAATCTCTTACGCGATCACCACCGGTGTCGGCAAACTGAGCGATGTGCACATCGTCGGCGATCAAGTCCGCGAGTTGCAAATCAATCTGGTGCGCTCGCACGCGGTCGGCGTGGGCGAGCCGCTTGCGATTTCTGAAGTGCGCGCCATGATGCTTTTGCGCGCCAACTCGCTGTCGAAAGGGAACTCGGGCGTTCGCGCCATCACCATCGACACCATCTGCGAGATGCTCAATCGCGGAGTGACTCCGATGGTGCCATCGCAGGGAAGCGTGGGAGCGAGCGGCGATCTGGCTCCGCTGGCGCACCTGGCGCTGGCTTTGATTGGCGAAGGGGAATGCTTTGACGAAAAAGGCGCGCGAATTGCGAGTGGCGAGGCGTTGAAGCGCGCGCAGATCAAACCATTGGTGCTCGAAGCGAAAGAAGCGGTATCGCTGATCAATGGCACACAAGCGATGCTGGCCATCGGCACCCTGATGCTGCTCGACGCGGAGACGCTGGTCGACACCGCCGATGTTCTCGGCGCGATGGCTTGCGATGCGCTCAAGGGAACCAACGTTGCCTTTGATGAACGCATTCAAAAGCGCTCGGCCGCATGCCGGACAAATCAAGACGGCGGCGAACCTGCGCCGGCTGCTCGAAGAGAGCGAGATCCGTGCGTCGCATCGCGATTGCGGCCGGGTGCAGGACGCCTACTCGTTGCGCTGTATTCCGCAGGTGCATGGCGCGGTGCGCGACACGCTCGCCCATTGCCGCGCCGTGTTTGAGACGGAGACGAACTCGGCGGTCGATAATCCGCTGGTGTTTGTGAAGAATCCGAAGGCGATGGATGGCGAGGGCGACGTGCTCTCCGGCGGAAACTTTCACGGCGAGCCGCTGGCGTTCGCGCTCGATTTTCTGGCGATCGCATTGAGCGCGCTGGCGGGCATCAGCGAGCGGCGGCTGGAGCGCATGGTGAATCCGGCGCTGAGCGAAGGCCTGCCGCCATTTCTTGCGCCGGGAGCGGGCATGAACTCGGGCTTCATGATGCCGCAAGTGACCGCGGCGGCACTGGTGAGCGAGAACAAAGTGCTGGCGCATCCTGCGTCGGTCGATTCGATTACTACGTCGGGGAACAAAGAAGACTATGTGTCGATGGGCATGACGGCGGCCAACAAACTGAAAAAAGTGGTAGAGAACACGCGCAACGCGCTGGCGATCGAGGCCATGGCTGCAGCGCAGGCGATTGACTTTCTGGCGCCGCTGAAGACTTCCAAGCCCTTGCAGCAGGCGCATGCGGCGATTCGGGGAGTGTGCGCGACGATGGAGAAGGACCGCGTGATGTACCAGGATTTCGCGCGCATCGCGCAGATGATTGCCAGCGGAAAACTGGCCGCAGTGTTGCGATAAAAGCTACCTCCTGTAAGCGGCGGGTTCCTGAAGAGCGGCCTGAATTCAACGATCGCGCTCCGCAGCCACCCAAAAGCAAAGTCAGATGCAAGAGCCTGGCTGAACGCCTTCCGTGGAACCCCACCCTTGAGCACAGAACGCGCAAGGATAGGGCACCCACCTCCCTAAGAAGCGCAGCTAAAAACTCTGTTTACAGCGCGCTGGGGATGCTTTAAACTCAGCGGGCTTCGTGCTTCCTCCCCCGAGGCGCGGCCAAGATCCAGAAATCGCGAGGCCGTTTCGGGTTCGCCTCGAAGCGGGCGCGAATCTGGATCGAAACCTACCTCGAGCAGGCGTCAATAAATAAAACTCAAAGGAACAAGGATCATCATGGCAAAGCATTGCAAAGGGAATTGCCGCGTCGGATTGACCGCGGTACTGGCCGTCCTTTTCATTAGCGTGAGCGCACTGATGGCTGCTGGCCAGACGTCGGTGACCACGTATCACTACGATAACTACCGCACCGGCTGGAACCAGAATGAGTCGGTACTGACGCCCGCGAACGTAGGGAAGAAGACGTTCGGAAGGCTGCTGACGGTGACACTCGATGATCAGGTGGACGCGCAGCCGCTGGTGGTGCCGGGCGTGCAAATCACGGCCGGAAACTACCAGGGCACACATGATGTGGTTTACGTGGCGACGGAACAAAACACGGTATATGCCATCGACGTCCACAGCGGGACGGTGCTGTTGAATCCGAATTTCGGAACGCCGGTAAGGTATCCGCTGGGATGCGGCAACAATGGGCCGAACGTGGGGATCAATTCGACGCCCGTGATCGATCCGAGCAGCAACACGTTGTACGTGATCGTTTATACGCAAACTAAGGGTGGTCCGGCCTACACGCTGCATGCGCTCGATCTGGGGAGTTTGACCGACAAGGTGACGCCGCAACCGGTGGTTGCGTCGAACACGCTGACCAATGGAGCGACCTTCAACTTCAACGCGAAATACCAGCGGCAGCGGCCCGGGTTGTTGCTGTCGAACGGCAGTGTTTATGCGGGGTTTGGCAGCTTCTGCGATTTGTCGGCCAATCTTTCGCGGGGCTGGCTGCTGGGGTGGACGGCAGGGTCGCTGACACCGTTTCCGTCGAACCAGCTGAACGATCTACAGGCCACTGACCAGGATTCCTTCTTTCTGTCGTCCATCTGGATGTCAGGCTACGGACTGGCGACCGACGATGCGGGCAATATTCTGTTCGTGACGGGGAACTCGGATCCGGAACACGTACGACGGGATCACCAACATTCAGGAGAGCGTGGTCAAGATGTCGAATACGCTGACGACGGTGATGGACCTGTTTACTCCGGACAACCAAGTCAGTCTTGGATCAGGGAGACGTCGATTTCGGCTCGGGTGGAGTGATGGTGCTGCCCGATCAGCCGGGATCGACGCCGCATCTGGCGGTGGCGGCGGGCAAAGACGGCAACATGTATTTCATGAACGAAGACAATCTGGGTGGGTACTCGCCCAACTCGAACAACGTGCTGGGCACTTACGGTGTGGGCGGCTGCTGGTGCGGACAGTCGTATTATGTGGATCCGACGGACGGAGCGGGACGGGTCGTGAGCAGCGGCGGCAACCAAGTGGAAGTCTGGAAGGTGCAGACGTCGCCCAAGGCAGCATTAACGGGGTTGCGGAGTCCACCTACATACCCGGTCAGCAGGATCCCGGCTTCTTCACCACGATCTCCTCGAACGGTACCGCCAGTCCCATTATCTGGGCGCTCTCGCGTCCGGAGAGCGGCGGGAAGGCGCCACTTTATCTGTATGCATTTAATCCGGATGGCGGCAAGAAAAAGAAACGTTCAAACAACTGTTCAAGGCGAAAGCGGGGAACTGGCCGAATCTGGGCGGTAATTCGAACCTGGTTCCGGTCGTGGCCAATGGCCAGGTCTTCGTGGCCAGCAACAAGCAATTGCAGATCTTTGGGTTGCTCGGAGGGAATGACTAAGAAGTAATGCGGGCGTTTGGTGCGGACCGTCGGCGCGACCCATGTCTCGAAAACCGCGAGGCGCGCACGCGGTTTTCTGTAATCTAGGCGGACTTGACCGGCCCCCATCCAATCCCAGTTCGGGCGCGATCGCTTTCATGGCCTCGATGCAGAAAGCGATGTGCTCTTCGAGATCCACGCCGAGATCGGCGGCGCCCTCGATGATATCTTCGCGGTGAACGCTGCGGGCGAAGGCTTTGTCCTTCATTTTTTTTGCGACCGACGGGGCTTCGACTTCGGCCAGAGATTTCCCCGGCTTGACGAGAGCGCAGGCGGTGATGAATCCGGCGAGTTCATCGCAGGCGAAGAGCGTTTTTTCCATCGGCGAAAGGCGCGCGACGCCGGTGTACTCGGCGTGCGACAGAATCGCGCGGCGCACTTCTTCGGAATAGCCGCGTTCTTTCAGAATCTCGGAACCTTTGTAGGGATGGTCGTCGGCGGTGGGATATTTCTCGTAATCGAAGTCATGGAGAAGTCCGACCATGCCCCACAGTTCTTCGTCGGCTCCGGCTTTGCGGGCGTAGGCGCGCATGCAGGCCTCAACCGCGAGAGCGTGTTTACGAAGACTTTCGGATTGGGTGAACTCAGTTAGTAAACACCATGCGGTGTCGCGCTGATTCATGATTTTGTACCTGGACGATCATCGCATGAGAAGCAGGCCGCGCGTCTCCTCAGGCGCTAATAGCCCGCGTCTTTATTGGCTGTGGGCGGCACGGCTGAAGCCGTGCCCTTCCCAAAATCGATTGGCGAGGACAGCGCCTGATCTCATGTCGATCTTTCTGTGTTGATCATCGGTTTGTCCGTCAGGACACTGTATCGGTTTGCACTTTTCGTCTTGACTTCCACAGGTCCGATCCAGCAGATTACGCACTAGTTGGCTTTGAGAGTAGCCCCCGCTCTGGCACTCGCAAAACCTGAATGGCCACTACATTAACCCCCGTGGACTCACGGGAAGTTGTACGGTGTGACCGTTGTCTCTTGGTGCAATTCCGCACATCAAATAGCCTCTGCCGCCGTTGTCATCTGTCATTGGATGAGGACGAGGCCGAGATTGCCGCTATGACTCCGGTACCAGAAGTGTTGCCGGTGAACATCGATTCTATCGGGACGCGGGCATCTCAAGCTGGCGCACTCGATCCGATCGCTGCGCTGCGCAATGGCTTGAGCCAGCGGCAACTGGCGCTGCGCATGTCCGTGCCTCGAACTTACGTATCGAAAATCGAAAACGAGAAAGCAACGCCGACGCTGTCTTCGCTGGAACGACTGGCGAAGGCGCTCGAAGTAAGCGTGCCGGATCTGCTCTCGGGTGGAGAACGGAACCGGCAGGAGGAAGTGCGCGAGCTGATGGAAGATCAATTCGTGGCCGAGGTTTTGCCGTATCTGTCGCAACTGAACGGGATGCAGATGTCGAGCATTCTGGCGCAGGTGCGCGACTTGACGGTGCGGCCGCGACGGAGTGCGTAAGCTCGGCTTCTGGCTCCAACGTTGCGGTTTTCACCAGGAATGCGAGCTTCGCTCAGCTGAGCGGGCAAGATGCCCGTACCTGAACGACCTGAGTTTTATCCGGGCACACAACCAACTGGACAGCCGGAGCCTTCGGGCTCCGGCTTTTTTTGTGGGCTCGTTGCAATGCGAAGCAGTGCTGCGCTGACAAGTGCATAAGCTGTGCACAGCTCTCAAGCCATGCGCAATAGTTTGCATGTGACCTTCAGATTTCCTGCGGAAAAATGCTGATTTCCGCTTGACCCTGAATGTCAAACAAGCTAACCTCGCGGACACTCCCCCAAGGCTTGGGTGAAAGAGCGCCCAATCGAATCCTTTGGCGAACAGGATGGTGGCGATGAAAATCTCTCAGGTGTGTGCGGTTGCGTTGCTGCTGATGATTGGGTTCGGCGATGGCCTTTGGCGACGGAATCAAAGATCCCAAGGTTATCATTGAAAGGCGCGTGGCGGCGGCGAACTTGTCAAGGGGAAATGCCCGCAATGCGTGGGCGTCGGGCTCGAATTTCAGCTTCACGCTGCCGGCGAGCGGATCGGGAACTTTGTATTTCACGAACGAGAGCGGAATAACTGGAATTCGCTGACCCTGATCGAAAAGGGCGTGCCTGCGGCCGACATCAGCTGCCACTCGCAGCTATTTTCGAGCTGCACAACTGAAACTCTGAAGAATGGTTCGGTGGAGATTCTGTTGTCGAACTCCGGGAATGCCCAGTGGCACGACAAGGGAATTCCGAACGGGGCGAATTTCGCCATCGACTTCTCCTTGCAAGAACGGCAGTTGCTGGCCGGGCGGACTTCAATTCAACGGGCATGGCAGCAGCTCAGACTCATGCTACTCCGGAGCCGGGCACGATTGCGTTGATGGTGACGGGGCTGGGTGCTCTGATCTCGCGTCGCAAAGTGTGGAAGAACCGCTGGAACTCTTAGTGGTTCTTTTTTGTGAACTGGTTCACCAACTGTGAGAATTGCGGCAGGGCCTGGAGCTTCTGAAGCTCGGGATCGTTCCAGGCCTCCTGCGCGGGATAGCCCTTCTCCAGTGCCTGCTGCAGCGGCTTCAACGCTTCCTCCGGTTTTCCGATCAGCGTCTTCACTTGAGCCTCTGAATACATCAACTGCACGTCGTCAGGCTTGATCGAGCGGGCTTGATTAGTGTATTGCAGCGCGTTCGCGGCATCCCCCTTCTTGGCATAGAGGACCCCGAGATCTCCCATGATCGAGGCGGATCGCGGGTTTACCACCAATTCCTGAAAGGCCAGCGAGATGGCTTTCGCGTAGGCGGCAGCAGCCTGGTCGGAATGTCCCGACCAGCGGTAGGAATCGCCGAGATTGCCGAGCAGCACTTCGTCGTTCGGGGTCATCGCTACCGCTTTTTCGTACTGCTGTGTGGCCTGGTCGTAGTTCTTGAGGAAAAAATAGGCGGTGCCGAGATTGGAGTAAGTATCGGCGTCGGCAGCGAGCGAGAGAGCTTTCTGAAACTGAGGAATCGATTCGCTCCACTTGCCTTCGCGCAGATACAGGGAGCCGATGTCCATATAGCCCAGGGAATTGTCGGGTGAGATTTCAGTAACCTTCTGATATTCGGGAAGCGCTTTGGCCGTGTCGCCCAAGCTCGAAGTAGGCATTGCCGAGAGCAATGTGATTCATCCAATTGTAGGGATTAGCGGCGACTGCTTTCTGGTAGGCGGCGATTGCTTCGCTCACTCTGACCGCTGCGGCTGTAGGCGTCACCTAGATTGCGATAAGCTTCATCGGAATTCGGCGCCAATTGCAGCGCCTTCTTCAGTTCGGTGACCGCTTCCGTGTTCTTACCAGTGTTGGAATACACGCTGCCGAGCGACAAATGAACTTCGGGCAGATTGTTGGAGAGCCGCTCGGCCTGCTGCGCGGCTAGCGTGGCTTTTTGGGCCCAGATGCTTTCCTTGGTTTCACCGTACATGCGGACGCTCGAGTCCGCGAGGCCGGTGTAGGCGAGAGCGAAGTTGGGGTCCTTGTCGATGGCCTGTTCGAATAACCCGACCGCCTGCTTGTAGGCATCCTGGCTATGACCGTTGCGCAGGGTGTTACGCCCTTGCAGGTAGAGATCGTAGGCCTTCACGTTCTCGGTGGGATGGGCGCCAACGCGGGCCTGCTCTTCATCGGTCGGCTTGAGGGCAAGGGCCGTTGCCACGGTGCCGTAGATCTGATCTTCGAGGGCGAGCACATCCCCGGCAGCGCCGGGAAATTCCTGGCTCCAAACGCGCTTGCCGGTAGTGGCATCGTCGAGCCTGAGGGTGACGCGGAGTTGATCGCTATTACCCTGCACGCTGCCCTGCAACACCAGGTTCACGCCCAGCTCGCGGGCGAGTTTGGAGAGAGGCAGATCCTTGCCGACGGCTTTATCAATGGCGTCGGAGGAGGCGAGATGGATTTCCTTCAACTGAAAAAGCTTGGCTGCGAGAGCTTCCTGAATGCCGTCGGCCACGTAGCCCAGGGTTTTCTGGTCCCCAACCTGCTTCAGAGGCAGAATGGCGACGATACTTCCCCTGTTTGAGCGAGGGAATGCCTTGCGGCATACTCGCCGGATGAAGTTGGCGTGTGCGTCAGCAGCGTGCGCCCGGCAAAGATCGCCAGCGCGATGACGAGCACGGCGCCCGCGATCCACATCCAGCTCTTTCCCGGAAGATCGAGGCTGAAGCGCGATCGACGGATGATCGGGATGCGGAATCATCTGGGAGAGCGTTTCGGCGCTGATGTTGGGATTCGCTTCCCATGTCGTCAATTGCTGCAAGAGTTCGACGGCGGAATGATAGCGATTGGCCGGTTCGCGCTCCAGGCAGCGGCTGACGATGGCGCTGAGGGATTTGGGAACGGAGGCATCGACGTCGGAAGCCGATTGCGCATCTTCGCGGGTGCGCTTCATGAGGCTGGCGATGGCGGTGTCGGCCTTATAGGGAGCTTTGCCGGTGAGCAATTCGAAGAAGATGAGGCCGACGCTGAAAATATCGGAGCGCTGGTCGAGCGTGGTGCCCAGAGCCTGCTCGGGCGACATGTATTCCATGGTGCCGACGATGGCGCCGGTCTGGGTCATGCCGGAATCGCCGAGCGAGCGCGCCAGGCCGAAATCCATCACCACGATGCGGCCGTTCTTGTCGCGCATGATGTTCTGCGGCTTCAGGTCGCGATGGATCACGCCTTCGGAGTGGGCGGAGTCGAGCGCGCGGCAAACCTGCTCGACCACCGAGATGGCATCCTTGGGCGAGAACTTTCCTTCCCGGCGCAAGATCGTGCGCAGATCCTCGCCGTCGACGTATTCCATGCTGATGAAGCGAATGCCCTCAGCCTCACCCAGGTCGAAAATGCGGACCACGTTCTTATGCGTAATGTTGCGGGAGAGAATGAGCTCCTGCTTGAAGCGAGCCAGAATCGCGGGATCGGTCGCCAGTTCGGGACGAATGACTTTGAGCGCGATCAGGCGGTCGAGTTCGCGGTCGCGAGCTTTGTAAACCGCGCCCATTCCGCCCTGCCCGAGCACGCCCAGAATTTCGTAACGTTCGCCGAAAAGCACGCCGGGCTGCAAACCCTGAAAGGCGGCAATGCTGCTCATGGACGAGAGCGCTCCGGGCGAAGTCTGATTTGCGCTCGATTTGCGCTCTGCCGTGCGTAGGGAAGCGCCTGGGTTGCGCCGGGAATCGGGGTGCCGTGCGGCAAAGTGGGGACGTCGGAGAGGGGAGGTTTGGAAAGCGGCGGAGGCGTCAGCGCGGCAGCGCCCACCGCGTCGTCGGGCAAACGCGTGCCGGGCAGCGTCGGGCTATCGGCATCATTGCCCTTGTAGTCGCGCTCATCCATCAAGATTGCCCGGATTCGGAGAGCCGGCGGGGGAGCGCGCCTCGGTCGAACGAAACGACCAACGACAAAGGCAACGTTCGCCTCAGGTTGTCGAGGGGAAGTTCGAGAACCCAGCACTCCGATATGCAACGAGAGTATACCCCGGAAACCGTTGCCGGGGGAAGCAAAAGAACCCTCTAAGACATAGTGTCCGTTGGGGGTTTAACGTTTCAGAGGCGGGAGCTCGCTGCTGCGGACGCGGTGGTACGTTTTTACGATACTACGCCGAAGCCAACCGGTCGGTTCGCGCATTTCGTGGATTGCTGCCTGCCGTGCTTAAATGAAGACTTGGGCGGCAAATTTTTGCGCCATCCCCGCGCCCAACCCAATCACGATTTCAGAACGGGCAAAGCGACTGCAGATCCCTCGCTCCGCTCGGGATGACAAGTCTTGAGCAGGATGTAACGGCACGCGGATGGTAAGGTTGACCGACGCAGGGTCTTCGGAGGATCCTTGGACTTCCAGTTAAACGACGAACAATTGCACCTCAAGAAGAGCGTGCGCGAATTTGCGGAACGCGAGATTGCTCCGCACGTGATGAAGTGGGATGAAGCGGGCGAATTTCCGCTGGCGACGATCAAGGAACTGGGCAAGCTGGGGCTGATGGGCACGATCTTCCCGACCGAATATGGCGGCGCGGGCATGGGCTACGTGGAGTACGTCACGGCTGTTGCGGAACTCTCTCGCGTGGATGGATCGGTCGGCATCATTGTGGCGGCGCATACGTCGCTATGCTCGAACCATATTTTTCTGGCGGGAAATGAGACGCAGAAGAAGAAGTATGTGCCGAAGCTGGCTAGCGGGGAGTTCATCGGCGCCTGGGGACTGACCGAGCCTTCGGCGGGATCGGATGCGGGTAGCGCGCGCATGGTGGCGGCGCGGGCAAAAGGCGGATGGGTGCTCAACGGCACCAAGACTTTCATCACCAATGGCCACTATGCGGATGTATTGGTCGTGCTGGCGGTGACGGATCGCGCGGCCCATACGCACGGGCTCTCGGCATTCATCGTGGAGAAAGATGCCAAGGGATTTCGCGCGGGGAAAAAAGAAAACAAACTCGGGTTGCGCGCCAGCGATACTTCCGAGTTGATCTTTGAAGATTGTTTTGTGCCGGAAGAGAACCTGCTGGGCAAGGAAGGCGACGGCTTTATCGACGCCATGCGCGTGCTTGATGGCGGACGCATCTCGATTGCGGCGCTTTCGCTCGGCATGGCTGAAGGCGCTTACGGCGCAGCGCTGAAATATTCCAAAGAGCGCGAGCAATTCGGCAAAGCGATCTCGGAATTTCAGGCGATCCAGTGGAAGCTGGCCGACATGGCAACGGAGATTGAAGCGGCAAAGCTGCTGACGTTGCGCGCCGCCGCGATGAAAGATGCAGGCATGAAGACCACGCTGGAATCGTCGATGGCCAAGCTCTATGCCAGCGAAGTGGCGGTGAAGTGCGCCAATGAAGGCGTGCAGATTCATGGGGGATATGGATTCATCAAGGACTATCCGGCGGAGAAGTTCTATCGCGACGTGAAGCTGTGCACGATTGGCGAAGGGACCAGCGAGATTCAGCGGCTGGTGATTGCCCGGCAGTTGCTGAAGGACTAGCATCTGCTCGCGCGAGGGTTGAACGAGTCTTTCCGGGCTACGGTTTGTCGATACCCCCTGTGTCCGGTCTTTTGTAATCGAAAGATCTTAGCGATCGTTTTTCCGCCAGGTCTTTGAGAAATCAGGACTTGCTCGTAAAGTCTTTATTCGCTCAGATGACTTGTAATTTGATCAGTAAGTAAGTGACAAACTCTTGAGAGAGTGAATCCAAGCCACCAAGGAGCTGCGATGATCAACGGAGCCCACGTCATCGTTTACAGCAAGGATGCGGAAAGCGACCGCGCTTTCTTTCGCGATGTTCTTAAGTTTCCTGCGGTGGATGCGGGGCATGGCTGGCTGATTTTTGCGCTGCCACCGGCAGAAGCTGCGTTTCATCCTTCCGAGAAAAACGACGTGCACGAGCTGTACTTCATGTGCGACGACCTCAAGGCTACGATGGAGTCGCTGAAAGCGAAGAACGTGAAGTGCGGTCCCGTGACCGAGGAGCGGTGGGGCAGTCTGACCACGATCGCTCTGCCTGGTGGCGGGAAGGTTGGGCTCTACCAGCCTAAGCATCCGACTGCGATCAATATCTAGATCAATGTCTAAAGGTTAGCGGCCTTTTGACCGGGGATGCCCGCCCCCGGATCTTTCTCTGCCTTCTTTATTTATTGGACCTCAAAGAATTTTCTTGACATTATGTACTGTGCGTCATACAGTGTGTGTCGTACACTGTATGACGAATAGCAACGGCAATCACGACCTTTACGAAAACCTTCGGCTGGAACTGCGCCGCGGGTGTTTGAGTCTGGCGGTGCTGTCGCAGCTCCGGACCGAACGCTACGGATATACGCTGCGCAAAGCACTGGCCGAGCAGGGATTGGATATTGACGAAGGAACGCTGTATCCGCTGCTGCGCCGTCTGGAAACCCAGGGTCTGCTGACCAGCGAGTGGCGGGAGGAAGAGAAGCGGAACAAGCGCTTTTACCGTCTTTCCCCAGACGGCAAGCTCATGCTCAAACAACTTGGGGCGGAGTGGCAACGGATCAATTCATCACTGAAAGAAATACTCTAGGCATTCAACAAGGAGCTGATTATGGAACTTCTCAATCGCTATTTGCAGGCTGTTGAATTCTGGCTGCCCAAGCGCCAAAGGCAGGACATTATTGCGGAGTTGTCGGAGGATCTCCGCTCGCAGATTGAGGAGAAGGAAACTGAACTCGGGCGCAAGCTGAAAGATGAAGAAGTGGAGGCGGTCCTGAAACGCTGTGGTTCTCCGCTGGCGGTAGCGTCACGCTATCTTCCGCAGAGGTACCTCATTGGACCCACGCTGTTTCCGGTCTACCGGTTTGTGCTGGGAGTTCTGGTGCTGGGCGCGGTGGTGCCGCGGTTCCTGATCTGGCTGGGATTTGTGATCGCGGATCCCGCGCATCGCGGATCTATGCACATGGAAAACCTGTGGACGACGGTTCTGTATTTTGTATTCTTCACGACCGTAACGTTTGCCATCATGGAACAAAGCGGCGTCAAGCTGGGGACTGTGGACTGCTGGAGCCCGCGGAAACTGCCACCTCTGCGTAATCCGAATCACATTCCGCGTTCCAGTTCTCTGTTCGAAATCGCCACGTCGATGGTCTGCTACGTGTGGTTTGTCAGGCTGTTCTGGCCGCGCCCGGTCATTGACTTCTACGGGGCCGGGATCGCGCTGGCGCCGATCTGGAAGCGTTTGTTTGCGGTCATGGTGCTATCGGCGGTAATCAATCTTGCAATCGCGTTGGTGAATCTGTTCCGGCCTTACTGGACGCGGCCGCGCGCCAGCCTTCGACTGCTCTCGGATGGCCTTGGAGCAGCCGCGTTTTGCTGGCTGCTTAAAGCGCCAGTGCTGGTTGGGATCAGCGCGCCCAGCCTGTCTGCGTCGAAGGCGATTGACGTGACCGCCCTGATCAACCTGTGCATGACTAAGACCCTGCCGTGGGCCATCGTGACCACGGTAGTGATTCTCGGCTTTGACGTCTATCGGATCGTGCGCCTGCGGAGTTTCAGTCTCCGTGGAGGATCGATGAGGCCTGCGGTGACAAATCTTTCGAATTCGATGGTGAGTGGGAGCTGAATCGCAGGGAATGCGTAGTCTGATCCGAAGAAGGTCTCATCTGCGCCTCGGGCGGAAAGGATAATCATGACAACTTGCAAGATCACACTAATCGCGAGTTTGATCGGAACGGCGGCCGGGTTCTGGGCCTGGAGGCTTAACCTGACGACAATGCTCTGGCCCGAACATCCACAACTGGCGGGGCTTTTCGTTACCCTCATCGCGACCGTTGCGGTGCAAAAGACTTGGCCAACCGACAGGTCCAAGACCCCTTCCAGAATGTAGACAGCAGGGACATCACACCGACCACCACCTGAAGCCAAGATTGGTTACCGCTTGTTCCATCGCTGCTTTACACTGACAGTTTGGACATCAGGGACCAAGAATGGATTGCGACACTCCGCTCCGGGGACGCCCGGGCGCTGGCTCGCGCCATTTCTACGGTCGAAAACCGCGCTGCCGGCTGGTCGGATCTGCTCAAGGCTCTGTTTCCGCATACGGGTAAGGCGCGCGTTATTGGCATGACCGGACCACCAGGAGCGGGCAAGAGCACGCTGGTTGACCAACTGGCCAAGCACTATCGCAAAGAGAAGCAAACGGTCGGGATCATCGCGGTCGATCCTACCAGTCCTTACACGGGCGGAGCGATTCTGGGCGACCGCATACGCATGCAGGATCACTACAGCGATGCGGGAATTTTTATTCGCAGCATGGCTACTCGCGGATCGCTGGGCGGGCTGGCGCGCGCTACCGCGGATGCTGCGACCGTGCTTGACGCTTCGGGGCGCGACCTGGTCATGATCGAAACGGTGGGCGTGGGGCAGGATGAAGTGGACATTGTGCGGCTGGCCGATGTCACCGTTGTGATTCTGGTGCCGGGCATGGGCGACGATGTGCAGACGATCAAAGCTGGGATCATGGAAATCGCCGACATCTTTGTCATCAACAAGAGCGATCGCGAGGGAGCGGAGCGAGTGGAGCGCGAGATTCGCGCTATGCAATCGCTGGCCATGCGGCACGATCCGGAACTGGACTCCGCCGATTGTGAAGACCGTTGCCAGCGAGGGCGTGGGAATTGCGGAGTTGGCGAAAGCGATTGCGGACTACGAGGCGTTCTTGAAGAAAGAGAACCTGGTATTCAAGAAGAATGTTGAGAACTGGCAGTTGCGGCTGATCGAGATGCTGCGCGATGCCATGCTCGAGAAAGGCGCGAGGGCAGATGGACGGCGGCAGGCTCGAGCGCTATGCGGCCGAGATCGCTGAGCACAAGCGGGATCCGTATTCGCTGGTGGAGGAGATTGTCGGCGGCGCAGTAAAGAGATACGTTCGGAGCAGACGTGTCAGGCACGCCCACAGATCGCAAAGCTACCGCGACTGTGTGGAGGCACTCCCTGCTCGGCACCGTCGGGAAACGGATTACGTTGCGAGAGTTGGAAGGGAATTTTGTTCAGCATTGATCATCTGGGAATTGCGGTTAAGTCGCTGGCGGCGGCTAAGTCCATTTACGAGAAGCTGGGGCTTAGCGTTTCTGCCGGAAGAAACCGTGGAGCAGGAAAAAGTTCGGCTGGTGATGGTGCCGGTAGGCGAGAGCCGGCTGGAGCTGCTGGAAGCGACTTCTGACGATTCGACCATTGCCAAGTTCATCGCCAAGCGCGGGCGAGGGGCTGCATCATGTTTGTATGCGGGTTCGGGATCTGGCGGCTGCGGTGGCAAAATTACAGAGCGATGGGGTGCGGCTGGTGTCGAATGAAATCAAGACGGGCGCGGGCGGGCATCGGTATGTGTTTGTGCATCCGCAGAGCACGGGGGGAGTGCTGCTGGAGCTGGTGGAGAGAGGCCACTGAGGGTGATTTGGTAATTTTGTAATCGGGTAATTTGGCAATCTAAAGGCGTTCGAGGTTTTCAAATTACCAAATTACCCGATTACAAAATTACAAAATGCTTCTGCTTGCGGTCGACACTTCCGGGAAAAACGGCAGTCTGGCTCTGGCTCGCGCGTTGGAGGGTCGAAGTGAAATCGACGTGCTGGAGGTTGTGCCGCTTGCGGGCGGAGCGTTTTCGGCGCAGTTGGTGCCGCAGATTGCAGCGCTGCTTGAAAAACACGGACGCAACAAGCGTGATCTGGGAGGATTTGATGGTCGCGTCCGGGCCGGGATCGTTTACCGGGCTGCGCGTGGGGCTGGCTGCCGTGAAAGCGTTGGCCGAAGTGTTACAGAAGCCCATCGTTGCCGTCTCGGTGCTGGAAGCGGTTGCTTGCAGCGGGTCGGCGCGGGGACGCGTTCTTGCCTTGCTGGATGCGGGGCGGGGCGATGTGTATGCCGGCGACTACGAACTCGACTTGGACGGATGGCGCGCGGGTTCGGATGTACAGCGAACGCCTGCTGAGCGGGGAAGAGTTGATTGCTGAAGCCGGACTTCTTCAGACGCTTCCGGAACCGCAACGTAAGGGAGTCGTTACTCCCGATGCTGCGTTGGCCGAGAGAATTCGCGCTGCGGGAATCCAGGTTGAGCTGATTGCTTACCCGGACAGTGGAGCGATCGCCCGACTGGGATGGGAGCATCTGCAGCGAGGGGATACGGTTCTGCCCGAAGCGCTAGAGGCCAACTATCTCCGCCGTTCCGACGCTGAAATTTTCTCGAAGCCCGCTCGCTGAGAATTCTCCATGCCTGTTTCGATTCGAACTGCTGCGCTCGTTGACGTGCCTGCGATTCTTGCCCTGGAGCGGCAGGCCATCGGCGCGGCCCATTGGACACTCGACCAGTATCACAAACTGGTGGGCAGCGGGGTTGTTCTGGTGGCTGAGGAACCTGGAAAACTTTGCGGATTCATTGGCGCGCAGACGGTCGCTGGCGAGTGGGAAATTGAGAACGTGGCGGTAGCTGCTGAGTTGGTACGGCGCGGGATCGGTACGAAGTTGGTCGGCGCGTTGATCGCGCGGGCGCGGAGCGAGGCTGCTGCGGCGATTTTGCTCGAAGTGCGTGAATCGAATCTTGCAGCCCGCGGTCTCTACGAAAGGCAGGGATTTCGCGAGGTTGGCCGTCGCCGGGCGTATTATGCGGTTCCGGTGGAGGATGCGATTCTGTACGCGCTGCGCTTCGACGGCTGACCAAGATGCGAGTTCGGGAGGCGACCAACTGCAAGAATATGCACTACTTCCGGTGCAACTTCGCGTCCCGAGGGCCTGGTGGAAGGGTTTGGCATGAAACTTAGAATGGGACTACGAAGGAACCATAAAAGAACTATGAAATCTCATTGAACGGCTCCCGATTCTTGTGCTACTTTTTAACCGTACAGTAATAAACAGCAGGAGGTCTAGCAAGGATGCTGACTCCAAGAGAGCAACTCCTGACCGGTCATGACGAGTTCCAGCGACTGGTTCAGGAGCACACGCAATACTCCCAACGGCTGGAATCCCTCACCCAGAAACGATACCTCTCAGACGATGAAAAACTAGAGGAAGTGCGGCTGAAGAAACTGAAGCTGCGCCTCAAAGACCAGATGCAGAGTCTGGAAACGCAGTTCCAGCGGCAGTCCGCCTAGAGTCGCGAAGCTGGGGGTCGGCTGGCCTGAACGATGGGGCCGGCACATCAAGATAGCGAACGAAGCAGGCGATGCCTGTCTTCTTGTACGGCGCTTCTAAGCGCCTTTTTTTTATTGAACTTGAGTAGAATTTCGAAGAAGGTGGCAGAGGCCACGGCTGGTCTAGCCCGGGCAAGAATAATGTCGAATCCGTACTCGGACCATCCGCTGACACCGCTTCACTCAGAAGCCTCACTCAGTCCCGCAAAGCTAGCCGAGATGGAACGTCGCTCGATTGAGGTTCTACGGAGTTCATTGCTGCCGGGCCAGAAAGGCTCCCTGAAAACGCGACCAGATGGAACTATACTCGACGGACATCATAGAATCTATATTCTTCGCAGACGAGGCGTGGATGTCGATGCTCTGCCACGTGAGATCATCGTGAAAGCGAACTCTTGAGCGATGGGGACGAAACTCTATTGGGTTGACGGTCCTTGGCGTGGAAAGCTTGCCTTAGCCTCGCGTCCCCGCGGCGGGGACTGGCTTGAGGACGAGATGGCGAGTTGGCACCGGGCTGGAATTGACACGGTGCTTTCATTGTTGACTCCGGAGGAGGAGCAAGATCTCGATCTCAAAGGGGAGGCGCAGGAGGCTAAAGCACAAGGGATGCAGTTTGCCTCTCTCCCAATTCCTGACCGGCAGGTGCCCACTTCTGAATCCGAGGTTTCAGCTACTTTGGATAGGGTCGACGCTGACCTTTCGGCGGGGAGGAATGTTGTGATCCATTGCCGACAGGGAATCGGACGCACAGGAATGATAACCGCTTGTCTGCTGGTTACCAGGGGAGTCTCGCCGGGAGGCGCGGTTGATGCTCTAAGCGCCGCTCGCGGAATCGAAGTTCCCGAGACACCGGACCAGCGGCAATGGATCGATCACTACGCCGCTGTCTGGGCTCACTCCAAATAAAACGCCATTCATCGGAAGAAGCGCGCGACGGCTGGCCCCACGGTGAAACAGCCAGCCTCCAAACGACTTACACCATATAATGAACCAGAATAAACTCCATGGTGCGTGACGGCTACTTCTACGGTATCGGCTCGATTCTGGCTGCGGGCGTGATTGCGTGGCTTGCGGCTTGGCCCTTTGCCGTTCCGGTTTTGCTGCTCGCAGCCTTTTTTCTGTGGTTCTTCCGTGATCCGGGGCGGCAGATTCCCGAAGCTACCGGTGCCGTTGTTCCTATCGTGTCTCCCGGCGATGGCAAGGTGACGGATGTTTCCCTGGTGACGGCTGGCGGAACTTCGCGGAACCGGATCAGCATCTTTCTTAGCGTTTTTGATGTGCATGTGAACCGCTCGCCGATTGCGGGCGTGATTCGCGAGGTGCGCTATCAGCGCGGCAAGTTCCTCAACGCCATGTCGGGCCATTCGGCGGAAGAGAATGAGCAGAATATCGTCACCGTGGAGGGCGAAGGCCGCACGGTAATCTTCAAGCAAATTGCGGGATTGATCGCGCGCCGTATCGTTTTTAACTTTAAAGTGGGAGACCAGGTTGCCTGCGGCGAGCGGGTAGGGCTGATCAAATTCGGCTCGCGCGTGGATGTTCTGTTTGATCCCGATGCGGCCATCCAGGTGAAGCTGGGCGACCGGGTCCAGGGTGGAGCGACGGTATTGGCGCTTTTGCCGGTAAAACGGACGACGAGGCAGCCAGTTTCTGATGTGGAGACGGGGCTTCGCCCCGTCCAAGCTGGGCAAAGTCCCGCTTCCACACGGTAGTTGGGCTGATCACCGTCCGGCAGAGCTAGGAACCGAGTTAAGGCTTATGGAAGATCTGACTCCGCAACGTCGCGAAACCGACCATCGGCGCGGAAAATTGCGCAAGGGCATGTACATCCTGCCCTCGCTTTTTACTACCGCCAATATCGCGGCCGGGTTCTACGCCATTCTGCAGACGGTGCATGGCAGCACGACTGAGCCCTGGCACCTGGATTTCGCCGCGGACGCTATTGGATTTGCTGTATTGTTCGACGGGATCGACGGGCGCATCGCGCGCATGACCAACACGGCCAGCGATTTCGGCAGGGAACTCGATTCGCTAGCGGACGTGATTACCTTCGGGGTTGCTCCGGCGCTATTGGCTTGGATGTGGGGATTCCATCTGTTGCCTTTGATCCTTGCGCCTGCGTTGCGCCAGAAGATTACGGACCTTGGGTCGGTCGCCTGCTTTGCCTTCCTCATCGCGGGCGCTAGCCGACTGGCCCGCTTCAACATTGCGAAGAATCCGCAGCCCTCGAATCCGGGACGTCCGGGGAAGAAATACTTTGTGGGCATGCCGATTCCGGCCGGGGCCGGCGTGATTGCGGCGGTCGTCCACTTCTCGGCTGGCGAACCCCTGACTTCATGGGTGACCGCGGTGAGTTGGTTGATGATGGTCGTGGTGGTCGGTTATCTGATGGTGAGCACCTGGCGTTTTTACAGCTTCAAGGACATTGATTTTCGTTCGCGACGTCCATTCCGGCTGGTTGTGCTGCTGGCGGTGGTCGTCGCATTGATCGCGAGATTTTCGCGGCCCACGCTTTTTGTCATTGCGATTCTGTATATGGCTTCGGGCGTCCTGTGGCGCTTGCAGTGGATTTTCCGGCGCAAGAACCCGCCTGCACCTCCTGCATACCGGGAGGCATCTCAGACTCCATGACTTCACTTTCGAAATCCGTTGGCTCGCAGGCCGATGCCCGGGGAACGAATCTATATCGAGTGGCGATTGTGGGCGCGGCGTCGCTCAAGGGAAAGGAAATCGCGGAAATCCTGCGCGAACGGAATTTTCCGGCCGTCGATATCCGGTTGCTCGATGACGACGAATCTCTCGGCCAACTGGAAGCGGTGGGCGATGAGATGAGCTTTATTCAGAGTATCCGCTCGGAACAGTTCGACCGTGTGGACTTCGCCTTCTTCGCCTCCGACCCGCGTTCCACACTGAGCAACTGGAAGGTGGCGCGCGACTCGGGAAATACCATCGTGGACCTCTCGTATGCGCTGGAAGAGGAAACGGGAGCATCAATCCGCTCGCCCTGGATCGAGCGCCAGACCGGCGAACTGCTTGCTCCGGAGTTGCAGCCGGGACCGGTGGTGGTGGCACATCCGGCGGCTACGGTGCTGGCGCTGCTCGCTTTGCGCAGCGCGAAGGCTGGCAAAATCGAACGCATGGTTGCGACCGTATTTGAGCCGGCCTCGGAGAACGGCCAGAAGGCGATGGACGAGCTACACGAGCAGACGGTGAATCTACTCTCCTTCCAGGAACTACCGAAGAATGTGTTCGACATCCAGGTGGCGTTTAATATGCTGGCGCGCTACGGGCAAAGATCGCAACTGGCGCTCGAAGCGGTGTCACAGCGAATCCGGAAACATTACCGGCAGATAGCCCGCGCTGCAGCGGAGCCGGCGGTGCAAGTGCTGCAGGCGCCGGTCTTTCACGGGCATGGCTTTTCGGTTTACCTGGAGATGGAGAAGCCGGTTGGGGTCGCAGATTTGTCGCAAGCGCTGGCGGGAGAGCATGTGGTGGTGAGCGGCAGTGTGGAAGATACACCTACCAACGTGAGTGCCGCGGGTCAGGGAGACATTTTGATCTCGGTCAGTCCTGATGCGAATCACAAAAACGGCGTTTGGCTTTGGGCAACGACCGACAATCTGCGGGTCGCCGCTTTGACGGCAGTGGAATGCGCCGAGACGATGACGGCATCGCGGCCGCGAGGTCAGATTCAGTGAGCTTTTTCGCGGCGAAAGCGCAGAAGCGCTGGGCGGCCGCGGGCGCGCTCGGAATGTGCCTGGCCGCCATGGGTTGCGGTTACCACACTGCCGGAAGTGCGGTCGAACTGCCGCAGAATATTCACACGATCGCGATTCCCGGATTTGTAAGTCACAGCCAAACTTTTCGCATCGAGCAACTGCTTACGGATGCCGTGGTGCGTGAATTCAACGCCCGCACGCAATATCATGTAATCCACGACGCCAAAGGCGACGCGGATGCGGTGCTCAAGGCGACAGTGTTGTCGGCGTCGGCGAGCCCGCTGGTTTATGACTCTACAAGCGGGCGCGCGGTGAGCGCTTTGGTTACGGTGAGCGTGCAGGTGACTTTGACCGACCGTCAGGGTAAGGTGGTTTTCGAAAATCCTTCGTATCTGTTTCACGAGCAGTATGAAATCTCGAGTGACCTGACCAGCTTTTTTCAGGAAGATTCTCCGGCCGTCGACCGGTTATCGCGGGATTTCGCGCATACCCTGGTCGCCAATATCCTGGAGGCGTATTGATGGTGGAGAATAACTAATGCGCGCTTTCAGCCAGGCCGACCGCTTTTTCTCGGAACTCGAATCGCGCAAGTTGAAGCCGGCGTACGTGCTGGTAGGCGACGAAGCGTTTTTTCGCAAACGCTGCCGCGATGCCATTCTGGAGCATCTGGTCGCTCCTGACTCGCGCGACTTCGGTTTGTTTGAGTTCGATCTAGCGGAGACTTCGCTAAATGAAGTTCTGGATCGCGCCCGCACGCCCTCGCTGATGGCGCCATTTCAGGTGTTCTTTGTGCGCGGCGTTAAAACCTTGTTTGGGCGCGGCTCGAATGATGAGAAGATTGGCGCCATCGAAGCCTATTGCAAGAATCCCAACCCCGATGCGCTGGTCG
The DNA here is from genome assembly GCA_963699405.1 of uncultured Acidobacteriaceae bacterium. Taxonomy (GTDB): domain Bacteria; phylum Acidobacteriota; class Terriglobia; order Terriglobales; family Acidobacteriaceae; genus Acidiflorens. The sequence continues at coordinate 27,579 of CAVOTW010000017.1, read as the reverse complement.
TTTTTGTTGCCGACCACATCAGCATTCCTGCCGACGCTCGCCGCATGGAGATGACCGACAAGGATCGCTATCAGAAGATCCGCGAAGACTTGGGGCCGTTCTGCGGCATTGTCGAGTTGTCTCGTGTGGAGGAGGGCGAAGCCGTCCGCTGGATTGGCGAGTATTGCGCCACCCGCGAGGTGAAGATGGACGCCGACGGCGCGCGCGAATTGGTGGATGCGCTGGGCGGCGACATGATGATGGTGTCGAACGAACTGGAGAAGCTGATTCTCTACGTCGGGGAAAAGAAAAAAATCACGCTCGGCGATGTTGAGACCATGGTACTGGCGGCGAAACAGCGGTCGCTCTATGAGTTGACCGACGCGATTTCTTCTAAAGACCGCGTGCGGGCGCTAGCCGTTCTTGATGCGCTGCTTTCGACGGGCGACGGCGAAGAAGCGGCTATCGGACATCTCTATATGCTGGCTAAGACGTTTCGGCAGATGCTGGTGATTCTGGAGCGGAATGTGCGCGACCAGCGGATGCTTTGGGCCGCGTTGTGGCAAGGGTTTCGCGTGCCTCCATTTGCGGCCGACGATATCATCCGCCAGGCTCGGCGCTATAAATCAAAGCGTGAATTGACGCGGGCTATTCGGCTGGTTGCTAAGGCTGATCTGGCGCTGCGGTCGAATCCTCCGGGCAAGCGGCTGGTGCTAGAGAAGCTGGTTCTTGATCTTGCTTGCGAACCTAAGGTGGAGGCGGCGGGTGGATGGATGCAGGAAGAACTGCCGGTGTAATATAAGCCCTCAAATATCCTGATGCTGAGCCCGGGCGATGTTATCTCCTATCTAGAGATGTGTGCTCCGTTTGGAGTGAGTCTCCAGCGCGGGATGAATTACCGTCTTACGGGTGGCGAGAGCTTGATTTTGATGAGCCGGAGGTTTGGCGCGCCGTATGAGGACAGGATCGAACAAGACGGACGGGTCATCATCTATGAGGGGCACGATCTACGGCGAAAGAGTGGCATAGATCCAAAGGCGTTGGACCAACCCGAGTTTGAACCGAGTGGTAGGCCAACCCAGAATGGACTGTTTGCGGAAGCAGCAAAAAAATTCAAGGATGGTTCTTCCTGTGCAGAGCGTGTGAGGGTGTTTGAGAAGATCCGCGACGGAATATGGACTTACAACGGAATTTTTGAACTGATCGATTCATGGCAGGAAAAGTCTGGGTCTCGAAAGGTTTTTAAGTTCAAACTGCAGCTAGTAGAAGACGCGCCGTTCTTAGCGGGATCTCGAAGTATCAATCTTGAGCATGATCGCGTTATTCCTACTCAGATCAAGCTAGAGGTATGGAAAAGGGATAAAGGGTGCTGCGTTACGTGTGGCAGTTCCAAGAATTTACACTTTGATCACATAATCCCATACTCGCTCGGTGGATCCTCGAAATCCGCCGAAAATATCCAGTTGTTGTGCGCCAAACACAATCTCGAGAAGCACGACACCATTCAGTGAGAATCCGAAGGGCATACGTGCCTGTGCGTGCGATTTGGAATCGGTTAAACTAAGAAACGCGTGCTTTTCCCCCTCTTCCGGTATCGCCCCGCTTTGACTGCCATTGTCCTGCTCGTTCTTGCCCAGTTTTGTCTGGCGGCGGACCCTCCGGCGTCAAACCCGCTTCGGCCAGCGGATCCGCTCAATCAGGTGGCTTTTGAGCATTACTACAATTTTGACCAGGACGCGGCGATTCAGGATTTTGAGAAGATACTGGCGCGTCATCCGAACGATCCGTTTGCTGTGAATCACCTGCTCTCCGCGGTTCAGATGCGCGAGCTTTATCGGATGGGGGCGATGAATAGTGGAGAGTACTCGAACGACAATTTTATTGGAGTGGCGCACCGTCCGGCGGATCCGGCGCAGAAGGAACGCATCAAGCAACTCGTCAAGCAAGCCGAGAAACTGGAAGAAGCCGCACTGGCGAAGAATCCAGATAACACCGATATGCTCTATGCGCGGGGTGTGACGCGCGGACAGTTTGCGCTTTACACGGCGCTGATCGAACGCGCATGGTTTTCCGCGCTGCGCAATGCCGTGGGAGCACGGCGGGATCATGAACAGGTGCTCGAGTTAGATCCGGACTACACCGATGCCAAGCTGGTGGTGGGCGCCCACAACTACGTGATGGGCAACCTGCCGCTGGGGGTGAAGGTCGCGGTCGCGCTGGTTGGGCTGACCGGAAACAAGGAAAAAGGGCTGGAGTTATCTGAATGATGCTTACCGCGGCAACGGCGAAACCAGCGTGGACGCGGGGATTGTGCTCGTGGTTTTCCTGCGGCGCGAACATCGCTATGCCGAGGCTTTGCAGATTACGGGCGAGCTTGTTCCGCGGTTTCCGCGCAACTATCTTCTCCCGCTGGAGGAGGCGAACCTGCTGCGGGAATCTGGCAAGAAAAGCGAAGCCGAGGCGCGGTACCGCTGGATATGGCAGAACGGGCGCGAGGGAAAATATGGCAATCTGCATTATGAGATTGCGGCGATTGGACTGGGCGACCTGCTGCGCGGCGAGAAAAAGTATCAGGCTGCGGCTGCGGCCTACGAACATGGTGAATGAGGTTGCGGGTGCCGATCCGGAATTACTGCAGAAGGCGAATTTGGGAGCGGGCGAGATGTATGACCAGCTCCAGCAGCGGGATTTGGCAGTGAAGAAGTATGCGGCCGTAGTGGCCACGAATGCCGGCAGTCCCCAGGCGGAGTTGGCCCGGAAGAGAATGAAGGACGCCTACCGGGAATAAGCAACATGGAATCATTGAGACATTCTGGACAATCACTCAATCGCTCAATGATTGAATGACTTAATCGCACTACCACGCATAGGGAACATTTCCCCCTTTTTCGTCGTATCATAAGTTCGAGGGAGGCACACCATGTACTGCAACGCTTGCGGCAAGGCCATCGCTGACGACAGCCGTTTTTGCTCTCACTGTGGGAATGTGGTCGGGTTTGCGCCCATGCCCAGGAAGCTGATGCGCTCACGCTCGGACCGAAAGATTGGGGGCGTATGCGCCGGGCTCGCGCAGTATCTCGAACTCGACACATCGCTCGTGCGTATCCTGTGGTTCTTCATCACACTGGCTTGCGGAATCTTCCCGGGGCTGGTGGCGTATGTGCTGGCGTGGATCATCATTCCGGAAGAGCCGCTTCTATTGCCGGTGGCGGCGTCGCAACAGGCAGTAACCAGCTAGTATCGAGTCTCGCTTTCAGGACGGACGCCTCCCGTCCCGCAGTGTACTGGCCGGGCGGGGACGCCCGGCGCTCCACTCAACCCCTCGACATATAATCACTTTCCATGGAACGCCTGCGCAGTGACGACGCGGAGATCGTTTATGAAATTCGCGGCAACGGGCTGCCCGTCGTTCTGCTCCATCCTTTTCCTTCCGATCACGAATTCTGGAATTCCGTGGCTGCGGCGCTTGATTCGCGCTACCGGCTGATTCTGCCCGACCTGCGCGGGCATGGCGATTCTGAGATTGGCGAAGGGCCTGCGCTCATGCAGAAGCATGCCCTTGACTTGGCGCGCGTGCTGGATGCCGCTGGGGTGGGCAAGGCTGCGTTCATCGGATGTTCGATTGGCGGATACATTCTATTTGAATTCTGGCGCCGCTTTCGCGGACGGGTAACGTCGTTGGCGCTCTGCGACACGCGTCCTCAGCCTGATACCGCAGAGGTGCGAGCGAATCGATTGAAGACGGCCGCGACCGTTCTGGAGCAGGGAACCGAACCTTTTATTGAGGCGATGATTCCGAAGCTGATGGGACAAACGACCGTGGCCACGCGCCCAGATCTAGTCGAGGGAGCACGCGCCATGATGCGCAGAATGTCTGCCGAGAATATCAACCTGGTGTTGCGCGGGATGGCGGAGCGTCCCGACTCGGTGGCGGACTTGAAGACCATCAATGTGCCTGCGCTGATCGTAATCGGAGAAGAGGATGTGCTCTCAACGGTCGCCGACGGCGAACTGATGCGGCACAACATTGCGGGGAGCCAGTTGAAGGTGATTCCGAAGGCGGGGCACTATGCGCCTTGGGAGCGGGCGGAAGCGGTAGGGATCATGCTGCGTCAGTTTTTGGATGACGTCGTCGCGTAAGGTACGGATGCCGTAATCGGCCAATCCCAGTAAACAGCTGCCGAACTGGTTTTAGTTCAATTCATCATCCAGCGGGAATTTGCGAACGTTGCCCTCTTGTTTCAGCTTTCGGATCCTCGTAATCAGGCACAAGAAAACTTGACTTCAGGATTGCAGTGACCTAGTATTCGTGCCCGGAATCGGGGAGCGAGTTCCAAACTTCCAAACACATCTGGGAGGAACAAGCGATGAAGACAACTCTATACGGGGTGCTGGCGATCGTTGCGCTGGTGATCGCCGTGGTGGCCGGCAGGCCCAGCTCTGCGCAAGACAAAGACAAGCAGGACAAGTACACGCTGCAGATACCGGGCGGGCTCGCGTTCTCTGAGGTCAGGGGATACGAACAATGGCAGGTAGTCGGCCCCAGCATCACCGAAGCCGCAAACGTGATCCGGGCGATCGTCGCCAATCCCGTGATGATCAAAGCCTACCAGGAGGGCATTCCCGGCAATGGCAAGCCTTTTCCCGACGGCTCCAAGATTGTGAAGCTGGAGTGGATACCGAAAAAGATAACTGATCCGCCTTTTTCGGCGAGCACTCCGGACATAGTGCCTGGCGGCCTGGAGCAGGTCGAGTTTATCGTGAAGGACAGCAAGAGATTCTCCGACACGCACGGATGGGGATATGCGATGTTCGACTACGACGTCGCGTCGGGAAAGTTCGCCCCGGCCACAAAGGCCAGCCACCCTCCGGTGAATAACGACGCCAAGTGCGGCGCCGCATGTCACGAGATAGCGAAGTCAAAGGATTACATTTTTACGGCATACCCTAAAAGGTAAGCGCATCGGGCGCTCCTCACTTTTGGAGTCGTTGGCAATCCGGAAACCGGTTTCTGTAATTCGTAGTCGGCAGAGCGCCTGGGACGCGATCTTGATGGGAAGAACAAGAGGAGGAACAACATGAAACGAATCGGTGTCTTACTGCTTGCAGTTGTCACTGTGGCCGGCATTGTCGCCCACAGAGCGCACGCGTCTGGACAGTCCGATGGAGAGTCCTCCCCGATCTCTTCTCCGATCTTTGGCGTGAAGATCCCCGCCGGATACCGCGATTGGCAATTAATCGCCGTGAAGCAGCTCCATTTCGCTGGCATGGGTGAGCAATTGCGCGCTCAACTCGGCAACGATATAGCGATCAAGGCCTTCAAGGAAGGGACGCTCCCATTCCCGGACGGCGCCATCATTGCCGCGATTCATTGGACTCGTGTTTCATCGGAGGACAACGATAAGGTCCTTGATGTCCCATTCCCCGGCACTCAATCGTTCGTGATCGGGTCCCGGGTGAATGTGCAGTTCATGGTCAAGGACTCAAAGAAGTACGCAGCGACGGGCGGCTGGGGGTTCGCTGACTTTACGGATGGAAAGCCGGGCGACAAGGCGCTGCACGAGACCTGCTTTCCCTGCCACGTGCCTGCGAAAGATCATGACTACGTCTTCACTCGTTACGCACGGTAATGCACTTCGTCTGCGCCCCGTGAGTCCCGATGAGATCAACAGCGTGGCGCGATGGCGCACTCGTCGCTTCAATCGCCGATGACTTCGATGTCGGTGGAGTCGAGTCGGTCAAGCGGGCGGCTGCTGATGCGGGCGAGCCACACACTCAGCAACGAAACTGCGCCTAGAAGAGCGACGCAGCCGGGCCACCTTTCCCATCGCCAGAACACGTCGGTCAAGGTCGCGCCTACGCTTCCTCCCAAATAGTAGAACGCCACGTAGAGCCCGGCGGCTGAGGAGCGGGCGCGGCCTGCTATGGCTCCGGTTTGCACGGTGGCTGCGGCCTGGGCTATAAAAACTCCCGACGAAAATATGGCTAGGCCTACGATGACGATCGGCAGCGATTGAATGAGGGTTAGAAGCAGTCCGGCGATCATCATGACGCAATAAACGACGGTCGTGTGGCGAAAACCGAAGCGATCGAGGAAGCGGCCTGCTTGCGGTGTGATGACGACTCCGAGCAGATACACGAAGAAGATGCTGCCGAGTTGTGCCGAGTTCAGATGAAAAGGAGCGGCGGCGAGGTAGAAGTTGGCGTAGGTAAAGCAACCGACCAGCGTGAAGAGCGCGCTCGCGCCCATGCCGAAGTTGGCCAACAGCCGCGGATTGCGCAGGTGTTCGCGGGCATGGCTCAGAACCTGCTGGCGATGTTCGGCTCGCACAAAGTTCTTTGCCAGAGGTAGCCAGGCGCGGACGATCACCGCTCCGATCAGGTTAAGGACAGCGAGCACCAGGAAGATAGAACGCCAATGCCAGTGCGCGGCGATGACACCCGAGAGAAAGCGGCCCAGAAATCCACCAATGATGGTTCCGGTCACGTAGGAAGACATGGCACGACCCACGCCGCGTCCGGCCCATTCCTCATTGATGTAGGCGAGCATGACCGCGATGACGCCGGGTACGAAAAGGCCCTGGGCGAAACGCCAGAAGATGAGCGCACCGAGGCTGGTGGAAGTCGCCGCCAGGGCGGTGGGAACGGCGAGCAGGAAGAGCGAGGGTACGATAACCTTTTTGCGTCCGCGGCGCTCGGCGATCATCCCGATGATGGGTGCGGTGAGGGCCGTCGCAAAGATCGTTGCACTTACGGTGAAACTGACTTGCAATTCGGAGGCGTGGAAAGTTTCTCGCAAGAGCGGCAGCAAGGGCTGGGTACAGTAGACGGTGAGAAACGTGCACATGCCGGCCAGCATGGTTGCGACGGTCGCCTTGTCGAGTTTTAGCAAGAGAACGGGAAACTCCAATGGTAACGCTTATTAGTCCGGTCGCTTTGATGATATGCGAAGTTGTGCAGGTCACCGCGCGCTACAGAGGCCCGTTTCCCAAGCGGCGCTTGCGGCCGCGTCACAGCCTGCAACACCGTCTCTCTGCTAGAATCTTCGCGTCATGATGGAAGCCCTTCTCGTTCCGGAAAAAACCGTAGTCAACGCCAAGGGAGATGGACCGGCGCTCGATGTGAGTGGAGCGGAGGGCCGGATTTTCCTGCTGACGCTGGCTATCACCAACATCATTGAACAGGAATCCATTGATGTGAGCATCTTCGGCTCCGCGGATGGCGCGACCTGGGATGCCAAGCCGGTCGTCGCGTTTCCGCAGAAATTCTATTGCGAAGAAATTCCGCTGCTGCTCAATCTGACGGCGCGTCCGGAGATCAAGATTTGTGCGCGCGCATTGGGAAGTGGCCCGGTGGGGACGCGGGTCGGAGACGCCGATGTTTGAGTTCCACGTCACGCTTCGGGAAGTTCCACAGGAAATTCTTGCCGAAGCCGCCGGGCGCGGGCGGGCGCAGTAGAAATTTAAGAAGTCAGAAGTCAGATCGCAGAACTAAAACCTTGAGGTTCAGACTCTGCAACCTGACCCCTCGCCCCCACCTTCCACAAAATCTTCGCTATATTAATTTCATGCCTGACGATTCGACAGCAAGGGGTTCGAATGTCATCGTCCGTCCGGCGCGCGACGGTGCGCGGGGTGGTGCGCATCCCCGGGGACAAGTCGATTTCGCACCGGTACGCCATGCTGGCGGCAATTGCCGAGGGCACGAGCCGTTTTCATAATTTTTCCGCGGCGCGCGATTGCGCCAGCACCCTCGACTGCGTGAGTAAACTGGGCTGCGCATGGAAGCGCTTAGAAGAAGGCGCGATTGAAGTGCAGGGCTTGGGTCGGCGACTGAAGGCTCCGACGGAGATGCTTGATTGCGGAAACTCCGGGTCGACCATGCGCATGCTGAGCGGAATTCTTGCCGGGCCAGCCATTTTCCAGTGAGTTGTGTGGCGATGAGTCGCTTTCGCGGCGGCCGATGGCTCGCATCATGAAGCCGCTTTCCGAGATGGGCGCGAGGATCGAATCTGCTGACGGCGGGCATCCTCCACTAAGAATTCATGGTGGTTCGCTGAAAGCAATTCACTACCGGCCGGAAGTGGCGAGTGCGCAGGTGAAATCGTGCGTGCTGTTTGCCGGATTGTTTGCCGCGGGCGAGACGGTGGTGGAGGAGCCTATCCGCACACGCGATCATGGCGAAATTGCGCTGCGAGCGTTTGGGGCTGAAGTCGAACGGATAGGGAACGCATCGCGGATTGTGGGCGGACAGCGATTGCGCGCGATCGATGCGCATGTGCCCGGAGATCTTTCGAGTGCCGCATTTTTTCTTTGCGCGGCGGCCCTGTTTCCCGGATCACAGATTACTTTGCCGGGCATTCTGATGAATCCGACGCGGGCGCGATTGCTCGATGTTCTGGTGCAGATGGGCTTGCAGGTTTCCGTCACGCATCTGGAAGAGCATCAGGGCGAGTTGGTCGGAACGATTGAAGCGCATGGGGCGGCTTGGAAGGGAAGCATGATTGCCGGCGCCGATACAGCGGCGTTGATTGACGAGATTCCGGTGCTGGCGGCGGTTGCGCCGTATTCCGATGATGGCCTTGAGGTTCGCGACGGAAAAGAGTTGCGCGTGAAGGAGTCGGACCGCATTGCCGCGGTGGCTGCCAATCTACGAAAAATGGGCGCGGAAGTTGAGGAGCGTCCCGATGGAATGCGGATTCCTGGCGGCCAGCATCTGCATGGCGCGGTGATTGATTCGTTTGGCGATCACAGAATCGCGATGGCGTTTGCCGTGGCGGCATTGCGGGCGGAAGGCGAGACGACGATTCACGACGCGGATGCCGCAGGCGTGTCGTATCCGTCGTTCTTTGAAGAATTGGAAACAGTCGCTGGTCGATAGTCGGCGGTCGTTGGCAAGCAAAACCCTAACGACCAACGACTATCGACCAACGACCTCTATCGGAGGAACCTTGTGTTGAATGAGAAGCCGCAGTCTCCCGACGAGCGTTTGCAACAGGAATTCAATCGCTGGGCCGAACAAGGCGAAGGCCCGAAGATGGAGAACCATCATCTCGACATCACCGAGAAAACGATGCGGCGCATGGAGTTGCGTCCCGGGGAGCGCATTCTCGATCTGGGCTGCGGATCAGGCTGGGCTACGCGCTTGTTGGCGCGCATGGTCGGCGAGGGACCGCAGGGATTTGGGCAGGTGGTCGGAGTCGACATTTCGGACGAGATGATCCGGCAGGCGCGAGCGGCTTCGAAAGAGTTCGACAATGTGATGTTTATTGTCGGATCGTCGGCGCAGATTCCCTGGGAAGAAAACTATTTTGACAAAGTGCTGTCGGTGGAGTCGTTTTATTACTATCCCGACCAGGATCGCGCGCTGGCCGAACTGTTTCGGGTGATGGCGCCGCATGGACGCATGTTCATTTTGATTAACCTCTACACGGACAATCCGTATTCGCTGCAGTGGGTGCCGAAGCTGAAGGTGCCGGTGCACGTTCGTTCGGCGGCGGAGTATGTCGAACTCCTGAAGAAACACGCTTTCGAAAATGTGGAGTATGCGCAGATTCCCGATGACACGCCCACGCCCGACAACTACCAGACGACTTCGTTTCACTCGCTCGATGACCTGAAGGCTTTCAAGCGTGTCGGTGCACTGCTGCTGATGGCGTCAAAGCCGGATGTGCGGAATTCGGCGCCGGGATATGTGATTTATTGAGACTTCTCGCAGCCCTATGCCGCTCGTTCAGCGGGATAGCTGCATGTAAACGCTGATCCAATACGCGGAGCGCGGCGGCGCGGAAAATGTTTCTTTGAGGAGCGCTGCCCGGGCACATGTTCCCAGTTTGGTTTCCGGGTAAAACAGGGAGCTCCTTTACCGTGCCGTCTCGATCGAGCTTAAACAGCATCCAGAAATTCCGCTTGTCATCTCCGGCCGTCTGCTTGCACTTGCGGAGTGGGCTCAAGTGCTTTTGCGGAAATTCGGTTCCCATTAGCTCATCGTATTTCTTGCCCTCGGAAGTGCGCAGATTGGCTTCGACGGCATCCCGCGCGTCAGATAGGCTGGTGGGCTTGTCCTCGGCAACCAGCAACTGAGTCAACACGGCGAATGAAAGCAACGCCGCTGTCCAGTTCAGCCGCCTCCGCTTATGCTTGTTTGAATTCATCCAAGTTCAGATTTCGTCGTCCTCGTCGTCGTTCTTTTCATCTTCGCCGCTGCGACTGCGTTCGCGCTCAAGGTTTTGGACCGGACTTAGCGGACGATTGTCACTGGCATGGCGAATCTCGATCTCGCCGTTCACATTCGAGAGCTTCACCAAGGTTCCTCCTCCGCCCAGCTGGCCGTGCAAACTCCGCCCCACGAACTGGTGCCGCGTCACCGGCAAACCGAAGTCGTCGGAGATGTCACCCGAGACCGTGGTAGCTTTCAGTTCCGCTCTCGCGTCGGATGGCAAAGTCACGCGCAGCTTACCGTTTACGGAGGATAGTTTCAATTCCGAGCCAGGCAACTGGTCTACGCTGGCATCGAGTTCGCCGTTGACCGTCGTCAACTCCACCGGGCCCTGCAGATTGTGCGCCTGAATGCGGCCGTTGACGCAGGAAGCATGAACTTCTCCCGCCACATCCTGCACGTCGAGGCGGCCATTGACGAGTTCGATCTTGTCCAGACGCGCCTGCCGGGGCACGGTGATCGTGTATTCCACGCTGGCCGGGTTGCCATGCTCGTCTTCGTTACCGAAATTGAAGGTGTGACGGCTGCCTGGATACTCAGTATGGATTGAGAGATCGTTCTGGTCGGCGTGAATTTCGATCTTTACTTCGTCGAGACGTTCCCTGGTCCAAGCGCTTTTCACCGCGTCTACCTTGACTTCATCGCGGTCCCAGGCGCTGATATGGACTGGACCATTGAGATTCTCGATTTGGATGCGCCCCTGAGCAGAAAACGGATAGACTTTGTGAAGCTCCTCGGTAAAGCTGCCTTTGCCGTCCGAAGCCTGGGCGGCACTGGAGATCAGAAGAAGTGCTGAGATTGCGCCAGTCACAACAGCTCGGCCGATCACTGTTTTGTGTTGCAGCGTCATAACGCCTCCGTGCGGTTTAGACGCAGCAGCAAAGATTTGGTTAGTGGTTTGTCCGAATCGAGGGGCTCCGGTTGAGACTTGGCATTTTTGCTGTCGGGACTGCGGTTCGTAATGGGGTGTGACGGCTATCACGCCTCGCTTCAGTGTAGGGAGTATTCTTGTAGGGATCGTAGTAAGCGAACAAGATTGGCGAACGAGGCCCCATGAGCTGGCTCCAGAACAAGTTCGAAAAGAATTTCATGGTCACGACGGTGGACTACGTCTTTAACTGGGCGCGCAAGTCTGCTCTGTGGCCGATGACGTTTGGGTTGGCGTGCTGCGCCATCGAGATGATCGCGTCTTCGACGGCGCGGTTCGATATCGCGCGTTTTGGAGCGGAGGTATTTCGTCCCAGTCCGCGGCAGTCGGACTTGATGATCGTCTCGGGCACGGTCACGCTGAAGATGGCGCCGGTGGTGCAGCGAATTTACGCGCAGATGCCGGAGCCGAAGTGGGTCATTTCGATGGGCGCGTGTTCCTCAGTGGGCGGACCGTTCAATACTTACGCCGTGCTGCAGGGCGTCGACCGGATCGTGCCAGTGGACGTGTATGTGATTGGGTGTCCGCCGCGTCCGGAAAATTTGTTTTACGCGTTGCTCAAGCTGCAGGACAAGATCGACACCATGTCGATTGCCAAGCGCCCCACCGAAGTACGGCTCGAAGAGCGGATGATGGATGATTTCAAGCGCCAGGTGATGGTTGCGCAGACGACGCAGCCAAAATAGCGGCCGCTCTTTCGCCGACTTTCTACACGATCCTGTCCCCGGGTCTTCCTCGATCACTAGCTCGATCACTAGTTTATAATCATAAATTCTGGCTTCCAGCGTGAAGTAATCTGACGAAATTGTCTGACACGGAGTTATCAAACTATGATTCGACAGCTTCAAAATGCAGGGCCAACCGTGAAGATCATCCTCGGGGCACTGCTCGTGCTCATCTGCGCCTCGATGGCGATCACCCTGATTCCTGGCGGCATTGGGTCGAGCCTGGGAATTGGCGCGCCTCCGGCCGGTGTTCTGGCGACGATTGGCGACCAGCATGTGACTGTGCTCGAGGTGCAACGCGAGGCCAGGAACATGATCCGCCAGCAGTTTCCCAAGGGCGGACCGCAGGCCAGTATGCTGCTGCCTTACTTCGCTAGCCGGGCCGCCGAGCAACTGATCGATGAGAAGGCGCTGGTTTCGGAGGCCCACCGCATGGGCTTGCGGGCCAGCGACGACGAACTCCGCGATGAGCTCCAGCACGGGCGGTACAGCGCCACCTTTTTTCCCGACGGTAAGTTCATTGGGCAGGAAGAGTATGAAAACCTGCTGCAGCGCAATGACATGACGGTGCCGCAGTTTGAAGCCGAACAGAAGGATTTCATTCTCATCCGCAAGTTGCGCGCCCTGGTTGCAAGCAGCGCTTTCGTCGGAGACACCGAAGTGCGGGACGAATTCAACCGCCGCAATACCAAAGTGAAGTTCGAGTATGCCGTGATTACGAAGGCCGACATCTTGAAGGAGCTGCATCCCACCGAGGAAGAACTCAAGGCCTATTACGATCGCAGCAAGGCCACGTATAACAACTCCATTCCCGAGAAGCGCCAGATCAAGTACGCGGTCGTGGATAGCGCGAAAATAGCGGCGACGACGACGGTTAGCGATCAGGACTTGCAGGCATATTACGATCAGCACCGCGACGAATTCCGCGCGCCGGAACAAGTGAAGGTCAGCCACATTCTGATCAAGACTCCGCTGCCGGCGCCCGGCGAAAAGGAAGATCAAAAAGCGATCGCCGATGCGCGCGCAAAAGCTGAGGACGTATTGAAGCAGGTGAAGGCGGGCGGAGATTTTGCCAAGCTTGCGGAAAAATATTCAGACGATCCGGGCAGCGCCAAGGCTGGCGGCGAATTGGGCTGGATCGGCCGCGGCCGCACCGTGCCGGAATTCGAGAAGGCCGCTTTTTCACTCGGCAAAGGACAGACCAGCGACCTGGTCAAAAGCAGTTACGGTTTCCATATCATCCGTGTCGAAGATAAGCAGGCAGCTCATCTGAAAACGCTCGCCGAAGTGAAGAGCGAGATCGAAGAAAAAGTGAAGCAGCAGAAAGTGGCGCGCGCCACTGAAGCGGCGGCGAACGCGTTGCTCAGCCAGGCGCGAACCGCCGGGTTCGACGCGGCTGCCGCCGCCAAGGGTCAGGCGGTAATCACCACTGAATTCTTCACCCGCACCGATGCCTTGCCGGGACTGTCCGCGAATCCCCAGTTTATGGATTCTGTCTTCAATGAGGCTGAGAAGTCTCCTCCGGATGTGGTGCAGGTCCCGCAAGGGTTTGTAGTGTTCCAACTGCTTGCCATCAAGCCTCCGGCTACGCCCACCTTTGAGGAGATTCGTTCGAAGGTCGAGGGTCAGTTCAAGAACGAGCGCGCCAGCTTTCTGCTGCAACAAAAGACCCAGGAGCTTTCCGACCGCGCCAAGGCGGAACACGATCTGAAAAAAGCTGCCAAGGATCTGGGTGCGACGGTGAAAACGAGTGAACTGGTTGCGCCCGATGGTCAGGTTCCCGATATCGGGTCCATGGCTAACGCGCCGGCGGTATTTTCCATGAAGCCAGGCGACATTAGCGGCCCCATCAACGCCGGAGGCAATGGCGTGGTCGCTCAACTTCTCGAAAAGCAGGCGCCCACAGATGAGGAATTTGCTGCGAAGAAAGATGAGATTCGTGAGTCACTTCTCGAAGCCAAGCAGGGCGATTTGTTTGGTCTGTTCGTTACCAACCTGCGCAAGGACATGGAAAAGTCCAACCGGCTCAAGGTCAATCAGGAGGAGATGAAGAACCTGTCGCGGCAGGGTGGGCAAGAAGGCGAGTAGACGAAAGGCAACACCCTGAGAGCTGAGAACTGATTTTGAATGTCCTTCCCGCGCGCTAGCGGAATTCTGCTTCACCCCACCTCGCTGCCTTCGCGCGGCGGGATCGGCGATTTTGGTCCGGCGGCCTATGCGTTCGCAGATTTTCTAGCCTCGGCGCGGCAAGGTCTGTGGCAGGTGCTGCCTCTGGGCCCGCTCGGCTTTGGAAACTCTCCCTATTCTTCGACTTCGGCGTTTGCCGGAAATCCGCTGCTGATCAGCCTGGAGCGGCTCGCCGATCGCGGCTGGATTGACCGCGCCCGAATCGACGCTTTATCCAGCGGGTCGAACCGGTGGATTACCCGGCGGTTTTCCGCCAGAAGCTGCCGCTGCTGTTTGAAGCGGCGAACAATTTTGTGCGCTCCGCGGTGCCAAATGCCCGCTCGCGATTTGAGACCTTCTGCCGGGAAAATCAATGGTGGCTCGATGACTTCGTTCTCTTCGACGGCTTGCGCGCGCGTTTCAAATTGGAGAGCTGGCCCAATTGGCCGCGCGAGTTGACGCATCGCGATCCGGCGGCGATCGAAAAGGCACATGCGGAAATGGCCGGACGATCTGGATCTGCGCCGCGTGGTGCAGTTCTTTTTCTTTGAACAATGGCAGGCGCTTGCGAGCCTATTGCGCGCAACATTCGATTCGCGTCGCGGGCGACATCGCGATTTTCGTGAATTTCGACAGCGCCGATGTCTGGACGCATCCCGATCTGTTTCGGCTGAACTCCGAACTCGATCCCGAAGTCGTGGCGGGCGTGCCTCCGGATTTTTTCAGCAAAGATGGCCAGCGCTGGGGCAATCCACTTTATCGCTGGGACGTGATGAAGGAGCAGGGCTATTCGTGGTGGATCGACCGGATGCGCTGGCTGACGCACAATTTTGATTACATTCGGCTCGATCATTTCCGCGGGTTTTCACAGTTCTGGGAGATTCCCGCCGGCGAACCCACCGCGATTCATGGCCGCTGGGTGGATGGTCCGAAGGACGATTTATTTGTGAAGTTGCGCGAGGCTCTGGGCGGGCTCCCATTTTTTGCCGAGGATCTTGGCTACATCACGGCCGATGTGCATGCACTTCGCGAACGGCTCAAGATTCCCGGCATGGCAGTGCTGCAATTTGGTTTTGGCGATGCCGGAGCGCACACCCATCTGCCGCACAATTTTACCGCGGACAAGGTTGTCTACACCGGCACGCATGATAACGACACGTTGCTGGGCTGGTGGGCGTCGGGCGCAACGGATTTCGAACGCCAGCAAGTCGCGGCGTATCTGGGCCGATGTGATGACGGCATCAACTGGGCGATGATTCGCGCCGCCGCTGGTTCCGTTGCCAGCCTGTGCGTGGTGCCGCTACAGGACGTACTGGGGTTGGGCAGCGATGCGCGAATGAATGTGCCGAGCCTTTCGGAAGGGAACTGGCAGTGGCGTTTTAGCGCCGATTCACTATGCCCCGAGCTGGCGAAAAAACTCGCCGCGCTTGCTGAAATCTCCGATCGCCTTCCGCAGCCGTTACCCACAACCGTCAGTTCGCACGACAATGAGGATTGGGCAGCCTGAGTAGTGTATTCTCGCTTGCGAGCGAATTGATCAAAGTTTCTGGAGCGCCCTTCTTTGACCGAGTCCACCGAGCCTATTATTCGCGCCCAGGCTGTCGAGAAGTTCTACGACCAGCCGGATGGGAATCGCATTGAAGTGATCGCTCCGGTCGATCTTGACGTTGAACCGGGCAAAATTATCACGCTGCTTGGTCCATCCGGGTGCGGGAAATCCACGCTGCTGCGGATTCTGACCGGACTCAGCAAGCCTTCCTCGGGCACGGTCTTGTGGCATGGGAAACCGCTCTCTTCGGAGAACGCGGGCGTGGCCATTGTCTTCCAAAGTTTCGCCCTGTTTCCCTGGCTGACCGTGCTCGACAACGTCGAAGCTCCGCTCGAAGCTCGCGGCGTACCTGCCATGGAGCGCCACAAACGAGCCTTGCGGATTCTCGATACGGTCGGACTGGATGGGTTCGAGAGCGCGTATCCGAAGGAACTGTCTGGCGGGATGAAACAGCGCGTCGGCTTTGCGCGCGCCCTGGTGGTGGAGCCCGAAGTCTTGTTCATGGATGAGCCATTTTCGGCGCTCGACGTACTCACCGCCGAAAACCTGCGCAACGAGTTGCTGGAACTCTGGCTCGGCAAGAAAATGCCGACCAGCGCTATTTTCATCGTGACCCACAATATCGAAGAGGCGGTACTGCTGGCGGATCGGGTGATCGTGCTGGCAAGAAATCCGGCGTGGGTGCGCGCGGATTTTCCCATCGAGCTCACTCATCCCCGTGATCGCAAGTCGCCGCGCTTTGTCGAACTGGTGGATTACATCTACAAGATCATGACGCAGCCCCAACTCGCGTTGGCTGCGCCCGACGCCACTGCAGCCGTGCAAAAGCCGGTTCGGCAGAAATACCAGATGATTCCACACGCGCGCGTTGGCGGTATCGCCGGCCTGCTCGAACTGTTGCAGGACCGTGGCGGAAAGGAATATCTTCATCGTCTTTCCGAAGTCCTCATCATGGACGCGGAGGACCTGCTCCCGATCATCGAGGCATCCGTGCTGCTTGGCTTCGCTACGT
The DNA here is from genome assembly GCA_963699405.1 of uncultured Acidobacteriaceae bacterium. Lineage (GTDB taxonomy): Bacteria > Acidobacteriota > Terriglobia > Terriglobales > Acidobacteriaceae > Acidiflorens. Next base: position 11,002 of record CAVOTW010000017.1, on the reverse strand, counting down.
TGACAGAAGGCGATGTGCAGATTACGGCCGAGGGTGCTCGTTTCGCGGAGGCCGATATTCTCACGCGCAAGATCCTGTTCCGCCAGGCCGCGCTTACCCACGTCGTGATCCTGCAGCAGATTGACAGCATCCTGCACGCCAAGACGGACCACTCCATTTCGCAGGAATTTTTCTACGATATTCTTGACGAGCATTTCAGCCAGGATGAAGTGGAGCGGCAGTTCGATACGGCAATGAACTGGGGCCGCTACGCCGAGATTTTTGATTTCGATCGCGAATCGCACCGCTTGACGCTCGCCGAGCCGGTTGGAGAGCCGCATCCGCCCACCACTCCGGTGCAGTCGTGAAGCGTCCGCAACTGCTCACTTTCCGGCCACTGGTTCGAATCTGGTCGGTGCTGCCGCGCGCGGGCGTGTCTGGGCTGCCCGATCTCATCATGTTTTCCGGCGGGCTGGCGCTCTTCTACGGAATCGTGGAAATTGGACGTAACTGGCTTGGCCCGTTCCGTCCTCAAGTTGAGATCAGCCGCAGCCTGGGCGCGCTTCCCGTTTATGCCGGATACTCGCTGCTGCGAATCGCACTGGCTTACGTGCTGAGCCTGCTGTTCGCCGTCACTTACGGCTACGTTGCCGCTTATCGCCCGCGCGCGGAACGCTTCATGATTCCGCTGCTTGACGTTTTGCAGTCGATCCCTGTGTTGAGCTTCCTTCCGGGCGTGATGCTGGCCATGGCCGCGCTTTTCCCCGGACGTCAACTGGGCGTCGAGTTGGGTGCAGTTCTGCTCATTTTTACCGGCCAGGTCTGGAACATGGCCTTCAGTTTTTATGCCTCGCTGAAAAGTATTCCGCGCGAGATGCGGGAAGCGGCCACGATTTACCGGTTCAACTGGTGGCAGCGCTTCGTGCAGATCGAACTGCCATTCGCCACCATCGGACTGGTGTGGAATTCGATGATGTCGGTTGCCGGGGCATGGTTTTTCCTGATGGCCTGCGAACAATTTGGCGACTTCCGCCTGCCCGGACTGGGATCGTACCTTCAGGCTGCAGCCGATGACGGCGATACTCGATCCATACTTCTGGGGATTGTCACCATGGTCGCCGTGATTGTGCTGATCGACCAGTTGGTTTGGCGTCCGGTGATTGCCTGGGCTGAGAAATTCAAAATGGAGCAAGTGGAAAGCGCGAGCATTCCAACTTCATGGGTGCTTGATTTTCTCCGGCGTTCGCGTGGCGTCGCGTTCTTCCGCAAGCGGGCGGTTCGGCCCCTCCGGGAGCAATTGGTTCATTTTTTCGCGCCCCGGCAGGAGGTTCGCGCCGAAACGGTGGGCGAGAACGGAGCACTTTTATGGCTCTGGCGAGGCGTCGGGGTCGTGGCTCTCGGCGCTATCGGCTATGCCATGGTGCGTGTGGTCATGATCTTGACCGGACTCCATGGCTCCGATTTCCGCCAGATCGGCATCGGCCTTTTTGCCACCTGGCTGCGCGTAAATGTCACGCTTCTGCTGGGCGCGCTGTGGACGATCCCGGCCGGTGTCGCGATCGGCTTCAACCCGCGCCTGGCGCGCATCGCGCAGCCACTCACGCAGATTGCCGCCTCGGTTCCGGCCACGGCCGTGTTTCCCGTGGTGCTGCTGGTTCTGATTCGCCTGGGCGGAGGCTTGGGATTTGGCTCGATCGTTTTGCTCCTGCTCGGCACGCAGTGGTACATCCTGTTTAACGTCATCGCCGGCGCGATGGCAATTCCCACCGATCTGAAAGAAGCGGCCAACGTTTTCGGTATTCGCGGCTGGGAGCGTTGGCGCAAGCTGATCCTACCGGGAATTTTTCCATTTCTTATCACCGGGATGATCACGGCTTCAGGCGGCGCGTGGAACGTCAGCATCGTTGCCGAATATGCGCATCTCAAGGGCCAGGTTTATTCCACGGTGGGCATCGGCGCGATGATTTCCGCGGCCACCGACGCCAAGAATTTCAATCTGCTGCTTGCCAGTACGATTGCGTTGGCCGCCGTCGTGGTGACTACTAACCGCTTGCTCTGGCGCCGACTCTATCGTCTGGCCGAGACCCGTTTCAAACTGGAAGGCTAAGGCCGCGCTCGAAGCGAACCGACGGTCTTTGCTAAATCCGCCCGGCTGTTAAACAATGAGTAGTTAGATAGGTTGCGGTGGATGGTTTCGATTTCGCTGCCGCGCCAGAAAATACGCAAGGAGCCTTCATGCCCGCTACCGGAGAACTAATCCGCCTCATGAATTACATTGACGACATCGCCACCACCCTTCGCCGCATCAGCGCCAGCATTCCGGCCATGACCAAGGAGGAGTCCGCCCGCCTGGGAGAATATATCCGCAAGTCCGAGCCGAGCTATGAGAGCGTGGTGCAGCGTCTAGAGCAAGCGGGCAAAGAGGGCAAGGAGTGACGGAGGTCCGACAGGCCGTCGAAACGATTGCTGTGATCGGCGCCGGCATCATGGGCCGGGGAATTGCACACGCGGCCGCTCTGGGCGGCTATCGAACGATTCTCGAAGATCTTTTTCCGAACACTCTGCGCAAAGCCGAAACGGAAATCCGCGCTCACCTCGACCAAGCCGTCGAACTTGGCACCGTCAATGCCGCTGACGCTGACGCGGCGTTTTCGCGGATCGAATATGCCGGCTCTGTGGATGAAGCCGCGCGCCAAGCTGATCTCGTCATCGAAGCGGTTCCCGACGAGATGGAGTCGAAACTGGAAATCTTCATCATGCTGGATAAGTTCTGTCGCCCGGCGACGATTTTGGCCGCGAATACGTCATGGCTCAGCGTAACGGAGATCGCCAGCGCGACTTACCGCGCCAAGCAGTGCGTCGGCATGCGCTTTTCGAATCCAGTACAGGAGATGAAAGTGCTCGAGATTGTGCGCGCGGCCGAAACCGATGACGAGACACTGGTCGCCATCTTGAAAGTGGTCAGGCGCATGGGTAAGGAAGTTAAAGTACTACATGAGGCACCGGGCGTTCTGGGCAGTCTGGTTCGGTGACTGGTTGGCCGTGGAGCATCCTACCGATTTTTGGACTGCGTCTGTTGGGCGAGAGGCGGCGCAAGGTGCGGGGTCCCGCGCCGCCGTCCGACTGCTATTGGTTAATGTCCTGCTTTGCCTCCAGTTTCTTTTCCAGGCCATCCAGATAGCTCTTCTGGGCGTCGGGAGCGACCGCCAGAGCCAGTTTCATTTCTTTCGTCGCGTCGTCGAACTTTCCCTGTGAACTGTAAACGCGTGCCAGCCCCGTATGCACGAACCACTGGTCCGGATGCTTCTTAGCGTTTTCGCGGAAGATGGCAAAGGCTTCGTCGCTGCGCTTTTCTCCCTGTAGCTGGCGCGCGTAGAGATGAATCTGCAACGGATTGGCGAGATCGAGCGCCTTCTTCTGCGCCATAGCGGCTTCGTCCTTGCGATTGAGCGCGGTCAGGACTTTTGACTTCGTCATTTCATTTTCGTAGCGATCTTCGTTTTCGATGGACTTGTTGGAATAGGTTAGCGCCTCATCCAGCGCGATTTTTTCCGTGAGCATGTAAGTCGCAGCGTCGTCCCAACTCATCCATGTGTACTGCGAAAGGTTGCGGAGCTGCTTCTTCAGGCTAGCTTCGACCACATCATGCACGTCGACGGTGACCTTGAAGGGAACGGCGACCTTCTCCCACTCCAGTTCAACCAGTGCAGAATCCGGGTGCAGCTGGTCGAAGTCGTAGGTCAGGGCGTTGTGCATGTCCGCAGCTACGGGTTTTACGGTTACGCGTAGAGCATCCTCCGCCTGGTCGTAGGTGAACGCGCCCCAGGAGGTGGAGTTCTTCGAAAAGATGATCGTCCAGTCATCGGCGTTTGGAATCATGTGCAAGCCGTAGGTTCCCTTGTCGAGCGGCTTGCCTTCGATCTGGACGGGATCGCTGAAGGTGATCGTCGTATTTTCGTTGGCTCCCGCGCGCCACACCTGGCCATAGGGAACAAGCCCGCCCCAGATCTTGCGGTCATTCACGAGCGGTCGGTGATAGCTGATGGTGATATCGGTGATGCCGATGCGTTGTGAAATTTCCGCCCGTTGGCTTTGCAGCGGCAGATCGAGCACGAACGATTGCGCCGGGCTCAAGCCCGACATAGCAGCCATCAGCAGGCAGAACAGGACGGTTCGCTCCACTGGTCGAAACGTTTTCCGAAACATTTTCCGAAACATGGGAATGCCTCCTTGGGATGTTCGTTTATTTGAAATTGTGTGAAACGGGCCCGCGAATCGCGGGCCCACCCCTGGTTGGCCTCTTAGACGCGCTCTTAATTCCGATGGTAAGCAGGAAGTGGATTTTGCTTCGAGAAGGCGCGTTTGACAGTTCCCGGCTAACCCCTATGCCGGTTGCAACGTCTAATGGCACAGGTGGACGTGTGCTTTTTGTGGAACCGCGCCTCACCTGTCGTCGTACTAACAACATAAAGGTGCAGCAGAGTGCAGGAGATTGCAGGGGACGGGCTTCGCCTTCCGACCCATGACGGCCTGATGATGAAATATGCGAATGCTGATCGAAATCGTGCGTCAGTCGGTGGCCACGCTCTGGGCGCACAAACTGCGTTCGTTTCTCACCATGTTCGGCATTGCCTGGGGCGTCGGATCACTGCTCCTGCTGGTCGGATTGGGCGAGGGCTTTCGCAGCGGGCAGGCGAAGCAACTGAAGAATCTGGGTCAGGACATCATGTTCACTTTTCCCGGCCGCATTCCGGCCGTGGAAGGCAGCACGCAGTCTGGCCAGACTTACCATTTCACCTATGCGGACTATCTCGCCATCCGCAGCGAGGCTCGCTCGCTTAAGTATCGTTTCTCCCGTGCTCAACCGCGAGGACATTCGCGCCGTTAGCGATTATGGTTCCACCAACGGCCAGGTTTTTGGAGTTGCGCCCGAGTACAACCAAATCCGGAATGTCCCCGTCGGACCGGGCCGCTGGTTCAACGACGAAGACAATTCCGAAACGCGGCGTGTGGCCGTCGTCGGCTGGGAACTTCTGAAGAACATATTTCCGGGACGCCCGGCGGTGGGCTCGCCGATTCTGCTGAATGGGATTCGCTTTGAAATTATCGGGGTGCTCAGCAAAGTTGGACAGGACGGCAATAATGGCACCAATGCGCGCATCTTTATTCCTATCGAGACCATGCGCAACCTGTTTCGGCTGAAAGAGCAGAACAGCGAAGACGCCATCTCATTCCTTAACTACCGTCCCGTTTACGCCGGACAGATCATCTGGCGGCGAAACAGGAAGTCCACGAGATTATTGGCCGGCGGCATGGTTTCGATCCCTAAGCTCGAAGAATCATTCGAGGACTGGGACACGATCGAGAACAACCAGCGCGTCGCCAGGATTTTCGACGGCATGGACTATTTTCTCGGGCGTCGTTGGTGTGATCACTCTCGCGCTCGGAGCGATTGGCATCATCAACATCATGCTTGTTTCGGTTACCGAGCGCACGCGCGAGATTGGGCTGCGCAAGGCGCTCGGCGCAACTCATCGCGCGATTCTGACCCAGTTTTTTGTGGAGGGCGCATTCCTGACCGCGCTGAGCGGCGGGATCGGGCTGGCCATTACTACCGCATTAGTCGCGGTTCTGGCTGCGTTGCCCTCGCCGGAAGGATTCGATACGCCTCGCATCGTTCCGTCGTCGGCGGCGATTGCCATTCTGTCGCTGGCGTTGGCCGGGATCGTTGCTGGACTCTATCCAGCGCGGCAGGCCGCGCTGCTGCAACCGGTAGAAGCTTTGCGCCAGGAGTGAATTTCTGCTGTAGAGACGGGGCTTGCACCGTCTGCTCGCGTGCACGCGGCGGGAGACGCGGCAAACCGCGTCTCTACGACGGAATCAGTTATTAAAGGAATTGTTATGTTTCTCGAACTCGCCCGGCAGGCTTACAGCGCATTGCGGCACAACCGTCGCCGCAGCATTCTCACCATGCTGGGCATGGCGTGGGGCATCGCAACCGTTGTGCTGTTGCTGGCGTACGGTTCTGGATTTGAGCGCGGCCTCTGGGTGGCTTTTCGCTCGTGGGGCACGAACCTGGTCTTCATCTTCCCCGGACGGACCTCGCTGCAAGCGGGCGGCACCAAGGCTGGCAGCGAGATTAAACTCACCGTCAACGATCTTGAATACCTGCAGGCCGAGGTGCCGCTGCTGAAGCGGATCTCGCCCGAATCCCTCAAACAGAGCACGGTCGCTTTTGGAACGCGGAGCGGCAATTACGGAGTCAGTGGCGTGTATCCGTATTATTCGCGCATGCGCCGCATGGACGTCGCCGACGGTACCTTTTTCACTGAACTCGACGAGAATACGCGCAGCCGCGTGGTTATTCTCGGTGCCGATGTAAAGAAAAAGTTGTTCTCAGGCGAGAATGCGCTGGGCGAAAAAGTGCGGATCGATGGGATTTCCTATGAAGTCGTCGGCGTGCTCAAGCACGTCATACAGAATGGCGACGATGACATGAACAGCCATTTATACATTCCGTTCAGCGCCATGAGCGACCTGATCAATACTTATTACCTCAACTCGATCGCCATGGAATACGAAGGCGACCACGAAAAAGTCGCGGAGTCCGTGCGCCGTTCCATGGCTTTTCATCATGACTTCGATCCCAAGGACAAGCGGGCCGTGTTTGTTTTCGATGTGTTTGCCGATCTTCTGGACCTGCGCGTGATCACCACCGGCATCAAGATTTTGCTTGGTTTTATCGGACTGCTTACGCTCGGCATCGGTGGTGTCGGCCTGATGAATATCATGCTCGTCTCCGTCACTCAGCGCACCCGCGAGATTGGCGTTGAAAAAGCGCTCGGGGCGCGGGGTTGGCACATCCTGGTCCAGTTTCTCGCGGAAGCCCTTGTAATTACGCTGCTGGGCGGGATCGCGGGCGTCGTGCTGGCGTACATCGTTTCGTGGTCGGTCGGATCGCTCACCCTTTGGAGCGCCTTCGTGGAGAATGGCAGCGAAGGCGATATTCATCTCACCATCGACTCGGCCGACTCTGATCGCCTCCACGCTGATCCTTGGATTCGTCGGCGTGGTCAGCGGAATGCTGCCTGCCATCAAGGCCTCGCGCCTGGATCCCATCGAGGCGCTACGCTACGAGTAGAGCTGGTGAACAGGTCTCAGGTGCCAGGTCTCAGGAAAAACCCAAAGAACCTCCGCTTGGCAGCAGTCTGAGTAGAATGGATTCGTGTCCGACTCCGGCAAACTTGGGATGGTTCTGGAGCACCTCAGGCTCTACGATCATCCGCTGCTCGCTTTTTCGGCGCGCGAGAACAATGGCGTGATCGAAGTGCTGATCGATCTGAAGAACTCGTCCGTTCCGGTGCACACCTACGTGCTTCCGATTCATCCCCGCGACCTCGAACATCCCCAGTTTGCCTGGCATCTGCAGCGCCAGCTCTACGACGGCCTGCACGACTATTTCATCGAAATGTTTGCCCGCACTCCGCAGGATCGCATTGCGCCCGGCAGCTTCGACGCCTGGGGAAGAGGGAAGCTAGCGCCTTGTCCGTCCGCGAACAAATCGAGCAGGAAATCCGTCTGCGCGGCCCCATCCCGTTTTCTCGCTACATGCAGATTTGCCTCTACGATCCCACCGCATGGTTACTATTCCGCTAACGCCGAACAATTCGGCAAAGCCGGAGATTTCTACACTTCGAGCGATGTTCACGCCGTTTTCGGACGCCTGCTGGCGCGGCAGTTTGAAGAAATATGGCGAGCGCTCGATCGGCCGCCGCAAATCGAGATCCTCGAACTCGGCCCCGGTCGCGGCCTGTTCGCACGCGATGTGCTGGATTGGTCGAAGAAGAAATTCCGCGACTTCTTTGACGCTCTCACTTACACGCTGCAGGAATCGTCGCCCGCGCTCGCGCAAAGCTGCAGGAAACCCTGCGCCAGCACCTTGATTCTGGCAGATCTCATGTAGGGGCAGGTGCTCTCTCCGTGCCCTGCCGCAGCACTTGTTCGGCAGCCGCAGACATCCACCGCACGTTGGCTCCTAACGTGCCGATTATCGTCTTTGCCAACGAATTCTTCGATGCCTTACCGGTCGAGATTCTCAGCACGGAGGGCAAACTTCACATCGCGCTCGACAACAATCGCCTGCACGAAACCTGGCTCCCGCCGCTCGCCGAAGAACTGGAATTTCTCGATCGCTACGGCGTCCATCCGGAAGCCGGCGAGCGCATTGAAGTGCCGCTGCAAGCGCAGCAGTTGGATCTCGCAAATCGCGCAATCCATTCAACGGGGCTTTTTGCTGGTGATCGATTACGGCTACACACGCGACCAACAACTGGCGGGTCGTCATCGAGGCACGCTCATGGCGTATCGCCATCACTCCGCCAGTCCCGATCCCGTATCAGGCCCCGGGCGAGCAAGACCTGACTGCCCACGTCAATTTCACCGCGCTCGCCGCTGGGTGCGAGCAGGCCGGGATGCGCTGCGAAAAGCTTCTCACGCAATCGCAATTCCTGATGGGCATTGGCGAGAAAAACCAGTTTGCCGATGCCTTCGAAGACTGTCGCGTCCCGCAAGAACGGGCGAAAGTGGCGCTGCAACTTAAGCATCTAGTTACTCCAGTCGGCATGGGAGAAAATTTTCAAGTGCTGATAGCCAGCCGAGGGATGGATACCGAGAAAATGGCTGCGCTAAGCGGACTGAGGTTCGGGCACGGTTCTCAGCCGTCAGCTTATCGGCTCTCAGTGAAAGCCGTTTGGCTGCCGCTGCGCTATGGGCCTGTGTACCAAAGGTATGCACCATTTTCGCTGCATTTAACATTCCTGAAATATCTTTGCAGTAAACTGCAGACGATGAGCTTGCCTCGCGTCTCTCGGTTTGCGTTGCCGCTGCAGGTGGCCGCCGTCTGTTACCGGCGGGTAAATACGCATGCGGAGTTTCTGCTGGTTCATACCAACGGGGGCAGCAAGTGGACCTTTCCCAAGGGAGCTCCCGAACCTCGGCTGTCGCACAGCCAGGCGGCGGAACGCGAAGCCAAAGAAGAAGCGGGCGCGATCGGCATTATCGAGCCCCGCCATTTTCACATCTATGTGCACTCCAAGGGCGTCTTCTGGCAGCCGGGCGGCGTGCAGGAGTATGTGGTCAAAGCTTTCCTGATGGAAGTCCGCCAAACCCGGCACCCCGAGGAAGACTACCGCGACCCCACCTGGTTCGACGCGGAAAGAGCGCGCGTGATTTTAGCCAAAGGCCGCGAAGTGAAATACGCGCACGAACTCCAGACGGTGATCGACCGCGCGCTGGAGCACATTGGCGTAGCGCGTGTGGCTGCGGCTCGCTGAGATCTGGCAACAGCTAACCCCGCCTCCCGTCCGTTATATTAACTAGAGACATCCATGATCCAACTTTCCGGCGCCGGCAAGCGCTATGGCCACAAGCTTCTGTTCGAGAATGCCGACTGGCTGATCACGCCAGAATCCCGCATCGGGCTGGTCGGAGCCAACGGTACCGGCAAGTCCACCATCATGAAAATTCTTGCCGGGAGCGAGTCGCTCGACTACGGCACGATCTCGCGCGCGAAGGGTATTTCGAGCGGATACCTTCCGCAGGACGGCCTTGCCCTCACCGGACGCACCATTTTCGCCGAATGCATGTCGGTGTTTGCCGATCTCCATGCCATCGAAAAAGAAATGGAGTCGCTCACCCGCAGCATGTCGGAACTCGACCACGAGAGTCGCGGAATACTCGAATGTTGCCGACCGTTACCAGAAGCTCGAACACGAGTTCGTAGCTCGCGACGGCTACACGCTCGAAGCGCAGGTCGGGCAGGTGCTGACCGGTCTTGGCTTCCGCCGCGACGACTGGACGCGGCGGACCGAAGAATTTTCCGGCGGCTGGCAGATGCGCATCGCGCTTGCCAAACTTCTGCTGCAAAAACCGAACCTGCTGCTGCTCGACGAGCCGACCAATCATCTCGACCTTGAAGCTCGCAACTGGCTGGAAGAATATCTGACCACTTATCCCTATGCGTTCGTGCTGATTTCGCACGACCGCTATTTTCTCGACATCACGGTCAAGCGCATCGTGGAAATCTGGAACAAGCAGATTCACTTCTACGCGGGCAACTACGATCAATACCTGGCCGCGCAAGGCGGCGCGCAAAGAGCAACTCGAATCCGCCTACAAGACACAGCACGACCGCATTGAGCAGCTTGAAGTCTTCATCAACCGCTTTCGCTACACGGCGACCAAGGCGAAACAGGTGCAGAGCCGCATTAAAGAGCTGGAAAAGATGGAGCGGATTGAGATTCCGGAGGAAGAGAAGACCGTCCATTTCTCGTTTCCGCAGCCGAAGCCGAGCGGGCGCATTGTTGCCGAATTCACGAACGTCGCCAAAAGTTACGGCGAGCGCGGGATCAACGAACACAAAGTATTTACGAATGTAAGCTTCATGATTGAGCGCGGCGAACGCATTGCCTTGGTTGGAGTCAACGGGGCGGGGAAGTCCACGCCTGATTAAACTGCTGGCGCAACAGGAGAAACTGACTAGCGGGCGAATACAAACTCGGGCACGAGGTCCATCTCGACTACTTCGCGCAGGACCAATACAAAGAACTCGACCAGGAAGCGCGCATCCTTGACGATCTTGGCGAACTTTCGCCCGCCTCGACGCAAACCCAGTTGCGCAGCTTGCTAGGCTGCTTTCTTTTTTCGGGCGACGATGTTTTCAAGCGGATTGGCGTGCTTTCCGGGGGAGAGCGCAATCGCTACGCTCTGCTGAAAATGCTGCTGCATCCCGCCAACTTCCTGCTGCTCGATGAGCCCACCAATCACCTCGACCTGCGTGCGAAGGACGTTCTGCTTGAAGCGCTGATGAAGTACACGGGCACGGTCGTCTTCGTTTCGCACGACCGCTATTTCATCGACAAGCTGGCCACGCGCGTGTTCGAAATCGGCGACGGCAAAGTGGAAATCTATCCGGGAAATTACGAAGACTATCTCTGGCGCAAGCAGGGCAGAGATCAGCGAAGAG
>CAVOTW010000016.1:0-54253 GCA_963699405.1 uncultured Acidobacteriaceae bacterium | reverse complement strand
GGAGGACACGTTATGAGAAACTTCGTGATTGCGTGCATCGTGCTTTTCACCATGGCGGGGTCGGCTTTCAGCGAGACAAAAGAGCCGCCGAAGAAGCTCTCGGTGGACCTGGGCGGTGGGGCGAAGATGGAAATGACGCTCATCCCGGCGGGCGAGTTCAAGATGGGCAGCGGCGAGTCGGCGGAGGCCACGGCTGCGTTCTTCAAGAAGACCTACGGCGAGGATCTTCTGACAGCAGACTTTTTCAAGGACGAGCATCCGCAGCACCGCGTGCGGATCACGCAGCCGTTCTACCTGGGCACCTACCATGTCACGCGGGGCCAATTCCGGCAGTTCGTCGCGGACACGGGCTACAAGACGGACGCGGAGAAGGGCGAGAAGCCGGGGGCTCTCGGGCTGGAACCCTGACAAGAAGGAGTTCGGCTTCAACGAGAAGTACTCCTGGCGGAACGCGGGTTTCGAGCAGACCGACGAGCACCCGGTGGTGAACGTAAGCTGGAACGACGCGGTGGCCTTCTGCAAGTGGCTCAGCAAGAAGGAAGGCAAGACCTACCGGCTGCCGACCGAGGCCGAGTGGGAATATGCCTGCCGTGCCGGGACGACAACCCGCTACTACAGCGGCGACGATCCCGAGACGCTGGCCAAGGTCGGCAACGTGGCCGACGCGACGGCCAAGGCGAAGTTCCCGGACTGGAAATACACGATCAAAGCCAATGACGGCTACGTGTTCACGGCTCCGGTGGGGAAGTTCAAGCCCAATGCCTTCGGGCTGTACGACATGCACGGAAATGCCTGGCAGTGGTGCGCGGATTGGTACGGCGCGGAATACTACGCCACGTCCCCCGCAGACGACCCAACCGGCCCAGATTCCGGCGATGACCGTGTCCTTCGTGGCGGTTCCTGGTTCGACGGGCCGTACGCTACCCGTTCCGCCGGTCGCTACTGGATCTCGCCGGACGTCCGGAACGACATCGCAGGCTTCCGCGTTGCCAGGACTCAGTAATAGTATGGCATCTGGCTGTGTTACCGTTTGCCCTTTTACCTCTTTTCCCTTTTACCCCCGCCGCGCAGCGGCGCGATTTTGTAGCCCATTTTCTGCCTCGTGAGTAATCGCCATGCCCTGCGACGAAGAGCTGCCGATCATCCGTGCCTTCTACGATTTCGTGTTGTGGTTGACTCCCAAGATCGCCAAGTTTCCCCGCGACCAGCGTTTCGTGCTGGGGGAGCGAATGGAAAGGGAACTTTACGAGGTCTTGGAGAAATTGATCCGCGCGAAGTTCACCCGGAGTCGGAGGGCCATCTTGGATCAGGTGAATCTCGACTTGGAAATCCTGCGATTCCAGATCCGCTTGGCCAAGGACATTCGCTGCCTGTCGCTGAAAAGCTATGGCATGGCCGCCGAGGGGCTTACGGACATCGGGAGGCAGGTTGGCGGCTGGCACCGGCAATCCCCGACCTGATGTTGCAGTCCCCTTGAGGAGCGAATGGTGCGACGTTGCGGGAACCTTTGGGAGGGGCTGACGAGTTTCGAGAACCTGTATCGGGCCGCACGCAAGGCCCGACGCGGGAAACGCTCGAAGCAGGCCGTCGAGGCATTTGAGTTCGATCTGGAAAAGAATCTGGTCGGGCTGCGGCGGGACTTATTGGAACGGACCTACCAGCCAGGGCCGTTCCGTACGTTCACGATCACCGATCCCAAACCACGGCTGATTAGTGCCGCACCTTACCGGGACCGCGTGGTCCATCATGCCCTGTGCAACGTCCTGGAACCGATCTTCGAGCGGTCGTTTGTTTTCGACAGCTACGCCTGCCGCCGGGGCAAAGGAACCCACGCCGCCGTGGACCGCTACACGGGCTTTGCCCGCAAGAACCGCTACGTGCTGAAGTGCGATGTTCGCAAGTTCTTTCCGAGCGTCGATCACGCCATGCTCCTAGAGCGGCTGACGAGGAAGATCAAGGACCCCGACGCCATGTGGCTGGCGAACACGATTGTCATGCATTCCAATCCCCAGGAAGATGTGAGGCCAGACCCTAGCCATTATGAAAACGGCCGGGGTCTGGCCTGATAGTTTGTGCCGGTTCTTATTGCACCGTTAGTGTTAACGGCACAGTGTTATTCAACGAACCGGAGCTTGCCTTTACCACTAGGGTGTATGTTCCCGGTGTGGTTCCCGTGCCCGTGGGTGCCGGTGTGTTGGATCCGGCGCCGCACGCCGCAGCGAACAGAGCAAGACCGATCAAAAGGGCCAGCAGCGCATAGCGTCGACCGATCTTCCGCTTGGCGCCAACCGATACCAGTCCGAACACCAGGAAGCCCGGCGCGAATATCCAGGCAGCCAGCAGCGGACGATCCTCTCCCATGTGAGGTCGCAACGTGGAGACAGCCGCCGCGGTTGTGGAGACGGAGACGGTGACAGAGACTGAACTGCTGTCCGCCGGAATTGTCGCCGGTGTAATGGTGCACGTACCCTGTGATGGCGCGCCCACGCAAGTGAGACTTACCTTGTTAGGGAAAGGTCCACCGGATGAGGCGAACGTTAATGGATAGGATGCCGTCGCTCCCGGCTTCACCGTTGCCGTGCCACTACCGCCGACGGTCAAGCTAAAGTTGCTGCCGCTGCCGGAAAGCGTAACCACAGCTGGACCTCCAAGTGCGTTGTCGGAGACAATCAGCGATCCCGTCCGGGCGCCTCCGGCCACTGGGGTGAACACCACATTAATTGTGCAATATGCTGCGGGAGCCAGATTCGCGGGGCAGTTGTTGGTCTGCGAGAAATCCCCGACGGCGCTTACGCCCGAGATCACCATCGTGGTGTTGCCGCTGTTAGTCAGGATGACGGACTGTGGAGCACTGGAGGATCCAACCGCCTGCTGCGCGAACGTCAATGAAGTCACGGATAAGCTATTTGCAGGTCCTCCCGCAGTTCCGCTCAACGAAATCGTTTGCGGGCTATTGGGAGCTGAATCGGTGAAAATAATCGTTCCTGTCCTGCTGCCCGTTGCAGTCGGCATGAATGTCACTTGGACGGTGCAGGTGCCACCATTTGCCGCCACGGTACTGCAGTTGTTGGTTTGGGCAAAGTCGCCGGTCGCTTGAATACCAGTAACGGTTAGTTGGCCATTGCCTGAATCTGTCAATGTGATCGATTGAGGTGCGCTGGCGCTCCCCACGGACTGCAAAGGGAACGTCAGGCTCGTTGGACTGAAACTCACAGATGATGCAATACCGGTACCACTGAGGGCTACAGTGTGCGGATTCCCCTGAGCGTTATCGTTGATCGTCAGCGTTCCACTCCGGCTGCCTGCTGCCGTCGGAGTGAACGTCACGTTAATCGTGCATGACTGGTTGATGGCAATCGTGGAGCACTGGTTTGTCTGGGCAAAGTCTCCCGAGGGGGTGACTCCCGAAACCGTCATGGCATTGGCGCCCGTATTGGTAATGGTTACAGTTTGTGCCGCGCTGGTCGACCCCACCGACTGGTTGCCGAAAGTCAGGCTTGCAGGGGAGATTGTCGTCGTCGTCACATAGCCGCTACCGGTCAGGGTGATGGTTTGCGGGCTGTCTGGCGCGTTGTCTGTCAAGATCAATGTGCCATTGCGCGCCCCGCCCGCCGTCGGTGTGAATGTAATCGTAAAGGTACAGATCGAACCCACGCCAAGCTGCGCGGGGCAATTGTTGGTCTGCGCGTAATCTCCCGTAATCGCAATGTTGGTGAGATTAAGCGTAGCGTTGCCGTTGTTGGTCAGCGTGACAGTCTGCTGCGGACTTGTCTGTCCGACTTGCAGACTGGGAAAAGTCAAGCTCGTGCTCGATAAGGTGGCGATCGCAGTCGATCCGTCGCCCACTAGGTTAATGAAGTGTGGGGAACCAGCGCCGTCATCCTGGACCAGAATGGATCCAAAGCGCGGTCCCGGCGCCGTTGGCGTGAAGGTAATTGTAAAGGTGCAGGTCCCGGCGGAAGGCACGCCAGTGCCGCACGTATCCTTCTCGGAGAAGTCGCCGCTAATGGTGATCGACGAGATGGTCAGGGCCGCGCTGCCCATGTTCCGCAACAGCGACGTATTGGGCTGGCTGACCGAGCCGACAGGACGGATCGAAAACTGAACGAGCGAGGGACTGATTGCCACGGCTGGAGCGTTCGCCGTTCCAATCTTGGCGACGAAAGCGTCATTATTTCCGCCAAGTGTGTTCTGCAGCGCGGCAGCGGTCACGGGAAAATCGCTTGAATCCGTGTAGCCAACGACGTACATGCTGCCGGAGGCATCGAGTGCGATTCCAGTTGGAAAATCGTTGCCATTACCGCCCAGATACGTGCTGAATAGCTGGATGCTACCGGTGGGGTCGACTTCCGTCAGCAGCACGTCATACTGGTTGGTGTATGCCTCAATCGGGTTCATCGTGCTCATACTCCCGTTGTAGACGTAACCAACCACGTATGCATCATCCTGCGCGTCCAACGTAATTGCTGCCGGATATGAATCATTGTACGGCGGAAGATACGTCGAGTATGCCAGTCCGGTTCCCGTTGGGTCGAATTTAGTAATGAATCCGTAACTGCAGCCCCATCCGTACGTTCCAGGATCACAGAGATTCGGCGTGGTGATTGGGAGTGCGTCTGTATACGTGAACCCGGTAACATAAGCCGACCCAGAGCTGTCCGCGGTGATGGCATAGATGTAAGTCCAACTTCCATCCGTTGGCCCGAAGTAGGTCGAATACAGCAGCGATCCAGAACTACTGATACCAGTGACGAATCCGAACGGATTGTCGTAAAGGGCGCTGTTCGTAGTCATATATGCGCCAGGGCTGGTTGGGAAGTTGTATGTATTCGTCCAACCCGCAACATAGGCGTTGGCATTGCCATCCAATGCAATTCCGTAGATCTGAGTGTCTGGGGACGGCCAGCAGGTCCCGCCGTTACCACACGGAGACCCGACATTGGTGTTGCCGCCAAGATATGTGGAATAGATCAATGATGATCCGCCCGCCGTCAACGCAGTCACAAAGCCGTAATAACCATAGTAGCCTTGCGAGTTGGGCAAAACCGAGGATTGAATCGCGTTATACAAGGGAAACCCGGTATCCCAAGTGTAACCGGCGACGTACATGTTATCGGAGCTATCCAACGCAATCGCAGTAGAGTACGTAGAGCCGCCGTTGCTGCCACCGAGGTATGTCGAATACAGCAGTGTTGATCCGTCCGGCGACACTTTTGAAATAAATCCGGCTGGGTAGTCACTCATGGTGGTCTGAAAGGCATTCACTAAAGGGAAGTCCGCCGATTGCGTGGACCCGGTGATGTAGGCATCGTTGTTGCCGTCCAGGGCCACGCCCGTCGCCTGGTCGTTGTTGCTTACGGCGCTGCCTCCGAGAAAATCGGCATACAGCAAGGTCGATCCGCTGACATCGAGCTTCACGATGAAGGCGTTCATTCCAGAGTCCTGCGATTCCTGCGAGGCCAGGGGGAAGTTTGTGGACTCCGTCCAGCCGCTAACATACGCACTGCCCAAACTGTCAACTACGATTCCGGCGGCTTGATCGTCCGCTAGTCCGCCGAGAAAGGTGGAATACAGCAGGACTGGATCGATTACCAGCGGCTTGGTCTTGTCGTAGCCTTGCAGAGAGAAGCCGACCCTCGTGGCATTCTTCAGCGAAAAACCGCCGGTAATCGGCAGCTTCATGTTATTGAACGTTTGGTATAGCACTGGGCTCTTGATATGGAGCGCACCCTGCTTGGTCTGTAGCACGAGGTCGCCCGCGGTATCTACGCTGACGTTGTCCGCTCCTTTTACATCGAACTGAATCTGCCGCGGATCCGCTCCCGCGGCAACTTCAAAGTCATACTCTAGTTGGGAATGATTTCCGTAGTAGACAAGGTCAATTCCCGGATAGACGCCCTTGTAATGCACCTTGCCATAGGAGACCACGTTGGTATGCCATTTTTTGGGATCCCGCCCAATGAAGTAATTCGCCTTGCCCGGTTGGGGGTCCTCGCCGACCGCCGTGGGATTAGGATTCGCACCCAACATGTTGAGCTGAATGACTACTCCAGTTTGCGTCTGTTTCGACGGCGGTTGCGCATTCACCCGGGCACCATCTTTTGCAACAAATCGCGAGCGAGCCGAAAACACCATTCCACCAGAGGTGAGAAACACAACATGTCCAGAACTGCGCGCCAGAAACTTTACTTGCGAGTCGGTTTGTCCGACGTTGCCTTCGAATGTCATGGGCAGCTTCGCGTAGCTTGCTAGGGTGCTCTTACTGCCAGATGGCGGCGCGCCGGCTGTGGAGAGGTTTGCCTGCTGGGCCACACAGAGTGAAAATGCCCCTAAGAGTGCTGCAATGCATAGAAGTCCACGTGTTTTGGTACTCATGCGAAACAGTTCCTTTCATCCTCAATAGTTGATTTATGGATCGGGAAGCGGTCTGCTGGCTCGCAGGGCGGACGCCTCAACCCGTCCCTGTTCAACAAATATCAATCGCAGCGCGGGGGGGCGCGCCTATTACAACAACCCGTGCATCTGCACTACCAATCACCAATTTGTAGCTGAAGTATTGATTGACAAGAGCTTCGATAATTTGGGCAACATTGAAGAAGAAGGGCCACTGTCTTATTCATGGACAAATGATCAATTTCCTGACAGTTTGGTCTTTTCCAAGCACGTGGATATTCCTTCACATATTTCGAAGTGAACCTCGATCAGCGTAATACCCTACCGACGAAGATGTCATCGACCCCCAACGGGGGTCGCCCAGAGTACCTCGGAACCTGGCGTCTTACCCCCGGGCGGAGCAGTAAACACCAATCCCGCACTTGCGAACGGATGAAAGTGCTTTGCTGGGCAAAGTTGAGTAGTAGTTGTATTGACCACAATTTCTTGAGGGATTAAGATTCGGGCCTAATGCCGCCGGAGACTCCAATTGTCGGGCAGGTTCTCGGCCATTACCGCGTACTGGAGCAAATCGGAGCCGGCGGAATGGGGCTGGTGTTCCGGGCCTCCGACCAGCAACTCGAACGGGACGTAGCCATCAAGGTGCTTCCGTCCGGCATGCTTGCTGACGAAGCAGCCCGAAAGCGCTTCCGCCGAGAGGCGCTGGCTCTCGCCAAGTTGAATCATCCCAATATCGGAACGGTTTACGAATTCGGCAGCCAGGAGGGATTGGACTTTCTCGTGATGGAATATGTCGGCGGCGTTGCCGTCGATGCCCGGCTGGGATCAGGCCCCCTGCCGCAAAAAGAGGTCCTGCGTCTGGGATTTCAACTGGCGGATGGTCTGGCGAGCGCGCATGAGCATGGGGTCATTCACCGCGATCTGAAGCCGGCGAACATGCGCTTAACCCAGGACAATCGGCTCAAGATCCTCGATTTCGGCTTGGCGCAGTTTGTCCGCCAGGAAACCGACTTGGGCGTCACGGCGAGCATTTCCGACACCGAACCGAGTGGCCGGCACGCTCCCTTATATGGCCCCGGAGCAACTGCGCGGTGAGCTGACCGATCAGCGCTCCGATATCTGGTCGGCAGGCGCGGTGCTTTATGAGTTGGCGACGGGACGTCGTCCGTTTGCATTCTCGCAAGTTCCTCTTTTGATCGACGCCATACTGAACAAGCCACCTGAGATGCCGAGCACCCTGAATCCAAAAATCTCGCCCGGGCTGGAGATGGCAATTCTCAAATGCCTGGACAAGGATCCAGAACGGCGCTACCAATCGGCGCGAGAGTTGCGCGTCGACCTCGACCGCCTGACGATGCCGATTTCCCAGGTGCCTCCCTCGCCCCGGTTCCGATACAACCCGCAACTCCGACTGCACCGGCTAGAAGCAAGATAAGACCGGCGGCCGTGCTTGCGGCCGTGATCGTATTGCTGATGGTGGGAGCGCTTTCGTATTTGTATTTTCACGGGAAACCAGCGCGAGAAATTGCAACCACGCCGCTGAACCGGCGCCGCACCGTGGCGGTTCTGAACTTTAAGAATTCCACGTCCCGTCCCGAGGCGGCATGGCTCTCCACGGCTCTCCCCGAGATGTTGACCACTGAACTTGCGGCTGGCGAGAAGGTGCGCACCATTACGGGCGAGGAAGTTGCACAGATGAAGATGAATCTCTCGCTGCCAGACTCAGACACGCTGACGGCGCAGACCTTGTCCCAGATAGGGAAGACACTGGGGGCGGACATGGTCGTGCTTGGCTCCTATGTGGCCTTACCGGACGGCAAACTGCGCGTCGACCTTCATCTCCAGGATGTGGCTGCGGGTGAAACTGTGCTTGCGGTGAACCAGACCGGGGACGAAAACAATCTATTTGATTTGGTCAGCCGTGCCGGAATTCAGTTGCGAGAGAAGTGCGGTGCCGGACAGGTGAGCCCGCAAGATCAGGCTGGCGTCCGCGCCGCCTTCCCCTCTACTCCCGAAGCTTCAAAACTCTACGCGGAAGGCCTAGCCAAGCTGCGTGTCTTCGACGCCATCGCAGCTCGCGACCTTCTTCAAAAAGCTGTGGAGATAGACCCGAACCATGCTTTGGCCCACTCTGCTCTGGCAGCGGCTTGGACTCTTCTCGGATACGACGAGAAGGCGCGTCTTTCGGCGAAGAGTGCGTATGAACTTTCGGCGTCGCTCTCTCGCGAGGACCGTTTGCTGATCGAAGCCCGATACCGCGAAGCTTCGAAGGAGTGGGACAATGCCGCCGAGAGCTACCGTACGCTTTTTGGATTTTTCTCCGACAACCTTGAATATGGTCTGTTTCTCGCCCGGGCGCAAACGCGGGGAGGAAAAGGGAAAGAAGCTTTGGCGACGGTGGAATCGCTCCGCCGCCTGCCGCCGCCCGCTGGAAACGATGCGCGGATCGACCTGTCTCGCCTCCGAGGCTTGGCGGTCGCTCGGAGACTTCAAGCAGGGCCAGGCTCTTGCCGCTCAAGCAGTGCAGAAAGCAAGAGCCGAGAACGCAAAACTGGTTCTCGCCCCCGCGCTCTATCGCCAAGGGATCCGCACTTGAAAACCTCGGCGACCTGAGCGGCGCCATGAGCTGCTGTCGAGGAGGCTGGCCGCATCTACCAGTCCGTGGGGAATCGCTACGGCTTGGCCAGCACGCTCGAAGTGACCGGCCAGGTGTCTTTTCGATCGCGGCGATTATCCCGGTGCGCTCGCCAATTTCAATAATGAACTTGCCATTGCGCGCGAGGTCGGGAATCGCAAGGCGGAGGCCTCTGCTCTTAACGAACATCGCTCTGGTTCTTACTCAGCAGGGAGATGCCGAGCAAGCTCGGAAAATGTACGAAAAGGCCCTCCCTGTCTTCCGCGAAGTCGGCGACAAGACCAACTATGCCATGACGCTGGTTAACATCGCTGGCATTATTAAAGACGACGAGGGAGACCTCGCTGGAGCGAAGAAGACTTACGACCAGGCGCTCGCTGTTTGCCGTGAAATCAATGACCAGAACGGCATCGCTACCGCCCTCACTGGTATCGGCACGGTGATGGATGCGCAAGGCGATTCCGCTACTGCGAAGAAAACGCTGGAGCAGGCCATGGCTCTCGACCTTGCCAGCGGACAATCCAGCCCCTCGAGCGACAAACTGATCGGCTTCGCGGATGCGCTGCAACACCTGGGCGATCTCCCGGGAGCGCGCAAGAACTATGCCGATGCACTTGCACTTGCACGTACCGCCGGTGATAAGAGCATCGCAGCTTACGCCTTGGTCGGCTTGGGAAGCGTGGAAGTGAAGGCGTCCAATTTCACGGCAGCGCGCAAGGATTACGAGGAGGCCTTGGCCTCCCGCAACGAGTTAGGGGAAAAATACACAGCCGCCACCACGCAGGTGGCGATCGCAGAATTGGCGACTGAAGAAGGCCATCCAGGCGCGGGGGAAAGACCTGCTCGGGAGGCCCGCGACGAGTTTCAGCGAACGCACAAAGGAGACGATCAAATCATTGCCACCGCCGTATTGGCAGGCGCGCTTCTGGCGGGAGGAAAGAACGACGATGCTTTCCAGGAAGTGACGAAAACGGCTCCGATGGCCGCCAAGAGCCAGAACCTGAGTGCGCAGTTGAGCTTCGCGGTCGCCCGTGCGCGATCCGAGGCGGCGTCGGGAAAAATCGGCCCGGCCAAAACTACCCTCAAAGAAGCATTGGCCAAGGCAACCAGGTCCGGCTATGTCGGGGACCAGCTCGAATGCCGCCTTGCACTGGAAGAAATTGAGCTGAAATCAGAAAAGTCCGCAGCCTCCCGTGCTCGCCTCGAGCAGTTGCAAAAGGATGCCAAAGAAAAGGGCTTCGATCTTATCGCACACAAAGCGGCTGCTCTTTAGGAATAGCCGGTTTGCACTGCATGTTAAAGTTTGCGCCACTTGTGACACTTGTCCTTGACATCCCACTTACCGTAACTCATAATTCGCACCGCTAGCCGCAGGCTTCCCCGGCCCGCTAGCACCAGTTCGACCCGGACAGAAGCGTGGTTGCCAGGTTTAAGAATCGCTCGACGCCTTTCAAGCTTCTGTCACGGTGGTTGACGAAGAAATCGCGTTTAGTTAATCAAGATCGATAAGCCCCGTGAATAGCTGTCTGGAGGTGGTGCAATGATAAGACGACTCGCGACTGTCTTACTGCTGGCGATTGCTACGAGCACATTACTCACAGCTGAGAACGCCAAAAAGCCAAAAAATCAGTTCACCACTCTAGCGGATTTCACGGGCAGCGCCAATGGCGCTGACCCGAATTATGGCAATCTTATTGAAGGCACTGACGGAAACTTTTACGGCACGACTTACGGTGGGGGTGTCTACGATGAAGGCACTGTCTTCCAGGCCACACCTGGCGGCACGCTGACGACACTTTACTCGTTTTGTTCCCAGACCAGCTGCACTGACGGCTCTAACCCTTCCTCAACGCTTGTGCAATTCGAAGGGAACTTCTACGGCACAACCGAGTTTGGCGGGCCCAACAGCGAGGGCATCATCTACGAGGGGGGCACAGTCTTTGAAGTCACTCCTAGCGGCCAGCTCACCACTCTTTACACCTTTTGTTCGCAACCTGGCTGCACGGACGGTGCCTACCCCTTCGCCGGGCTGGTGCAAGGCACCGATGGGAACTTCTACGGGACAACCTTGGAGGGCGGGGCCAACGGCTTGGGCACGGTCTTCAAAATCACCGCCGGCGGCAGCTGACGACGCTTTACAGCTTCTGCTCGCAAAGCGGCTGCACGGACGGCGTGGAACCTGCGCGGGGCTGATCCAAGGCACCGACGGGAACTTCTACGGAACGACCATGAAGGCGGGACCGCCGGTGCCGGCACGGTCTTCAAAATCACGCCCAGCGGACACGCTGACGACGCTTTACAGCTTTTGCTCCCAATCGGGCTGCGCGGATGGGGCTGTGCCCTATGCGCCGGACTGGTGCAAGCCACCAACGGGAACCTCTACGGAACGACCGTGGATGGCGGGGTCAATGGCGATTACGGCACGGTCTTTGAAATCACGCCAGCCGGCCAGCTGACCACGCTGTACGGCTTCGCGTTCAGTCCGACGGCGCTTACCCATATGCAGGGTTAATTCAGGCCAGTGACGGGAACTTCTACGGGACGACGACAGGATGGCGGCACCAGCGGCTATGGAACGGTCTTTGGCATCACGCCAGCCGGCCAGCTGACAACGCTGCACAGCTTCGCCTTGACTGACGGCGCTTACCCTTATCGGGGGCTAGCCGAAGCCAACGGGAATTTGTACGGAACGAGCTACTGGCGGCACTCGGTTTGATGGCACGGTCTTCAGCC
Organism: uncultured Acidobacteriaceae bacterium; assembly: GCA_963699405.1. GTDB lineage: Bacteria > Acidobacteriota > Terriglobia > Terriglobales > Acidobacteriaceae > Acidiflorens. Next base: position 42,492 of record CAVOTW010000016.1, on the reverse strand, counting down.
TGCCGGTGGGGCTGGAACGGTTAGCGAAAAGCGCCCAGCTCTCGGCAAGGCGGAAGCGAACATCAATATCCACCGGCCCGGTCTGACGGGCGCAACGACCTCAGATTTGGCGCGCAAGGCGGCAGCGGACTTTCATCCATCGGCCCGATCTCCCGGGTGCCGCGGGCCTGAGACTTAGCGGTGATGTGGCAGTGGTTCCCGGACCTTCCCGGGACCAAACTCGGATCCGTGAACTCGCTGGTGCGGTGGCCGGTCCCATGAAGGCGATGACGGCCCCAGCCGGTAAGGCGAAGTCCTTGGCACAGAGCCTGAGCACGCTGCTGAATTTCGACGGAGCAAATGGTGCTTTTCCTTTCCGTTACTTTTCTGATTCAAGGCACAGACGGGAACCTCTACGGAACGACTGAGGGTGGCGGTGTCTTCGACCAAGGCAACGGTGTTCAAAGTCACCCCTGGGGGCACGCTGACGACGCTTTATACATTCTGCTCCCAAGTCAACTGCACGGACGGCGCTGAGCCGTAAGCAGGGCTGGTGCAAGCCACCAATGGGAACTTCTACGGCACAACGGTCGAGTGGCGGAGCTAACGGCGCGGCGGGCACGGTCTTTGAAATCACGCCAGCGGGCCAGCTGACCACGCTGTACAGCTTTTGCTCGCAACCGGGCTGCACGGACGGCGTAGATACCTTACGCGGGGCTGGTCCAGGGCACCGATGGAAACTTCTACGGGACAACGCTTTGAGGGCGGGGCCAACGGCGAGGGCACGGTCTTCAAAATCACCCCCAGCGGCACGCTGACGACGCTTTACAGCTTCTGCTCCCAAAGCGGCTGCACGGACGGCGACTCTCCCTTACGCGGGGCTGGTCCAGGGCACCGATGGGAACTTCTACGGGACAACGTCTATGGCGGGGCCAACTTCGCAACACAGGCACAGGGGGCACGGTCTTCAAAATCACCCCCAGCGGCACGCTGACGACGCTTTACAGCTTTTGCTCCCAAAGCGGGTGCACGGACGGTCTCGAGCCGGAGGCAGTGCTGGTGCAAGGCACCGACGGGAACTTCTACGGCACGACAATCTTTGGCGGGACCAACGGCGAGGGCACAGTCTTCAAAATCACCCCGGGCGGCCAGCTCACCACGCTTTACAGTTTTTGCTCGCAAAGCGGGCTGCACGGACGGTGAGCAGCCCATCGCCGGGCTGGTGCAAGCCGGAGGGAACTTCTACGGAACAACCGAGTTTGGCGGAGCCAACAACGGGGGCACTGTCTTCGAAATCACTCCGGGCGGCCAGTTCACCACTGTTGTACGGGTTTTGCTCGCAACCGTACTGCGCCGACGGCGCCGGCCCTGCCGGCGGGCTGGTGCAAGCCAACGGGAATTTGTACGGGACAACGGTGATTGCCGGCACTCAGGGGAGTTGGCACCTTCTTCAGCCTGCCGCTGGCGCAACAGGGGCTCTCGCTGAGCTGTCCAACCTTACGGGCGCAACTTGGAGTTGCCTACAACTCGGCACTCACGGCCACGGGTGGAGTTGGCTCCCTATACGTTCTCGATCATCAGCGGCTCTCTGCCTCCGGGCTTGACGCTCAACACCTCGACCGGCGCGATCACGGGTACGCCGACTACCGCGGGCGTGTACAACTTCGTGGCCCAGGTCGTGGACTCGCAAAGCAACACGGTCACAACCAATTGCGGCATCGTGGTCTGCCGGTCCCGCTCACGCTGAGCTGTCCCACCCCCACGGGGGCAGTGGGGGTTTTGTACAGCTCGGCACTCACGGCCACGGGCGGAGTCGCTCCCTACACGTTCTCGATCGCCAGCGGCTCGCTGCCTCCGGGCTTGACGCTCAACACCTCGACCGGCGCAATTACGGGCACGCCGACCACGGCGGGCACTTACAACTTCACGGCTCGGGTAGTGGACTCGAAAGGCAACACAGCCACCGCCAGTTGCGGCATCACGATCAATCCGACCCTGTCCTGCACGAACAATGGGAGCCTGAACGGCAATTACGCGTTCCTGTTCCAAGGGTGGTCCAACTTCAACGGCAGCGGTTATGTTCTCACCCCTACGGCAGGCAGTTTGGTCTCCGATGGCAATGGCAACATCACCAGCGGACAGTACGACCAGAACGATCCGGTGGATGGACCGACTCAAGGGACATTGACCGGCACGTACTGTGTTCCCACGAACAATCAGGGGACGATGACAATCAACAGCAGCAACGGCCATACCGCGACGTATGCCTTCGTGCTGCAGCCGAATGGCAACGGAAACATCATTCCCTACGACACCACTACTCCGTGGGATGCGTCCGGCATCCTCCTGAAGCAGAACACGAGCGATTTCTCGACCAGCGACTTCACGGGCCAGTACTCGCTTGGATTTATTGGCGTGGACAACTCAAATAACAGGTTCGGATTGGCTGGCGCATTCACCGCCAACGGCACAGCGAACCTGACCAATGGAGAGTTGGACGGCGATGACGGTGGAAACTACTTCAATGGGACGTTCAGCTCCAACAACTTCAGCGTGACGCCAAGCGGCCGTGGCACGGTGACCCTGAACGTCAGTGGCGTGGGCACGGGGAACTTCGCCTTCTATGTGGTCAATTCGTCGCAACTGCTCATCATCCAGATTGATCCGATCTCGCAGGGGCTGCAATCGCTGTTCAGCGGGCAGATCGTGCAGCAACAGGGTCTGACCTACACCGATTCGGACCTCAATGGTGTGAGCGTGCTGGGACTGCAGGGGCTGGACACGAGCTGCAACCCGGCGTGTGCGGACGCGCAATTGGGTTTCGTCACATGGAACGGCGTCCGGCTCCCTCTCGTTCACGGGCGACGAGAACGATGGAGGCACTGTAAGTTCCAGATAGCGGCTCGGGAGGAACGTACAGCGTGGGCTCCAATGGGCGCGTCGCCCATCAGCGGAGGTGGGAGTCATAATCCTATCTTCTACCTGACGAGGCAAGAATGCCGGGTTCGCCGTCGGCAGCGGGGGAAGTAAGGTGCAGTTCGGCTCGATGGTGGCGCAATCGGGAAGCAACTTCAACAACAACTCGATTTCGGGAAATTACTACGGCGGAAGTTGGGAACTGGTGTCGTCGAACGACTTGCGGTGAAGTGGATCTGCGAACGTCAGCTCGGGCAAGCGGGAACCGACACCGGTGAGAACAATTGCGGCGAAAGCCCCAGGAGCAAGAGCCAATTCGTTCAGCTATTCGGTGTCGTCGGATGGGCGAACGGTCATCACCACAAACGGTCTCCCGAGTGGGATTATCTACATAGTTTCGCCCTCGAGCGGCGGGAGCGGTGGCAGCTTCTTCTTCCTGCCATGGGAGGGGAATACGAATCCCACGCTGCAGTCGTTCGGGGTCGTGCCGACTACGCTCACGTTGGGCTGTCCAACGGGCACGGCGCAAGTGAATGTTGCGTACAGCTCGGCACTGGTCGCCAGCGGCGGAGTCGCTCCCTACACATTCTCGATCATCAGCGGTTCGCTGCCTCCGGGCTTGACGCTTAACACCTCGACCGGCGCAATCACAGGCACGCCGACCACGGCGGGCACGTACAACTTCACGGCCCAGGTCGTGGATTCGCAGGGCAACACCGCCACCTCCAGTTGCAGCATCGTGGTCTCGCCTGCGCTCACGCTGAGCTGTCCAACGGGACGGCGCAAGTAGGAGTTGCCTACAGTTCGGCACTAACAGCCACGGTGGAGTCGCCCCCTACACCTTCTCGATCACCAGCGGTTCGTTGCCTCCGGGCTTAACGCTCAACGCCTCGACCGGCGCGATCACAGGTACGCCGACCACCGCGGGCACGTATAACTTCACCGCCCAGGTCGTGGATTCGCAGGGCAACACAGCCACTTCCAGTTGCAGCATCGTGGTCTCGCGTCGCCTCTCGCTGAGCTGTCCAACCGGGTCGGCGCAATTGGGAGTTGCGTACAGTTCAGCACTAACAGCCAGCGGTGGAGTCGCACCCTACACCTTCTCGATCACCAGCGGTTCGCTGCCTCCGGGCTTGACGCTCAACACCTCGACTGGCGCGATCACGGGCACGCCGACGACGGCGGGCACGTACAACTTCACCGCCCAGGTCGTGGACTCGAAGGGCAACACAGCCACCGCCAGTTGCAGCATCGTGGTCTCGTCGCTGAAGCTGGCCTGTCCAACCGCAACGGCGCAAGTGGGGGTTTCGTACAGCTCGGCGCTGGTAGCCAGCGGCGGAGTCGCCCCTTACACGTTCTCCATTGCTGTGGGCGCGCTGCCTCCGGGACTCTCGCTCAACACATCAACAGGAGCGGTCACAGGTACGCCGACGACGGCGGGCACGTACAACTTCACCGCCCAGGTCGTGGATTCGCAGGGCAACACAGCCACTTCCAATTGCAGCATCGTAGTTGGCTCGCCAGCGCTTTCGCTGAGCTGTCCAACCGGCACCGCGCAAATCGGAGTTGCGTACAGTTCGGTGCTCACCGCCTCGGGCGGAACTGCTCCCTACACATTCTCCATCATCAGCGGCGCGCTGCCTCCGGGACTCTCGCTCAACACATCGACAGGAGCGATCACAGGTACGCCGACGACGACGGGAACCTACAACTTCACGGCCCAGGTAGTAGATTCGAAGGGCAACACGGCCAGCGCCAGTTGCAGCATTGTTGTCACCAATCCTGGGACCAACCCTACCACCACCAGCCTGACTCTTTCGCCTTCGAGCATCCCCGCGGGCTCGGTCGGGCCCGTAGTGATGACGGCAACAGTCACGCCGGTCTCGGGCGGTGGCACGCCCACCGGATCGGTCACATTCTTCAACGGTTCAACCCAAATCGGTACAGCTACGCTCAGCGGCGGAGTCGGGACGTTTAATTACAACCCCAGCACCCTGGCGGTGGGCATCTACTCGATCACCGCCGTGTACAGTGGCGACAGCATGTTCTCCGCTTCAACCTCCCAACCGGAAACACTCGCTATCACCCAGAATGGACCCTTCGCCTATGTGGCCAATAACGGCAGCGATACTGTCTCGGTGATTAACATTCCTACTGGCCAAGTCTCAGACAGCATTCTCGTGGGATCCGGGCCTTGGGGAACTGCTATCTCTCCCGACCAAACCCAGGTCTACGTAACTAATAATCAGGGAAACAATGTCTCTGTGATTAACGCTGCCAGCGGCAGCGTAGTGGCCACCATTCCGGTCCAATCATCGCCCTTGGGCGTGTCTTTCACTCCCGATGGAAATGAGGTCTACGTAGTGAACGGATCGTCGAATACTGTTTCGGTGATCAATCACGGCCACGCAAACCGTGATCACCACGGTCCCGGTGCAAAATAGCCCGGTGGGCGTGGCGATGGCTCTGACGTCGAATGGCGCGTTCGCCTACGTCACTAACTTCGCGTCCAACACGGTTTCGGTGATTGCGGAGACAACCAATACGGTGGTTCAGACCATCCCCGTCGGTACCGGCCCGCGTTGGGTAACCGTGAGTCCGAACAGCGCGTTGGCATATGTCGAGAACGCGGGAAGCAACAACGTCTCGGTGATCTCGGTCGCCACCAACAAAGTAACGGCAACCATTCCAGTCGGAACTAGCCCGGTCGGCGCCGCTTTTACGCCGGACAATAGCACGGTTTATGTGGCGAACAGCGGTTCGAATAACGTCTCGGTGATCGATACGCAATCGGGAACTGTCATTGATACGGTGTCGGGTTTCAGTAACCCGGTCCAGGTGGCGCTCACCACCGACGGTACTTCTGCATACGTCACCAACCAGAATGCAAACACGGTTTCCGTGATTGCCACCGACAACAATACGATTACGGGAACCGTGCAGGTCGGCGATGCTCCGATCGGGGTTGCGATTGCCGAAGCCCCGCAACATGACGCTCCAGATCACCCAGCCCTTGAGTCCGACCCAGCCGAATCCATTCAATTTCGGGTCGAACACCTATACCGTGCAATATCCACCGGGCACACAATTCTCCAACGTGAACATGACGGTCACGGCGGTTGAGATTACACAGGCCCAGTTTCAGCAGCGTGTCGCAGGCACCAAGTTTGCCAATGCCAGTTGCATCGTCTATGGAGGCGGGGCAGGCAACTGCATAGACGATCAAATAACGTGTTCGGACAACAATGGAAACCCGATAAGCTGTCCGAGTGAGCCTCAAGCGACAATTGCAGTACAGACAACCTTTACCAGCGGACAAGCGATCACCAATCCCGGCTATCTGACCACCCCGATCGGCCAGAATTTGTGGCAAAACATCTTCACCGGATTTTCTGATATTACCGTGAAGGGGAAAACACAAGGTTTCTCGGAGTTTATCGCCGTCGATCTGGGCGCCACTGGCTCGCAAGGCCCGGCTCACTTCGACCTTCTAAGGCCGAAGCTTCCGAGGAATTATGAATATGGTGTGCTGATTCCGATCGTATTTCGATTGACGTCGGTGGCCACCGGGAAACCGGTTAACCATGCCAAGGCGGGCCTTTCTGTGGAGATGATTGCAGATGCGAAAGGCAATCCGACCCAGATCGTGATTTATGAGAAGAACAAGGCATTCAAGCAGATCGCGCCAGGTGAGTATCAACATGATATCGCCGCCGGGTTAGGCGCCGGCACCTACGCCGTGAGCATTTATGGAGATTCGTTCCCGGCGTATCAGGGACAGTTCAAGATTCTGAAGTGATGATTGTTCAGAGACGGTAAGTTGTGGGCTGCGAAGCGGGCCGACCGCGCGGCGTGTACTCGGTAGTGTCACCTCAACGTGGCACTCAACGGTGGTTCCGGTCCTCCGGAACACCCTCCTTCTATAATGAAAGTTGGCATTGATTCATGCTGAAGCTTCTCGCATTCCTTTTTGCCTGCGCGATTTTCATCGCGGACGTTTCCGCGCAAGAGCAAATCCTCATTCTTGATCGGGCCTCCTCGAGCGAATCGGTTCAATCCCTCGGCCTAACCGAACAGACCGATGCCTTTATCGCAGACGATTTCGTAATCGACGCTACGAAAGAAGACTGGATCATCGATCGCATTCGTCTCTGGGCCGTCGCCGATCCCAAAGCGCCATCGCCCCGCGCCCTCGGCGATCTCGTCAGGAAAATCAGCCTCCTCGGTGGGATCGCGCCCGACCTACCCAAACCTAACCAACCGCCGGGCGCAGATTGCGATTGCCACAATCTGCCAGTCCTGAAATCCACCAGCATCGAGCCCGGCTCCAATACCGCCGGCAACCGAGACGTTGTGATAGCCAGCGGCGCGCAAATCCACGGATCGCCGACCTGGCAAATTGACTTCAACGATCTCAGGTGGTCCGTCCCTAGCGGAGTGCGTATTCAATTTGGCGTCTTCGCCGAACCCGACTCCGGCCGCGCCTGGTACAACCTCGCAACCCCCTCAGACCCTGCCGAGCAACTCCGCGTATTTTCCAGTGCCGGAAAATTCGAGAAAACCTTCACGTCGCCGTCTCCGGCCCGGATCAACGTGCAGGTCTGGGGACACCTGCTCGCGAGAATCTCCATCCGTCCAATCGGCCAAAAGCTGCAGGTAATTTTATGGAACGCGCCTTTTCTCGGCGCCGAACAAGTCGATCGCGCCAGCCTTCGGTTCGGCCCGGGCAAAGCCCTCCCGGAAAGCACCGAGGTCGAAGACGTCCAGCATAGCGGCGAGCCAGTTCTTGTTATGCTCTTCCAACCGGCCGCAAGCGGAATCACACCGAGAAGCGTCAACGCTTGTTTGACGGGGAAGCGCCAGGACGGCGCGCCCTTCGAGGCTTGCGATTTGCTGTCCCATTGAATAGCCCCAAGGTGGAGCGGCTACGATGTAGCCGAAATGAACGGATATCTCGGCCTGGGCAAGATGCCCGGAAAGCGCACTGGCGTTTCATTCGCCTCAGGCTTTATTGACTCGAAGAGTCAACATGAGTATGCTGTGCCGATTATTTTTGGGTCGAATCGTAATTCCTTCCCAATGCAATCGGGAGCCATGTCTAGCCGTTCCCAATTTCCACGACGGATCTAGCTTCAGAAACGGCTCGGGGCCAATTTCCAACCGATCGAAACCAGAACCGCAAGCGCCAACCTTGAACCGGTGGTAACCTTGGCAATTCCAATGCACTCCGCGTAAATTGATCTTTAGTGCAGTTTTCCCGGGCCCTTACCTCGGGAAATTATTGCTAGCGCCTGCCAGGAGAATTTCGTGAAAGTGGTGATGCTGTGCGGAGGGCTCGGTACTCGCTTGCGCGAGGAAACTGAATATCGGCCCAAGCCCATGGTGGAAATCGGCGGTCGTCCGATCTTGTGGCATATCATGAAGTTGTACGCGCACCACGGGTTCAGCGATTTCGTGTTCTGCCTCGGATACCGGGGCAACATGATCAAAGAATATTTTCTGAATTACGAGGCGATGAACAACGATTTGTCCCTCTGCCTCGGCCGGAACTCAAAAATTGAGTACAAAAACGTCCACCGCGAACAAGACTTTCAGGTCACCCTGGTCGATACCGGACCGAATACGATGACCGGCGGGCGGGTGAAGAGGATTGAGAAATATGTCGGTGACGATCTATTCATGCTGACCTATGGCGACGGCGTCGGCGATGTGGATATACGAAAGGTCGTTGAGTTCCACAAGAGCCATGGGAAACTGGCCACGGTCACAACGATCACACCTAGTTCGCGCTTCGGAGTCATCGACACAAACGCGGCAGGACGCGTGACCAAGTTCAAAGAGAAGGCAAAGATCGCGGGCCGCGCCAGTGCGGGCTTTTTCGTACTCGATCGCCGTGTGTTCGATTATCTCGGCGGCGACGATTGCATCTTTGAGAAAGAACCTCTGGAGCGACTGGCCGACGAAGGGCAGCTGATGGCGTATCAGCATGACGGCTTCTTCTATGCCATGGACACCTATCGCGAGTACGAGTACCTGAACCAGTTGTGGAGCGCGAAGCAGGCGCCCTGGAAAGTTTGGCAGGAATAATAATGGAGAACGGCTTCTGGCGCGACCGTCCCGTCTTTATCACTGGTGCCACGGGACTCGTGGGCGGATGGCTGACGAAACGCCTGCTTGAGCAGGGCGCGTCCGTGACGGCACTGGTGCGCGACTGGGTTCCCGCCAGTGAATTTGTACACCATGGGCTGGCCGATCGCGTCAACATAGTGCGCGGCGGTCTCAGCAGTCCATACCTGCTGGAGCGCGTGCTGGGAGAGTACGAGATCGAAGTCGTCTTTCATTTGGCTGCGCAGACAATTGTGGGAATCGCCAACCGTAATCCGCTTTCAACTTTCGAGAGCAACATCCGCGGAACATGGAATCTTCTGGAGGCTTGCCGGCGTTCGCCACTGGTGAAGTCGGTGATCCTGGCTTCTTCGGACAAGGCCTACGGCGATCAGAAGGTACTTCCCTATAAAGAAGATATGCCGCTGCAGGGGAAGCATCCCTACGATGTCAGCAAGTCGTGCGCGGACCTGATTGCGCAGTCCTATGCACACACGTTTGGCGTGCCTCTGGCGATTACGCGCTGCGGCAACTTTTACGGCGGCGGAGACCTGAACTGGAACCGCGTCGTGCCCGGCACAATCCGCTCGGTGATTCGCGGTGAGCGACCCGTGATTCGCTCCGACGGCAAGTTCGTGCGCGACTACTTCTATGTGGAAGACGGCGCTGCGGCATACATGCTGCTGGCAGAACGACTTCTCGGAAATTCGCAGCTCAGCGGTGCAGCTTACAACTTTTCGAATGAAGCGCAGATCAGCGTGCTTGAGCTGGTCAATACGATCCTCGGGAAAATGGGATCGAAGTTGAAGCCTGAGATCCAGAACCAGGCTTCAAATGAGATCCGCCATCAGTTCTTGAGCGCCGAGCGGGCACGCACGGAATTGAACTGGAAACCCATGTTCACTCTGGACCAAGGATTGGAAAAAACCATCGCATGGTACCGGGAGGCGGTGAAGTAGTGTCACGAGCAGACACGTTGCGCGATCGGATCCGGAGCCTCGTGGGCGAGTACTACCATGAGGCCTTCCCTGCTCCGAACTTCGTGCCGGGTTCGTCTCCCGTGCCGGTTTCCGGACGTGTCTTCGACGAACAAGAACTCGAACTACTCGTCGATTCTTCGCTCGATTTCTGGCTAACCACCGGACGATTCGCCGAACAGTTCGAACGTGAGTTCGCTAAATTCGTCGGTGTGCGCGAGGCAGTCCTGGTGAATTCCGGCTCGTCGGCCAACCTGCTGGCGGTCGCAGCCCTTACTTCACAGCGATTAGGCGATCGGCAACTGAAGCCCGGAGACGAAGTCGTCACGCTCGCTGCGGGATTTCCTACTACGGTCAATCCGATCCTGCAAAACGGGTTGGTTCCCGTCTTTGTCGATGTTGAGATTCCCACGTTCAACGTGGATGTCAGTTATCTTGAAGCCGCGCTATCCGACCGCACGCGCGCCGTTATCTTTGCACACACACTGGGGAATCCGTTCGACCTGGGTGCTGTGACCGCGTTCGCGAAGAAGCACGGCTTATGGCTGATCGAAGACTGCTGTGACGCTCTCGGTTCTACATACGGCGGACGGAAAGTTGGAACTTTCGGCGATCTCGCGACCGTCAGCTTTTATCCCGCGCACCACATCACGATGGGGGAAGGTGGATGCGTTTTGACAGAAAAGCCGCTGTTGCGCACGCTCGTCGAATCTTTTCGCGACTGGGGGCGGGATTGCTGGTGTGCCCCGGGTAAAGAGAATACCTGCGGCAAACGGTTCGACTGGCAACTTGGTGAGCTGCCGCACGGCTACGATCATAAATACATCTATTCGCATGTGGGCTACAACCTGAAAGCTACTGACATGCAAGCTGCGGTGGGAGTCGCACAGTTGAAAAAACTGCCGGCATTTATTGAGGCGAGAAAGCAAAATTTCGCGAATTTGAAGGCGGGACTCAAAGACAAAAATGCTGACGAGCACTTCGTCCTGCCAGAGGCAACTCCGAATTCCGATCCCAGTTGGTTTGGGTTTCCGCTACTGCTACGGGAAACAGCTCCATTTTCGCGCAACACGCTCATTGATTTCCTCAATGCAAAAAAGATCGGTACTCGGCAGTTGTTTGGCGGAAATCTGGTCCGTCAACCTGCATATGCGGGACAGAATTATCGTGTGGTGGGCGACCTCGGAGCCAGTGACCGGGTGATGAATCAAGCGTTCTGGATTGGCGTCTATCCGGGACTCACGCCGGCGATGTTGGATTATGTTGTGGAATCGATCAATGAAATCGCACTCAAGGGGGTACTTTCAGATGCCGCAGGCAAGTAATCGACATTCCTCTGATCAGCCCGAGATTCGTCTGGGGTCCAAGGTGGTCGGACCGGGCAAACCTTGCTATGTAATCGCTGAGATTGGAATCAACCACAATGGCGATATCGATATCGCGAAGAAGCTCATCAACGTGGCTTCCGGCGCCGGTTGTGACGCCGTCAAGTTTCAGAAGCGGACGATCGATGTCGTCTACACGCCGGAGGAACTCGCAAAGCCCCGGGAAAACCCATTTGGAGAAACGAACGGCGATCTGAAGCGCGGCCTGGAATTCGAGATCGAAGAGTATCGAGAGATAGACCGTTATTGCCGCGAGGTCAAGATTGACTGGTTCGCGTCATGTTGGGATGAGGCCTCCGTCGACTTCATCGCGCAGTTTCATGTTCCCTGTTTTAAGATCGCGTCCGCCTCGCTCACTGACGACAAACTGCTGCGCCATACTCGCGCAGTAGGCAAGCCGATCCTGTTGTCGACCGGAATGAGTACGATTCAAGAGGTCGATCATGCGGTGGAGGTTCTTGGCAAGAAGGATCTCCTGATTCTTCACGCCTGCAGTACATATCCCGCGTACTACGAAGAGTTGAACTTGCACGTTATCGATGTGCTGAGAGAGCGATATGGCTTGCCGGTTGGCTACTCCGGGCACGAAACCGGGTTAGCCTCTAGCGTCGCGGCCGCGGTGCTTGGCTCCTGCGTGATCGAGAGGCACATCACGCTGGATCGCTCGATGTGGGGCTCGGACCATGCGGCGTCGCTGGAGCCAAATGGCATCACGCGCTTGATTCGCGACATCCGGTTGATCGAAAAATCGATGGGCGACGGCGTTAAGCGCGTTTTGGAGCGCGAGCAACCGATCATCAAAAAGTTGCGGCGCGTGGGAGCATCCTAGTGCCGGAGACGGTACCGGAAATTGTGGCGAAGATCGTACCGACGATCAAGGCAATCGCCATGGATGTCGACGGAGTGCTTACAGACGGCGGCGTGTGGTGGGGACCAAACGGTGAAGAATGGAAGCGGTTTCACTTTGCGGACATCATGGGCCTGTCGCTGGCGCGAAAAGCGGGAATGGTGATTGCTCTGATGTCGGGCGAGAACAGCCCGCTTGTCGACCGGCTCGCCAGTAAATTCGACATCACTGACGTTCACAAGGAGTGCAAAGACAAAGCTGGCGCGCTGCGCACGTTCTCCGAAAAGCACGGGTTGCGCCTGCAGGAGATTTGCTTCATTGGGGACGATGTAAACGATTTACCCGCCCTCAGGATCGTCGGCCTCAGCGCCTGTCCCGCGGACGCGCGCCCTTCGATTCGAGAGCATTGCCAAGTGGTCACCAAGCTCGGCGGTGGTAACGGCGCCGTGCGCGAGGTCGTTGACATGCTGCTCGTCGCGTCCAGTAAGGTAGCCAAATCGGTTCGCTAGGAGAGCATGAGACTTGCTGACTATGTGATGAGCTTCATCGCCCGACAGGGGGTGAAGCACGTTTTCGTTCTCACCGGCGGCGGAGCGATGCATTTGAACGACGCTCTGGCGCGGTGCAGCGATTTGAACTTCGTTTGCAATCACCACGAACAGGCCTGCGCGATTGCCGCGGAAAGCTATTCCAAGGCTACTAATAATTTGGGCGTTGCCATGGTGACAACCGGTCCGGGCGGCACAAATGCGATTACGGGCGTGGTCGGCGGCTGGCTGGATTCGACTCCCATGCTGATTCTTTCGGGGCAGGTGAAACGCTCCGACCGCATGTACCGTTCCGATGGCACTGCTCTGGGAGTGCGGCAGCGCGGCAGTCAGGAAGTTGATATTGTCTCCCTGGTCAAACCGAGTTACCAAGTACGCGGTGACCATCGACGATCCTCAGAGCATTCGCTACCATCTCGAAAAAGCGGTACACCTGGCTCGCACCGGAAGGCCGGGCCCGGTTTGGATCGACATTCCTATCGACGTCCAGGCTTCGCCAATTGACCCGGATGCCATGCGCGGATTTGATCCTGGCGAGGCAGCTAAGTCCGAGCAAAACGACTTGGAAATCAAAGTACGCGACTTGATTGAGCGGCTGAACCGGGCTGAGCGGCCCTTTATTTTTGCGGGAAATGGAGTGCGCGTTTCTGGCGCGGCGGCCGCGTTTGAAAATCTTGTGCGCCTTTTGAATGTTCCGGTCGGCTTGACTTGGCTGGCCATGGATTTGTTGGACGATGGCGATCCGCTTCTTGTCGGGCGTCCGGGCACGGTCGCTTCTCGTGGAGCTAACTTTGCTCTGCAGAATGCCGATTTCGTTCTGGTCATCGGAACTCGGCTTGATCCACCGCTTATGGGTTGGGATCCTCGCCAGTTTGCTCGCGGCGCTTACAAAACTGTGGTCGATATCGACCCGGCTGAGTTGCGCAAGCTTGAAGGAGCTATCGATAATCCGATCTGCGCGGATGCTCGGACTTTTATTGAGCTCATGGTGCGGCTGGCCGGCTCGGCACTGGACAAGAAAAAAGATCGCGGTCCGTGGCTGCAGCGGTGCCTTGACTGGAAGGCTCGTTATCCGCTGGTTTTGCCTGTGCACCGCGCTCCGGGTCTGGTGAGCATTTACAATCTCGCCGAAGTTATCGGGCAGGAAGCGGGACCTAACGACCGTATTGTCTCCGGGAACTCAGGAAGCGCCATTGAAGTTTTTTTGCTGGCTTATCGGGCTCGCAAGGGACGTCGCGTATTTCACACCGCCGGACTGGGAGCGATGGGATATGGCATCCCCGCTAGTATCGGCGTGTGTGTTGGTAGCGGCGGCCGAAAAACGATTTGCGTTGACGGCGATGGCGGACTTCAGCTCAACATCCAGGAATTGGCTACCATCGCGCAGTTGCAATTGCCGATCAAGCTTTTCGTGCTCAACAACCAGGGATATGCTTCGATTCGGGCCAGCCAAACTAATTATTTTGGTGGGCCGAACATTGGATGCAGCCCGGAGACGGGTGTGTCGATTCCCGATTATCGCAAGGTCGCTCGCGCTTATGGGTTGAAGACTGCGGTGATCGAAGGACAAGGGGAAGGTCGGTTGGACTTGCGGGCTGCTGTTCGTAAGGTTCTGCGCAGCCGTGGGCCGGTGGTTTGCGATGTACACGTGATTCCCGATGAGATCAGGGCTCCGCGCGTGACGTCAATTCAGCGGGCTGATGGATCTTTTGTATCAAAGCCTCTGGAAGACCTGTGGCCGTTTCTGGATCGCGAGGAGTTCGCGCAGAATATGATCGTAGCGCCGGTAAGCGAATGACGAGTCTAGGCTGCGGAGGTATATGACAAAGTTGGGAATCATGGAAGGCAGACTGGTGCCACCGGAAGATGGGCGGTTTCAGTGCTTCCCGCGGGAGCAATGGGAGAGCGAATTTGCGCACGCGGCGCAGGTTCCTTTCGATTACATCGAGTGGGTTTACGACCTTTACGGGCACGATGTGAACCCGCTGGGCAACGCCGCGGGGATAGAACGGCTGAAGAAACTCGCGGAATCCACGGGAGTTTCGATTCGTTCCGTGTGTGCCGACTATTTCATGGATAAGCCTCTGGTCCGTTGCAACCAGCAGGAACTTGACGAACGATTGCGAGAACTGCAACGGCTGATGCGCAACGGTCGTTCTATTGGCGTGGGTCGAGTAGTAATTCCATTCGTCGATGCCTCGGCCATCCGCTCGCAGGATGATTTTGTGGCCGTACAAGACGCACTCAAGGCCGCCATGCCATTTGCCGAAGAGACCGGACTTGAAATTCATCTGGAGACTTCGCTGGGGCCGGCGGAATTCGCCAAATTTCTGGACGGGATACCGCATCCCATGCTGAAAGCGAATTATGACTCCGGGAATAGCGCTTCGCTGGGCTATGCTGTCGCTGACGAGTTCGCAGCTTATGGGGAGCGGATCGGGAGCGTGCACATTAAGGACCGCGTGCTGAAGGGCGGGACGGTTCCGCTGGGAACCGGGAACGCTGATTTTACGGCGCTGTTCTCAGGCCTCGGAAAACTTGGCTACCGCGGAGATTTCACCTTGCAAGTGGCGCGCGGAACTCCAGGGGACGAAGTGGCGTGGGCAAAACAGAACCTCGCATTTGTTCGCAAGCATTGGCACAATTGACGGCGTGAATCTCTCCCTCGACAATCGCGTGGCGCTGATCAGTGGCTCGTCGCGTGGCATTGGCAAAGCCATCGCAGCGGCTTTTTTGCGGGAAGGCTGCCGCGTCTGCATCACGGGGCGAAGCGAGACGCCGCTCGCCGCGGCTGTGGCGGAGTTCGAAGCCGAGTTCGGGAAAGAACGCGCCATCTCCTTCTGCGGCGACCTTACGGATTCCAATATGATCGACCGGGCAGTGGGTAGAGCGCACAGCCAGTGGGGCCGGCTCGACGTGGTGGTGGCTAATTTGGGCTCGGGCAGCGGGAAACCCGGCTGGCAATTGGAGGGCGAGGAGTGGGAGCGACTTTTTCGCTTGAATTTCTTTGGGAGCGTAAATCTTGCCCAAGCCGCGATCCCGTTGCTGGCGGAGAACAGGCATGGGGCGCTGCTGTTCATCGCGTCCATCGCTGGAATCGAGGCGACTGGGGCGCCGCTTCCTTATAGTGCGGCCAAGGCTGCGCTCATCAATTACTCGAAGAATCTTGCTAGCCAGGTTGCCAAGCTGGGCGTTCGGGTGAACTGCATCGCGCCGGGAAATGTTCTGTTCCCGGGTGGAAGCTGGGAACGTCATCTTGAGAAAGACAAAAACAAGGTCATGCAGATGATTGAGTCTAGTGTGCCGTTGGGGCGTTTTGGCACGCCGGAAGAAATCGCCGACGTTGCGGTGTTCCTATGTTCGGATGCCGCCACATTTATTACGGGAGCGTGTTTCAAGGCCGATGGCGGACAAACTAAAAGTTACTGAATCAAGCAACCGGGCGCAGGCGCTGTTTGACCTGACGGGACGCGTGGCCGTGATCACCGGAGGCGCGGGACTGCTGGGCACCAAACATGCCGAGATCATCGCGTCCGCGGGAGGATGTCCCGTGCTGCTTGATCTTCCGCAGGCAAAACCGGAGGTGGTGGCGGCGGCCATCGCAAAAAAGTTTGGCGTCGATGCCGCGGGGTTTGCCACCGACATTACGCAACTGGCGGAGGTCGAAAAGGTTCGCGATACGCTGCTGGCGCGTTTTGGGCGCATCGACATTCTGATCAACAATGCTGCGAATAACCCCAAGGTGGAGGCTGACGGTGCCAAGGTTTGGTCGCGCCTCGAGAACTTCCCTCTCGAAGTGTGGAATGACGACATACGAGTGGGCCTCACCGGAGCATTTCTGTGCAGCCGCGTATTTGGCTCGGAGATGGCAAAGCGCGGCAAGGGAGTGATTCTCAACATCGCTTCAGACCTCGCGGTGATCGCTCCCGACCAGCGGTTGTATCGCCAGACGGGCGTGGCCGAGGACCGGCAGCCGGTCAAGCCGGTAACGTACTCTGTGGTAAAAACCGGACTCATTGGCCTCACTCGGTATCTGGCCACCTACTGGGCTACTTCGGGCGTGCGCGTGAATGCAATTTCGCCGGGCGGCGTTTTTAATAATCAGCCGGAGGCGTTTCTGGCGGAACTTCACCAACGGATACCGTTGGCTCGCATGGCCCATGCCGATGAATATCAGGGTTCGATCCTGTTTCTTTGCTCGGATGCGTCTTCTTACATGACTGGGGCGAATCTCGTCGTGGATGGAGGAAGAACGTGCTGGTAGGCTCGGGGAATCCGTCACGAGACCGATCGTCACTAGACCGATCGTCGCTGTTTTCGCTTGAAGGCAAGACTGCGTTGCTGACAGGGGCTTCGGGATTCCTTGGGCGAACGTTTGCGGAAACCCTGCTCGCGAACGGCGCCGATCTGATCGCCATCGGCCGTCCGGCAAAGCTCGGCAAAGAGGTGGAAGTGTGGCGGGAGAAGTATGGAGCGGGGCGGGTGCATGGCTACTACGTGGATATGTTCGATTTAGAAGCATTGACGAAAACGTTGGACGAGATAACCGAACGCCATGCGATCGACGTGCTCGTCAACAACGCTCATGAACTGACACCGGCTTCGGGATTCAATACGCCCGCAGGCTCACTGGATCAGGGAAATATGGATGTGTGGATGCGAAATCTGACGGCCGGGGTGTGCTGGCCAGCACTCACCGTTCAGAAAATTGGCGCGGGCATGAAAGAGCGTAGACGGGGGAGCATTATCAATATTTCAACGATGTATGCAGTGGTCGCGCCTCGTCCTACGCTGTACGAAGGAACAACGTTTTTGAATCCGCCGGCATATTCAGCCTCGAAGGCCGCGATGATCGCCTTCACGCGCTACGTTGCCTCGTTCTGGGGAAGCTATGGAATACGGGCAAACGCGATTCTCCCGGGGCCGTTCTCTAATACGGAGGATGCGGGGCCAAATTCGGTTCGAGCAGGAGATCCATTCATCGAAAAACTTAAAGCCAATACCAGCCTGGGACGGATCGGCCGGGCAGGAGAACTTGCGGGCGCCCTACTATTCCTTGCGTCGGAAGCGTCTTCTTACGTGACGGGCCAAAGTATTGTGGTGGACGGGGGCTGGACCACGGTCTAGGCGGCGATTCTCAACTGCAAAAGTTTCAGTGGTCACCAAACACTCCGCCGAATGGCGGGGGAAAGAAGCCCCACGTCGGGTACCAGTACACGAAGTATCCGAGTGCGGCCGTGGTGACGATGACATCGAGCCTTATCTTGCGCAGCGTCACATTCGCGACGACCACGGCCAGCGCGATGGGCAGAAATGTGTAGGCTTCGAAGTAGTAGTAATAGTAGGTCACCGGCCGGATGCCAAGCACCCACGGCAGCATGTGTGCCACATAGAGCAGCACCGGCAGGGCAAAGCGCCGTTTGACCGGGATCGCGCAGATCAACACCAATGCGACGAGGCCGAGCGCTCCGACGATTGGGTTGGCCATGAATGGGGAGAAACTGCGCGCCTGTTCCGTGCGTAGAAGCCAAGTCCACCAAGGCTCGCCGGTGTCCCAGCCGCCTTTAGGGTCATGGTGAAAACGAAAAATGAACAGGTTGGCGTCGATCAGATAGCGCAGTGGCATGTGTGCGCGGATCAGCAACGGGATCCAAGCCGCAAAATACGCTGCCAGAGCGGTCATCGCCATCGCGCATGACTGGTACAAACGACGTTTTTGCAGCGCGACCACGATGCAAATGACGAGGCCCATCACCCCCAGCCAGCGCGAAGCAACGGACAAACCAAAAAACACTCCTGACGCGCACCACCAAGCGATGCCGTCGCTTTCGATTGCCCTCAAGAAGACCCAGATGCCCGTCATTTCGAAGGCCAGCTCATAAATGGAGAGATTGGCGAGCCGGCTCATGAAGTACCAGAAGCCACCGGCGATCGTGAGAAGCCACGCGACATAGGCCGTGCGCCGCTCTCCCGTTAGCTTGTAGGTCATGCCGAAGATCGCAAGCGCCAGCAGGGTCCCGGCCAGCACACTGGGGAATCGCCAGCCGACAGGATTGTCGCCGAGCGCACTGATCGACACTGCCATGAAGTATTTCGCCAGCGGCGGGTGGTGGTCGCTATTCGTAGTGGAAAGGCCCGCGAGGAAAGCGTGTGTGGCGTCGTGATAGTAGACCTCATCCCCGAACTCGGTGCGGAGGTTACCGATGCCAAGCATCAACAAACAGAAGCTGACAGCGGCCACGATCCAATAGCTCGATTTTGTTCCCGCTTTCATCGTGACTTTTCCATCGCTTCGTGGGAATTCTAACGACTTTTCGGCTCCATTAACCAGGACTTCCGTTTTGATTGCGACAGCGGCTCCATTGTAGTACCCATCTCATACGCTCGCGTTGTCGTGGACTCTGCTAGGTAAATTCAGCATGGTATAAAAAGATGTAAAGATAATGAGCCTTTCGGATTTTGCCAAACAACGGACCGCGAAACTCACGCGCCACCTTCCGCCCGGCCAGTTCGGGCGCTATTTGCTGGTGGGCGCATGGAATACCTTGTTCGGTTACGGCTCGTTTGCGTTTTTTACTGCAATTCTCACTCCGATGATTCCGCACAGTTATATCGTCGCGTCGGTGATTTCGAGTCTGCTGAACATCTCGGTCTCTTACCTCGGCTACAAATGGTTTGTATTCAAAACCAAGGGCAACTACCTGCGAGAATGGATTCGATGCGTCGGAGTGTATAGCGGCGGCATTCTCTTCGGAGTGCTCGCGTTGCCTGTACTGGTCACGCTCATTCGGCGGAATACTCGCTTTTTCACCGCAAGCGCCTTACATTGCCGGCGCTCTGTTGACTGCATTTATGGTTGTGTACAGCTTCGTGGGGCACAAGAAATTCTCTTTCCGGACACCTGCATGATGCGCATACTCATCACCGGCGGGTCGGGGTTCATCGGACGAAATCTGGCGGAGCAGCTTGCTTCAACTTATGACGTGCTGGCACCTTCCTCGGCAGAACTCGATCTGTTAAAAGAGCAGTCGGTGCGCGATTACCTTAGCGAGCACCGTTTCGATGTGATCGTACATACCGCGACCACGCGGTCGAACCGCGGATTGGGCGCTCCAGCCGACCTGTTGGACCGGAATTGCCGCATGTTCTTTAACCTGGTGCGGAATGCCGGGCTGTTCGGAAAGATGATTCATTTCGGTTCCGGCGCCGAGTATGACAAGACCGGGCTGCCGTCGAGGGTGAAAGAGGAATATTTCGACACTCGCGTTCCCACCGACCCCTACGGATTCTCGAAGTACATTTGCGCCAAATATACGGAGCGCTCCGAGCGACTGGTGGAGTTGCGCCTGTTTGCGGTTTTCGGCCAGTATGAGGACTACACTGTCCGATTCATTTCAAACGCTTGCTGCCGCGCAGTGAAAGGATTGCCGATTGTGCTGCGGCAGGATATCGTGTTTGACTACCTGTACATCAAAGATCTGGTCAAGCTCGCGATGTGGTTCATCGAGAATGACGCTCGCCACAAAGCATACAACGTCTGCAGCGGGCGCCCCGTTGCGATCACCGAATTGGCCCGGATGATTGCCCAGATCTCAGCGCAGATCTCGGGACGGAATCCCAATGTGTCAGTCCTGAACGGAGGAATCGGACAAGAGTATTCGGCCGACAACTCGCGAATGCTGGCGGAAATGGGCGGGTATCAGTTTTGGGATTTAGAGAGCGCGATCAGGAACCTCTATTCCTGGTACGAGCGGAATGACAGCATCAAGATCGAATCGCTGAGGTTCGACGAGAAAGCTAACATCGGAGTGACAAATGACCCTAACTCAGGCTCCTGCAAGACACGACTTGGAACAACTTGAAAATATCCTGCAGTGGATTGAGGCGGAGCCACCAGATGCGGTGCGGGCGCGTGAGTGCAGTGCATTCGACGACCTCGCAAGCCCACTTGGTGAGCGTTTGGTGTTATTTGGCGCAGGGCCGCTGGGCAAGAGCGTCCTAGCCGGGCTGCGAAAAGCAGGAGTTGAGCCGCTGGCGTTTGCCGACAACAACCGCAATCTTTGGCATAGGCAGGTTATGGGGCTCCCCGTGATGTCTGCCACGGAAGCGGCGGAACTGTATGGCAAGACCGCGTGCTTCGTTGTAACTATTTATCAGGGATCCTCGGTTCGCCAGCAGTTGGCCTCGTTAGGCTGTCAGCGGGCGGTGCCCTTTGCCCCGCTCCTCTGGAAGTACGCCGACATTTTCATTCCGCAATGTGGACTTGAGCTGCCCCACCGGTTTCGGGCCGAGTGCGACAACATCCGGCAATGCTATGGCATCTTGGCTGACGAACTCTCGAAGCGGGAACTGTGCGAACAATTGCGCTGGCGGTACTGGCTGGATTTTTCAGCGCTCTCCCCGCAGCTTCAACCATCATTGGGCAGGTGAGTTTCGCCACGTATTCGCTTTCGAGCCGGATCCGATGAACCAGGCGGCATTGAATGCCAATCTTAGGGCAGTGGGAATCGGCAATCGTGTTACCACAATCCCCTACGCGGTCGGAAACATCAATGGCCAAGTCTCCTTTGAGTGCAATGGTTCTGTCACTTCACGCGTGACGATGCAGGATGCAGGGTCCACGGTCGAGTGTCGGCGCTTGGATGACGTTGAGTTGGCCCCAATACCGACCTACATCAAGATGGACATCGAGGGAGCCGAGCCAGAAGCACTGGCCGGGGCCGCCGAAATGCTACGACGTCACCATCCTGTGCTCGCGGTCTGCACGTATCACAAAAGTGAGCACCTTTGGCAGATACCGAATCTCATCCGGTCCTTTTCATCCGAATACAATGTGTTCTTGCGACGGTACGCAGAAGAGTGTTGGGAGGGTGTTTGCTATGCCATTCCTAAAGGCAGACTTGCCATTCCCGCCCGCGGATTGAAAACTGCCTAGCTCTGGGCGAACTGAAGGCGCTGGCAGCTAAGGACCAGAACGTAGAATTGGGGCAGTCAGATTGATGCTGCGGAATATCCGATCTCTTGACGGCATTCGAGGTTTGGCGATCATCCTCGTGATGTTCCATCATTTCGAGGTTTTGATCCCTCCCTGCAACATTGCAATCAGATCCCTGAAGCTGGCGCTTAGCTATGGGTGGGTCGGTGTGGATCTTTTCTTTGCGCTATCCGGGTTTCTCATCACCGGCATCCTGCTCGACACTCGCGAAGCGAGCAACTACTTCGGCGCGTTTTATGCGAGACGAGTGCTTCGAATTTTTCCGCTTTATTACTCCGTATTGATTTTGATTTTAGGGGCGGCTGTTTTCTTTCGACATCGCCCCCCCGTGTGGCCCGTGGTCGCGGACCAAAGCTCTACTTCCTGTACCTGACAAACTGGCTGGTGCTGTGGAAGGGGCACTGGGGACCGAACATCCTTGCCCATTTTTGGTCGCTCGCGGTTGAGGAACAGTTCTATGTGATATGGCCCCTCTGCGTTTGGCTCCTCACCTCGCGAAGACTGGCGCAGATCGCTGTGGGTACGTGCGTTGTTGCCGTTTTGGTGCGGATATTATGGGTTGTCCACACTGGCCCGTCGCAAGCGATCGCCATGGCGACCGTTACTCGCATGGACACACTCCTGTGCGGAGCTCTGGGTGCAATTCTGTTCCGTCGAGCCGGTATTCTAAGTGCTCTCCGGGAATGGCTGCCCCGAATCGCGATCATCGCCGTTCTTGTTTTCATAGCGGGTGTGGGTTCGTTGCGACTCCTCCATGGCCCCGAGGGGAGCCTTCTTTTTGTTGAAACTTCGGGATTCAGCCTGCTAGCTGTTGGCTTTACCGCCCTGATTGTCTATGCGGCTGCTACCGATGGAGCGGCAACTGCGCTTCAACACACGCTTCGCAATAGTGTATTGACCGATTTCGGCAAGTATAGCTATGGAATCTACGTTTACCATGTGCCCGTGTTGTGGGCGATCGGTTTTCTCATCTACAGGTGGTTGCCCCCCTCATTGGTTCTTAACGTCTGGGTTGGCTTTGCATGTTTTGCTTTCGTTTTCTTGGCCAGTTTTTTTATCGCGAAAGTCAGCTACGAATGTTTTGAGATTCGGTTTTTGACTTTGAAACGCTACTTCGAACCCCGCACATCCGATGTGGCTCCTGTAGCGGAAGGCGTTGGGGCAAGCCTTGGAGATTGATTAATTAGCTACGTGAAGACGATTCGGTATGATCACCTTCTGTTATAAGGAAGGGGAACGTGCACGACGAAAACTGAAGATTCGAAGGAGCAAGTGATGTCGACCCAGCAGCACACCCATGCCTAAGAAACTGACGATCCTAACGCCCTGTTATAACGAAGAGGCCAATGTGAGCGACGTGTACCTCCAGGTGCGGGCTGCCGTGGCCGCTGCCGGCAATTACCACTACGAGCATATCTTTATCGATAATGCCTCAATCGACAATACCTTGGAGGAGCTAAAGCGTCTTGCCGCGCGCGACAAGAATGTGAAAGTGATTCGGAATACACGCAACTTCGGCCATATCCGCTCCCCTATGCACGCGTTTAACCAAGCTTCCGGGGATGCCGTCATAGGCATCGTGGCCGACCTGCAGGATCCTCCCGAGATGATCGTCGAAATGATCCACAAATGGGAGGAGGGGTACCCGGTCGTGATCTGCATCAAGACGACGAGCGGTGAAAACGGTCTGATGTTCTGGATCCGAAAGCAATACTACAGGCTGGTGAAGCGACTCTCCGGAGTTGAAACCTACGAGAACTACACGGGCTTTGGGCTGTATGACCGCAAAGTGGTCGAGGTGATCAAGAGCTTCCACGATCCGTACCCGTACTTCCGAGGGATGATTGCGGAGGCGGGCTTCCGGTATTTTGAGATTCCGTTTCATCAGCCTGCGCGTAAACGCGGAATCACCAAGAACAACTTTTATTCGCTCTATGACATGGCCATGCTGGGGATCACAAACCTCTCCAAGGTGCCGCTTCGACTGGTGACCTTTTCCGGATTTGCGGGCGCGTTGGTTTCGATTGTGGTGTCGCTGGCGTACTTGCTGTACAAGCTGATCTTTTGGAATCACTTCTCCGTTGGCATTGCGCCGTTGGTCATTGGAGTATTTTTCTTCATGTCCGTCCAAATGCTGTTTATGGGCATTATTGGCGAATACATCGGCACCATCCACACCCTGGTACAGAACCGGCCTTTGGTGGTCGAGCAGGAGAGGATCAACTTCGAATACGGCATGGGTGAACCATTGCGCGACTCATTACCGGACGGCGAGGCCCAACCCAGTGCGACTTCGTGAACGTCAGCGCTGGACAGGAGATGTTCTATGAACGCAGATACTGCGCAGTCTTTGGCGGTCGCCAGAATTCGCGACTGCGCGTCGGTGATGCAAAGCCTGCTGGAATCTGCCCCGTACTTGAGCGCAGTGGTCAAGGTAGCGGACGCGATGACGAAGTGTCTGCGCTCCGGAAACAAGATCCTGTTTTTCGGCAACGGCGGCAGTGCTGCGGACGCGCAGCACCTGGCTGCGGAATTGAGCGGACGCTTCTTGCGGGAACGAGAGAGCCTCTCCGGCTGGGCGCTGACCACCAATTCTTCGGTCCTAACCGCAATCGGCAATGATTATTCGTTCGACGAAGTTTTCGCGCGGCAGGTTCAGGGGATCGGCAGCGCCAATGATGTCGCCTTCGCCCTCACCACCAGCGGAAATTCTCCCAACGTCCTACGGGCGGTACATGTGGCCCGCGAGAAGAAACTCGTCACGGTGGGTCTGACAGGAAGAAACGGCGGCAAGTTGCTAAGCGCGGTCGATCACTGCATCTGCATTCCCAGCGACCACACACCTCGCATCCAGGAAGCGCACATCTTGACTGGGCACATTCTTTGCGAACTGATTGAGGAAACGCTGTTTGCGCAAAAGTGACAATATGCTAACAGCGGTATTAATTTTGGCAAAACTTTTTCGCTCTCGGAGAAGAAGCAGTTTCCCACTTCTCGAATCGGCTTACCTGTTAAGGTGAGAGAAGCAAGCTGCCATCCTGGGCACATCAAAACAGCAAATGGAATTAACCAGCCGCTCACTCAAGCTTGTACCACTTCGCAACAAATGGCGCGAATGGCAGGAGCGTCCCGGCTTGCCCGAATTCTTGCTGGTGCTGCTCACCCTGCTTGTCTATGCCCGCAGCTTGGGCATGGGGTTCGTCTACGACGATCACGAAATGATCGACAATCCGTGGGTTCTGAGCTGGAAGGATATCCCTCGGATTTTCAGCCAGGACCTGATCAACAATCATATGTCGAACTTTTACCGTCCACTTACGCTGCTATGGCAGCTCTTTGTGCACGGTCTGGCGGGAACGAATCCCGCAGCATGGCACTTCAGTTCGATACTGCTGCATCTGTTGTGCGTGGTGTTGGTCTTTCGTCTGGCTTGCAAGTTGCTCAATGATCGGGGATACGCGATGCTCGCGGCGGCCGTGTTTGCCCTGCACCCCACACATGTGGAAACCGTAACCTGGGTCTCGGATTCCGGCGATCTGCTAATGGCGGCCACTCTTTTGCTTTCCGCGCTGGCCCTGTTGCGCTGGCTGGAGACCGGCGGCCTTGTATGGTGGACCGCGTCCTGGCTGCTCGCTACCGCTTGCTGCTTTGTGAAAGAAACCGGGGTCTTGATGCCGGCTCTGCTTCTGGTGGTCGCGTTCAGCATGGAGAGCAGGGCGAGTCGGCCCGCAATTATTTTGACAGGGGCTTTGTTCCTTCTTTCTTCCTGCGGATTCCTTCTGCTGCGCAATCAAATTCTTCATGGGTTTTCTCATCCGCTCTCAGCCGCTGGGAACTACGAGATGGCGCTGACGATTCCTGGAGCTCTGTGTTTCTACCTCTCGCACTTGCTATTACCCGTCGGACTGGGCCCCTTTTATCCGCTGGCATTTGTTTCCAATCCGCGAAGCCCGGCTTTCGTGCTGCCCGTAGCACTGCTTGCTGCAATTCTGGCGGGGCTGGTATGGCTGCATCGACACTTGTCTGATCGCCGGCTCTTCTGGTTCTGCACAGTGTGGGTTCTTGTTCCGCTGATCGCTCCTCTTTACCTTAAGTTGTTTACCGATTTCGAATTGGTTCACGACCGTTACCTTTATCTCCCCTCCATCGCGCTCGGAGTAGGGTTATCCGCCGGACTGAAGAAGTGCTTTTCTGCAAATGCCGGTGCTGCAACTGGTGGACACCACGCCGCAAACTACTTGGCTATCGCGGTTGTCGTGTTGATAACTGCGTCAGCAGCGGAGACGATTTCTTACGAAGGCGTGTGGCAGGACGACGCTCATCTGTTCCAGCGTGGCATCGCTCTCACTCCGAGCAATGCCCGCGCGTTGGTCAACCTTGGCGTAGTGAGACTCAAACAGGGCAACTACACAGAAGGTACCGCGTTACTCAAACGTTCTCTCGAAATCCAGCCCGACAATGCTTTCGCCCTATTTGATCTAGGAAACGCTGCTTGGAACAACAATGATCCCGCCGCCACTGCGAACTACGTCGAGAAGGCGGTAGCGCTCGAATCACATGCGAACTGGTGGGTCACGCTGGGTTTCGCTAACTTCAAGTTGGGCAAGCTACCAGAGGCAGAATGGGACGCGCGGCAGGCAATTGCGATCAATCCCGCGGAACCAGGAGCGCACATGCTGCTAGGCGGCCTGCGCTTGGCGCAAGGTGACTCGGCTACTGCCGTCCAGGAAATTAGCACCGAACTGCAACTTGATCCCGGAAACCTTTCGGCACGAAAAGCACTCCAAGTTGCACAAGAGCAACTCGCTAAGCAGCGGTAGGCCAACACTTCCTGGGCTTAGTTTCCGACCAGTCAGTTTTGTTTCCGGTGTTGGGTAATAGCACGGCACACATTGCAACGGGTAATCGAGTTCTCGTCGGAGTCGGGGAGGAAACAGATTTCTGCACTATCTCGAGCGTCGAAGGACTGAGGAATAAAATTATCTTTCGCCAGGATGGTGCTCGCTCTTACGAGCCCTTGCTGATCGCGCCGTAGTACGAAACATGTCACACTTGTGGCTGTTCATTCGAAACAAGGACATGATTCCCAGTCAGGAGAGCAGGCATGTCTCTACGCAAGCGGTGTTTTTTCATATTACTGCCCACCATCATTGCCTTCATCGCGGCAGGAGGGTTAAACGTTCCTATAAAGGGACTTGATGTACCGACGGCAAATTTGCGGCCGCATGATTCGACGGTTGCCCACAATGGGTCGCTCTGGTCCATGGTCCCGCCGGCGCATAGTGTAGACCGGTCGAACAGGGTCAAGGCATTCCGAGCCAGAAACGACATCCGCCCGACCATTTTTCTTCCAGTCCAATCCACAAATGCCAAGGATCTGAGTGCCGGGAAGTTGCTGGTGGCAAGCCGGCGACTCGGCGATCCTAATTTCGCCCAAACGGTTGTCCTGCTGGTTCGCTACGATGCCGAAGGCGTGGTCGGACTGGTTCTCAACCGGCGTACAGATCTCCCGATGTCACGAGTGCTTGAGGGAATCAAGGCGGCGAAGAACCGTTCCGATCCGGTCTATTCCGGAGGTCCGGTGGAACCATCGGTGTTTGCGTTGACCCAGTCGCCGGCGAAGGTCGAAGGAGCCGAGCACATTTTCGGTACGGTTTACATGATTTCTACGAAGCCCAGCTTCGAGCAAACCATCTCGGCTGGACCTGACCCTAGCGGTTTTCATGTTTATCTAGGCGCCGCCGGATGGACTGCCGCTCAACTGCGGATGGAGGTGGCGCTGGGGGCGTGGTTTATTTTTCCGGCGGATGCAGGAACGGTTTTCGATTCCGATCCAGATTCCTTGTGGCCGAAAATGATTAAGAAAACGGAGCTAATGTTGGCCGGGAGCGGGTCTGCGGACGCAATCCGACTTGGCTTGACAACTACTTCGCCAGTATTCGCAGCGCTCGCTGTCAGGTAGGTGACGAGCAGTCGGCTTGTTGGAAGTCAACTATCCGTAAAAATCCAAACAAAAAGGCCCTCGCGTTTTCCCCTTGACAATCCAGACCACGGTACAGTAACTTAACACTGTTAACTTACCATTGTTAACTTAGGAATTATCGTTATGGGAGTTAAGGAAAGACGAGCACGCGAGAAGTCGGAAACCCGCGACAAGATCCTCGATGCGGCGCGTGAGTTGTTTGTGACTGAGGGCTACGATGGCGTCTCCATGCGTCGGGTGGCAGAGAAGATTGAGTACTCTCCCACCGCCATCTACGTCCATTTTGCGGACAAGCAGCAGCTGTTCCACGAACTGTGTCAGCAGGATTATGCCCGCCTGGCGGAGGTTTTTCAGAGTTCGGCGATGTCGTCCGATCCCATCGAGCGACTCCAGCAGATCGGACGCACGTACACCGAGTTTGGCGTGCGCTATCCCAATCATTACAAGTTCATGTTCATGACGCAGCATCCGGCACACGAGCCGGACGAGGAAGACCGTGAGGTTATGGGCAACCCCGAGGTCGATGCCTATGCCTTCCTGAAATGGGCGGTGCAAGAGGCCATCGACGCGGGGCGTTTTCGTGAGGAGCTCCAGGATGCGGAACTCATTTCCCAGACACTGTGGGCATCCATCCATGGCGTGATTTCGCTGGACATTGCCAAGTGCTCCGACCCTTGGGTCGACTGGCGCCCCCTGCAGGAGCGCGCGCAGCTGATGCTCGACGTAACTCTGCGCGGGCTGATTCGTTCTGACATGGTACGTCCAGGCGAAAACAAGGATGAGGAGAAGTAACCATGCCTCCTCTGGCACAGCGGAATTTGTTTCACGATAAGGTTCGGCTCGCGGTCACGCTCACCGGGATCGTGTTCGCGGTGGTGCTAATCGTCGTGGAGCTGGGATTGTTTGTTGGCTTCTCAGTGACCACCTCCGGCCTGATCGATCACTCGGGGGCCGATCTGTGGATTACGTCGAAGAACGTTCCTTATGTAGAACAGGGTGTCGCATTCAGCGAGCGCAAGCTGAATCAAGTGCGTGCGGTTCCTGGCGTCGCCGACGCACAAAAGCTTATTGCCCACTGGACGCAGTGGAAGCGGCACGACGGTGGCGAAGATTCGGTACAGATTGTCGGGTTCAATGTCGATGACGCGATGGAGAGGCCTTGGAATCTGGTTGAGGGCAGGGTGGAAGATTTGAAGTCCCCGGACGCGATCATTTTGGATGAGCTGTATAAGAAGAAGCTGGGCGTCACGCGAATCGGCGAAGTCTTCGAAATTGGCGGCCATCGCGCTCGGGTAGTCGGTTTCACACGGGGCATCCGGTCGTTCACAACTTCTCCGTATGTGTTCACAACCTTCAAGAACGCACAGAGCTATACCGCAATGCGTGAGGATCAAACCCTCTTCATTCTGGTGAAACTGACACCCGGAGCGAATGTAGGCCAGGTGCGACGCGAGCTTCTTGATCGCGTCACGGATGTCGAGGTCTTTACGACTGCAGAATTCAGCCAGATGACGCGATTCTATTGGATGTTCACAACTGGCGCGGGCGTGGCCGTGCTGATCGCCGCGGTGCTCGGCCTGATCGTCGGATTCGTCGTAGTTGCGCAGACCATCTATGCCACCACTATGGACCATGTGCGCGAATTTGGGACGTTGAAGGCGATGGGCGCGCCCAACAGCTACGTCTACAAAGTCATCATGAAGCAGGCCGCCATCAGCGCGGTTATCGGCTACGTTTTGGGAATGATCGTCAGCGTGTTCGTGGTGCGCGCCAGTCAGGAAGGTGGCGCCGCTATCCTGATGCCGATGCCGATGGCCGTGGGAATGTTTTTTCTGACGTTGGCGATGTGCGTCGGAGCGGCGCTCGTCTCGATCAACAAAGTGACGCACATCGATCCGGCTATGGTGTTCAAGGGCTGATCGTCGAAGCTTTTGCCGCGGAGGTCAGCGCCAGTGTTGAAGGAGGGATTGTGACTCGCGAAGCCAGAATGATGTCCGGGATCATCCTCGTTACCGTTCCTACGATTCAGTACGGTGGATATTTTCTTCTCACCTCGTTGATGAACAAGGCCAGCGGCTACATGGACAATCCGCTACGCCAGAATTTCTTTCGCGCCGGGCACGCTCACGCGGGAGTGATCGTGATTCTTTCGCTGATTTGCCAAATGCTGGCAGACGGAGCGGCGCTTCCCTCCCCCCTGCTTTGGTTTGTTCGAATCGGAGTGCCGCTCTCGGCGATTCTGATTTCGTCAGGTTTCTTTTTCTCGGTGCTGCATCCGGACGCCACTCGACCCAGTGGATCCGTCTCTCTGATTTATGCCGGAGCGCTCGTCCTCGCCGTTGGAGTCGTGACCCTCGGCATTGGATTGTTGCGCGCTTCGTCTGTGCAAGCAAGTTAAGAGCGCGGTTGTTTTGCTGAGGAGGATGTCGGATGTCAACGACACATGCAATTGCAGTTCGTCAGCTGACCAAGACCTACACTGAGGGCAACACCGGAACCATGGCACTGCGCGGCGTCGATCTCGATGTCAACGCCGGTGAACTGCTCATGCTGATGGGTCCGTCGGGAAGCGGCAAGACGACGCTGCTTTCGATCATGGGATGCATCCTCACAGCGAGTTCGGGAAGCGTGCGGATTGCGGGGCAAGAGATCACTCAGCTGACGGAAAAGCAATTGCCCGCCATTCGCCTGGAGCACGTCGGCTTCATCTTCCAGGGGTTCAATCTGTTCCCGACGTTGACCGCGGGTGAGAACGTGGAGCTGATGCTCGATCTGAAGGGAGTAGCCGCGAGGCCCGCAAAAAAACGCGCCGCGGAATTGCTGGATCAGGTCGGTCTGGGCGACAAGCGCGACAGCTTTCCCGCCGACCTGAGCGGAGGGCAGAAGCAGCGGGTTGCGATTGCCCGTGCGCTGGCGGGAGATCCCGGAATCATTCTTGCCGACGAACCAACCGCAGCCCTCGACTCACACACCGGCAAGATCGTGATGGAGATGTTGAGCGAACTGGCGCACAAGCGCGAGCGTGCAGTGGTGATCGTCACGCACGATTCTCGCGTGCTCAGTTTCGCCGACCGCATTGTGAAGATTGAGGACGGAGCCATTGCCGGTGCTGATCCTTCTGCACTGGAGACTGTTCCGGCCGGAATACTTGCGCACAATTTCTTGCAAACAACGGTGAACCTCGCTTAACCAGCACAGTGCTGGGGCTGAAACGAGTTTGCAGTCGAATCTATGGAGTCGCTGTCATGAGTGAAAACATTTTTCGTGGAAGCTTCGTAAAAAACAGGACAGCTGTTGTCATCGGACTGGCGGCATTTCTGTTGGCTATATCTTTGGTGTTCGCAACCCGGCATTCTCATGGAAATGCGGCCGCAGCAGCGGCACCGGCTATCAACGGTCCCGCTCTGATTGCTGGTCCCGGACGTGTCGAACCGTATTCGGAAGACATCAAGATCGGCTCCGAGCTGAGTGGCCGCTTGAAGTCTGTTCTCGTCGAGGAAGGCGACGCGATCGGTCGCGGCCAGGTTCTTGCCGAACTGGAAAACGCCGACTATCGGGCCGAGGTCGAGTCGGCAAAGGCTAGTGTCTTATCGAAAGAAGCTGCCTTGCGCAAGGTAATTAACGGTGCGCGACGCCAGGAGCGCGATGAGGCCTGGTCTTCCGTGGATGAAGCCAGGGCGGTGACGGAGAACGCACAATCCGAGTGGCGCCGACGCCAGCAACTCTTCGCCGCGGGAGTGATTTCGCGCGAAGAGCTGGATCGTTACGCGCGTGAGGCCGATGTCGGCCAGGCGAAGTATCAAGCCGCCATCGAGCAGCACTCTCTGGTAGACGATCATGCCCGCGAGGAAGACCGCTCCCTTGCCGAAGCCGATCTGCAACTGGCGAAGTCCCAGCTAGACGAGGCGCAAGCGCGCTACCAGAAAACTTTCATCCGCTCGCCGATCGATGGCACCGTGCTGCGCAAGCATCATCGCAGCGGAGAGAGTGTCTCGAATTCTTCGACCGTCCCAGATCCGATCCTGACCATTGGCGACCGGAAGACCTTGCGTGTGCGCGTGGATGTCGACGAAACCGATGTCAGCAAAGTGCGGATCGGGCAAAAAGCCTACGTAACCGCGGACGCTTTCGGAAAACAGAAGTTCTGGGGTCGCGTGGTGCGGGTGGGCCAGCAACTTGGCCCAAAGAACGTCCGCACTGACGAGCCGACGGAAAGAGTAGACACCAAGATTCTTGAGACCCTGGTCGAACTCGCTTCCGGTACGCAACTGCCCGACGGTCTGCGCGTGGATGCCTTCATCGTCCCTGATGGAGGCGAAGTGGCGGAGGGTCGGTGAGCGCGTCTAATTTCGCCGCCAGCAAATCGAAGCCGATGAAGCGGGTGGCCGAGAAAGCCGCTGAGTGACCGCACACTGGTTTTTCGGCGAATCAACCAAACGAGGAGATGTTTGCTTGGCGCAAGCGAGACCTATTGACCGCCCGCTGTAATCGCGTTGAGCCGTAACTGCGCTACCTCAAAGCTTGGGGCCAGTGCCAATGTTTTGCGGTAGGCCTCCGCAGCCTGCGGGAGCTTATGTTGTTCCTCCAGTGCCGAACCGAGGGAGAAGTAGGCCAAAGCGTCCGGCACAGTCTTGAGGGCCTCTTCGTATTGCGAGATCGCCTCGTCGTACCTGGCTTCTTTTGCAAGGAGCCATCCGTAGGCTACACGATGACGAGCCGAAAACGGATCCAAGGCAATCGATTCTTTGAAGTCCTTCTCCGCATCGGCGAGCGACCCTTGTTGCGTTTCGAGCACTGCAAGATTGTTGTGTATCCCGGCTAAGGTTCGCGCCTCACCGGGATACTGCAACGCCTTCTGATAAAAAAAGGCGGCTTCCTCGAACTTCTTCTGCTGGAACTTGATTGTGCCAATACTAAAGAAAGCTGTATCGGTGGGCTGGATCTGGGACGAACGCGTGAGATGCTCCAGTGCATCGTCCATGCGACCTTGGCTGTAGAAAGCCTCACCCAGCGCTCTTTCCATCAAACAGTTGGGTCCAGTAACGGCCAGCGAGCGCTCGGAAATGCTAATACCGCTATGCCAGTAGGAAATGTCTCGAGTGGTCGCGATGGCGAGGGCGACGACTGCGAACCCAGCCCCGGCGATCAATCCGTAGCGGAGCGCGGGAAAATGCCTTCCCAGGTCCGCCGCTCCCCACACGATCGCGATGAACACTCCTAATAACGGGACATACGTATAGCGATCGGCGTGGGCAATATCTCCCACATGTACCAGTCCCACTACGGGTACCAGCGTGCCCAAGTACCAGAACCAGCCCACGGCGAGATAGGGACGTTTCTTGATCTGCCAGACGACGAGTGCGGTGATCAGGCAGATCGATACGAGTGAAAGCACGACCTGCCAGGAGAAGATCGCCCAATCGCGATATGGATAAAAGATAGCGAGCTTGGCAGGCCACGCCGCTTGCGCCAAGTATGTTCCGTAGGAAAGTAGAGCGTTCGCAACCCTCGACGACAACGGAACAATCTTAATTTCGTTATCCAGCGCCTGGGCCTTCAGCGTCAGCACCGCGCTTCCCGCCGCCAATAGCAGGAGGGGCAATTTCTCAGCGCATCGCCAGAAGATCACAGTCGCAGGTCTCTCATTGCCAGAAGGAGTCGATCTCGGTGCAAGCCCCAAACGGCCGAGTGGCCAGTAATCGAGCAGCAGCAAGGCAAACGGCAAGGTCACAAGCATGGACTTTGACATCAGCCCCATGGTGAACAAAAGCGCAACGAGCAGATAGCGGGGCACTCCGGGTTTGCGAGCATACCCGACGTACGCCCACAGGGTAAGCAAGAGGAACATAGTGGATAGCACGTTTTTCCGTTCTGCAATCCATGCCACCGATTCCAGGCCCAGGGGGTGCACGGCAAACAGCGCGGCGACCAAGGCACTCTTCCAAAGCGCCCCAGTCATGCTGCGCAGCCACAGGAACAGCAGAATCACATTTAATGTGTGTATGAGCAGGCTTGTCGCGTGGTGGCCACCGGGATTGAGGCCGAATAATGTTACGTCCAGCATGTGGGAGAGCCAGGTTACGGGCTGCCAGTTGGCAGCATCCAGCGAAGTCAGCGCCCAAGCGGCATTACGCCAAGTCAATCCCTGCTGCACACGAGCATTGGCAGTGACGTAGAGGCTGTCATCCACGTTGATAAATTGAAACGAAACGAGTGGAGCGAACACCGCCAGCGTCATGGCAGTGAGCAGAACCACCGCTAGTGCCGCGTGTCTGTCGATGTGCAGCGGGTTTTGCATGTCTTTCGACTTACGCCGGAGATCGATCAAATCAGGCGTCGTCGTCGCGGCGCTGCCGGAGCCCCCGGTTGTTCTATTGATCGCACTGACACCTACCGACGAAGCGCTTTGTAATTGTCGCTTACGAGCGGGAATGAGAACAAATGACAACGGTAACGGTGGGCTAAAGCACGGCATCCTTGGCCGTTCTGTACGGCGCGACCGAAAGCCGCGCCTTTCACAATCGTTTATGAGGTCAGGGGTCGAACGTGGATGTCCGAAAGCAACTATCGCGCCACTACGTCACGCCTTTCGATCGGAGGAACGCCACGTATTCCTTATCGGTTTTCAACGTGTGTTCCACCAACCACTGCTGGAGGAACTGCAGGAAGCATTCTGCCGCATTCGGCTTGCCCGCCGCGTGATCTTTTTGAAGCTGGGATATTTTCAGGGTTAAGGTGTTGTGCTCGATGCGGTGCGAGTTTATGGCAGGGAATCCGTGTTGTTCCATCAAATTCTCTTCGGTAGCGAAATGCTCAATCGTGTAGTTCACGACATTGTCGAGAAACTGTTCCGTGACTTTTTGGCCGCGACCTGCGGCAATAGCATCGCTCAGGTTCTGAACAAGGCGAAAGAGGGTTTGATGCTGGCGGTCGAGTTCAGTGATGTTAAGGCTATATTCGGGGCGCCAGCCGGTTTCTGACATTGAGGACAAAGAGTAGCGCGCATCCAGCCAGGGGGGCTGTGACGGGCGTCACAGTGTTTTGCGGCTTTTCGAGCGATGTTGATCCATTCATTAACCCTGACCTCAGGTTCGGCGAACAAACGGCGCAAGCTAGTGCAAACCGTCTGATAACACCGGTCACCGAGTTTCCCATCTTCTGCGTAACGCAAAAAAAACCGCCCGTCACCGAGCGGCAATTCTGGGCAAGCCAGAAGTTTTGTTCCTCCACCAGCTGCTTCACCGGCTTCAACTTGCTTCCGGCGAAGTTCCTGTCGGCGTCGGAGCTACTTGCGAGCTGGAGACGCCTTGGTCAGCACGTCATCCAACGGTTTGGCTGCCTCGGGAGCAGCTTGGCCGCCCTCGATGATATCCTTCGCGCTCATCGCTTTTCCATACAGAGCTTTGTTGGCATCGTCATCGCTATCCATCGACGCACCTTCGAGGGACACGCCCGCAAACAATCCCTTCGAACGTGAATAACTCAAAACGTCGACGTTCATAGCCAGTGCGTTATACGACGTTGCCTGAGCGCCGGTGGGACCGGCAGCGGCCGCAGCGTTTGTTCCCAGCTTCGTCTTTCCGTTCAGGATTTGTTCCGCGCCCTTTTGATTCATCACCGTGAGCACAAAATCGGTGGCTGTCGACCCGAGTTGCACGCCAATGCTGGCTTGGTCGAGTTTATACATCGCCGGAGTTCCCCACGGGCCATCCATTTTCGGACCGGTGCGGCAAACCATCACGCCGCGTCCATAGGCGCCCCCGATGCCGACGGCTATTTTCTTGACGCTGGGAAAGATGACAACACAGTCGGCTTGGTCGAGGACATGGATTGGCAGGCCCTTATCCCCACGGAGCAATGCCCGCAATACCGTGGCCGAGTTGGAAATGCGCTCTTCTTCTTTCTTCTGAGCAAACAGCGGTGACGCGACCGCCAAACAGAGGGCAAAGACCATCATTTTTGTTTTCATTGTTTCGTCCTTTTCGATAATTGAGGATCGATTCTGAGTTGAAACTCAGGCTCGCACTGACCACCCGTATCCAGGATAGACGACCACCGACCCTGCCACCGCCGAGTTTTTCAATGCGCTGAAGTGCGCGATGCTTGGGCCGGTGGAAGGCGAAACATTCGGTGTCCAGACGGCAGCACTGTAACGCATACTGGCAAAAAATGCCAGTTGTGCCCGAAAATCCCGCTCATTGGTTTCGCCCCCGCTCTTCTTCCTTGCATTGCGACTAGCTGTCGAGAGGCAAAAGCAATGGCGTTAGCTGGACACCAAGTAAGCCGAGACGTCATTAGGAATTGCGGTTCACGGCATGGACGAATTTGCTCACAGGATGCAGAACCAGCGCGACCGGCATCTGATCGGTATCTGCTGAGTTCCTGCGTAGGCAGACCGCTATTGGGATCGACGATGTAAGTCGAAATCGTGTTGGCGCCGCTGTTGGCGACAACAAGATACTGACCGGTGGGATCGCCGAGCACGGTGGCCAGAGTTGGGGACCGTTGTTCGGAGATTCATCTCACGTTTGGAATTGCCGGTAACCCTGACCCAGTCCGACGGTCACTCGGAGCGCAACGCTTGCATAACATCGACGCGCGCAGCGCGTGCCGCGGGCAGCACCGACGCGATAACCGCGACCGCCATCAGCACGAACGCAGAGACAAACACAGGCAATGCGCCCGGCATCTTGATGTCCAGGAAATATCTTCCCGCCAAACGCGCCAGCACCAACCCGAATGCCGCGCCTGCAATAACGCCCGCCGCAGCAATCACGGTGCCCTCTGCGATCACGCCCTTGAGGAGTCGCTGCGGCTCCGATCCGAGGGCCAGCCGGATGCCGAATTCCCGCGTCCGCGCGCTCACCGAAAACGCCAGCACGCCCGCGACGCCCACCACGGCAATCGCCAACGCGACCGCCGCGAATACGCCAAACACCAGCGAGTTTAAACGGTCTGGCGTGAGCACCTCTGCACGAATGTCTTCGAGAGTGGCGGCGTGCTCAACCGGCTGTTCGGCGGACATGTCGCGAATAATGCGCGTGACCGACGGGACCAGCGCATAGGGATTTGCACCCGTGTGAATGAAGAGACGACCGGCAAACATTGGACCGTCGTCAAAAGGGCTGTAAACGGTGACCGTGGGCTCAGGAACGACGTGTCCGTCGTCAATATCGGCGGTGACACCGATGATGCGGTGCGGCGCGACAATGCGCGCCTTTTCGGCATCGGTCCCAGGCACGAATTGCAGCACGGGATCCGTCCAATAGACATGCCGATTGACCGCATCCTGGTTGGGGAACATGCGCTGTGCGAGAGTCTGGCTGACGATCACGACTGGCTCCTCATTATTATCTCTGGTTATCGAGCGCATTGAAATCGCGGCCGGCAATGATAGGAACGCCAAGCGCCGCAAAGAATCCGGGAGAGATGGCGCGCCACTGCGCCCGCGGATCCTCTACACCGGCGGCATGGACGTGTCCGTCGGCGGAGAATTGCAGGCCGAAGACCGGTGGGGCCGCCGGCATCGCGCCAGGGAACGACGTTGCCGAACGCGGTCTTGCTCACGCCCGGCAGCGCATCAATCGCGACGTATCGCTTCCTTGTAGAAATCGACGACCTGCTGCGGTGTCTTCCCGTGGGACATAGGAGGAACGTCGATAGCGAGGACGTGCTGCGTATCCAGACCTGTCTGCGCCTTTTGCAGTGCGATCAGCGTGGTGATCAACGTACTTGCGCCGGCCAGCAACACGAACGACGCGGCGATTTGTGTCACCGCGAAGATCCGCTGGCGGCGGCTCGTGCTGCCGGTGATCCGCACACTTCCGCTTGATAGGCTCAGTCCACCCGGCGTGCCGGAAGAGTGCCGGAAGAGGGCAGGCGCGGGACGAAGGCGAGAATCACTGCGGCGACGACGGCCAGCGCCGCTCCGACCCAAAGCAAGCTCGAATCGACTCTGAAATCGAGCGCACGGACGGAGAAGCGCGAGGCGTAGCGAGCCAGGACGGCCACCATCGGCTGCGCGCTCATTACACCGAGCGCGGCGCCAGCGCCGCAGAGCAGAAGGCTTTCGGCCAACAGCATGCGGCGCAACGCGCCTTTGCTTGCGCCCAGCGCCACGCGGACCGCCAGTTCGCCTTCGCGGCGAACCGTCCGCGCCAGAATCAGATTGGCAACATTGGAACACGCGATGATGAAGACCAGCCCTGACGCTGCCAGCAGCACCAGCAGCACGGTCCGGGCGCCCGACGTGATCTCGTCACGAAGCAACTTCACCCCGATCTGAAAGTTCGCTTCCTTGCGAATAGGCTTCGGGATGGTCCTTCTTCATCGCGGAGTAGGCGGAGCGCAACTCAGCGCGAGCCTGATCGAGAGTGGCTCCGGGAGCGAGACGGCCGAAAAGCTCGGTCATGCGATGGATGCGGCCGGTGACCATGGTCGCGGAAAGATGATGCGGGCTGGTGACGATGTTGGAAATAATTTCGGTATCTTGCGGATATGGGACGCAAGGTTCGAGGACGCCAATGACTGTCGCAGAGCGATCACCGATGCTACCGAGGCGAACGGTTTTGCCGATGACCGAAGGATCCTTGTGAAGAGCGGTCGTCCAGAAACGGTAGGTGAGAACGACGACGCCGGCAGCGTTGAGGACCGTCGTCTTGAGGCCCGATGAGGCGACCGAGCACGGGATGAAGGCCCATCACCTCGAAATAGTTGCCGCCGACAACGCCACCTTGAATCGAACGAGGCTCACCGAGGCCGATCATGGTGAAGTCCATGGCGGAGAAGTCGCCAAACGCGCTCAGGGTTTTCACGCTCGCGCGCAGGTCCTGTATCTCGGGTACGGAAAACGTAGAGTTTTCGTCGCCGATGCCGGGAGCGCTTTGCCGGATATAGATCAGCCGGTCCTCGTCGCGATTGACCAGAGGCTTGAGCAGCACTCCGCGCACCAGCGTGAAAATGGCGGCGTTCGCGCCGATGCCGAGCGCCAGTGTGAGAACCACGGCGATCGCCAGCCCTGGAGTCCGAATTAACGAGTAAGCTGCAACTCTCAGATCGCGAACGAATGACATGTTCTTACCCTCCCTGCCGGGTATCAGCATCACACTTGCCAATACTAAGCGCCACATTGTAAACGACTTAATATGCGATAAGTTAGTCTGGCGCTGTCCGTTTCAGGACACCGCTATGACAAATTCGGACACTGCAGCGCAGCTGGGCACTCGGACGGGATTGTTCGCATCCATTTCGCGGGTTGTCGGCAAACCGGAAACTACCCCTCGATTTTGAAAAAACACGTCTCTGACAATGCCGGCGCTGTCAATCTAAAACCGGAGTATCGTATGCCGGACCGGTGATCAGGGCAGTCGTAGTTCGGGCACTGATTGAGGACTACCCCCATCCTTGCCGGCCTGCTAAAAAATAGTGGTGCCGCAACATCGAACAGTCATACCTCTCGTCGGTCTCTTACTGTTCCTCAGCACTGTCGCACTCTACTACCCTGCGCTCGAGAACGGATTCGTCAACTACGACGATCCCGCGTATGTGACTTCGAACTTCCATGTTCAGCGGGGGCTGACCGCACGCAACCTGGCGTGGGCTTTTACCTCGACGGCTGAAGCCAACTGGCACCCCCTGACGTGGATTTCGCACATGCTCGATGCACAGTTGTTCGGGTTGCGGGCGGCGGGACATCACGGGCAGAGTGTCCTCTGGCACGGCCTTAACGTCGTAGTGCTGTTCCTGCTGTTGGCGAGGGCGACCGGATTCGTGGGGCGCAGCGCCCTGGTGGCGGGATTGTTTGCCCTTCATCCGCTGAACGTGGAATCGGTGGCATGGGTGGCGGAGCGCAAAACCGCCCTCAGCACTTTCTTCTTGCTGCTAGCTCTTGGCGCCTATGGCCGGTATACGAAGGGGCCTCGCGCAAGTCGTTATCTGCTGGTTGCGCTGCTGTTCGCACTTGGGCTGATGGCGAAGCCGATGGTGATCACGCTCCCGTTTGCGCTGCTGCTCGTTGACTTCTGGCCGCTGCAGCGGTTTCCGGCGATACCAATTTCCAAGTTGGCGCTCGAAAAAATTCCTCTGCTGGCGCTGTCAGCAGCCAGTGCGGCGATTACGGTTTACGCGCAGCGCACGGGGGGCGCCATCGGCTCGACTGAGCTTTTGCCGGTGGCGATGCGGGTCAAAAACGCAGTTTACTCCTATCTCATTTATGTGGAGAAGGCGGTATGGCCGTCGGGGCTGGCGGTGTTTTATCCGCATCCCGAGGGCTCGCTTGCGCTCTGGAAAGTGCTGGGCGCCTCGGCAGTGTTGGCTGTGGTCACGGCATTGTTCTGGCATTTCCGTGAACGCCGCTATCTGCTGGTCGGTTGGTTTTGGTTTCTGGGAACGCTGGCGCCGGTGATCGGCATCGTCCAGGTTGGCCGCCAGGCACGGGCGGACCGGTATGCATATCTTCCTCTTTGGGGATTGTTCGTGATTGGCGTCTGGCTGGCTTCTGAAGGCGCCGCGCGCATCTCGCTAAGCCGGGCGGCGCAGGTTGCGATTGCGATCGTCGTGCTGCTGGGCTATGCCGTGATGGCACACATCCAGATTGGATACTGGCGAGACAGTTACAGCCTGTTTGCCCATGCGATTCAAGTGACGGACGCGAATCCGATCGCCGAAGGAAATCTGGGATCGGCATTGATGGAGATGGGACGCCCCGACCTCGCCACATCCCACCTGGAGCGCGCCATTCGGTTGATGCCGACATTCTCGACCGCGCACTATAACCTGGGCATACTCCTGCAGCGGCACAATGAACTGGACCGGGCGCTGAACGAATATCAGCTTACGCTGAAGTACGGATCGGACGGGCAGGAAGCTGCGCAGACGCACAACAATCTGGGCGTGCTGCTCAATCAACTCGGGCGGAGGGATGACGCGGTGGCGGAGTTCACGCAGGCCATTGCGCTGAACCCGTTTGAGCAGAACAGTTTGGTCGGACGGGGTATGATCGAGTACGAGGAGCGCGAATTTGACGCCGCTTTGCAGGATTTTGCCCGGGCTGCACAAGTTGCGCCCTCGCCGCAGGCCTTTTACTGGCAAGGTCGCGTTCTGGAAGATAAGGGGAAACTCTTGCCCGCCGCTGATGCCTATCGAACTGCCCTAAAGCTCGCACCCGACTTCGGGGACACGCAGGTGAGATTGGCGAACGTTGAGAAAGCGGACAAGTGAGTTTTACAAAACCCCGTCAGCACGCTTGTATCAGTGCAGTTTCGTAGCATGAGTGTCCTGAGATGCGCTCATAGGAACACGACAGCTAGAATGTTGGACACAATGCGACAGACAGACGGGACCAATCGCAGGACATTTCTGAAAGGGGCTGGAGGCATGTTAGTGGCAACCAGCATGGACGCGCGTTCGTATGCCCGGATTCTCGGGGCCAACGATCGTATCCGGCTGGCACAACTGGGATGCGGAGAGCGCAGCAAAGGCCATGTGCATATGGCGCAACTTGCGTCGAAACAAGTTCCGGTCGAAACGGTTGCCGTATGCGATCTCTGGAACCTGGCTCGCGAGCGCTGCGCCGCGCAAGTAAAGAAGGCTTTCAGCCTTGAGCCGCAGATCTACCAGTACTCGGAGGATATGCTCGCCAGCAAAGATATCGACGGCGTGATGATCGCTACCGGAGACTTCCA
This sequence comes from uncultured Acidobacteriaceae bacterium, assembly GCA_963699405.1. Lineage (GTDB taxonomy): Bacteria > Acidobacteriota > Terriglobia > Terriglobales > Acidobacteriaceae > Acidiflorens. The sequence goes on along the minus strand of CAVOTW010000016.1, from coordinate 1,075 downwards.
ACACGCGAAGCTATGCAGCGACGTGGTTCAGGCGGGCAAAGATGTTTACGTCGAAAAACCCTTTGCCAATGTGCTCGCTGAGGCGAAGGAAACCCGCGATATGGTGAAGGCGTCAAGGCAGGTCGTACAGATGGGAACGCAACACCGGAGCCAGCCTTATCCGCTGGCCGTGCGCGATATCGTTCGCTCAGGGAAAATCGGCGACATTGTCCACATCGAGCAGGAATGGAATGTCAACGAGGAGCGCTGGCGTTTTGTCGATGTAGATACCGGCATCTCGCGGGAGATGTTGCGGGACGCGGACATGGAGTGGAAGAAGCTGGCTCTACGGCCGTAAATCCCAGCTCCGCGAAGAAGATACCGATTGGAAACGCTGGCTGCTGGGCAAACCTGACCGGCCATTTGATCCACATGTGTATCTTGAGTTCCGTCTCTACAAGGATTTTTCCTCGGGATATTTCGACCAATGGCTCAGCCACGGCAGCGACCTGGTGCATCTTTGGACCGACGAAACCTATCCCTGAAGTGTGGTGGCCAATGGCGGCATCTTTACCTGGAAAGACGGACGGGAAAATCCCGATACTTGTGTTGCCGCCGTGACTTATCCGAAAGGGTTTCTGTACACTTACAAGACCACTTTCGGAAACAGCTACCGGAGTTTTTCACGGATTCAAGGCCGGAATGGAACAATCGAAAACTACGGAGGCGAGGGCGCGTCATTGTTCATCATGACCGCGGAAGGAGGAAGGAAGGAATTCGATCCCTGGGAATCCGGTCCCGTATATACTAACGCTCCTCTGATTGGACCCGAAGGACGCAGCGGACACGGTGCATGTTCAGGAGCGCCGCCGCCCAGTTCCTGGGCCCGACGATGACGACGTGGGCCATCTCGAGAACTGGCTGGCCGCGATGCGGGCGCGTAAAGAGCCGAATGCAACCGTCGATCATGGCTTTTCGCACGCCATTGTCTGTATTATGGCGGCGCAATCGTACTGGAGCGGGAAGAGGTTGTTCTGGGATCCCCGGCACGAGGAGATCACCGAGCAGCCAATATGATTTCACCCTTTTCTGTGGA
>CAVOTW010000015.1:0-56996 GCA_963699405.1 uncultured Acidobacteriaceae bacterium | reverse complement strand
AAAACCAAAAAAGGAAGATTTTTGGCGAGAGATTCCTAGTGCCAGGCTGTACTTCTTCGCTGACCGAATATCCAACCTAAACATCAATTACGACGCTCCCGAGGCAAGCAAGGCAAAGCTGGAAGAATATCTAAGAAGGATCTTGGGCCAACGATTTCCTCGTCCTACCACCATCACCGTCGAGTTCCAGCAAACGAAAAAGCCGGACGACAAGCCGGCATCGTCATCGTGAAGCCGGGCGCGACTTCGGCGTTAAGTCCGTTTAACAACGGGCGGCAACACGCCCTTACAGAGTGGGCCCCGAAATTACCGAATGAGGTCACAATTGGTGAGATTTCGTGACTGAGTACAACTGTAAGTAATTGGGATGCTGTGCGTCGCATCGGCGAAGACAATTGCTAATCCGCCATACAGACTGTTGCCACATTCATTGCCACTTAAGCGCCGAACGCGCACATGTGCCCCCGTATCAGCTCACCTGTTCCGACTGCAAGTGATTGAATCCGCGTGGCGGCCCTTCGGAAAGTAGATCTCATAATCCGTAGGTCGTAGGTTCGAGTCCTACCGCCGCCACCAGTATTTCCAAGTACTTGGAGAATAGCCGGCGGAATCTCCCAATTCCGCTTAATCGCGCGCGTTGCGGAGTTGTTTCTGCCTCGTCTGATCGAACTGCCGCTGCCTGAACTACTCAAGCCTGTCCACAAACCGTTCACTGGGTTTAATCTGAGAAAGCCGATCTCGCGCCTTCGCTCTTGGTTCGATGGTCGCGAAAGTGAAACGTATTTTCAACTTACCCGGCTCCGGCGCGCGCCAACGCTCGCTTGACGGTTCCTTCCAGAGCCTGTTTGGCAGTAGCGTACTCTTCTAGTGTGATGGCGCCGAGCGACCGGTCGATTTCAAGCTGGCGCAGCTCTCCCTTTAGAGCTTCTGCCAGAGGCGCCGTCGTTTCCTCGCGCTGTTGGGGCTTTTGCATAGCCTTCGTTATTTTGTTGCGAGCAAGGCATTGTCTGTGCCAGAGCAGGAAACCAGAGGCGCCAAGCAAGACAACGCTCGCACCCAGCAACACCCACTGCATCCGCGATTGGATTTGTGCCGACTCGCCGAGAATACCGGGCGCAGCTACCATACCCAGGCCGTTCGCATTTTGAGTTGGAGCGCGAGTACCGGTCGGGGCAGCAACCGGTTGATCCGCTATCGGTAGCTTCGTTGGGGGTTGAGACTGCGCTCGCAACACTGGGAGCACGTCAACTCCCGAGATCTCGAACCCGGGCCCCTCTCCCTTTTTAACGACATTGGCCGCCTCCACTTGATAGCGGTCGTTTCCGGTTCGAAGCACCTGGAAAGCGGGGGACCGCGACGTGAATTTCATAGTCGGCGGAATCATCACTGCCAACTGCTGGAGCGGATACATGCTTTTGGGGCGAAAAGTGGCGTGGCCTTCGTAGGGTAGATCGTAGTTGAATGCGAACTTTGTGGCACCCGGCCGTAAGGGAAAGTTTACCGTGTAGTGCCCAGGCTCACCGGCAACGGGCATTGCGGAAATCAGCGCAGCGGTTGTTCCTGGACTGGCGGTCGAACTTGCGGCCAGAACCGAATCGATCTTCGTATGGGCGGGTAGGTAAACCTCGAATGTGCGGTTACCTGACTGTGTCAACGGTGGGCTGGAATCATTCTTGATCTCGATCATGTCGGAGACATGCAACAGGCTTCGGTTGCTTCCGATCCTAATGATTTCAATGCTGCCGGTGATGCCTGGCACCGCAGCGGCCGCATCGAATACATCGACGGAACTCGCGTCACCTATGGAAGCCAGACGATCGTAGTTGACGCCCTGGTGAACCACACGCACCAGATGCGGCTTGTCGGGATGTCGGACGCTCAGCGTAAAACGTCCTTCCGAGTTGCTGTAGGTGCGTGCTTCCTCCTGCATGCCCCCACTCAGATAAGCTCGGTTCAGACTCACGTGGTTCGGATCAGCTTGGTCTAACCGAAGAAGAATGACTTCGTCGCCGGCTCCAACCTGCCCGCGGGTCCGATTGTGCACCGAGCCCGTGATGGTCTCAGCTCCCGCCAAGGAACAAAGGGCAATAAGGCCGCTACAAACCGAGAACGTTTTGGATCTTATATAAGTCATCTAGGTGCAAGTTGTCGGCTTCGGACTTATTCGGTTATCCCGGCTGCTGCCGGGGATAGCGCTGGACGCGACGCACGGCCAAACATGATGCCGGTTTCCACTTCAGTCGAATGCCCGTCTTGCAGGAACGGTCTAAACTTCCATTGCTTCAGGGCATCGGTGATGGCTTTTGCCTGGCCAGGAAATGCGCTCAGAAAGTGAATGTGTTTGACCTTGCCTGCTTTATCGATGATGATCCGGACGGCGACAGGGTTAAACATGCTCTCGCTGAAGACCGGATCAACCCGTGCGATCACGTTCTCATCGCGGGCGTAATCCCTGATGCACACCGGAACAGCGCCCCCACCAGCCCCTGCAGTCGGATCGGCCTCCTCGGGTACCTTCATCTTATTCATGTCAAGGAGCAAGTTCTCCAGCAGTTTCGTGTCACGGCTGGTGAGCACAATTTCCACCGCATGACATCGGATTTGAGTAGCAGCGACATACCAGTGCAGCTCTGCTACTGGAGACTCGTAGGCAAAAAAGCGGAAAGCGTGGCCACCGATCCGGAGTTCAGTCGGGGGCAGTTCCACTTTGTAGTATGGCTGCAGGTTGTCTTTCGTGTGATTGATGAGTTCGAAAGCGTTGGCCACAGGCAGCGACGTGAAGAACATGTCTTGGGCGGTGATCAAAATACTGCCTCGACTTGGTCCCTTATATGTGTCCGCGGGTTCAATCTGGGCCAGTACATAGCGACCGCTGTCGGACGGAGGGGGGCCCTTGTATTTCTCTTTCCAATCCGGAGGTAGTGCATAGGTTATTCCAAAATATGGACTACTGAAGACGTTGTCGGTTACGCTTCCGCCCTCCGGCACGGGAGTTACTGAGTCGCTGGCGCTCGACCGCGCGCCCTTTACCAGGATGACTCCCTTCGGCACCTTGGTCTGGGGATGCGTGTTGTCGGAGAAATCGCCGCCGTTCTTAGGCGCATCTTGCGCGTCGACCCTTGAGCCCCAAGACAGCACTAATACAGACCAGGCCAGAATGGCGAAGAAACGCAAGAATTGAGAACACATATTTCTCCTTTGATTCCAAGTAAAGTTTCTGCCGGTCGTCGCGGAGCATCGGCCGCCTATAGGCGTCTGATTCGCTTCCATCTGGTTCTAACTTCGAGAGAGCTGGCGAGACAAGTTCATGTCTCGCCAGAAGTCGCCCCATGATGATTACAGCGAGCGGAGGAAATCCAGCACCTCCTGCTGCTGCGTGGGGTTGAGGCTGAAGAAATTTTCTTCGACCGTTGTAGCTTCACTACCGTGGCTCGCGTGATCCTGAATGGCGGTGAGCAGGTTTGAGGTGCGGCCGTCGTGCAGCAGGAAGATTCGCTGTCCCAGGCCCCACAAGGGAGCAGTGCGGAACTGATCGCCGCCAGCGGTACCCTGCGAGACATTGTCCGCCAAACCGGTACCCATGTGATGGATCTCGATATCCGAGAACGCCGGCACCGGAGCGCTGCTCAACGCGGGAACGAAGCCGGACGCCTGCGTCTTGCCCGGCGTCGGATTGTGGCAGGTCGCGCAGCCGATCGAATTGAACAAGGAACTGCCGGTGGCAATCGACTGTCCAGAGACCTGCTGTCCATTTAGGACGACTCCACCGGTTGGCGGCGGAGCCAGGAAACGCATGAAGTTGGCAAACGCCGAAACGTCATCGAGAACCGCTGCGTTCGGCGATTGTTTTGGGTTGGACGTGTCTTCCGGATAACCGGAGCCGCTAAGATTGAGACAGTTCGTTGCGAGCCCAGTGAGACCGCTAGCGCCATTGCCGTCTTCGCCAGGCAACGGGCGTTCGTTCGGGAATAACTCATTGGTGATGCCCATCTCCACGTTGTAAGCCTCACCGGCAAAGATGTGCAGCGACTTATTTTGTGCTTTCCACCCGAAGCGACTGATCGTGCCGTCGTTACCGTTGTGGTTGAAGGCGCCGCCAATACCAAAGTTATTATTGAGATTGGCGGCCTGGTTGATTAGCAGGGTTGATTCGTCTAAGTTCTCGATCAAGCCCGCTCCGAAGACGGGCGTGGGAATGCGGAAGATGATGTTATTGGCTTCCTCCGCGGCTGCGAAACTGGGCTGCGACAGACTACAGCTGCCGGCGTCGGGACGACCGGTTACTGTGAACAGGTCCTCCACTCCGCCATTGGGCGCGTTGGTATCGGCCGTGCCGTTCGGGTTAAAGAAGAACGGAAACCGGGCCTCGCGGGTGGGCCCATTGGCGGTAATGAAATACGGAGTGGTGTTGCCAGGCGCGACGCCGTTGCTGGAGAAAAGGAATTGGGGATTGACGGCGGCGCCGGTTCCGCCAACCGCAGGTTGCGCGTGACATGAACTGCACTGATTCGAGTTGAACCGCGGTCCGAGGCCAACATTCGCGGAGTTGGAAACCGTCTCGACTTCCTGGAAGCGAGCGAGTCCGTCCTCGAAAAAAGCGGTGAAGCCGTTCGGGTCGTCCGCCGGATTGATGATCGTTACGCCTGTGCCACGGCTGGCACTCTGAACTCCAGGGTCGGTTTGAGCAAATGCCGTTCCGGCGAGGAACAGCACCGCCAACGTTAAGCCTGCTGTGGATCTCTCTCTAGTGATCACGATTCCTCCTTGTGACGTCTCTTCTCCCGATTAACTGCGAAACTCCGCTTCCGGATTTAGGTTGAGTCGCCCCTAAGACGACATCGTCGGGGAATGCAAAGCCGTCGCCCTGTCGCATGGCATAAAGACACGCCAGAGACAGAACTACCCTCAATATTCTTCAGACGAGAGTGTCGGAGGTTAGCTTCCTCTTGAGGTCACAAGATCGAAGAGGCAGCGTACAACGCATCGTCCTGACGATAGGCCAGAGACCCGCGTCTCGCGTTCATGTTGAGCTCCCGCATTGCCTTGCAGTCGAAACTGTCAGAGGTTCTGGCTGCGGGTTGAGCCTCTGAATCGCCAGCGGCCATTTCCATGGATGCTAGTCGTGTTGAGGCGGCTCAAAGAGTTTGCGACTTGGAGCGAGATAGTAGCACTTTCGAATGTGATGTCAAGTTAAATAAATCAACCATGCACTAATGACACTGGCAGAAGGCTTGTCCGGTGCCGGTTTTCAGGCGGCAGCAGGAGAGAGAGTGAAGGCAACAGTTCAAGAGTTGCATTCTTGGATAGTTTCTTGTTGGCCGAGAATCCGGCAACATCCATAACATCATCGGCTATATGGCAAATACGGACGTGGACACGAGAGTCCCTCTTCCTTCACGAAAAACAGATGAAACGAAGTTATCCAAACTGCCCGTGACACAAGCCCCGTCGACCGTCCTGACAACTACTACAAGTCATTCCGCTATTCCGGGCCGAAGTCGGCCACCGGGTTGGATAATTTCTGGTTTGCCGACAATCCATGCGCCAAAGTGATAATGCACAGAACAGTTCAGCGTCATCGACATCGACATTTGATGGATCATGGCAGGATCAAATCCCCACGGTAGGGGGAGTTCCCTTGCTCGTGGGAACGCTTCGGTACGTTCTTGAAACTTTTTCGTCACTCCGGGCTCTCATCAGGGCACGTGCTGAATCTGCTCGCTCTCTGTCTCTTTAATGTCGCAGATTCAGGTTCGGGCAATCACCGATAGAGGAGTTCAATATGTCGAGGACAGGATGGATATTGCTAATGGCTGCTATTGCCGTTAGTTTGATATTGCCAACGACCAGTAAGGCTCAACTTGAAAGGAACGAGGGCGCGGTATTTGTGATGACAAATGCTGCCGCAGGCAACGAAATCATCGCTTTTAAGCGTGGTCCGGATGGATCTCTACAGATCGGGAAAACGTTCCCGACCGGTGGCCGCGGAAGCGGAGGCATCACCGATCCTCTGGGATCGCAGGGTTCTCTCACTCTCAGCCAGGATCATTCTTTTCTTTTTGCTGTAAACGCAGGTAGCGGCGACATTTCCGTGTTTCAAGTTCACGGCGCCAATCTGACACTTGTGGACAAGGCGCCCTGTGGAGGTGCCTCGCCCGTTGCTGTAGCTCAATTTGGCAATCTCGTGTACTTGGTCAACGAAGGGGCGAACAGCAGTGTAGCCGGCTTCAGCCTCAGCAAGGACGGAAAACTCAAGCCGATTTCGAACTCGCTTGCTTATCTCAGCACCGCAAACTCCGGACCAGCGTCGTTGTCATTCAGTGCGGACGGCCAATTCCTTCTTGTCACCGAAAAACTTACCAATAGCATCGACGCGTTCCACGTTCAACTCGATGGCACTCTGGCGCCGATCGTCGTTAATCCGAGCGCGGATCCTGGCGTGTTCGCGGTCACATTTGCACCCAATGGCGCCGCCCTTGTGGCGGAAACCGGCCCCGCGGGTGGAACGAACGCTTCTGCCATTTCGTCGTACGCGGTGGGAGCAAATGGCAAACTCACTCCTATCAGTCTGGGTATCCCCACTCTAGCGGCGGCAACGTGCTGGGACGTAGTGACTCCCAACGGCCAATTCGTCTACACGTCGAATGCGGGATCGGCAACGATTTCCGGCTTCTCAATCTCCGCGACTGGAGCACTGACACCGATCGGTGGAACGGTTGTAGGAATCAACCCTGCCGGCAGCACCAATCTGGATATCGCCGTCACCGGGGATGGGAAATACCTCTATACGCTCGATTCCGGCACCGGATCGGTTAGCATCTTCGGCATCAATGAAGACGGTACTCTGACCAATCTAGGCGAAGCAGGCGGCCTTTCGGCGGCTTCCGGATTCAACGGAATTGCAGCCAACTGACGAATGAAGTGAGTTGCGGCGCATGTCGTAACTCACCTTTCTTAGCACGTGGTTCCACTTCGCTTGTAACTTTCGCTCTTGACCCACATCCCATTTGCGCGTGCCCGGGGGAAAGCGGGCACCAGAAATTCAGAAGGAAGGAGGAAGATTTATGAAGAGAACATTGGGAAGTCTGATAGCGCTTGGTTTGCTGGCTGTCTCCCTCTCAGCGTTTGCGCAATCTGGTGACGCGATGAAGCAGGACAGCAGCAAGCAGGACACCATGAAGCAAGACCAGATGAAGCAAGATAACATGCAGAACGACAAGAAGTCTGCGAAGACCAAAAAGACCAACCCGAAGACGAAGAAGAACGACATGAAGAAGGGCGACATGAAGAAAGACGACAACATGAAGCACGACGAGATGAAGCCGAACTAGGCTAGCAATACTTGGTTGATTGCAAGATCAGGGTAGCTCAGAGATATCAGCTACCCTATTTTTACGCGAGAATTAATCAGCCATTGCTCAGGTACTGCTTCATGCACCGCACGCAAGGCGAGTATCCTTCCCGCATCGCTTCACGAGCTGTCATCATTTCCATTTGGGCTTTTTCATGGATGAATGGGCAGCCCTGACGGTGGAATATCTTTCCATCCCTTGAAACGACGACCTGCATGTCCGGGGGAACTCCGATTCCAGGTTGCCCGTGCTCCGAGCGCAATTCAGGACGGCTGAAGATCGACGCTCTTGCCACTTCGATCACTCCCGCCGTCAGGCTTGCCGCAGCTGCCGCTACTATCCATCCCAGAAAACGCCGCCGGCTGCGCGGCAAATTCTCTTCCAGCCTGTGCTGCAGCCGCTGGCTAAAGCCGAGCGGCGCTTCAAGCATCCGTTCGTCGCCATACAGCTGGACCACGTTGCGCGTACCATCGAGCACCGCAGTACAGCGCTTGCAGCCTCGGATATGCTCTTCCAGTGCCAGTCTTAGCCGGAGCTCGACATCGCCCTCAAGGTAGTTCGAAATCTCGCGCCAAACATCTTCGCAGTTGACTACCATGGCTTTGTCCCCTTTTCAAAAAAGACTCGGCTGCTCCAGGCTCCTCCCAGCCCTGGAGCCAGCAGATCGCGCAGCATCAGCCGGGCGCGCAGCAAACGCGTCTTCACCGATGCGGTCGTAATACCCAGCGTCTGCGCCGTCTCTTCGATACTCAAGTGCTGCATGTCGCGCAGCACGAACACCTCCCGGTACTTCTCCCCCAGCGACGCGAGCGCCTCAGCGAGCAACTGTCGAACCTCTTTGCGCTCCAGGGTCTCCGATGGAATCTCCCGCCAATCCGCGAAGTCGCGGGGCGTGTAGTTGCCCTCTTCATCCGTCTGTCCCGTGATCGGCTCGGTCCTATGCGCGTGCTGTTTTCGGATCCGCATGCGAGCCTCATTGACTGTGATCTGGATGAGCCATGTACTGAATCGTGATTCCGCGCGAAACTGGCGAAGGTGCTTAAAGGCCTTCAGCACCGCCTCCTGCGATACGTCCTCCGCATCGTGCTCATTTCGCAAAATCGACAGAGCCGCCGAGTAAACTCGTCCCTCATACGGCCGCACCAGTTCGTAGAACAGATCGTGCTCGCCGTCCCGGATGCGGCGAATCAGTCTTTCCTCATAAAGCTGCGCGGCTAGATCTGTTGAAGTCGCTTCGCCCGGCATCAATCCTCACCCTTGCGTTCGCGCCACCCGAAACTCAACTACTCTGCCGGATATTCCGGGTTTTTCTTCCATCCCGTCAGCATCGATACAAAATTGTCCCAGCCATGCAGCACCACCATCACGAGGTGCCCGAAGACAAACGCCAGCGTCGCCCACATGATCAGGAAGTGCCAGAGCCGTGCCCAGTGAAAGCCGCCCATCATCCACGCCAGCCAGGAGAATTGCACCGGCTTCCAGATCGCCAGTCCAGTCAGCGTCGATAGGGCGCCCAACACGATCGCCGAAGTGTAAGCATTCTTCTGCAAAGGGTTGTACGCCCCTCGCGCCCGAGGTTTGGGACCAAAAAAGAAATAGTGCCGCACCATCGGCCACACTCCAGGCACATCACTCGGCACAAACAGCACCTGCTTGTAATTTCCGCTGAAGATCTGGTATCCGAGATAAACCAGCCCCGTCGCAATGTAAATCCACATGAAGGTGAGGTGCCATTGCAGTGCGCCCCCCAGCCATCCTCCAATCGCCAGCGATTTCGGCCAATGGATAAGATCTTTCTGTGGGATTTTGGCCCCGAAGCTTGGGAACGCCCGAAAAATCTGTAGCCCGCTGCCCACCAGGACGAAGAGTGCGATTGCATTCACCCAGTGGCAGAAACGCACAATAAAAGGATGCTCGTAGAAGGCCTGTTTCGCTTCGCCGGTCTTCGTGTCCTCGATTGTTAGCGCGCGTGTCGCCATCGTTATCTCCCCGGACTACAGTCCGTAAAACTCCGAATAGCCTTGATCTTCCCAATACCCAAATTTTTCCAGCACATGCGTCACTTTGAGGTCGGTTAGATACTTCGCTTGCTTGTAGCCGATTTTCGTAGGAATGCTCAGCCGCAGCGGCGCGCCGTGCTCGCGGGTAAGCGGGCGCCCGTACATCTCATAGCACAGCAAAGACTGAGGGTGCCTGGCCGTGGACATATCAAGCGACTCGTAGTAATCGTCCGCGCACGCCACGGTTACGAATGCTGCCGTCGGATCGGCGCCAATCGCGGTTAAAAAGTCCGCAAGCAGTACGCCGCCGAATCGACCGATTACGTCCCAGCCTTCGACACAAACATGCCGCGTGTTTTGCGTGAACTTGGGGAGAGCCTGAATCTGCGCGAGGGTGTACTCTCCGGGCTTCTGCACGGCGCCACTGACTGTGAGCGTCCAGCGATCTAAGTCCACTTGTGGGTCGTCGACATCGTAATCGTTGATGGGAAATTTTTCGAAGGGCGTCACATCGGAGTCAGCAAAGGTCGGCGCCAGGTGTCCCGAGCGAAATAGCCTGGCCGAGGTCCAGTCGCTGAACCCCAGACCCGCTTTGAGTAGCGGTATCTGCAGTTGTGGAATGGCGAATGCTCCTAGCGCAATGACCGGCGTGAGCTTGAGCAGTTCACGTCGTGTCATAGAGTTAAACTTGCGGCGGTCGATTCGGGAGTTCATCGGTGCAAGCCTCATAGGACGATAGAACAGGACAACAGAACACTCATATAGGATTTAGGGACCAACTAAAAGTTACAACGCCGCGACCGTATCCAGTCCCGTTGCAATCAAGAGCCCGGTTGCCCGCGTAAGGCCCCGGCTGAGTGAACGCCGAGAATGCGCCTAGTTTACACAAACGAGGCGCAGTGGACGACGTCGGCGGGGTTCGTCCCGCCCCACAACTTTCGGTCAGAAGTCCGCTCCTGAGGAACTAACCGTCATTCTCCCGTTGCCGGGAGCGGCAGGAGTTGGAAAGCGACTTGATCTGCCTGTTTGCGGAGGCGCACATCGTCTCGCCGCTGTGCCTGCTCATACAACAGTGGAAAGCCGACCACTGGGGGGTTAATCGGCTGCCAAGCGTGCTGCCTGCGTTATGAGGTAATTCCGTTCCGGGATACTCGTTGTTCTCGCAGCGGCAAGTCGGTAGTGTTCAATGGCCGCTTTATGGTCTCCCGTCTGTTCCAGCAAATGTGCACGAACCGCATCGAGCCGATAATGATTGGCAAGGCGCGGGTCGGCATCGAGCGCCCTCAGCAGTTGGAGGCCATGGCCGGGGCCGTGCACCATAGCGGCTGCGATTGCGTGATTAAGAGTGACCATCGGACCAGGAGAAACTCGTTTCAGTAACTCATAGAGAGCCAGAATCTGTGGCCAGTCAGTGTCCTCGGCTCGCTCGGCCTCGTCGTGCACGGCGGAGATCGCCGCCTGAAGCTGATACAGGCCGACCGCCCCTTTCGCCAGCGCGGCCGTGAGAAGCGTAATGCCTTCGGAAATCTCCACCCGGTCCCATAAACTTCGATCTTGTTGATCCAGCGGGATGAGTTCTTCATTTGGCCCGGTTCGGGCAGCGCGCCGCGCGTCGGTTAACAGCATCAGCGCCAGAAGTCCTGCAACCTCGGCATTGTCAGCGAGTAGAGTTTTCGTGTTGCGCGTCAAGCGAATCGCTTCCCGGGCCAGGTCGAATCGTTGCAGATGCTGCCCGATGCTGCTGGTATATCCCTCGCTGAAGATCAGATAGAGCACGTGCAAAACCGCAGGCAGGCGTCCGTCTCGCTCCTCCGCAGAAGGGAGGCGGAACGGTACGCCCGAAGTCTTAATCGTTTGTTTCGCGCGGCTGATCCTCTGTGCCATCGTGGCCTCGGGAACCAGAAAGGCGTTGGCGATTTCAGCCGTGGTTAAACCGCCAACCGCCCGTAACGTCAGCGCGATTGCCGAGGACGGAGTGAGCGCGGGATGGCAGCACATGAACAACAAAATCAGAGTGTCATCGGGATCCATGTCGGCCTCGATCTCGAGGAGGGATGCCAAGTGTTCCGTTTCCGCGGCCACTGCCGTTTCTCTCTCGCGGCGGGCAATTTCGCTGCGGATGTGGTCCGCCATGCGGCGGCACGCCACCTGAATCAGCCAGCCCCGGGGATTTTCGGGAACACCTTCCTGCGGCCATTGGGTGAACGCGGCAATCACGGCCTCCTGCACCGCATCCTCGGCCGAGGAGAAATCCCGGAAGCGGCGAGCCACGGCCCCGAGCACCTGCGGCGCAAGTTCCCGCAACAGATGCTCGAACGGAGCGTCGTACGGCTTGGTCATTAGAGTTTCCGTTACACCATTTCCTGGGGTGGCGCGCTCATGACCGGTCGCACCTCAATCGGCATATTCAGCGGTGCACCTCCCGGTCCCGGCGCGGCCGAGATTCGTGCCGCGATCTCATAGGCCCGCTCGGGGCTGTCGACATCGATAATCCAGAACCCGGCGAGGAACTCCTTGGATTCCGGAAAGACTCCATCGGTGACCGGCCGTCCATCCTTGTCTGCACGCACCAACTTCGCTTGGTTCGGAAAAGACAGGCCCTCCGCCGACACCAACTCGCCACGTTCGTGCAACTCTTTGTTGAGGCCCATCATAAAGGCGATGTGCGCCTGCAGGTCTTTCGTGGGCCACGCCGGCACGCCGTGGCCGGCCTTCATCGTGTTCATCATCACAATGTATCTCATTTTCTTCTCCTATCGAGTTGGCGCTGTCTTGTCGCGCCTTTATCACCAAGTCGGAACCGAGAGAGCGTTCTCGACATTTGTTATCGGGATTTCGTTTCATAGGTTGCGAACTGTCGCACTTCAATCGGCATGTTCGTGGATTTGCCGCCCGGTCCGGGAGCTGCGGAAATCCGTCCCGCGATGGCATAAGCGCGCTCGGCGTTCGGAACGTCAACGATCCAGTAGCCCAACAGAAATTCCTTAGATTCGGGAAAAATACCGTCGGTGACGGGGACGCCATTCTTCTCGCCGCGCACTACCTTGGCTTCCCGCGGTCCGGCTAAGCCCTGGGTGGCGACAAATTCTCCGGATTCAGCGAGATCCTTATTGATGCGCTGCAAAACCGCCATATGCGCCTCGATATCCTGTTTCGACCAGGAGTGATAAGTCTCAACGCCTGCCGTCGTGCCTGACATCAGCAAAATGTACTTCATATCCTTGGCTCCTTCCTTTCTGTTACAGCGCCCGCGATCTGCGCTTTTCATCTCGTAGTCGAAGCCGTTCCGCCATTCTCTACATATTCCGCAGAAATATTTCGTGCGCCAAAAGTCACCACCCGATGTCGATTTAGGCGTACCCGAAACGACAAACCAGTGGAGGCGAGAAAATGACGACCCACGAAACGGTATTGGACGTTAGCCAGGACTGGATCCTCGCATGCGATGTGCAACAGGGCTTTATGCAGACGCTGGGCACGGCTAGCGACTCCTTCGACTATAGCGCCCGTTGCCGTCAGGTTCGGGCGCTCGGTGGCGATTGCTACAACTTCATCCCACTCAAGAATGACCGCCTGGGGCTGGTCGTCGCAGATGCCTCGGGCAAAGGTCTGGCCGCGGCGCTCATGATCGCCAATGTGCAGTCCTCCCTGCGGACGGCGGCATTGTTTACTGGAGATGACTTGGCCGCGCTGCTTAAGGTGGTGAATCATCAGGCTTATGCTTCGTCGTCCGAAGATCGATACGCGACCTTATTCTACGGAGTGTTCGACGGGTCAACCCGCACGCTGCACTATGTAAATGCCGGCCATAATCCGCCGGTCATCATTCGGCGTGACGGTTCAATGCAATGGCTGCGAAACGGGCGGCGCGCCGGTTGGACTGTTCGCTGATTCAGAATACCAGGAGGGTACAGTAAAGCTCGAAACCGGTGATTTGCTGGTCGCCTTCACCGACGGACTCATCGAAGCGACAAATCATGACGGACAGGAATGGGAAGTTCAGGGCTTATTGAATAGCAGCCGTCAGCGGAGCGCAATGACTCTCAAGACGCCAGAGAGCTCGTCAATCGAATCTTTAATACCATGGACGACTTCTCCAAGGGACACCAAACCGACGATGCAACCTTGGCCGTCGTACGGGTGGGGACGCGGGAACTCTGAACGTTTTGTGCAGAGGCGCCTTCGCGTTTGCCGATTTTGAGAACGCTTGTGCATCCTCGGTGGTTACGTCCCAGTCCCACAGTCCAGTGCGAAGACCAGCCTTCTGCACCAATTCCAGGCGCTTGGCCAGATGAATGGCGATCTCCCAGCATAGGACTTCTGGCCCGCAAGACCTTTATTGAGTGCGGCCTGGAACCTGTGGCGCAATGGCTATGCTTGGCAACATGCAGTTTGCTTTCGCGTTAGGCTACAATGTCGGCAAAAGTTCAGATCAAGGTGTCGGCTATATGGCAAACCGAAACCGCTACCGGACGAATCGAAGGCTGCGTGCCTTGCCCGAACTGCTGGTCGTCGTTCTTATAGTGTTCGGAACCGGCCGCGCTGTTTTGGGCCAAACACAAAACGTAGGCGCGGGCGACAGTCTGGCGGCCTGGGGCAAGATTGTTACCGTCCTTCAGCATCCACGCTGTCTGAACTGTCACCAGTTGAATTCTCCGCTGCAGGACGATAGCCGCAGAGTGCACATTCCGCATGTGGTTCGTGGCGCTGCCAGCCACGGCGTTGGCCCTATGCGTTGCGGCAATTGCCACAACGATAGCAACAATCTCACTTCGCGGACTCCCGGGGCGCCAGAGTGGTCGCTGGCGCCCGTTTCCATGCTTTGGCAGGGGCTTTCGTCGGGAGATCTGTGCCGCGCGCTGAAAGATTCGGCACGCAACGGAAAGCGCTCGCCCGAAGCTCTGGTGGAGCACATGAGCTCGCCTCTGGTTCTCTGGGGATGGAATCCTGGGCCGGGTCTCGAGCCGGTTCCAATTCCCCACACAGAATTTATCAATCTTATGAAGGTTTGGGTCGCGGGCGGCACGGCGTGCCCAAAGTAAGAGCCAAAAGCCGCGGAGAAATTAGGAGAGAGGCATGATCACTCTGAACGTGAACGACGAATCGCACCAGTTGGACGTAAGCCCGGAGATGCCGTTGCTCTGGGCGATCCGTGACAAACTGAATCTGACCGGAACCAAATTTGGCTGCGGACACGCCATGTGCGGTGCCTGCGTGGTGCACCTCGACGGAGAAGCCGCGCGGTCCTGCTCGATTATGGTCGGCGAAGCCGCCGGGAAAAAGATAACGACCATCGAGGGCATTTCGGGCCCGGTGGCAGAAGCGGTAACCCATGCCTGGCAAAGCCTCGACGTGGTGCAGTGCGGCTATTGTCAATCGGGGCAGATTATGTCGGCCATCGTGCTGCTGAATGAAAACAAAAATCCGACGGATGAGGACATCAACCTGGGCATGGAAGGCAACATCTGCCGCTGCGGCACTTATGTGCGCATCCGGCGCGCGATTCACCAAGCTGCCAAGGCGTTGGCCTAGGAGATTGCCGCCATGCGAGTGAATCTTGCCACTCTTCCTTTCTTCGATTTTAGCCGGCGGGAATTTCTGAAAGGCGCTGCGGCAACAGCCGGCGCATTCGTGTTGGGCGCCTACATCCCATTTTCCCGCGAAGCCTTCGCCCAGGAGCAGGGCCCGGCCAAAGGCCCTTACGATCCCAATCTTTTTCTGAAGATCGAAACCGACAACTCAGTAACTCTGATCAGCAAGCATTTGGAAATGGGCCAGGGCGTGACCACCGGGCTGGCGACGTTGGTGGCGGAAGAGCTCGATGCGGATTGGTCTAATATGCGCTTTGCATTTGCGCCCAATGACCCCGCCGTTTACAACAACCTGGTCTTCGGCCCAGTCATGGGAACAGGTGGAAGCACCTCCATGGCAGAATCCTGGGAGCAGGCACGCAAGGTGGGAGCGGCGGCGCGCACGATGTTCGTGGCCGCGGCGGCGGCGAAATGGAATGTGCCGGCGTCGGGAATTAAGGTAGAAAAGGGCGTGATCAGTAATGGCGCCGGACATCGGGCAACGTTCGGTGAACTGGCCGCCGATGCGATGAAGACGCCGGTGCCCACAGAAATTGTGCTGAAGTCGTCGCAACAATGGCAGCTCATCGGTGCGCGACTTCCCAGGCTCGATTCAAAAGGCAAGACGACGGGGACGGCGGTGTTTGCCGGAGATATTCGCCGTACGGGAATGCTCACTGCGGTAGTAAGACGCCCCGAGCAATTTGGAGCGAAGCCCGTGTCGTTCGACGCTAGTGAGGCGAAGAAAATTCCCGGCGTGGTGGATGTGGTGCAGATTTCGCGGGGAGTCGCGGTGCTTGCCACCGAAACCTGGGCAGCCATGCGCGGTTGCGACGCGCTCAAGGTCACTTGGGACGCAAGTGCAGCCGAGAAGCGCTCGACATCTGAAATTCTTGCCGAGTACCGCCAGTTGGCGGGGCAGCAGGGACTGGTGGCGCCGGGAAGAGGCGACGCAGCGGCAGGCATGGCGCGGGCGGCGAAGACGCTCGAAGCGGAGTTCACGCTACCCTATCTCGCGCACGCTCCCATGGAGCCATTGAATTGCACCCTCGAAGTTCGTGGCGACAGTGCGGAACTGTGGTCGGGATGCCAGCTGCAGAGTATCGATCAGTTCGTGGCGGCGCAGGTTCTAGGCCTGAAACCCGAACAGATCAAGATCCACACTCTGCTCGGGGGCGGCAGCTTCGGCCGGCGCGGCAATCCCATGGCGGATTGGGTGGTCGAGGTTTCCGAGATCGCAAAAGCGATCAAGGGCCGTGCTCCCGTTCACCTGCTGTGGACTCGCGACGACGACATCAAGGGCGGCTTCTATCGGCCTCTGGTGTTGCACCGCGTAAAGGTGGGACTCGCGGCTAACGGCACGATCACTGCTTGGCAACACCGCGTGGTAGGTCAGTCCATCTTTATGGGAACACCGTTCGAAAGAATGGCGGTCAAGAACGGGATTGACGCAAGCACGATCGAGGGCGTGATTGACACTTCCTACGAGCTCACGGATTTTGCGGTGGATGTGCACAATGCCAAATCGCCGGTGCCGGTGCTGTGGTGGCGGTCGGTGGGGCATAGCCATACCGGATACGTCATGGAAACGATGATCGATGAGATCGCACAAGCCGCCAGCAAAGACCCGGTGGCGTTGCGGCTGGAACTCCTGGCCAAGCAGCCACGAGATGCTGCCGTGGTGCGCCTAGTGGCTGAAAAGAGCGGCTGGAACCGGCCTTTCCCCGCGGGAAAGGGTCGCGGCCGGGGCTTCGCCTACCACCAGTCTTTCGGCACGCGGGTCGGCATGGTGGCCGAAGTTTCGCTTACGCAGGAAACGGTCAAGATCGAGCGCATCGTGGCCGCCGTGGATTGCGGCGTCGCCATCAATCCGGATGTGGTCACCGCCCAGATCGAAGGCGCAATCGGTTTTGCACTTTCGATGGTGCTGCGCAACCAGGTGACCCTGCGCGAAGGAATGGTCGAGCAGCGCAACTTCGACGACTACGAACCCACCCGCATGCGCGAGATGCCGGAAGTTGAAGTGCATATTGTCGGCTCGCAGGAGTGGCCGTCAGGTATTGGCGAGCCCGGCGTGCCGCCGCTGGCGCCGGCGATTGGCAACGCCATCTTCGCGGCCACGGGAAAGAGGTTCCGCTCGTTGCCAATGGGGCTGAAGACATTAGCGTGATTCGGAACGCCAGAGTTAGACGATGTGTCTCTTGCCATGTGCTCGTTGTAAGTTTCGCGCGTTTTGCCAAATTTAACGCGGAATCTCCCGAGAACGCTCACGACTTGCTCACGCGCTTGACGAACATTCGTAGCACGCCCCTTTTCGCGCGCGGGGGTCGCGGATTTTGCAAGTCTTTGCCGGAATTTGCCGAGCCATCTTGCTGAAATTCTTTAGAATCAGCACTCGGAAGCGGCTCATAATCCGTGGGTCATAGGTTCGAGTCCTACCGCCGCCACAGTACTTTTCGAGTACATTGATGTCTTGCTTGCTTCATTTCTGACGGCATACACGGAATGACCTAGAACGCGCAATCGTGGGCACGACCATGCGTGCGAGGCTTCGGAACCTTTGGAGCAGAATCTGCGTATCTGCTTCCGCCAGCAAGTTCGAGGATTTCGTTTACGAAGTGGAGAGGATTCGTAATGAAAATAAACACGACGCCGGCTGTTGGATTCCTGATTTTGATCGTAGTCGGTGTGGGAGCGGCGACGGCGCAAGATCGCAAGTTTGTGGACAAACTGGTGGAGAGCCGCTCGCCGTTGAACATCGACGGCGAGCGAATGACGGGCGCGGGAGCGGACCTCCTGCGCTCGGCCCTGGACGGCGCGCAGTATGTCTTAATCGGTGAGGACCATGCCACGTCTCAGATTCCCGTATTTACAAGCGCGGTATGCGCGATGCTGGCGCCGCAGGGCTTTCACACCATGGCCGTAGAGGCCGGGCCAATGGCGGCGGCCATCGTCGAACGAGGGGTTGGACGCGACAATCGACGAGAGCAGATTGCAGCGTCAGAGAAGAAATACCCGGACAGCATCGCATTTTTCAACCTCCAAGAGGAGTTGGACATGGTCACGAACTGTGCACAGTCGACGAAGGGTGAGACATTCCATCTTTGGGGGCTGGACCAGGAATTCATGGGATCGACGGGCATGACGATGGCTCGGATTCTGGAGACGCATCCCGGGAAGGATGCTGCGGCTGCAGCTCAACTCATCTTGGGCGAAAACAATGCCGCGGCGGAAAAAGCCGCGAAATCCGGCAATCCCGGCGAATTGCTTATGATGAGCGCACCCGATGACGAGTTCGCGCGGCTCGATGAATTGCTGAAGAAGGAAGGCAATGCCGATGCGCAACGCTTGATGCGCGGGCTCATGGTGAGCCGGCAGATCTACAAAGACAACATGGCTGCGCCACGAGATTCCAACCGTGAGCGGGCGCTGCTGATGAAGCAGACTTTCATGCAAGATTACGACGAGGCGGCGCGCGGCAGCAGGCCAAAAGTGCTGTTGAAGTTTGGGGATTGGCACTTGTATAAGGGCTTCAATCCATTGCAGAACAATGACATTGGGAATTTCATAACAGAGTTGGCGGACGGGCAAGGCACGAAGGCACTCCATATTATTATCCTTCCGGTCAAGGGAACCAGGTTGCGGTTTGCCGGAATCGGGCGTCCGTACGCTCCGGAGAGCTTTAAGATGCTGGATGATAACGACTACAAATTCATGCGTCCTTTCGTAGATGGGGCAGGGAGCGAGGGATGGACGGTATTTGACCTTCGCAAGTTGCGGGGCGAAGCGATCAGCGATGTTAGTTTGCAGAGGCTGGTCCTGGGCTATGATCTGCTGGTACTCATCCCTGAGGCGACAGCAGCGACACAGATCCAGTAACACCCGCGAATCCCTCGACTACCTAAAAATCTGGGTTATAATCCAGCGTCGGAATTGGGACGCAAATGACGGAAAACGCTCCAGAGCGGCAACTGGTCACGCGCCTCCTAAAGGAATGGGGCGGCGGGAACAAAGCGGCCCTTGACGAACTGATGCCGGTCGTCTACCAGCAACTGCGCAAGCTGGCATCGATTTCCTTGCGTTCCGAGCGTCCCGATCACACCCTGCGCGCGACCGCCCTGGTCCACGAGGCTTACTTGCGGCTGGTGGATGCGGACGTAGCTTGGCAGGATCGCGTTCACTTTTTTGCCGTTTCCGCCCGTCTCTTGCGCCGCATTCTTGTCGACCACGCGAAAGCCAATCGGCGGCAGAAACGCGGCGGTGGCGCGGAAACAATTTCGCTGGATGAAGCCGTAATGATCGGGCCCCAATCTACTGGTGGAATCGTGGAACTGGACTTGGCGTTACAGCGTCTGGCCGCGCATGATCCGCGAAAAAGCGACATTATCGAACTGCTTTGCTTCGGCGGTCTCACGTATGAGGAAGCCGCGGCCGCCCTCAAGATTTCTCCGGCTACGGTGCATCGTGAATTGACCATGGCCAAAGCCTGGCTGCACCGCGAACTCACTCAAGGTTCAGTGTAGGAAGTTCAGCGTAGAAAGTTCAGTGTAGAAAGTCCTCAGCATGGCATCGTCTCCTCGATCCAATCGTTGGCTTCGCATCGAATACATTTTCTATGCGGCTCTCGAACTGGAACCAGAGGCCCGCGACTCCTTTCTCGACGAAGCCTGCGCTGGCGATACCGAGTTACGGAAGGAAATCGAGTCCCTGCTCAATTCGTCGGGACAGACCTTGGGGTTCCTGCAGGAACCGGTGTTGCAGGCGGCACAACAGATCAGCGCGGGAGACGAACTCTCGGGCAAACGCATTGGCGCTTACCAGTTGCTGCGAGTGCTGGGCGAAGGCGGAATGGGAAAAGTCTATCTGGCTGCCCGCGCCGACGATCTTTACCGCAAAGAAGTCGCCATCAAGACGGTGCAAGGCGGCCTCGGACAAAACCGGGCCATGCTACTCCGCTTCCGCAGCGAGCGGCAGATTCTGGCCAACCTCGACCATCCCAACATCGCCCGGCTTCTCGATGGCGGCATCACCGACGAGGGCTTGCCGTATCTGGTCATGGAATACGTCGACGGCATTCGCGTCGATAATTATTGCCGGATCAGCCAGCTCGGAGTCGAAGAACGGTTGCAATTGTTCTGCACCGTATGCGCGGCGGTGGAATATGCGCACAAGAATCTTGTCGTGCATCGCGATATCAAGCCCGCGAACATTCTGGTAACGGCCGAGGGCGTTCCCAAGCTATTGGATTTTGGGATCGCCAAGCTGCTTGATCCGGAAGCCGGGAACCTGACGCTGACGCGGACGACTGAGCGAATGATGACTCCGGATTACGCCAGCCCCGAGCAGGTGCGCGGCGACCAGGTCACCACCTCCACCGATGTGTATGCCTTGGGCGTTCTTCTGTACGAGTTACTCACCGGCGTTCGTCCGTTTCAGCTGGATCCAAACAGCCCTTTCGAGATGATCCGTGTGATCTGCGAACAAGATCCGGAGCCGCCGAGCGTGGCGATTGCGGCGAATGGCTCGCTGGCCGCTCCCGGCGCGTCTGAAAAGCTCGGCGGCGACCTGGACAACATTGTGTTGATGGCGATGCGCAAGGAACCCGCGCGCCGGTATGTTTCCGTGGCCGCGCTCGCCGGCGATGTGCAAGCGTATCTCACCGGGTATCCGGTGCATGCGCGTACTGCCACCTGGAAGTACCGCTCCGAGAAGTTTGTTCGACGGCATAAGGCGGCAGCATCGGCGGCGGCGATCGTTGCCATGGCATTGATTGGCTTCAGCATTGGTATGGGTTTGCTGGCCAAGCGCGCCACACAAGAACGTCTCGCGGCCCAGCGGGAGGCGCAATTTCTGCAGGGTATTTTTGAAGCCGCAACTCCGCAAGAAACCCACGGACAGGAGATTACGGCGCGCGAACTGCTTGAGCATGGAGCGCAACGCGTGGACCATGAATTGGCCGGTGATCCTGGATTGCAGGCCACCATGTTGCTCAACATCGGGCACGCCTACATATCTTTGGGAGCGTACGACAAGGCGGAACCGCTGCTCGAGCGCGCCTACGCCCTGCGCAAGAAATCGCTGGGCGAGGAAAACACCGATGTCGCGGACGCTCTGATGGCGTGGGCGCAATCGTTGCGACTGCAGGGCGAATACACAAAGGCCGAGCCTTTGTATCGGCAGGCCCTCGTGACTTACCAGAAGAAACTAGGCGAGCATACTTATCCGGTGTTGCAAAGTTACGCGGCTCTCGGAGAATGTCTTTACCTCGAAAACCGGGATGGCGAGGCCGAGCCCCTGTTGCGGAAGGCCCTCGCTGGCGGTCGCGAACTGGATGTCGATGCTGCAAGAAACTATCTTGCGTTGCTGCTCGAGCGCAAAGGCAATTATCCGGAAGCGCTGCAGTTGTTACGCGAGTCGGTCGACTTCCAACTGCGGGAGTCCGGGGCGGATAGCCCGGGCTATGCTCTAAGCTTGCACAACCTGGCGGGCGCACTGATCGATGCCGGTGATCTTGCCGGAGCGGAAACCACCGAACGCCAGGCCCTGAAACTGCAGCGCAAACTTCTCGGCAACCATCATCCCGATGTGGCGTATGCGATTAACAATCTCGGATTCCTGTTATTGGAAGAAGGCGACTGGCAGGCGGCGGAACCGGTGCTCCAGGAAAATCTGGAACTGATTCGCTCGACATTAGGCGAAAAGAACGTCCGCTACGGAATCGCTCTCAATAACTGGGCTCGCGTATTGCAGGAAAAGGGCGATTACGCTCAAGCGGAAACGTTCTTCAAGCAGGCCCTCGATACCATTACCCACGCCAGCGGACCACAAGGCTGGGCCGTTGCCAAGGTGATAGCCAATCGTGGACTTCTGGATTTCGACCGCGGCGACTATGCCGACGCTGAGCGGGATGCACGCGAATCCCTCGACATGGATCACAAACTGGGCGGTGAAGAGAGTCCTCAAGCAGCGGCTGCGCTCGTCGATCTTGCTGAAGACCGAGCCTTCCAGGGTGATCCGGCGAGCGCGGAACCGTTGCTTCGCCAGGCGTTGGCAATCCGTAAGAAACAGTTTTCGTTTGGACATCCGAATGTCATCGCCGCTGAGGTACGGTTGGGCGAAGTTCTCACTGCCGAGGGCAAGGCGCAGGAAGCGGAACCCATCTTGCGCGATGCCGTTGCATCTGCCCGTTCGGCTCCGTATCCGTTGCTTCCGTGGCAAATAGCTGAGGCGCAGAGCGCATTGGGTAATTGTCTGGTTGCGCTTGGTCGTTCAGCCGAAGGGGAGCCGTTGATTACGGCGAGCCAGAGTGATCTTCAGAAAGACCCTCGCCCTGCGTTTCGGCAGGCGAGGCACCCGGCGCCACAGGCAAATTGACGATCACGTAGTGGCGGACATTCGTCCGCTCATTCTTTCCCACCAAAAAAATCGGCGGGCAGGCATCGCCTATCCGCCGCTTCCAGAAGCAGTCCCGCTACTCAATCACTTTCAACAGCGTGCCCGACGTGTTGTACACGGAAATCGAGTTTCCTTGGAAATTCGAGAAGTACACCCGTCCATGCACGCTATCGACCGCGATTCCGGCCGGAGGAAATGACAACTGAATGAAGCCGTACTCGTACCCAAAAGGCGCGGCGATATTCACCGAGCCATCGACGTTGCCCATGTAGACGTTGCCGACGGCGTCCGTGGCCATGGCGATGCCGGTGTCGTTTCCATAGGTGCCGCCGTTCAGAGCGCCGCTCAGTAACGCTGTGGTTGCGGAAACAAAACTGACTGCGGTGCTGCCGCCCCACCCTAGCGTTCCCTGTCCGACCGTAATCGCATAGGAGGGATAGCTAAGGCCGATCGTGCGTACCAGGCTCGAAGGCGTCGTGTAGAGGCTCGGAGGAGCGTAGACGGTCACGTTGCTGTTGTTATTCTCCACCCAAATATTGTCCAGCCCGTCGATCGCAATCGACTGCGGAGAAGTAATGCCGTTGGTGATCGTCGCGGCCGTGTTTTGCTTGCCGGCAGTGTACTCGGTGACGCTGCTGTTCCCATAGTTGGCGACCCACAGATTGCCCAGTGGATCGAACGCAAGGGCCGAAGGCTTGCTGATGCCCTGCGTGACCGTCATCGACGTCTGTTGCTTGTACTTGTCGTTAAAGACCACGACGTTGTTGTCGCCCGAATTGGCGACCCAGAGGTTACCACTCGCGTCCACGGCAAGACCCTGAGGGGCCTTCAATGGATTGGTGGCGGCGAAGCTGCCCGTTGCCAAAGTGGCAAGGCACAGCAGGGTGGCGGCGATACGGCTGAAGTGGTTGGCGGATTTCATGGCGATTCTCCTTAGTTACGTTTTTGAATTTTGTGTTTCTATATTTACTGCTCACCTCTAAAAGCGTCATTTCGAGGACAATTCCCTCACGAATTTAGAAGCAACGTTGATTTTTTTTGACTGCACCCCGAGAAGACAGCCGCCAGCAGGAAAATTTCCGCACCTCGGGATTTCGACGCAGCAATCCAAGCAATAAAGAGGATAAGAAGCGCAGCCGCTTGCCGAATCGGCGCGGCCACCGGTGAAATGAAATTATTTTTGTATCGATGAGGGAATTTGGCGGCACACGTCGCTCTTATGGGTGAGCAGCAATTAAATCCCTGAAAAGCAGGAAGGAACCTACTATGAAACTCAAGAGCTTAGCCCTCTCCCTTGGCGTGGCCACGCTGTTTTGCATGTCCAGCGCCTTCGCCCAAACCTACAACTTCCAGACCGTCAACTATCCGGATGACCAGTTCACGCAGTTGCTGGGCATCAACAACTCTGGCGATATCGCCGGCTACCACGGTGCGAGCATAAACCAGGGCTTCACTTACACGGCCGGATCGTTCACGAGCGAAAACTACCCCGGTGCGGTACAAACCCAGGTCATCGGCATCAACAACCGGCCTTTCAAGACCTCTGGCTTCTACATTGACAAGAAAGGCGACACTTTCGGATTCACTGATTACCAGGGCACTTTCACCAGCGTCTCCTTCCCGAAGAATCCGCCGTGCGTTCAGTGCTCGCCCACGCCGTTCAACCAGCTCCTCAGCCAGAACGACTACGGTCAGGCTGCCGGATACCTCAGCAAAAACAAAACCAACACCGATCCGGACATCCCCTACGTCTATGACGAACAGGGTGGCGTGTTTGAAGTCTACGAAATTCCCGGCGCCGTTGGGGGCGCGCAGGCCACCGGCATCAACAATTCTGACAACACTTGCGGATTCTACATTGACTCCGCGGGCGTGAGTCACGGCTGGCTCCAGGTCCAGGGACACATCACTCTGCTCAACTATCCGAACTCCACCGCAACGTCGGCCAACGGCTTGAACAACAGCGGCCAGGTGGTCGGCTTCTGGACCGATAGCAGCAACGCTACCCACGGTTTCGTCTACAACATCTCCGCTGCGACGTTTACCTCGGTCGACGATCCGAGCGGCGTCGGCGAGACCATTGTGAACGGAATCAACGACGATGGCACGCTGGTTGGCTTCTATGGCCCGTCAGCCTGCACCGGCGTCTCAACCTGCAGTGGATTTATCGCGACCCCGACGGAGTAATGTTGGATTGCGTAAATCGAAAAACACGGTTGGAAAAGTGGGAGTCTGAGAACCTGCAGACTCCCACTTACTTGTTCCGGCCGACCGCGACGACTGATTAGTTGTTTGCCAGGCGTTGATTGTTCACCTGGTCTTTTTCCCACCACTCGCCACTTCTGAGCCCCTAGATCTGTGTCAGCACCAGAGTTGCGTCTTTGGACAGGTAGCTCTTGCGTCGAAACCAGTCTTCCATCGCGTCCCGGAGTTGATCGAGCGGGACATGCGATCCAATTTCAAGGCAGCCGTCGGCCACGGGCAGCGTGTCGTCAAAAACCGTTGCATTGGTGAAGTTGCGCATGCTGAAATTGTCGAGCCATTTCAGCGGACAAGGGCGAAGCTGCCCTTCGAACTTGTATTCCACGCGCAGTTTGCGGGCAAACATAACTCGATTTAAGCACAAGAGACAGGTTTACCACCGAGACCTCGCGTTGCGGCGAGAAAACCTTTGTAGGCTGGGAAGAGATTAGGGAGCTGGTCTAGAAGCTGCGTAAAAAACTTTGGGGACGCTCATCGCGTCCCCTTTGTCGTTGCCTGTTGCCGTTCTTAGTGCTTCTTGCTGCTTTTCTTCTTTGCTTTCTTTTTGGTTGCCATGGATCTATTCTCCCTTTCCATTCTTCATGGAATTTCGCAACGATGTTTTGTTGCAACTAGTTGAATGTATAGAGTCAACGCAGAACGAAGTCAAGAGAAAAATGATCGAAACACATACATGCAACGCTGTACCAAAGTCACTTCATGCATCGCGCGCACGAAAAGTTTTTTCGTCGTCAGTCGTTCATCGTTGGTCGCCGGCAAAATGTCCGAGCCACCAACAGCTAGCGACCAACGTCGTTCCTGGCTTTCCAGCATCTATAATCAGAGACGGATTTCGCAGCGTCGATTACTTGAAGGAGCGCAACCATGGCTGGTTCTACTGATGTCGTGATTATCGCGGGATGCCGCACACCGATCGGAAAATTTCAGGGAAGCCTGAGCGATATGACTGCACCGCAAATCGGCGCGGTCGCCGTGCGTGAAGCCGTGAAGCGGGCGAATCTGCAACCGCAGCAGGTCGACGAGTGCATCATGGGCAATGTCGTTTCCGCGGGGCTTGGCCAGAACCCGGCGCGGCAAGCCGCGTTATTTGGCGGGCTCGCACCCGAAGTGGGTGCCATGACAATTAACAAGGTATGTGGCTCGGGATTGAAAGCGGTCGCACTGGCGGCGCAGGCGATCGAAACCGGCAACAGTTCCATCGTCGTTGCCGGCGGCATGGAGTCCATGACGAACGCGCCTTATCTCTTACCGAATGCACGCAAGGGATATCGGCTCGGCAATGGACAGTTGGTCGATGCGATGGTGCACGATGGGCTGTGGGATATTTACAACGATTATCACATGGGCCTGACGGGCGAGAATGTTGCGGAAAAATATGGCATCACCCGCGAAGAGCAGGACGAGTTCGCTGTAAATTCGCATCGCAAAGCCGTGGCTGCACAGAAGGAATGCCGCTTCAAGGCGCAGATTGTTCCGGTCGAAATCCCGGCCAGGAAAAAAGGCCAGCCCCCCGTGATCTTTGATAAGGACGAGGGTCCGCGCGAAGACACCACCATCGAAGTGCTGCGTTCGCTTAAGCCAGCCTTCAAGAAAGATGGCACGGTCACGGCGGGCAACGCTCCCGGGGTGAATGACGGAGCGGCCGCATTGGTCGTGACCAGCGCCGCGCGCGCTAAGGAACTCGGCGCGAAGCCGATGGTGCGCATCGTCGCGCAGGCGACCAGTGGAGTTGAGCCGAAGTGGGTCATGATGGCTCCCGTCGGGGCCGTGCAGAAAATCTGGGAGAAGACGGGCTGGAAGAAAGACGATGTCGATCTCTACGAACTGAACGAAGCCTTCTCGGTGCAGGCCCTCGGAGTCTGCCGCGAACTAGGCCTCGACATGAACCGCGTGAACGTGAATGGCGGAGCGGTCGCTCTCGGCCATCCCATCGGTGCCAGCGGAGCGCGCGTGCTCGTAACCTTGATCTACGAAATGATTCGCCGCGACGTGCACCGCGGGATCGCGGCGCTGTGCTTGGGCGGGGGGAATGCAGTGGCTATGGCCGTCGAACGGTAGAACCGTCTAGTCTCCCATTAGAAGGTGCTTGTCTCGCAGGACCCGGCCGAAATCGTTCAGGCCCTCCATGTTGAATGCCCTTTTCGGAACAATGACGAATGACCGGGGCCCGTACATGAGCAAGAATTCGGCTTTCAGCTCATGCGCTCTTTGAAATGCTTCCCAACGTAAGTCCTCGGAGGAATTTGGCAATACAATTTTGAGGCTCTCCTCGTCAATGGCAAGGCGGTGAGGGGCTCGTGTGTTCGGACTTTGTCGAAAAACACGACGAATCTTGTAGGGTGCAACCACGTAACGGTTGAGAAGCAGAAGGGCGCTCAGGCAGATCGCACCCCAAGCCGGAACTTTGTCCCCAACCCCCGGAAGTGCAAAAACGACTACCGCAAATAAAATCAGGACTGATGCGAGCCCCATTTCCAGACGAATCATATTGAAACGCCTAGCCTGACGCCAATATCCAAGTTGCGCGTCAAGGTACTCGTCTTCGGTGAGCTGATATTCGACTTCCACGGCTCTCGATTATATCTTTATGGCCTTCACACCAACAGTTGTCGAAAACAAGGCCATTACGCTTGGAGTCGCGCCGACGCGAGCCCGCGTTACTTCGCCGCCGCGCTCGACTCTGACGCCGTTACCGGCAGCGTAATTGTGAACACCGCGCCTCCATCCGGCGCCGTCGTTACTTCGATGTTGCCTCCGTGCTCTCGCAGCACGGTCTTGCAGATGCTCAGTCCGAGGCCGGTGCCGCGCCCGGGGCGCTTGGTGGTGAAGAAGGGATCGAAAATGTGCTCCAGATTTTCGGGTGTGATTCCTGGACCATCATCCTGAAACACCATCCACACCGAATCGGGCTTGCGTCCGATGCGAATACGAATCGTGCCCTTCTCGCGGGTTTCGCGAATCGCCTGCTCCGCATTCAGCAGAAGATTCAAGAAAACCTGCATCAGCTGATTGGGATCGGCCACGATCGCGGGGATGGCCGGTTCGGGCAGAAAATCGACCGTGATGTTGCTCTTGCGCAGCGGATACGCCTGCATCTGCACAATACGCTGCACCAGTTCATTCAGGTTGACCTGGCTGCGTCCCGGAGCCGGCGGCCGGGCGAAGTATTGCAGGTTCTGCACAATTTCGGCGGCGCGGCGCGCTTCCTTGTGCAAAATGGAAAGTTGTTTGCGCGCGGCTTCGCTGCGCTCGGTTTCCTGTAGTAACTCCGCCATGCCCAGAATGCTGGTCAGAGGATTATTGAGCTCGTGCGCGAACCCGCCGATCATTTGCCCCATGGCCGCAAGACGCTCGCTCTGAATAATCTGCTGCTCCAGCTTCTTTTCAGTGGTCACATCGCGGACCGAGATGATCACGCCCGCGGGTTTTCCTTCGGCGTCGAGCAGCGGACTCGCCATGCCGAGCATCGTGCGCCAACTGCCGTCGTGGTGCCGGGAGCCGTATTCGCAGGAGGTCAGCGAACTCTGGCCGGTGGCGACGGAACGGAAAAGTGCGGCCAGATCCGCCGAAGTATTCTCGGTATCCGCGATGTTCTTGCCCAGGAGATGCTCCGGACCGTAGCCGAGAAGTTCTGCGATCCGCGCGCTCACGAAGGTGTATTGTCCGTGCAGATCGAGCACCAGAATCAGATCCGGAAAACTCTCCAGCAGGTGCCGCCGGAACTCTTCCTGGCGCCGCAACTTATGCTCCAGCGCTCGCTTCTCGGTGACGTCAACCAGCGTGCCCTGGTAACGCACCACCCGGCCTTCCTCCATGACGCCGTTTGAGGTGTCCACGCAGACCGCGACTCCGCCATCTTTTCTGCGCAAGCGCAACTCTCGCGTGCGGGTACGGCCACTCTGGCTTCCTCCATGTCCGAGCACCGGATCGCCGCCCGTATCCGTACTCAGCTGTTCGGGCGCGAGGGCCAACAAATCTTCTTTATTCGTGTATCCCAAAATCGATACCAGCGCGGGATTTACCTCAAGCAACTTGCCTTCCGGAGTGCTGATGTACACGCCTTCCTGCAGAGATTCGAACAGTTGCGTGAAGCGCTGTTCCTTTTCACGATGACCGGTAATGTCGCGGGCCAGCACGCTGGCGCCGGTTACATCATCACCCTTGACGATGGCATTCACCACGCAGTCGTAATAATGCCGCCGGGAGTCGCTCTTCAGATGGATCTCCACCACTCCCGACCAGCTCCGCTTCTCCAGGAAGCGGGACAGGCTCGCGGATCCTTCCGGATGCAACGGCGCGCCCAGAAATTCTTCGAGTTTGTGACCGACCAGCTGAGCATAAGGAGCGCCGAGAATTTCCGTGGTTCGGCGGTTTACGGTTCTTAGCGTTCCATCGAGTGAGATGGCGAGCGCGACATCATCCAAAGAATCGATCAGTTCCTTGAAGTTGCGCTGCGAACGCATGATCAGTTGGCCCAGCTGATCCAGTTGCTCTTCGGAGGGTGTAACGCCGCCGCGGTCCTGAAAGCCCCTGCAGAATATGCTTGAGTTCAGAAACTTCGCGCTTGCGCCCAAAAGCATAGCTGGCAAATAAGACGGCGAGCACGAAGAGCCCGGCGGGAATTGCCCACAACCGGTAGGGAAGGTCTTTCAGTTCCTGCCACGACAACGCAGCCACTGCCGCCGCAAAGAGGACGAGCAGCCAGAGCGCCCATCGCCACAACTGGCTCTCTTCGCGTTCCAACCGGCTTGGTGGCGGATCGGGTCGGCGGGAAGCTGGATCTTCGTCGCGCATCGGGGACTCCTCTGGCGCGAAAACCGTTCTCTCAACAACGGTTCCATCGTTCTCACCAGATTGCTCCTAGCGTAGCACCGAAAGCGGCGGTTCACGCTCAGAACGTTCGGTCACGTTCCATCACGGTAAAGGGGTGATGCCCATCACATCGGTTCCGACGTTGCTGCCGCGCGTATGATGTCGCAAAGGATCTCCCGTCCTCGCTGTCCCCTTCGTGTGCCCACTGGTATCCCTATGCTCTATAAAACCCTGAGTGCCGCTGTCTACGGCATTGACGCCAACATCATTGAAGTGGAAGTGGATGTTTCCGGCGTCAAAATGACGGAAGACCACTTTCACACGGTCGGCCTGCCCGATGCTGGCCGTCCGCGAAAGCCGCGACCGGGTGCGCTCGGCGCTGAAAAATTGCGGCTACGATATTCCACCCACCCAGATCACCATCAATCTGGCGCCAGCCGACATTCGCAAAGAAGGTTCCGGCTTCGACCTGCCCATGGCGCTCGGCATCCTCGGCGCTTATGGCGGTCTGAATAAAAAGGAGGTCCCCGACGCGCTGTTTGTGGGCGAGCTTTCGCTCGACGGAAGAGTTGCGCGGAGTGCGTGGCGCTTTGCCGATTGCGATCGAGGCTCGTCGAACCAAAGTGAAACGGTTGATTGTGCCCGAAGTCAACGCCCGCGAAGCCGCCATGGTCGAGGGAGTTGAGGTTTACCCCGTCAAATCGCTGCTCGATGTGATTCATTACATCAATTCCGGCAACGGCATTTCCCGCATGCAAATCGATACCGGGCAACTGCTGAGCCAGGCGCAGCAATTCCATGTGGATTTCAAAGACGTTCGCGGCCAGCAAACGGCCAAGCGCGCCCTCGAAATCGCCTGCGCCGGCGGCCACAACATTCTGATGATCGGGCCTCCAGGATCGGGAAAAACGATGCTCGCGAAACGCATGCCGACCATCTTGCCGCCCTTCACTTTCGAAGAAGCGCTGGAGACCACCAAGATTCACAGTGTGGCGGGCGTGCTCGATGCGCATGCCGGACTCGTCGGCCTGCGTCCTTTTCGCGCGCCGCATCACACCATCTCCGACGCAGGGCTGATCGGCGGGGGCGCGATTCCCCGGCCGGGCGAAGTTTCGCTCGCTCACAATGGCGTGCTGTTTCTCGACGAATTTCCCGAATTCCCGCGCAACGTTCTCGACGTCATGCGCCAGCCGCTCGAAGACGGTACGGTCTGCATCGCGCGCGCCGCCATGTCGCTGACCTTCCCCGCGCGCTTCATGCTCGCCGCTGCCATGAATCCCTGTCCCTGCGGATTTCACAACGACCGGACGCGCGAATGCCATTGCACTCCGCCCATGATCCAACGCTACATGTCGAAAATCTCAGGCCCGCTGCTCGACCGCATTGACATTCATATTGATGTTCCGGCGGTGAACTACAAAGAATTGCGCAGTACGAAAGAGGCAGAAAGTTCGGCAAGTATCCTGGAGCGCGTAATCCGCGCCCGCGATGTCCAGTTGCAACGCTTTTCTTCCGCGCTCGAAAAGGTCTACTGCAATGCGCAGATGCCGACCCAGTTGATTCGCAAATTCTGCGAGCTCTCGGCCGATTGTGAGCGACTGCTCGAACGCGCCATGGCGCAACAAGGACTCAGCGCCCGCGCCCACGACCGCATTCTGAAAGTCGCGCGCACGATTGCCGACCTCGACGGCGATTCCGCAACTCGAACCTAAGCACATCGCCGAGGCGATTCAGTACCGAACGCTGGATCGGACGTACTGGGTGTGATGGATCGCGCAGAAATGATTGCGCAGAAGTGAAGAATCGTGCGCCGCACAATCTATAATTCTGCCCGGAGGCTTCATGGGCGGATGGGGAACGGGCAGTTTCGAGAACGAGGACGCGCAGAAGTTTCTTGGGCAACTCAATTCTGTGAGCGTTGACGATCTGAGGCAGATGCTGGCCCGTGCCGCCGATCAGGACTATCTGGATGCTCCCGAAAGCAGTGCCGTCATTGCGGCAGCCGAGATCGTTGCCACGGCGCGAGGCAACGCTCCCCAGGCGGTGCCGAGCCAGATTGCGGAGTGGGTGGGCAAGATCGAAGGCGCGCCGAGCGCCGAAATGTCAGAAATTGCGCGGCTTGCAGTTTATAAGGTGCGAACCAACTCCGAACTCAAGGACTTGTGGCTTGAGGCGGGAGGGCTGAACGAGTGGAATGCAGCGCTGCGCGAGCTGGAATCAAGACTGAGCGGGTGAATCCGGCCACGATACTAAAGGCCTCAAGGGATCACGAGGTCGTCGGCGGTTGCACTTGCTAGTACGCATAGGTCCAGAAAGACGCGCGCGTTGAAAGGATCTCTGGCTCCCGCCTTCCGTAAAATGCCCGCAAAATTCAGCCGGAGGATCCGGTAGATCTGCATCATCTGCACCACACTTGGCTGACGCCGGTTTCTTACGAAGGCGTTGCGGAGTTCGCGAAAGACACCGCGCACAGTGCCGTCGTGAATATAGACATCGGTGCCGTCAATATCGCTCAGGGATTTCTTGACGCGGTGCCGGCGGGTTTCGCAGACGATCCAGGCATGTTTCGGATTTCCCATGCCCACGGTCAGCCCTAGTTCGAATGGCATATTGAATCGTGGCGTGCGGGGAGCGGTTCTGTCCAATTCGACCCGCGACAAGTCGTGGACCGAGTATTGCGATGAAGCGATCAACGAAAGAATCCGCTCCAGGCGCCGTTGACTGAAAGGAATTTCGAGCGTGGCTCGTGGGGAAAATCCGAAAGCGCTGATGCCCGCGATGTAGGCCAGCAAGAGGTTCTCAAAGCGGCCGTCGTAGGGGATGTTCAGAAAAACATCAGCCTTCTTAACGCTTGCCCTTCGCTGCCTTCGATCTTGTTGTTGAAATTTTCGTGCCGGCATTCGGCCCACTGCTCTTTCTTGCGGCACTCGATGCGGCCTTTCTCCTGCCATGGGGCTTTTCCACGGATGAACCGGCTTTGGATGCCTGGTTCTTAAGAATGCGATCGGTGTACCGCCTCGCGATCTTGATCAATTCTTCCGTTCGAGACTTGGATACACCGAGAGTCCTGGCGGTGTCATAAGGCGTGGCGAACGCGCTGTCGACTCTGATTGCGGGTCTCATCTGATTGCATTATACGGTATGGCTGATTGCGAAAGGCGGCATCCGATGGAGCCTGGGCCAAGATGGTGAGGGTTGGAATCGTTGAATCATGGGTCGATCGGCCGTCAATACTCCATGATCCAACGATTCACGATCCAACGAGTCAATCGTTTCGCTTTCAGTCGGCTGCTGCCACTCCGCTAGGACTGCCGGCGGCGAGGGCGTTTTTCTCCGCCTGCCGCAGGCGTAGAGCGCGGTTGGACGGCAACCCGGCATCGCGGATTTTGTAAAGCAGGGCTCGATAGCTGATGCCCAGCGTTCGGGCTGCCTGTTTACGATTCCAATGGTGCTGTTGCAGCACCTTCAGGATGACCTTGCGTTCCAGTTCGCGCACACATTGGCGCGTAAGCTTCTTCAGAGAAATTGGACCGTCCAGCGAAATCTCGGAACTGAAAAAGTCGGGCTCGCGGGCTACCAGGTCGTTGGTGATCACTTCTTCATGCCCCAGGATCACGTAGCGCTTGATCAGGTTTTCCAGTTCGCGGATGTTTCCCGGCCAGTGATATTTCTGCAGCACCGCCAGCACTTCGCTCGACAGCGGCCGCGCCCGGCAGTTGAACTTGCGGTTGTAGTACTCAAGGAAGTAGCTGCACAGATCTTCGATGTCGCCGCGGCGTTCCCGCAGCGCCGGCATGCGTATATTCACTACGTTGATGCGGTAGTAAAGATCCTGGCGGAAAGTACCCGCTTCGATCTCCGCCTCCAGTTGGCGATTCGTGGCGCACACCACCCGGACCTCAACTTTCTTGTCTTCCTGAGCGCCGATGCGGCAGAACTGCCCATCCTGCAAAAGCTGCAAGAGCTTCGATTGCAGCGATGGGTCAAGCTCTGAAATTTCGTCGAGAAACAACGTGCCGCGGTGCGCCATTTCGACCCGTCCGGGCTTCGATCCGACCGCGCCGGTGAAGGCCCCTTTCTCGTAGCCGAACAGTTCGCTTTCCAGCAAGGTCCCAGGGATCGCCGGGCAGTTCACCTTTACATATGGCCCGACTCTCCAAGGCGACAGGCTGTGGATGAGGCGCGCAATGATGTCTTTCCCCGTGCCGCTCTCGCCGGTGATCAGGACCGGAACGTTGGCGGCGGCCACTTTACCCAACCGCGAACGAACCGACTGCATGACCTCGGAGTGGCCAAAAATGATGTTGTCAGGGGGAACCTCGCCCAGCGACTGCGCCAGAGTAGTTACCGAAAGTGTGGTCATAAGAGTGAATGCCCCATTGCGGTGAAGTGTTCATCCGCATGCACTAAAAGTGCATCTCAAGCACCAAACTGGGGAAGGAAACTGAACGCCCCGGAAGCTTTCCGTTAAACGTTCAGTGGCTAACGGCTTAGGGGGATGATATGCCCGAAGCACGAACCTACGGCATGGCACCAAAGTGCCATGCGGAAAAAGGTAGGGGGAGGGAAAAACTTTTCACACTTCAGAAGCCGCTTTCCTCAAACGCTTGCCCGAACCTGGCGCCACATCGGTACCGAGGGGACGAGCGAACTTCACCCCTAGAAGATGATAGTCGTCAAGGTGCGTTACCCACACCGCCTTGGCCTGGAACACGCGAGAAGAGGTCTTTATACCCTGGATAGGTCCGACTGGAGCGCTCGGAATCTCCAGTGAAACCACCGCCGATTTGGGCAAAGAACGCCGAATTACCACTAAAGCGCCCCCCGGAGAGATGTTAATCGCCGTGGCAAACTCCAGTGAGTCCTTGCCCCCTTCATCGCGAGCACGGACAAAAACCGGAATCGCCAGTTGTAGCCTCGGCCACTTCCGTTCTTCCTTCTTAGAGATCGTGCGAGACACGTGTCGAACCCACCCCTGGACCGGTAATTGGACCGGCATTTACTGCCTCAGAACCGCATCTCAGGGGCCAAACTCCCAAAGAACCCAAGGCTGGCTGGAATGCCTCAAACCTCGCTTCCATCACGGAGATCAATCATTTAAGTCCAATGTCCGAAGACATAAATATGACTTATGGTCAGATCAAGAGTGCAATGTTTTTCGCACTGGGTTCCGGGGCGGTTTGCAATTGACAGTCTGTTATCACTGCCATATCATCGGCTTAATCCCCAGTTCTGGACGGTAGTAAAGTCGTTCCCTCCCCATGTGATTCGAGATTGGGGATCTCCATGTCTTCGATGTCTGAAAAAAGTCCAGCCACCGCCCCAACGGGTACGAGTGCGAAAGACCGTTTGTTAGCGGCGGCAGCTCAGGCGAGCGCGCCCAATTCTGCGGACGATACAGCTCGCGAACTCGAAAACTTGCGCGATCGTTTCCGCAAGACCACAAACGCTCTGGCCTCTGCCGCCCATGACCTTAAAACGCCCCTCGCCATCCTCAATGGCTACATTGAGCTCTTGCAGAGTCAGAAACTCGGACCGCTGAATGACCGCCAGAGAGAAGTGATGGGCGACATGTTTTCCAGCGGACAGCGTTTGCAGCAGTTTATTCACGACTTCCTCACTTTCAGTGTGCTCGAAACTGGCGAACTGCGCATGCTGTATGTGGAAGGTGACATGAACGCCTGCCTCTCGGAGGTTTGCCGGTTATGGTCGGCCCGGTTTCAGGCGCGCGGTCTCGCCCTGTATTTCCTCGCCAATGACAAACTGCCGCCATTTGCGTTCGACGGACCCAAGATCCAGCGGGTGATTTCCAATCTTCTTGAAAATGCCGCCAAGTACACCCCCCAGGGTGGCACGGTCTGGCTGCACGCCGAACCTCATATGTGGGAGCGTCGCGGTGTGAGCGCCCCCGGAATTCCCGGAGAGCGCCGCCGTCAATCGAGCAACGTGCCGAATGCGGTCAAAGTCAGTGTGGCCGACACCGGCCCCGGAATTCGCCCGGAGTTTCACCTGGAAATCTTCGACGACTTCTTCCGCCTGCCGGGCAGCGAATCGGCCGAGGGCATGGGCCTCGGACTAGCCATTGCTCGCCGGCTGTTGCAAGGCATGAGCGGCAAGATCTGGGTGGAAAGCGAGCCCGGCGCCGGCTGTAAATTTTCTTTTCTCATTCCCATGAAGCCAATTCTGAGTAACCCGCCACGAGGAGCCAAATGAGCGAAGCCGCCAACATCTTGCTGGTGGACGACGAACCGGGAATGCTGCGCTACATCCGTACGCTGCTGGAAGTGGACGACCACAAAGTGCAAACCGCCAGCACCGGCGAAGAAGCGGTGGAGCGCGTCCAGAAAGGCTTGCAGCCCGACTTGGTGCTGCTCGATCTGCTCATGCCCGGCATTGACGGATTACAGACTCTCGAGCAACTCCGCCATCTCAAACCCGGATTGAAAGTCGTCATGCTCTCTTGCGTGAATGACACGCGCAAAGTGGTGCAGGCCATGCGGCTCGGCGCCATCGATTACCTGACCAAACCGTTCCAGAAGGCCGAACTCGACGCGGTCATCGGGCAGTGTGTGAGCAGCACGGCCAAGGCGGAAAGCTATACCGGCGAAATCGAAGAGCTTTGCGACGACGTGTTCTTCGTCGCTGCCAGCCCCGCGATGAAGAAAATCCGTTCGCAGGCCGCGCTCGTTGCCAACGTCGATATCCCGGTCCTCCTGCTGGGGGAAAGCGGCACGGGCAAGGAAGTGCTCGCCCGCCTGATCCATAAACTTTCTCCGCGAGCGCACCGCACTTTTCTCAAAGTAAATT
The DNA here is from genome assembly GCA_963699405.1 of uncultured Acidobacteriaceae bacterium. Taxonomy (GTDB): domain Bacteria; phylum Acidobacteriota; class Terriglobia; order Terriglobales; family Acidobacteriaceae; genus Acidiflorens. Next base: position 20,798 of record CAVOTW010000015.1, on the reverse strand, counting down.
GCGCGGCGGTACCTGCCGACCTGCTCGAAAGTGAACTGTTTGGCTACGAAGCGGGAGCTTTCACCGGCGCCAACCATCCAAAACCAGGCAAGTTCGAGCTTTGCAACAAAGGCACCATCCTGCTCGATGAAATCGGCGAGATGCCGGCGCTGCTGCAAGCCAAGCTTTTGCACGTGCTGCAGGACCAGACTTTTTCCCGGCTGGGCAGCCGCACCGTGATCAAAGTCGATGTTCGCATCCTGGCCGCCACCAACATCAATATTCCCGAGGCGCTCGCGAACAAGCGACTGCGGGAAGACCTCTATTACCGCCTGAACGCTTTCACCATGTCGTTGCCCCCGCTGCGCGAGCGCAAGGAAGAAATCCCGATCCTGCTGAAGCATTTCATGTCACGCATGTCGGAGTCGTACGCGCGTTCGCCATTGCCTCTATCGGCTCCCTTGATGGAAGCATGCCTGAAGCACTCCTGGCCGGGCAACCTGCGCGAGCTCAGCAACTTTATCAAGCGTTATCTAGTGCTGGGAGACGAAACACTGGCTGCGTCCGAACTACAGCCCAGGCCCGATGGCGGTGCCGGAATGCACGCGGATATCCCGGGGAGAATTGCGGCCGCGAGTGCCGATTCCGCCGGCGGCCTGAAGTCGCTGTCGCGCAATGCCAAAGATGAGGCGGAGGCCGAAGCCATCGCCCGGGCTCTGGAAGAAACGAACTGGAATCGCAAACAAGCTGCGGCGCTGCTACAGATCAGCTACAAAGCCTTGCTCTATAAAATCCGCCAATACGGCATAGCGCAAAGCCGCAGCACGCATCGCCTGTCCGCGGGCGCATGATCTAACTGAGAGCTGACAACTGATAGCTGAGGGCTGGGGTTGGTGCGGATAAGAGGACTCGAACCTCCACGACCTTGCGATCACTAGGACCTGAACCTAGCGCGTCTGCCAGTTCCGCCATATCCGCATACATAAACGAAGAAAAAATCGGCAGGCCCTTTATTAAGGGGACTACACTAATATCTACTGGCTGACGCCCGCTGTCAAACCAAAGCCCAGCGCCAGACTGCCGAAAGAAGACCGCCGAAAAACGACCACCGAAAGACGATGGACAATCCCTCCGAGAAAATTCCCGTACAACTGGCGAAGGAACTCCGCGCCTTGGCGCACGATCTCAGCAATTCGCTCGAGACCATTGTGCAAGCCACCTACCTGATCTCCCAGGCGGGCCCGCCCGAGAACACACGCCGCTGGGTCGAACTGATCGACCAGGCTTCTCAGGACGCGGTAAAAATCAATCAAAAGCTGCGCCAGATCTTGCGCTCGCAAAGCTAGCCAGTTTGGCGTCGCTATAAGCCGCTAGCCGAGCTTCGCATCCATCGTGATCTTCGCGTTCAGCACCTTCGATACCGGGCAGCCCGCTTTGGCATTCTGCGCGGCCGTGCTGAAAGCTTCTGCGCTCGCGCCCGGAACCTTCGCGACCACATCCAGATGCACGGCGGTGATGGTCCAACCTGCATCGAGTTTCTCCATCGTTAGCGTGGCTGCCGTGCTGATGCTTTCCGGCGTCAGGTTCGCGGTTCCCAGTTGTGCCGACAGCGCCATCGAAAAACACGCCGCATGCGCCGCCGCAATCAGTTCCTCCGGATTCGTACCCGGCGTACCTTCAAACCGTGTGGCAAATGAATATGGAGTATTCGACAGAACGCCGCTGGTGGACGAAACCGTCCCTTTTCCATCCTTCAAAGCACCTTTCCAAACTGCACTCGCTTTGCGTTGCATTCCAATCTCCTCGATCAAGAAATCAAGCCGCACCTATTGTAAAAGGAGAGAGGGGAACTCCGTCAACGCACAGCGGCCAACGAGATCCCTGAGGCATCCGTTTTCGCCTCGACCGTTTCCCGCGTAAAGACCAAGGCAGTTTCTGCCGATAAACATCATGACAGATTCGGCGTGACGCCGAAGCATCGTAACGTGCCCACCTCTATGCACAAGCTGGATGCGAAACTCGACAAAACAGGCAACCGCGCCTTGGCAAAGAAAAGTGACGGCAAGACGAAAGACGCCGCTCAGCGACTGCGGTCTGCCACTTATTTCATTGACCTCGAAAACCGGTTCGTCCTTGTGAGATTTACGGGGACAATCACCTTCCAGGACATCAAAGACTATGCCGGGCATCTCCGCGCCGACCCGCGATTCCGTCCAAGCTTTTCCGAGATCGTCGATTTGCGTAACGTCGAAGAAGTCGAGCTCAGCCCAACGCAAGCCATGAACCTGGCCGATAATGTCGATCCGTTCGTCATCGAATCAAGGCGGGCATTCGTGGTTCAAAGCCAGGCTCAGATCCATGCTGCTCATATTCACCGCATCTTGCGCCCCGAAGGCGGCAACATCCTCGTCTCTTTTTCCATGGAAGAAGCGCAACAATGGATGGCAATGGAAAGCAGGCACATCGGCCAGTAGCGAGATCATGGCCGCCGTAGGTTTGCGAGGGATCAGTAAAAATCAGAGCAGCTCAAATAGAAGCCGCATTTCTTGCAAACCACCTTACAGCGATGTCCGCTCAACTCGGTCGAGCAGTTGGGACAGATCGAGGACGCATCCCGCTTCGGAGCAACCGGCGCAGTGGCCACACCGGGAGCATCGGCAGTCGATTTCCGCATTACAGTTGAACTCATATGCGGTGTTGTAGCACATCTCACGGTGCCGTGAAAATGGACATTCCCGACACAGTCCCACGAGCGCCAGCCTACTGAATCTGAATCACGCTTTCCGAGCTGTTCGCTTTGATTTCTTTGACCCGCGCCACCACATTGCGGGCGAACGCGAACAGCGACTTCGCATGGGGCGAGTTCTCTCCCTGGAGCACGGCCGGCGTTCCGCCGTCGCCCGACTTGCGGATCTCCGGATCGAGTTCGACACTTCCGAGAAAGGTGATATCGAACTGTTTCGCGGTCTTTTCCGCGCCGCCGCGCGAGAAGATATCGATCTCATGCTGGCAGTGCGGGCAAACGAAGTAACTCATGTTTTCGACCATGCCGACGATATCCACCTTCATCTGGCGGAACATCTCGATGGCCTTGCGCGCATCCTGCAGCGATACATCGGACGGCGTAGAAACCACGATCGCGCCGGTCAGCGGGACGGTCTGGATCAGCGAGAGTGCAACGTCGCCCGTTCCCGGAGGAAGGTCGATGACGAGGTAATCCAGCAGTCCCCACTGCACCGATCCCAGAAACTGCTTGATGATCGAATGCAGCATCGGCCCGCGCCAGATCAGCGGCTTGTCTCCGGGATTGAGGAATCCGACCGAGATGACCTTCAGCCCATGTGAGTTGATGGGCGCAATCTGGTTTTCCCCCATCACCTTCGGCTGCTCGTTGGTGCCGAGCATGAGTGGAACGTTGGGACCATAAACGTCGCCGTCGAGCAATCCGACTTTGTGCCCCATCTGGGTGAGGGCGATTGCCAGATTGACCGCGAGCGTAGTTTTGCCGACTCCGCCCTTGCCGGAACCGACGGCGATGATGGCATTCACGCCGGGTAAAGGTTGTGGAGTGTTCTGTTGCTGGCCGGGATGGGAATGAGCGCTCATCGTCTGATTATACGGGAGGGAGAAGGAAGCCATCAGCGGTCAGCCGTCAGCCATCAGCCCTCAGGTAAACCCAATCTGCTTGAGGGCTGCCGTAGATCCGAACGATGATCCGAACGATGATCCGGACGCACATCCGGACGCACATCCCGACGACAGACGCGCCCCGGTTTACCTGATGGCTGATGGCTGAAGGCTGACCGCTGACCGCTCAGTAGTGCCCTTCCCCGAGCTGCACCTTGCCGCGAAACATGCGGTAGACGAAAGCGAAATACCCTATCGCCAGCACCGCGGCGAACGTCCACCAAACCAGACCAACGCTTAATCCGTGGTTACCGGCGGCGGTGTTGTAGATGGTCAAGTCGTACTGGTGGTCCCGGGCAGGCAAAACGACGGGATAGAGCGCAAACGCTGCGCCTACCAGCATGAAAGCGATATACAGGCTCGAGGCGATGAAGGCGAGTTTCTCTTTGCCCTTGGGATTCGCCCAGAGCATCACCGCCAAGCTGGAGAAAACGACGATCGGCACCAGTATTCCGATCGGATGCTTCCCGTAGTTTGTCATCATGTCGGGACGGATGAAATAAGTTGCAACCAGAGCGCTGACGGTCAGAAAAAACTGCAAGGGCCAGCAGAGCAAGGCGAAACCGCGAGCGCGGCGGCCAAGGTCAGCATCGGTCTTGAGTGCAACATAGTAGGACCCGTGCGCAGTCAGGGTCACCAGCGCCATCACTCCGATGAGCACGGTATACCAGTCGAGAATGCCGACCTGCGGACCGAGTTTGAAGTTGGTCCATAGCGGCTCAAAGAAATAGCCGGTCGCATCCAGCGGAACTCCACGCACTACGTTGCCCAGCGCCGCCCCAAAAAATACCGCCAGCAGAATGCTGGAGACGCTGAACACCACGTCAAAGAAGCTCTGCCACACATGGCTTTCCACGTGCGCTCGGAATTCGATGCCCATGGCGCGCAGAATCAGCAGCCACAAGACCATCATCAGCGGAAGGTAGAACCCGCTGAAGCTCGACGCGTAGAGCTGAGGAAACGCAAAGTAAAGTGTGCCGCCGGCCGCCAGCAACCAGACTTCATTGCCATCCCACACCGGGCCGATGGCGCGCAGCACTCGCCGGCGCTCCTCGTCGGTTTTCGCCGCCATCAGATAAATCGCGCCCGCGCCGAGATCGAATCCGTCGAGCACGACGTACGTCGCAACCATAGCTGCGACAATCCAGAACCAAAGGCTCGCCATATTACTTTGCCTCCGTCGCCCGACCTAAATTGGACACCGAGTCGTGTCCCTCTACGGGGCCGCGATCAATTTCTCGCCAGAGCAGAAACAGTCCCAGAATGCCCAACACCAGGTACATCCCCATGAATCCCAAGAGAGTAAACATGCTGTTACCGGCCGAGACCAGCTTGGAGAAGCCGTTTTCCGTGCGCATCAGTCCGTACACCAACCATGGTTGTCGGCCGAGTTCGGCGGTCATCCAACCGGCGGTATTGGCGATATACGGGAACGGCGCTGCGAGCATGAGAATCCACAGCATCCACTTCGCGTGAAAGAGCCTGCCGCGCCACAGCAGGAATAAAGACACCACCATGACTGTGACGAAGAACGTCCCCAGGCCAACCATGATGTGGTAACTGTAATAGAGCAACGGAATGTTGCCCGGCCAATCTTGCTTCGGGAAAGCATCAAGTCCGCGGACGTGGGCACTCCAGCGTCTGTAAGTCAGCATGCTCAACATTCCCGGAACTTGCAGCGGGTTATCGATCTTACCTTGCTGCTCGTTGGGCTGACCTAAGATTAGCAACGGCGCTCTGGTCTGGCCCTGAAACAATCCCTCCATCGCCGCCAGGGTCGGGGGTTGCAGATCGGTGACCATCTTGCCCTGCCGGTCGCCAGTCGGAAAAATCTGCAGAATGCTGAACACGCAACCCGCAATCACGCCAGTCTTGACGAAGATGCGGGCGTGCGCAGTCCACTTGCCCGAGAGCAGATAGAATGCCCCTACCGACGTCATGATGAACGCGCCCGTGATGGCGGCTCCGCTCATGTTGTGCGCGTATTGCCATCCCGCCCAGGGATTGAGCACGAAATCCCAGAAGCTCGACAGTTGCAAGCTGCCGTCGGCAGCCGTGAAATAGCCGACGGGATGCTGCATGAAAGCGTCGGTGGCAATGATGAAGTAACCGGAAAACCACGAACCCGCAAAAACGGCGACGGCCGACAGCCAGTGGGCCCTCGGACTCAAGCGCTTCTCTCCGTAGAGGAAGAGTCCGAGAAACGCCGATTCCAGGAAGAAGGCAAACATTCCTTCCATGGCCAGGGTCTGGCCGATGACGCCGCCGGCGAATCGCGAGAACACCGACCAGTTGGTGCCGAACTGGAATTCCATCGGAATGCCGGTCACCACACCCAATACGAAGTTGATGCCGAAAATCTTTGCCCAGAAACGTGCCGCCTGGTCGTACACGGGATCGTTCCGCCGCAAGGCAATCGTCTTGAGCACGACGATCAGAAGCGCCAGCCCCATGGTGAGCTGCGGGAACAGATAGTGAAAGGTTACGGTGAAGGCGAAGTGAAGCCGGTGAATTAAAAGTGCGCTCTCCATAAGTAAGGACTCAAGTCTCTTGAACGTGTAGCGCGGACATTCTTGTCCGCGGCCTTTGACTTCCCGGAAACGAATGACGAATGACGAATGACGGATGACAAACGACAAACGACAAACGACCAATGACAAACTTGCGCTCGCTAAGTTGAACCCATCAGCTTAGCAGCAATGCGGCGTAAGTGTTCTATTTCTTAGTTCAAAATCCAGAAATGCCTAACTCGGAACGGTGTTCTTCCGCGCAGATTCGGCGCGCCGTGCCTCGCGACGTCGGAGGGCCCCGTCGTAGCGGCGCTTCTCATCTTCAGTTTCCGGAACGACCGGCGGCACTACGACTTTATTTCCGGCAGCATCGATGGCGACAAAGGTCAGATAGGCGGAGCTAACGTGCCGGCTCTCTTCGGAGCGATAATTTTCCACCCACACCTTCACGCCCACTTCCATCGAAGTGCGGAAGACGCGATTGACCGACGAGCGCAGAATCACGAAATCTCCGACGCGAACCGGCACCAGAAAATCCAGATGATCGATGGAAGCGGTCACCACGTACGCGCGCGAGTGGCGGTGGGCGGCCATGGCGCCCGCCAGATCGATCCAGTGCATCAGGCGTCCGCCCAGCAAAGCGTTCAGCGGATTGGCATCGTTCGGCAGAACGATCTCCGTCATTTCCGAGATCGATTCGCGTACCGGACGGGGACGGGTGAATTTCGCTTTGTCATTCATAGTTCGTTCAGGCTCGTTCATAGTTCATTCATAGTTCGTTCATATCGTGTCAATGTTCGGTCTGCGCAATCGGCGATGCATCAATCGCGGATCTATCGTTAGATCGGAACGACGACAGGAACGACGATCAGGAGCAGCACCTTGCCGTGCGCGATAAGCTTGGAGATAGCAGCTTGCTAGTCTCAGCATACGCGGATCCGTGTGCGGGTTCAGCCAAACCTCTCTCACCAGATCGAAGATCAACTTGCCATGCTCGATCGGAGCGTGGCCAGCTCACATGCGTACCAAACGTGAGTTGACTCGCGTTCGTGTTGGCAACCGAAAAACGTACCGCATCCCAGTCGCGGTTGCGGCGGAAGATGCGGACACCCGGTGGCGTAACCAAGATTGCAGAATTCGCGGACATGGGCGTCGGAAGCCGGCAGTTCCTGTCCCGAGGCAAGGCAGTTTCCGGTCCATCCCGCACCGAGGGGCAAGCGCGAAGGATGCGGCCAGGAGCCGTCGTTTACAATTTCCAGCGGCACAAAAAATGGGCAAGCCAATTTGGTTCCTCGAGGAAAGCCCATTGTAACGCGGGGCATGATATGAATGGGAAGCAGCTTTCAGCCGTCAGCCATCAGCTTTCAGCCAACGCTCTTCGCCTTTGGTTTTGACTGAGGCTGAGAGCTGAGAGCTGAGAGCTCCTTTATGGATCGCATTGCCATGTTGACCGAAATTCTTACCGCCAATCCCGAGGATTCGTTTGCGCGCTATGGACTGGCGATGGAGTATTCGAAAGCCGGACAAATCGAGCAGGCGCTTGCAGGAATTCAAAACGCTGATCGAGAAAAATCCCGATTACACGCCGGCCTACTTCATGGCCGCGCAGACGCTAGCCAACGCCAGCCGCATCGATGAAGCCAAGCGCATGGCTGGTGGACGGCATCGTCGTGCGCGCGCCGCACCGGCAACACGCACGCGCAATCGGAGATGACGGCGATGCTGGAAGAACTGGGCGCGTAATTTGCCCACGTAGGGGCGGACGCATTCGTCCGCCTCAGCGGAGCAAAGCTCCGCAGGTCTGGAATGAAGCGCATTCAGATTAGATTTGTCATCCTGAGCGAAGCGAAGCACCTGCGTCTCGTGCGCCGGCAAGCAACGTGTACCGTGCCGAGTGCTACACTCTTTTGTTCCGCGGAGGTAGCCTATGCGCCGTTTTCCGCTCTCGTTCTTTTCTGCTTGCTCCGGTTCTTAGCCTTCCCGCATTCTCTCAAGCCAAGCATCCCTTCACCTTCGAAGACATGATGAAGCTGAAGCGCGTCGGCGAGCCGGTGCCTTCTCCGGATGGCAAGTGGGTGCTGTTCGCCGCGGTCGATGTGGATCTGGCGGCGAATAAGAAGACTTCGCACATCTGGATCGTGCCGCTGGCGGGCGGGCCGGAACGCGTGCTCATCGCCGATCAGGACGGCGACCGTCCGCGCTGGGCTCCGGATGGGAAGCGGTTTGCGTTTCTCTCGAATAAAGAGGGCGGCTCGCAGGTCTGGATTGCGGATTTCGATGGCGCTGCGGGAGCTGTCAACGGCGTGAGCAAGCTGACTTCAATCGCGACCGAAGCTGGCGGCGAACTCTGGTCGCCGGATGGGAAGAACATTCTGTTCACGTCCGATGTTTATCCCGAATGCGACGGTGCGCCCGAGGCCGAGGTCGGACTGCAACGCATAAGAAGGTGAAAGAGACCGAAGATTCGAAAGTCAAAGCGCTGATCTTTGATCGCCTCCTCTATCGCCACTGGAACGCATACAAAGCGGGCAAGCGCAGCCATCTGTATCGTGATTCCAATCCCTCCGCAATTCGGTTTAGCAGGCGCGGACAGCTCCCCAGTGGCCGAAAAATTGATTCCCCGCGATCTCACTCCCGGCGATTACGACGCTCCGGTATTCTCGCTCGGCGGGCAGGACGACTACGCCTTCTCGCCCGACGGGCAGGAGATTTGCTACACCTCGAACCACGACAAGGTCGAAGCCACGTCCACCAACAACGATCTCTGGATCGTTTCGGTGAACGGAGGAACGGCAAAGAACATCACCGCCGACAATCCCGCCAGCGACTCGACTCCGCTCTATTCTCCCGATGGCAAGTACATCGCCTACCGCGCCCAGCAGCGTCCGGGATACGAGAGCGACCGCTTTCGGCTGATGCTCTACGACCGCAAGACAGGGCCAGAAGTGATGTCCTTGGCCGAAGGCTTTGTGGGATTGGGTAGGAACGTTTACTTGGTCTCCTGATTCCTCAAGGATTTTTTACCTTTCGACGGATGACGAAGGGCGAAACAATGGTCAGACTGTAATCTTGCTCAACTACTGCGGGACGATGAAGGTTACACCCATGAAGCCACCAAAAGGCCTCCCGCCCGGAACGCACCAGATAACGCAAGTAACTCTCATTCAACGCATCACGCGTGGTTACGATGATGACCTCGCCTTCACACGCGATGGAAGTGCGCTGCTCTTCACTCGTATGTCTGTGCAACGACCTACTGAGATCCAAAGGCTTATACTCCCTTCGAAAATCGATCCCTACGATCCTCCTATGGGAGAGCAACTCACGCACCTTAACGATGCTGTTCTGTCGCAGGTCGCCATGTCTCCGCTCGAACCCTTCTGGTTCACCGGCGCGCACGGCGACAAGGTCGAAGGCTTCCTCGTCAAGCCGCCGAACTTCGATCCGTCCAAGAAATATCCCGTGAAGTTCCTCATCCACGGCGGCCCCGAAGGCGCTTGGGGAGACGACTGGTCCTATCGCTGGAATCCCGAACTCTTTGCCGCCAACGGATACGTGGTCATCATGATCAACTTCCACGGCTCGACTGGGTACGGACAGAAGTTCATTGACGCGATCAACGGCGACTGGGGCGGCGCTCCGTTTGAAGATTTGATGAAGGGCCTCGACTACGCGGAGAAGACTTATCCGTTCATCGACAAAGACCGCGAGTGCGCGCTGGGCGCGAGCTATGGCGGATACATGGCCAACTGGGTGCTCGGCCATACCGACCGCTTCAAGTGCATCGTCTCGCACGACGGCATGTTCAATACCATCTCCGCCTGGGGCACAACCGAAGAACTCTGGTTCAACCAGTGGGAGTTCAAGGGCACTCCATACACGAACCGCGAGATGTACGAGAAGTGGTCTCCGAGCAATTGCGGCGAAAAATTTCAAGACGCCGACGCTCGTCGTCCACGGACAGCTCGACTACCGCCTCGACGTGAGCGAAGGCTTCCAGCTTTTCACGACGCTGCAAACGATGGGCGTGCCGTCCAAAATGCTTTACTTCCCCGACGAAGGCCACTGGGTGCTGAAGCCGCAGAATTCTCAGCTTTGGTGGAAGACGGTCAACGACTGGGTCGATCAATGGACTGGGACAAGGAAACCATAGCCGATACCGTTTGCCCGAGAAAAAAATAAATCTCCAGTTCCTTGGAATCATGGACTTAGGGGGAAATTGTTCTCAAATCCTTGAATTTAAATGGCTTATATGCAAAATATTCCCGAATAAGGACTTAGCAATGCCAAGTTTCGGAGGTTCGACGTTTCAGACGTTGTAATCTCTTTTTCAATTGCATAGAAAAAAGGTGCGGAGAACCCGCACCTTTGTTTCTTCACTTATAAGTCTATTATATCAATTCGACAGACCTGCCCGGACACCATTTTCAACTTTATTGTCCCCTCCAATTCATCAGCTTACGAGGGAAATCGCCAAAACATGGGGTTGACAGGATTTCGCGGCAGCGTTCGCCTAATGCGACCTATAGTCATAAGTGGAGCAGATCGCCTGCCAGGGCGCGGCAACTTCGTTTGTCCTCCGAACGTCAACTGCCTGATAAAGGGCCAGGTTGGATCTTCACGGGAGCAGGAAGATCTGTTGGGGCTGGCGCGCTTGCCGGGGCAATGTCGTTGTCAACTGGGTCGGGTTTCGTCTTATCTTTCACTTCGGATTTGACTTCCGGTTTGGCTTCGGCTGCAGCTTCGCCAGGTTTTGTTTTTTCGCAGGGCGTTGGGGTCGAGTTCTCGACATCGTTCGCAGATGATTCGGGACACGTGTTTGGGTGCAAATCCGGATCTGGATCGTTGTTTGGAGCAGCTTGCGGCACCGCGACTATGATGGGTAGCGGTTGGGATGGTGAGGGTTGCGCGGGAGAGCCAAGGTGCTGCTCGATTTGCGCGGGCGCAGTTTGTCCGGGCGTTTTTTCCGGTTGCACCGGAACGATGGCTGCCAGGCTCTCCATCTGCAACTGCGCGGTGGATTGGCCCGCAGTCACCGTGATGAATACCGAGCATGGGCCAATGTTTCCGGCGGAGGGCACGATCGAGGAGGTACCGTCCTGGGCGCTCACCACCTGCGCGTCGGACGATCCGAGAAGAACGGGCGGCCCGTCTCCCGCAACCTGCGCTAGCGTCGTCGCAAAAGAAACGTTGACTCCCGTGACCGAGTTTTCGGCACTCGATCCGTCGGTTACACGCATCACCAGCGGTTGAAAAGCCTGGCCGGTGAGCACAACCTGCGACGATCCACTTACTGTTTGTAGCGTCCACAGCGAAGCGGGCGTTGCGTACAAGACGAAGGGCTGGCTGCACGGCGAATTGCTCGGCGCGACACAGGCGCTTACCTGCACATTGGCGCTTAGATTCGTGAGCTTTGCGGTTATAGTGGCGAAGCCCGAGCCGTTGGTGGTTGCACTGCCGGACGAAAGCGAGGCGGTGCCATTCTTGACCGCGAAATTGACCGTTACATTTGCCAGCGGCACGCCCAAGTCCAGAGCTTCCACGGTAAGAGGAACGGCAAGCGTCGCGCCTTGCCCGATCCAGCGCGTCGGCGTCACTGCGGCCAAGTCGAGCGTGGTCGAGGTTCCCACCAACGTTGCCTGCTGCGACTGCGGCGGCGAGTAGGAAGTTGGCGCGAGCGCGATTGTGATCGTGCTCTGACCTGTCGCCGTGGGAGTCACCAAGCTGGAGGCTTCTCCCGCTTCATCGCTGAGCACTGAGCAGGAAGAAGCCCCGCCGCATGCCGAGAACCGCACGCCGTTGGTCGTGCTCCAGGCAATGGTTGCCCCGCTCACTGGCGTAACTCCATCGGCGGCGACCGCGCGTACACGGATGCGGGTTGGCAGCTTGCGATCCAACTGGCGTTGAGGGCTCCGCGCCTTGCAGCAGAAGCAAGAGATCGGTGGCCGACGCGCCATAGGTTAGCGCGCCAATCATCTGCGAAAAGGCTCCGGTCACCGGATTTGTGACCTGGATGGTTGCAGTTCCATCCTGCGACGCAGCAGGCAATGACACCTGGATCTGGCTTGCCGACGCGGAAAGCGTGCTGCCGTTGTTGCTGCCAACGCTTCACCTGCAGACCCGGACTGAACCCGATGCCGTTGAGCGTGGTCACGCCGCCGGCAAGGCTCAGGCGGGCAGGAGTAAGCGATATCCGAATAAAGGAGGCTTGGCCTGGTAGAAGTAGTCGGGACGGCCGTCGCCACGGAAGTCGGCTACGCCCACCCGGTACGCTTCCGACGTACCGAATTGCGCGTCCAGTCGCGTCATTGCAAAAGTGGTCGAGTTGAATGCCGAGGGGGTCGATGCAGGCGCGGGATCGCCGGTCTGGTCGCTCAACTCCCAAATCCCAATGACGGGCAACAACTTGGTTTCGGTGGGCTGGCCCGCCTCGTCGAGGGCGGTCACCGCGACCGAGGCGGTACGGTTTGCCTGCGCTGTGAACTGGAAAAAATCGGCGCTGCCGTAGCCGGAGATCCACGAGCCCCAGGCACCTCCTTGCGGAAGCGCCGCCGGATTCGCATAGGTCGATCCGCTGCCAGGATGGGGTTGCGCGATTTCATCCTGCAACATCAGAACGTCCTGCTCCGCATTCGATCCATTCGACACCGTGACGACGATCGGCGCGAACGAACCAGAGGGCGTCACCTGATTGGGAGCGTACGGCTCGACGCCCATCGACCAGATCGGGTCCAACGCTTCCACACTTAGCTGGTACTGGGCGGTGGTTTGCCCGGTCGGAATCGTCAATTGGCCCAGATCGAAAAACCCTTCGAGCGAGGGATCATCGGAGCCCCACTGGCTGTAGGGAAGACCATTGGGGGCTATGTAACCGTCGATGATGTTGCCGGCGTTGCCGCAAAACAGGAATCCTGAAACGGAAGTCGCGACGTACTGACGCGAGGGCTGGCCCGCGACCATCATCCGCGCCACCACGTTGACGCCCTGCATCGGCTGCGCCGTATTTCCGGATGCATCGGTGAAATACACGCTGCCGTAGATTCTGCCCGACGGCTGCGAGTTCCCGCTGCTGGGATAAAGCCGCGCAAGCGAGTCCATGTCATCCATCTTGGGGACGGCAGCATTGGGATAGCAGACGCTGATGGGCACGCAGGAAACCAGATCCATGAAGTGCATGACCGGAAAACCGGCATAGTCGGCTTGGGTGGGAGGCGGGTTCGCCCGTCTGGACGTTCACGTTGGCCTGCGACCAACCTAATCCAAGCGTTCGCCCCAGAACGCGGATCAAACGGTATTGAACGTCCGGCAATTGCGCGCTGGTGGCGGCGCAGACTCCGTTTATCACCACCAGCGAGTGCACGATATTCCCGGCCGAGGAAAAGTTGTCAGGTCCGCCGTAAACGGCATTGGTAAAGCAATCGGCCAGGTCTCCAGCGCCTTCGCCCAGAATTGCGTCGGTGACCGTTCCGTCGTAGTCGTAAACAATTCCAACCGGAGTGCCGGTGGCGGCAGAGGTAATATCCGCGGGGGTGGTCACAACTCCGAGGCCGTCGGTTTCGATATTGCTTCCGCTTACGTCCTCGGCAAGCTGTCCGGCCCACGATGCGGTGAGGGCAACGCCGGGAATGCTGGTCCAGGTGCTGAAGGCATTGGCAACCAAGGCATTGGCCTGGGGTCCGGACAAGATCGGGCTCAAATTCCCCTGGTCGGTAAAGTATTCGACCGAGCCATTCGCCCAAATCAGGGGCTGGCCTTCGACCCCTTGGTTGTAGCCCGAGCCGGCTACAAAAGCCGGGCCCCCGGCATGGCTGGCCACGGCACTGCAAATCAGAAGAGCGGTGACCGTCAGGATTCGCCAGGGCATGCTTACTCCTCTCGGGCGCTACGGATGGCCCGCTCCAGTTGAAGGACGCTGACGCTCCCGCTATCGACGGGTGCATGCCGTGGCGCGGACGATGCGCTTCGTAAGCCGATCGCTGGCGGAGTCTGGGCATCGGGCTTCTGCAAAACGGGATTTTGCAAATCTTGATTTTGCGAATCCTTCGACACGTTCTTCCCACTCGGGTCGAGAGCGACCTGCCCTTGGGAGCCGCCGACCGGGCTGGTCAGGCCCAGACGACTGGGCGGATATAAGAAGATCAAAATGTGCTGGCCTTTGGTCATCGGGCGATGCATGGGCCACACGCCTGCCCACTCGTGAATCGTGAGAACTTGTCCCTGCTCGACACCGGCAATTGCCTCGTCCACGCGGAAACGCAGTTCGACGGCTGGAGTCGCACCCGGCATGGCGCGCTCGGCCGGCGGCTGCGTGGTCACAGTCTGGGAGGTGGTGGAGAGTACTGTCCCGGCGAAGATCATGCCGGCGCGACGCGACAGCTGCTTCCAATGCGGACCCAGAATTCGCTCCGCAACAACCTGATCCGATTGCTGCGCGGCCGCAAAGCGCGACACAGAGGTTGAAGAGACAGAAGTTCAATAGACAAGCGACGACAACGGCCAACCGACGGATGGGCGCACGCATAGCGATCTCTTTCTGGAGGGAACGGGACCGGGGAGCGGTCCTGGGAGGAAATCAGCGTAGCGCGTTGCGGATCGCTCGGCTGTGCGGGCCGTCACTGTGGATTTGTGATGAATCGTCGGAGAGTGCGGGGTTCACCCGTGGACTTGGACAGGCTGCGCAGGCGCGAAGCCAGTATCAACGCGGTGGGCTACTGCTTATAGCGGTTCGCTCTCTTGTTCGCTTTCCGTTGCGCTTTCGTGGCATGCTTCATTGATCTTCGCTGTTTCTTGTTTGCCTTGTTCAGCATCTTTTGCTGCTTCTTATTGGCTTTGCGGGATTGGCGGGCATTTTCTTCTGTACTCATGCGTTGCGCTTGAGCCGGCATAGAGGCTGCAATACTCAAGACGACCAGCAGCAGGAAAGCAGCGATTCGTTTCATAACGTCTCCGAACGGAAGGTCTTGCAGACATCTTACCCCGAGCCGCGCCCGGGAGGACACACGGTTTGTTACTTGTGTAATCCGCTTCTCGCAGGGCTTGCTTTATGAATGCTTTCCGGTCCGAAACTTGCGTTTCTCAGGCGCGAACAGTTTGCTGAAAAACTCGATTTTGCGCTGCTCGGCCCCTAAAGGGGCATCTCAATTTTAAGGACTTATGGCATCGCTAAAGCGATGCCCTGATACATTCAAGGCATTGCTAAAGCCATCCCCTGATACGAAACTCAAGTTTTTCAGCAAACTATAAAGCCCAGATTTTCCGCGGTTGAGGAGGCGCGGTTGAAGGGGAGCTCTCCCCAAGACCGACATACCAAATGCCCACCGACGTATACGACGCTCTAGTGAATCGTCTTCGTCTTCCGCGACATGTAATCCATCAGCAGATACTGCCCCAGCGTATACGGCGTCGTGAAATAGGCTTTGCCGCGGCACATCTGCGTCACTTTCTGGACGAACTGCACCAGTCCGTAATCCGACGCCAGCATGAAGGTGTTGATCAGCACGCCGGCGCGTTTGCACTTGGAAACTTCTTCGAGCGTCTGGCTGACCACCAGCGGATCGAGGCCAAAGGCGTTCTTGTAAATGCGTCCGTCTTCGAGAGTGAGGGCGCTGAGGTTTGCCGTCGGTGATCATGACGATCTGCTTCATGTCCTTGCGCTGGCGCTGCAGAATGCGTTGCGCCATGCGCAGGCCCTCGCGCGTGTTCGTGTAGTACGGGCCGACCTTCACCCGCGCCAATTGCGACAGCGGAACTTCTTCCGCGGAATCGTGGAACAGCACCAGCGACAGCGAGTCTCCCGGATACTGCGTGCGAATCAGCTGCGACAGCGCCATCGCAACTTTTTTCGCCGGAGTGAAGCGGTCTTCGCCATACAGAATCATCGAATGCGAACAGTCGAGCATCAGCACCGTCGCGCACGACGACTGGTACTCGCACTGATGCACCTGCAGATCGCGGTATTCGAGATTGAGCGGAAGCCCGAGCCCTTCGCGCTGAATCGCGCTTGAGAGCGTTGCCGTGATGTCGAGATTCAGCGTGTCGCCGAATTCATACGGCTTCGAAGCGCCGCTGCGCTTCGATGCCGGTGGCCATGTCGCGCGTGTCATGGCGTCCAAAGCTCGATTTGCCGAGCGACCCGAGCAGATCGCGCAGGGCTTTGAATCCCAGAAAGTCGAGGCTCTTGTCGGTGATTTCGAACTTGGCCTGCTGCTGCGCTTCGCCGACCTGTCCGCCTACGCTCGACTGCTTGGACGGATCATGCGGCTGGGCTTCCGGGACGATCGATGGAGATGTAGTCTTCCTGCTGCATGCGCTCGATCAGCTTCTCGATCAGTTCTTCGAGTTCGCCTTCCATCTGCATCTGCTGCAGGCGGTCGCGCATTTCTTCGTCAAACATTTCGCCGTCGAGCAGCGCCTGTTCGAGGGCGCGGCGCAATTCGTCGAGCGTCTGCTCGCCCTCCGGCATCTCGTACCAGAAATTGTCGTTGAATCCGCTCTGCAGAAAATAGTCGGAGAGCGCGCTGAGCAGGTCCTCCATGCTCATCTCGCTGGCGGGGTCGGGAACGTATTTGCTGTAGCGGATGCGCTTCATAGAGGCAGCTCTTCAGCCTTCAGCTCTCAGCCACTCAGTACCTCAGTCTCAGTAACACGTTCGTCGCTTTTCCTGACGGCTGATGGCTGACTGAGCTGACGACTAATTAAATCCCCTCTTCCTGCCCGAACCCCGGCTCTTCGCGCTCAAACACGGGCTTCTCCGCGACCTTCATGCGGCTTCTCGCCAGCGGAGAATACGCGCTCCTCGTTGCGGCCGATTTTCTTGTGCGCGTGCAGGCCTTCCAGCACGAACTCCGCCGCCGATACCTGTACTCTCGGCGCGCGTCTTTCGGGCCCACATTCAGCTTGCTCGAGTTTTTCCATCAGCCCCTGAATCTGGCGCAAGGCCCTCGAGCACTTCCTTGCGCTCCGGCGTTGTCGCTGAGTTGAATTTCGCCGCCCAGATCGAACCACTGCACCACCTGGCTCATGATTGACGCCGTGCAGATAGGTGTCGAACGTCTTGGCGACCGCGGTGCGGATCAACTCGCGGCTCACGTAGTCGGCGCCCTTCATTTCGCCTTCGTACTCGAGTTCGAGCTTGCCGGTGATGGCGGGCAGCGCCGCGTAGATGTCGCTGATGCGCGGCACGACCAATTTTTCGTCGTGCGTGAGGGCGCGGCGCTCGGCATTCGATACCACGTTCTCGATCGCTGAGATCGGCAGGCGCTGGCTTACGCCCGAGCGCTTGTCGATTTTCTTGTCGTCGCGCGCGGCGAAGGCGATGCGCTCGATGACTTCATTGCACATATTTCGGAATGCGCAGCTGCGAGCCGTTGCGTCCGTTCGCGGTCGATCGATCCAGCGCTTCCTGCGCGGTGATCGCGATGCCTTCTTCGACCGTCGCCGGATAGTGGGTGCGAATCTCCGATCCGATGCGATCCTTCAGCGGAGTAATGATCTTGCCGCGCGCCGTGTAGTCCTCGGGGTTGGCGCTGAAGACGATCGCCACATCGAGCGGCAGGCGAATCGGATATCCCTTAATCTGCACGTCGCCTTCCTGCATGATGTTGAAGAGTCCGACCTGAATCTTGCCGGCGAGATCGGGCAACTCGTTGATGGCAAAAATTCCGCGATTGGCGCGAGGCAGCAACCCATAGTGCACGGTGAACTCGCTCGACAGTTCGTGTCCGCCGCGCGCGGCTTTGATGGGATCGATATCGCCGATCAGGTCGGCGATGGTGACATCCGGCGTGGCCAGCTTTTCCACGTAGCGGTGGTCGGGGGTGAGCCAGGCAATCGGCGTGGCGTCTCCTTCTTTCGCAACCAGTTCGCGGCAGCGGCGGCAAATGGGAGCGTAGGGATTGTCGTGGATCTCGCAGCCCGCGACGTACGGCATCTCGGGATCGAGCAGCGCGGTAAGCGCGCGCAGAATGCGGCTTTTCGCCTGTCCGCGCAATCCGAGGAGAATGAAATTGTGCCGCGAGAGAATCGCGTTTACGATCTGCGGCACCACCGTATCGTCATAGCCAACGATGCCCGGAAAAATCGGGCTGCCCTCGCGCAGCCGCGACATCAGGTTCTCGCGCAGCTCATCTTTTACTCGCCGCGAACCGAGACGCTGTTCAGTGAAAGGACTTTGGCGCAATTCGCCGAGAGTCCGGCAAAAACTCATGGTGGGAACCCCCAAAGGAAAAAGCCTTATGCGGATTATACCGCGGGAAAGCCAGCCTTCAGCTTTCAGCTCTCAGTAAAATCGTACTGTGTGCGAGTTTGGCGGAGAGCTATGTTTCCGTTCCACCGCGCCTTCGCCCGGCCGCAATCCGGGAAGAACAGCCTCAAAATAGCTATTACCGCGTTCGAATCGGTCTCCGCCGAAACCCTGCTACTATCTCGTTTTGCACGCAGAACGGATCGACCATGCGTTGGTATCACTATCTGGCATACTTCTTCGGAGGTCGCATTCCTCGCGAACGCCCTACCCCATCTCGGGAATGGGATCTCTGGGACATGCGTTTCAAAGCCCCTTCGCATCGCCACCCGGAGTGGGTCTTGTCTTCCTCGACAGTCAATGTCCTCTGGGGCCTTTTCAACCTTGCCGTCGGCTACTTGCTCGTTTGCCGTGTCGGCAGTTTCGATCTCCGCAAGACCCCGCACGTGCTCGTCCTCGGGGCGGGCATCCTCTTCATGTCGCTGAATCTTGCCCACTGGTTCGGGCGGCTCCACGGAGGGCTGTGAACCTGACTTTTACCAACCCGACTTTCGCCAACTGATCTTGCTATTCAAGATGCGCTAATTCCAGCGCGCCTTCGCCGCCCGCCGCAGACCCGGAAGACCGCCTCAAGATAGCCGACGACCGCCTCCAGACGTTTTGCTTCCGACAAAGTTGACAGCAAGCTCTGCTTGAAGTCCAGATCGAGCGGAAGCGATCCCGCGAGCAAGAAGGAAAGATTGCCGGCGTGTTCGTCGGGGCCGGAGGGCTCTGCGCCGGCTAGTTTTGCGATCTCGGCGTGCAAGCGCACGGCCTGCGCCACCATCTCGGACGGCGGCTTTGCCGGGCTTGTCGTCTTCGTCTTCGTCTTCCACGAACGCGATCTCGGCCTGCAAAAACGATCGGTCCTCGTTGACCTCGATCGACCTCAAAGCGCTCGACTCCGCGCGTCAGGATGTCCATGCGGCCGTCATCGTATTTTTTGATGACCGACATGATCTCGGCTGTGCAGCCGATGTCGGCGACTCCGTCGGAAGACGCTCGCACCACGCCGAACGGTTTTTTCTGTTCCAGGCATTCCGCGATCATCTCTTTATAGCGCGGTTCGAAGATGTGCAGCGGCAGCGGAACGCCGGGCAGCAGCACCAGTTCCAGCGGGAAGATGGGCAACAGCGAACTCACAGGCAGCTCCAGTGCAGACGATTTTACGCTATGAAAGAAGCTCTCAGCTCTCAGCCGTCAGCTCTCAGTAAAAACCTAACGGATGTTGGGTTTACTGAGAGCTGACGAGCTGACAGCTGAGCTGCTTGCCGTTTGACTTGCCGCGCTCCACGCGATACAAGAGTCGCCATGCATGGACGAAAGAGATGGACGGGAAAGTCGTGGTCGTGACCGGGGCTTCCATGGGAATCGGGGAAGCGATCGCCAAGGTTTTTGCCGACGAGGGCGCCAGCGTGGCGTTGCTTTCGCGCGATGCCAGCCGCGCCGAGGCCGCTCGCCAGCGCGTTGGCCACACCGACCGCACGCTCGCCTTGGCTTGCGATGTTCGCAATCGCGAAGATATCGATCGCGCGCTGGCCTCTACGCTCAGCCACTTTCGATCGCGTGGACGTGTGGGTGAATAACGCGGGCGTGGGCATTCGCGACTCGGTCGCCGATATGCAGAGCCTCCGCATGCCGCGATTTGTTTGAAACCAATTTCTTCGGCATGATCGCTTGCATGCAGGCGGTGGTGCCGGCCATGCGCGAACGGGCGGCGGGGACATCATCAACATCTCGAGCGTTGCCGGACACATTCCGGTGCCGTTTATGACTTTGTACTGTGCCAGCAAGTTTGCCATGAACGCTCTTGGAAAAGGCGCCCGGATGGAACTGAGACGCGACAACATCAACGTGCTAACCGTCTGTCCGGGATATGTGAGCACTGAATTCGGAGCACACATGGTTGCCAACCGGCAGGGTAACGTCAATGTCCGCCCGCAGTCGGTGCGCGGGCATCACGGCTGAGCGCGTGGCGCGAGCGGCTTATCGCGGGTATCGCAGAGGAAAGCGCGAGGTCGTCGTGCCTTGGACCATGATTCCGGCCATCAAGCTGTACCAGTTATTGCCGGGATTGGTCGGAGTGGGGGATGGGCAAGGCCATGAAGAATTGCGCGCAGACCGGCAAAGACTAGATAAGAGACGAGAAAAGTAAAGAAAAGTAAATCCAGCAAACCTTCCGGTGCATGCCGCATCGAATGAGGCAGGCAGAACTGCAGTCTCCACCCCCTGCGAAAAGCCGTATGCACGGCGGCTTTGGGGGTGGAGGCTGCTGTTAACTCTTTCGGGTCTCTTTTCGTTAGAATAGGGTAGCAATACGTAGTCTACCAAGGAGTCATAAC
>CAVOTW010000014.1:0-21437 GCA_963699405.1 uncultured Acidobacteriaceae bacterium | reverse complement strand
CCATCCCGTTCTCGCTGTTGTTTGCGGCCATTTGTCTGGACCTGAGGAATTCCCGCAAATCTCCTGTCCATTGGCGCGCTGGATTTTGGCATGGTGGTGGAAGGCGCGATCGTGATGATCGAAAACATTGTGCACTATCTGGGCCGCAAACGGAAGCGAAGACATCGACCGAAAAAATCGGCGATGCCTCGCACGAAGTGCAACGCCCGGTCTTCTATGCCATCGTCATCACCATTACTGCTTTCCTGCCGATCTTCACGCTGCAACGGGTCGAAGGCCGTCTGTTTATGCCCATGGCCTGGACCGTGGCCTTCGCGCTGCTCGGCGCCCTGTTCTTCTCGATCGTCGTCGCTCCCGTGCTGGCCAGTTTCGCCTTCGCCAAAGGAGCGAGGAATGGCGAAATCCCCTCATGCCGTGGCTGATTGACCGATATCGCGTCGCTGTCCGATGGGCCATTCGACCATCGCGGGATTACGGTCGGGGTGTGTGCGCTCGGTGGTCTCTGGGGAATTATCTCGCCTTCAGCGGCTTCATCGGTTCCGAATTTCTTGCCCCATCTGGATGAAGGCGCACTCTGGGTGCGCGGCACGCTTGCGCCCAGCACCGGGCCGGACGAGGGCATCCGGGTCGCCAATCAGGCGCGAATCGTGCTTTGCTCGTTCCCTGAAGTCCCGCAATGCACCAGCCAAGTCGGGCGTCCTGACGATGGAACCGACAACACCGGGTTTTTCAACACCGAGTACTTCGTTGACCTGAAACCGAAAGAGCAATGGCGCCCGGCATTCCATGAAGACAAGGATGAACTGATCGCCGCCATGCAGCGCGAACTCGACAAGATCCCGGGAGTCGTCTGGGGCTTCTCCCAGCCTATTGAAGACAACATGGAAGAGGCGGTCAGCGGGGTGAAAGGAGAACTGGCGACGAAGATCTACGGCGACGATTTGAAAGTGCTCGAAGAGAAGAGCGATCAAGATCGTTACCGTCATGCGCCAGATCAATGGCATCGAAGACCTTGGAGTTTTTCGTGTGCTCGGCCAGCCCAATCTGAATGTGACTGTGGATCGAGAGGCCGCCGCTCGCTACCAGATCAATGTCGCCGACGTGCAGGACGCAATCCAGACCGCCGTGGGCGGCAATGCCCTGACGCAGGTCCTTCAGGGCGAGGCGCGCTACGATCTCACCTTGCGGTATCTTCCGCAATACCGCGACACCCAGGAAGCGATCGAGAATATTCGCCTGCTATCCCCTTCCGGTGAGCGCGTCTCGCTGGCGCAGCTTTGCCACATCAAAGTGACCGATGGCGGCTCGGAAATTTACCGCGAAGGCAATCGCCGCTATATCGCGATCAAGTACAGCGTGCGCGGCCGCGACCTGGGCAGCACCGTGGAAGAAGCGATGAAGAGGGTCAACGAGCAGGTCAAGTTGCCCCTCGGATACACGCTCGACTGGGAGGGAGAATACGCGAGTCAGAAGCGAGCCAACGCGCGCCTGCTCATCGTCCTGCCCATTACGATTCTCATCATCTTCATCATCCTCTACACCATGTTCAAATCCTATAAATGGACGCTGCTGATTATGGCCAACATTGTATCGCTCCCATAGGCGGATTGCTTGCATTGCTTATTACGGGTACGCATTTCAGCGTTTCCTCCGGCGTCGGTTTTCTTGCCCTGTTCGGCGTGTGCGTGCAAACGGGTGTCATCATGCTCGAATACATCAATCAGCTGCGAGTGCGACGGTATTCCATTGAAGATGCGGCGGTCGAGGGTGCCGTCCTGCGGCTGCGCCCCATCCTGATGACGATGCTGGTGGCGACTCTGGGACTCCTGCCCGCGGCTCTTTCGCACGCCATTGGATCCGACTCGCAGCGTCCGTTTGCGATCGTTATCGTCGGTGGTCTGATCGCCGCGCTTGTGATGAGCGTTTTCCTTCTTCCGACTCTATATGTCTGGATTGCCGGCGAAAGCGACGTGCTGCCCGCGGCCGAAGAGGGCTTCGAAGTAGGCGAGCACGTGGATTGAGTGGGGACGGGGCTCTGCCCGTCCGCGGAATGAGTTGCAAGTGCGCCAGTGACAACCGCCGTTTCTTGCTTTTTGGAGTGCTTCCGCTAGATTTCATCTTTCCTCGATTTGACAAGCGGGCAGGCGAAACTTGCCTCCAGGAGCGGCCAGTATGAAGCGGAGTTATATCGGGCTCGCCTTGGGCGCGCTGGTGGCGGTGGGAGCGGTTTGAGCCTGCCAAGTTGCGGACACGATCAAAAATTGGTCAGCCTTCAGATTCAACCGCAACATTTACTTTTCTGGAGCCGTATCCGTCGGGGACCGAGCAGTACACCGCGACCGCCACCTATATCCATCCTCCGGAGACCAAGGATGTCACCAGTCAGGCAACCTGGACGATTGACGATGGCGTGGTTACGATGTCGACTCCGGGCTTGTTCACTCCGGCGTCGGGCTATTGCGGCGGTGGGAATATTTCGGCCAGCGTTCCTGAGGGTACTGGCGGCTCGGGCAATATTTTGGTCGCTTTTGCAACGGTAACGGTAGATGATCCGAACATCGTTATCTGTCCCGGAGACGGCACGGTTGCGACATTGACCGTTGGGATCGTCGGAAATGGGACAGTGACGAGTTCCCCGGCCGGAATTAACTGCTCAGGGGTGTGCATTGCGCAGTATGACGTGGGGGCCTCGGTTTTGCTTACGGCGAGCTCGGTTAATGTAATTTGGGGGAATTGCCATGGTAGTTCGAGCAACACCTGCCAGTTGACATTGCCGCGGGCGGAACGGCGGTGACTGCGACCTTCCCATGAGTGCGGGAATTACTCCGCCACTACTCATCCGTTAACAGTTTGCCAGTGTGGGTTTATGCCGCTCGGCTTCGTTTTCTTCGCTGGGACGAGTGCGACGGTTTAGGACTTCCCACTCGTTCGCGGGCCATTTCGCGAACTACCTTGGCGGCGAAAAGATTTTCTTCTTGCGTTTGCGCGGCATCGTGATGATCCGCATCTTCGCACATTCAACCCGCAAAAGTGCAATAATCTGAGATTGGCGGATAAATCGAGGCTTACTATTTATGGATGAGCGCGAATTTTTTGACGAACGTTCCGATAAAAAACCGGCAAATTTGAGCTGTCCCCATTGCCAGCAGTCGGCGGAATATGAGATCCAGTGGCTGGTGCGGATGAAGAAAAAGAGTTTGCCGCCGCGCGCGGACGATCGTGACCGCGCCAAGTTCGCCAAAGCGCAGTCCTACATGCTGCGCCGCGATGACATGATGGTGTGCAA
This sequence comes from uncultured Acidobacteriaceae bacterium, assembly GCA_963699405.1. Classification (GTDB taxonomy): domain Bacteria; phylum Acidobacteriota; class Terriglobia; order Terriglobales; family Acidobacteriaceae; genus Acidiflorens. Next base: position 18,151 of record CAVOTW010000014.1, on the reverse strand, counting down.
GAATATGCGCTGCCGCAAAAGTTTTGACATTACCGGCGTGCAGAGCGTAGCGTTTCTGCAGGATGGCCTGCCCGCCGGTGGCCGTTAATCAATAAAACAAAACGCGCCAATTATCCCCGTCCACACGTTTGATGCTGTCTCGTGTTGTCCTCGCGGGTGAATCCGCGCTGCCCGTTCCCCCGCTCCCCTGAATTTTTGCACGGAAGTTTCTAAGGTCCATCCTGTACCGCGAATTTTCCTCCAGAACAGCAGTATTTACCCGTAGCATTTCTTTCCCCGTTCTGGTTTCTTGCAACCCGTTGAGCCCTGCCGAAATGCAGCCCCTGGCAAGCATTTGGCAGGTCGGTTGCAACATCCTGCGAATGAGCCACATGCTCATTAGGAGGTTTTGTGGATATGGCAATCAAGATGAAACTATATGCCCGCGCTGGTTTGGCGCCAGTCCTGGCTCTGGCAATGCTGTTCTCGGCAGGCACCGTGGCAAGTGGACAGTCCACGCAACCGATGCAGCCGGCTCCGCCGACTGCCACTCCGCCAGTACGCCGACTCAACCAACTACGCCGACTCGCCAACTACGACGCCGCCCAGCGAACCGAATCCGCCGGTCGCCCACCCCGTCGGCCCGACGCCGCGCTGGAATCCGCCCGACGACATTACGCGTCGAGAAATTGTCGACATGGATCACTTCCTCGACAAACATCCGGAGATCGCGGAACAGCTGCGCAGAGATCCTTCACTGATCGACAACCGCGAGTGGGTCGCACGTCACCCTGAACTGCAGGAGTATCTGAACTCCCACCAGCGGCTCGCCCAGGTTTTCGCGAGCATCCGGACGCCTTCATGCGGGATGAGGACCGCTATGACCAAACCGGTGATCGTGATTACGCCCGAATGCCGTCCGACCGTCCCGCGCGACCGCGACGAACGTAACCGTGGAGAACTGACAAGCTTTGGCCATTTCCTGGGCGGTCACCCCAATATGGCGACAGAGCTCTCGGCCGATCCGACGTTGGCGAGCAACAAAGAATATTTGGCCAATCCATCCTGAACTGGATGACTATCTCAAGGCGCATCCCGCTATGTACCAACAGCTCGCGGCAGATCCGCAAGCGGTGATGAGCTCGAACGTGGTGCAAGGCGAGTTTGGTGCGAAGCCGGTTGGGCCGACTCCGAGACCGAAGGCTACCGCCCCGAATCACTAGGGGTAAATTGCGAATGAGATAACACACATGTAAACAAAACTGAGACGCAATAAAAGTGGAGACCGGTATACATCGAACGACCGGCCTCCGCTACACTTGCGCTTGTCCGCGCTGAGCGTCGACACTTTGAGTCGATCTTAGGGAGGTTCTATGCAGATCAAAAAATCGCTACTCGCCGCCCTCTCATTGGTTCTGGCTATTTCCCCAGTTGCGGAAGGCAGGGACAAAAAAAATGGGCAGATAGGCATGTTGGAAAGCATGCAATCCGTTCCTTGCGGCGCCAAAGAAAGAGGCGTCAACGGTCTCGGAAGTGTGTTCGCCTCGCTCGGCGTGGCCCACGTGAATTCGCACGAGCAGCTGTGTCCCCAGTACCTGCTCCGCACCGACTCCATGGATTACCACATTCGTCCTCTGGATTTGAAACATCCTGTGGTTCTTCCGGTCGGCCATGAGGCCGAGTTCAGAGTCAAAAAGGATCGTCTCTTCCTGAGGATGGCCGACGGAGAAAAGAAAGAACTGGAATACCAGGTAGTGTCCCAGCAGCCGCCAAGTATGGATAGCAATGTCGAGAGCACGGCCTACCATCCTGCTCAGAACAATAATGCTGAGCAGCCGGCAAATTCTCAACCCTCAAACCCGGGCGTAGCGAAAGCGACGACTGGACCAGCAAACCCTGCGCCTCCGCCACCTCCGCCTCCGCAGTAGTGACGGCACGCAGCGGATGTGACTCTGAGCGTGTTTGCCGATAATGATCGGATCGGGTTCTAGGACGGCTGATGACTCGCTACCGGTTCGCGACGAGCGACGCAGCAATGCGGCGAACACTTTGTAAAAGTTGCCCTAGTGCTTCGGATGCCGGCGCGGAAAGAGTGGAAGGTTTCGGTGAAGGAGCGTCGCTGTAACCTTCCTTTTCCATTTGTTCAGCGGCCGCGGCGAAGCGCTTCGCGCTCGTCTCCGACATGGAGAGAAAGCGGAAGGCTTGCGTCAGCGGAATGCCATCAGCGCCGGTCTGTAGGAATTCAATCTGCGCGCTGACTTTTCCGTACACGCTGCATAAAGCTATATCTCCTATCGTGCCGTGAGGAATCGGGCCCTTGGAGAGCACGGCCGAACCCCCCGTCAGTGAGAGGCGCTGCAGGACGCCAACGAATCGGGTCTCATCGATCATAAATAGGGCGCGCTCGCTATTGGGGACGCGGATGCGTGGCGGACGAGGGCTCTTGCGTGTCTTTGGAAACTTCTTCAAGATATGTCAGCATTGCAAGCGGCAGGGACGCGGTCAAGATTACGCCGGTGCCTATGTACGAGTTTGTGTAACGGCGGGGCTATGCCCCGCCAAACGGTGCGGAGCCCCGTCGCCACATCGGGTAAGGCTCTGTCGTAGTGTCCTAATTTGCCTTTTCGGGCTTATCGTCTGCTTTTGTATTGGTGCTAGGGGTTTGGTTTTCAATTCCATGCCACGGAGCGAAGGGCATCAAATCTGTACCCCTATATGCAGTTGGGGCCAATTGACTGAACCACATAATGCTTGGACTATTTCCAGGGAAGAGGTTCAGGGCAGTCTCACAGAACTTGAGCCGTCGAATAGGATTACCAAAAATATCTCCGTAGTTAACGCACCCATAGACATTAAAGAGTTTGCGCTTTTCCATAATCGCGTTCACGTCATCGTCGGAGAACTGTTGCCTCTGCCAATGCATGAGATAAGGGAAAGTATAGGACTCATTCGGCTGTATCACTACCTTTTCCAGAACTATCCCACATCCAGGATGATTGAAATAATCCGGAACCTCCGGCAGCTCTTCACAGGTAAATATGACAGACCACGATCTAAGAAATGCTGGAGTTTGGCCGTAATTCTTGACGACAAGTTTAGTAGTGGGAAACTGAAGCATAGCCTCCAAAGAAGCTCCGGGTGGATTCCCCAGATCAAATTCATCAATCACGAGCGTTGGTACGGATACGCCAGCAGCAATGTCCGCACTGACTTTGGCGGCATTGGCACTTTTCTGCGTAGCTTCGATCATTATGTCTGTCTGCCTCCCAGATTCCTGCATCTGCCCGATCTGGGCCTGCATCGCCTTGAGTTGGCCTCCCATAAAAATGCGCTGCCGCTTCATCTCATGCGTCTGTCGCGAGACAAACGTCAGCGTCTTGCAGAGCAGCCACACTTGGAATCCGCTGGTTACAGCCAAGAGAAAATTGAAAGCCCACAGCGCGTAATCCATCCAGTCTTTACCGTTCGGCGCTACCGTCACGGTGGGAAATTCGGTGACTCTTACGGATTGTTCTGTATTTTCGGAGCGCTTCCGGTCGGAACTTTTCTCATCGTTATTGGCGGACTCAGACTTGATAGCGGCGTCCGTCTTGGAGGTCTTTGCCTGATTATCGGTGGAATCAGCTTGGATGCTCTTGCTTGTGCCAGCGGCGCTATCGGCTGCCTGCCGTGGAGCTGGCGTAGTTGCTTGTGTGATAACCAACAACACAGCCAAAGCGAATGTCTTCATAACGGAGAAATTGTACCCCAAAAATACTTGACAAGCAATAATTATTGGGGTACAGTAATAGACATGGCAAACGTACTCAATACCGATAAGCAAATCGCGGTCATCGGGCACTGGCGGAAGGTTCCAGCATTCGCTCGATCGAGCGCATTACCGGCGTTCACCGCGATACGATCATGCGGCTTGGCGTGAAGGTCGGACAGGGCTGCACGGCCCTGATGGATGCCAAGATGCGCAATCTGCCTTGCAATCGTCTGGAGATGGACGAGATTTGGGGATTCGTCGGCAAGAAAGAACGCAACGTCCGCGAGGGCGACGATGCCGAGTTGGCAGCGTCTGGACGTTCTGCGCGATTGATGCCGATACGAAGCTGGTTCCGGCATTCAAGTTGGAGACGCGATGCAGCCACGGCAAACGCCTTTCGTGCAGGACGTGGCAGAGCCGGATGGCGTACCGGGTGCAGATCTCAACGGATGGCCTTGAGGCCTACGTAGAGGCGATTGAAAGCGCCTTTGGCGGCAATGTGGACTACGGCCAGATCATCAAGACCTACGGGCACGAGGAAGTCGAGCGACAATCGCCGCTACAGCGCGCCCAGAGTTTGTTTCCTCTGAAAAGAAGGTGATCATCGGGCAACCCAGATGTAGACCTGATCTCTACCAGCTACGTCGAGCGGCTGAACGCTACCACGCGGCTTCACATGCGCCGCCTGACCCGCCTCACGCTGGCATTCAGTAAGAAGCGCGAGAACTTCGAGGCGGCGGTTGGCCTGCACTTCGCCTATTACAACTTCGTGAAGCGTCACAATACGCTGCGCTGCACTCCGGCGATGGCGGCTGGCGTGACAGCAGCTTCTGGAGCGTTGGCGATTTGGTTGAGGCGGCGGCATGACCCACATTGAAGAATTGCAGGGACGTGATCCACAAGCTGCACGGCGCGGAAGGCCACGCACGTGGAAAGCGTTCCCGTTAAAGAAGTCTTTCAAGGGCAAGACGGTATGGGATGGGATCGTCGAAGTCTTTCATCTGAACGGCCACCCGCAGACCGAATCGCGTCTATGCGTGGATTCACGATACGGGCGATCCGTCGCAAGCCTAAACGGCACGTGACGGTGCTTCATATTGACCCGGCACTTTCCCCAGCGACCGCGGTACGAGCCTTCATCATTCAGGAGTTCAGAAACAATGCCAGCGTCGAAGCCTAAGAAGGTCGGTCGCCCAAGCTTGCCTAAAGGGAATGCCAAGGCAGCAACGGTGCGTGTGCGCTCTACACCGAACGAGCTACGAGCCTATGAAATGGCAGCCAAAGCGCAAAAGCAATCACTTGTCGGAATGGATACGAAACACGTTGAATGCCAGAATTGAGGCTTAGGCGATGGATTTCAAATTAGGACACTACCGCTCCGGTTCCGTTGACTCGTTTATACTGGTGGGTTTCCCCGTACTACTGGATGGTCTTAGGGAGTCGATCCGTGAAGATTCTGGTTTGCATCAAGCAGGTTCCGCAGAAAGACGCTCCGCTCAAGCTGAATGAAGCGGGAACGTGGATCCGCGAGGGCGTTTCCTACGAAGTGAATGAACCCGACGCCTTTGCGCTCGAAGAAGCACTGCGGCAGAAGGAAAAGCATACCGGCGAGGTGGTGGTGATTACGGCGGGCCCGGCACGCGCGTTGCAGGTCTTACGCGAGGCGCTGGCCAAAGGCGCCGACCGCGCCATCCATCTCGAGGACGATGCTTTTGTCGGACTCGATGCCTACAACACCGCGCGAGCCATCGCGACAGCCATCAAGGATGAGAAGTTTGACCTGATCTTTACTGGCCTGCAATCGGACGATTACGGATACGCCCAAACCGGCGTGATTCTGGCGCAGATTCTGGGATGGCCGCACGCGACCATCATTATGCAGATCGAAAAAAATGCCGCCGGCATCCGCGTGAAGCGCGAACTGGAAGCTGGCTTCTTTCAGTTTGTCGACATGACTTTACCTGCGGTCCTGACCATCCAGTCGGGAATCAACAAGCTGCGTTATGCGACTCTGATCGGAATCAAGCAAGCGAAAAACAAACCCATGCGCAAGGTAACGCTGGCCGAGGTTCAGTCGGCTATGGGAGCGAATTTGCAGAAGATCGAAAAACTGTATGCACCACAGAAGTCGAAGAATACAGAGTTTCTGGAAGGCCCTCCAGCTGAAGTGGCTAAGAAGCTGGTAGAAAAGCTGAAAAATGAACTGCGAGTAATTTAAGAATTTTCGTAGAGACGGGGCTTGCCCGTCTTCGCTCGCGGAAACCTGAAACCTAACACCTGAGACCTGAACTATGGACACAATTCTAGTAGTCGTTGAACAGCGCGAAGGAAAACTGAACCGCGTCTCGTGGGAAACAATTACCGCCGGGCAAACCATTGCCGCTCAAACCGGATGGACGCTGGAAGCCGCAGTGGTGGGCTCCGGTGTGGCTGCGATCGCGAGCGAGGTAGCTGCCAAGAAACTGGTAAAGGTGTATGACATCGAATCGGCCAGGCTTGAGCCCTACACTCCCGATGCGTTCGCACATGCTTTGCAGGAGTTTTTGGGGAAGCATCCGGCAAAGCTGGTGTTAATGCCACATACCTATCAGGTGCGCGATTTCGTGCCGAAGCTCGCGACCGCCTTGCAGACCACGGCCATCAGCGACGTGATCGGCGCCAAATACGAAGACGGCAAATTGCTCTTCACTCGGCAGATGTTTCAGGGAAAGTTTGTCGCTGACGTAAGCTTTGCGGGTACCGGCCCTTGCTTCGTGACATTTCAGAACGGCTCGTTCCGCGCCGATAAAGTCGAAGCGGGAGCAGCAGCTGCCCCGGTTGAGACCGTTAATGTCGAGATCCCCGACGGCGTGGTACGAAACCAGCCCCAGGAAGTTTTCAAGGAAGCCAAACAAGCCGTAGATTTGACGCAGGCTGAGATTATTGTGTCGGTAGGTCGCGGCATCAAGGAGCAGAAAAATATCGACCTCGCGAAGCAATTGGCAGATGCTCTCGGCGGTGAGCTCGCGGCCTCCCGTCCGATCTGCGACAGCGGATGGTTGCCTATGGACCGTCAGGTTGGATCGTCCGGACAGACGGTCACTCCGAAGCTTTATCTGGCGCTCGGAATCTCAGGAGCCATTCAGCATGTTGTAGGAATGAAGGGTTCGCGCAGCATCGTGGCCATTAACAAAGATTCCGAAGCCCCGATTTTTGAGATTGCGGACATTGCCGTCGTCGGAAATTTGTTCGACATCGTGCCTCCCCTGATCGAAGAGGTGAAGAAGGCAAGAGGATAGCAACCAGGTTTCAAGCTTTCAGGCCGGCAGGTGAGCGATGCCGAATATCACGAAGATTCTTCTTCCGGTCGATTTCCCGAACACCTCGCTGCCCGTGATTCATCAGGCTGCGACCTTGGCCCACCATTTCCACTCTGAGATTGTGATGCTCCACATCGCGACCGTGGAGAGCCAGGCCGCCGGTGTGCCGGATGATGCCCCGGGAAACACCCCGGAGAACGGCCCCAAGCTCCCAGCTTGGGACCTGCTCGCGGAAATTCTCAAACGGGCCCAGCGGAACAACGACCAGTCTCTTGGCGCGAAGCTCGAAGGGCTTGCCATCCGAAGCGTTCTCGCCAAAGGCGACCCGGCCCAGGCAATTGTGCAGGCCGCCGACGTGGAGAAGGCTGACCTCATTATGATGCCGTCCCGTGGTTACACCTTCAACCGGTTTCTACTGGGCTCCGTGACGGCAAAAGTCTTATACGGAACCGAGTGCCCGGTTTGGACGGGTGCCCACGTCGATCAACCGCCAGTGCAGGAATTTGCCATCCGTAACATCTTGTGCGCGGTCGATTTCGGCCCCCGCAGTCATAAAACGGTGTCGTGGGCCGCGCAAATCGCTGCTGAGTTCGGCGCCCGTCTTACGCTCACTCACGTGACTGGCTCGGTGGAGCTTTGGGGACCCGGCGGCAGTTACGTCGTTCCAAAGTGGAAAGAGTCGTTTGTCAGCTCCGCTTCTCAGCAGTTCGCAGCCCTTCAGAAAGAAATGAACATCAAGGCGGACGTTCTAATCGGCAGCGGAGACGTGCCGAAGGTGTTGAGCGAAGTTGCCAACCAGACGAAAGCGGATTTGATGGTTATCCCGTGCTTTCCCTACGGTGGAAACCTACGCATCCACGGCTATCCCATCATTTGCGCGGTGCCGATTCCAGTGCTGAGCGTGTGAGGGCCAGTTCTGAGTGCGTGACGATAGGATTGCGAACTTACTCGCCCGGGGTAAATCCGCCAATTTGTGCTACGGTCAGCCGTAGATACTTGTAGGGATTGACAGGAACGTCATTGATGCGGACTTCGTAGTGAAGATGCGGCCCGGTGGAACGTCCGCTCTGGCCTACGTATCCGATCGTGTCGCCGCGGTGAATATATTGTCCGGCAGTGACGGCGAAGCTCGAAAGGTGTCCGTAGCGCGTCGAGATGCCGTGCCCGTGGTCGACCATAATGGCGCGTCCATAGCCGCCGAGAAAATCGGCGAAGGTGATGACGCCGTCTGCAGGAGCAATCACGGGAGATCCCACACCAGCGGAAATGTCCACGCCAGAGTGGAAAGCGCCTTCTCCGTTAAACGGATCGATTCGCTCCCCAAATGACCCGGTAACCTGGCCTTCGACCGGCCAAAGGTTCGGGGCCGAGTTGGCGCGTACCCAGTCTGCCGTGCTGGAATTTCGAGTAAGGCCGAGGGAGATCCCCACGCTGGCTGCGCCGCTCAGCGCGGTGTGCTTCAACGCGTAAAGCTGGTCGAGCGAAGAGTGAACCTGCGCTTCCTGAATCTGTTCGGTAGAAGCGACTACCATCGCCGGATTGGACTTGAGCCCGTAAAGGGCCGAAACCTCGCTCGCTAGCGACCCCAGTGAGGCTACCTGAATGTCACGTTCTTTAGCGACCTGCTCCAGACGCGAATAGCGGTCCTTGAGCTGTTCCTGCTCCGTGCGGAGCTGGTTATAGTGCGCGACCTTTTGCAGCATCCGGGTGTACGAACTGGCGATTCCCGTGAGGCAGAGTGCGCTAATGGTCAACCCGGCCAGAAGAATGTATACGTATTGCACGGGAATGGAGATTTTGCGAAGCTGTCCAGCCTCGTCGCGAGCCACGAAAAAAATATAGAAACGTTTGCGCAATATCCTGTCTTTCGCCTAACAGATTTTGTTTTCGGAAACCTGCCGCAGCGAGAACTGTCACGCTAGGGCTCGGAATCCTGATTCCACCAGCCGCATCAGGAGCAGGCTAGCTAATTTACCAATCCCCGGAACCAGGCAGGCCGAATTCCAAATTTCCCTGCAACTGATTCATGTTGCAGCACTTGGTTCGGCAAAGTATGTGTGAACTTCGTGTTAACGGTAGCAAACCTGATTCCCCCTGTCAACCTCGATACGTCCGTTTGCACGGTTACCAAGGCAGGGTAATTTGGGGCGTCCATCCGGACAAATTACTACCGTAACCTGCCCCGGCCAACCTCCAAGCCCCGCCAGCACGCAGCTTCTGGCCCGCGAAGCTGGGGTTAATATTGATTTGATATGCCGATTGGCGAAAAGAAGCTGATTCAACGGATCCGCAGCATTGCCGGCCGAGGAGTGTCCTTGGTCACCGGCATAGGCGATGACTGCGCCGTCCTGCGCGTTCCTCTAGGACACGAACTGCTGGTGACCACCGACTTCACCATTGAGAACGTACACTTCCGGCGCGAATGGCACCCTCCAGAGCTGGTAGGACGGCGCTGCCTGACCCGCGGCCTGAGCGACATCGCGGCCATGGGTGGCGAGCCGCGGGCGGCATTCTTGTCGCTCGCGGTGGCGGGCGACGTTGCGCAGAAGTGGATAGATTTTTTCCTGAAAGGACTACTGGATCTGGCGAAAGAGCACAAGGTTCCACTGGCCGGTGGCGATACCGCCCAGTCGACGAGCGGAATCCAGGCGGACATCGTGGTCGTAGGCTCGGTGCCGAAAGGAATGGCGGTGCTGCGATCGGGAGCAAAGCCCGGAGAGCAGATTTATGTGACCGGGGAACTGGGCGGCGCCGCGGCAGCGCTGGCACGCCTCCGGGAATCGAAGCCGTTGGGAGGGAAGCAGTCCCGGCACTTCTCCACGAGACTTTCCAGGGACTCTCGTGGGTTCGCCGCCCCACAAGCCCGCGTTGCCGTCGGCCAAAGCCTGCGCCGCCGCGGATTAGCTTCGGCCATGATCGACTTGAGCGACGGCCTTTCCACCGACCTCGAGCACATCTGCCACGAAAGCCATGTTGGCGCGGAGATCGAGGCGGAATCGATTCCGCGAGCGCAGGTGGCGCAGGGAAGGAAACGAGTCCCGCTTGAACTGGCGTTGCACGGCGGTGACGACTATGAACTGCTGTTTACCTCCGCTGCCGCGGTTCCTGCCCGGATCGCGGGCGTTCGAGTGACGCGAATCGGGCGAACTCTCCGTTCCAAGGCCATGCGACTGATTACTGCGGACGGGAAGCCGCAACCGCTAGAATCCGGGGGATGGGAACACTTCGGGAGGCAAATCGTAGCTAGCAAACTCTGAAGCCCTGTGGCCTTCCCCATGTGACTTTCGTTACCTGCCAGTAATCACACCGAAGGGATAGAGTAGGCCCATGAGAAACGTATCCCTCCTCATGGCATTGGGTGTCGCGCTGCTGTTTCCAGCCTTCGGGCAGACGCCTGCAGCGTCTCGCCCAATCGATAACGAATTTGTGCAAAAGCAGTTTGGCAATCAGTTCACGCTGCTGCCCCAGGGCGGGGTCGCGGTCGGCGATCTGGACGGCGATGGCGTGGAAGACGTGGTGATTGCGGCGCGCTGCAAGAGTCCTATGCTCGATCAAGCCGAGCACAATTTTACGGTCGTGGATCCCTACTACGAGTATTTTGGCTACGGCGATCCCAAGACGACGACGACGTTCAGCGAAGGCGATCCCGCGCGCCGCGGTATGGTGGTGCTTGTCATCTACGGCACCGGGCACGACACGTGGCGCTCGGCAACCCCGAAAGCGAAGTTCGTGATTGTGAATTTGCCCTATCAAACGATCTCCGTCCGAAAGATACAGATAAGAAAGAAAACGATCGAAGCGATATACGGAGAAGAATCAGGCGACACGACGGAGCAGAACTCCGCCATATTCTTCGACGGCAAGAAATTCCACTACGTTCCGATGGGCGGAGATATGCACTAGCCGTCAGCGCCGTTCCATCCGCCTGCCCTTCATGCGTCATCCTCCGGGCCGCCAATCGCCATTCAACCCCGTTTTGTCCCCAAATGCTGCGGTCGATTGGGCACTCGGCCTGCTGGTGTGGTGAAATAGAAGCAGGTCAACCGATGAAAACGGGGCGATGATAACCAGGTCAGCGGCATTGCGCCGCAAGGTCAAAGCACTCGAGCGGGACGCTCATGGATTGTGGCAAATCCTGAAGGCAGTAGTGTCGACCGACCATCCTCTCCTGGCGCATCTGATTCCGATTCGACGCTGCAATCTTGCCTGCACCTACTGCAACGAGTTCGATGATTTTTCCAAGCCCGTGCCCACCGACCAGATGTTGCGGCGCGTAGACCTGCTGGGCGATCTCGGCACTTCCGTGATCACCATCAGCGGCGGCGAACCGCTACTGCATCCGCAACTGGACGATATCATTCACCACATGCGGAAGCGCCGGATCGTTTCGGGACTGATCACGAATGGCTATCTGCTGGTCGCCGACCGCATCCAGCGCTTGAACCGGGCGGGGCTGGAGTGGCTGCAGATTTCGATTGATAACGTCAATCCTGACGAAGTTTCGAAGAAAAGCCTGAAGGTGCTTGACCGCAAACTCGAACTGCTAGCCGAGCACGCGGAATTTCACGTGAACATCAATTCCGTGGTGGGCAGCGGGGTGAGCCATCCGCAGGACGCTCTTACCATCGGCAAGCGCGCACTGGAGTTGGGGTTCAGTTCCACCATTGGAATCATCCACGACGGCTCGGGACAGGTACAGCCCTTGAACGATGAGGAACGGCGCGTGTACCACGAAATGAAGAACCTGGAGAAACGTAGTTTCACGCGTGTGAATGCGTTTCAGGACAACATCGCCCTAGGGCGCCCCAATCAGTGGCGCTGTCGCGCCGGGGGCCGCTACCTTTACATTTGCGAGGATGGGTTGGTGCATTACTGCTCGCAGCAGCGCGGGTATCCGGGCATTCCGTTGGAGAGGTATACGATTGCCGATGTGCGCCGCGAGTACCACACGGAGAAGCCCTGCGCCCCGCACTGCACCGTATCGTGCGTGCACCAGGTCTCGGTGCTGGATGCATGGCGCGCTCCACAACAGCCGGCGCCAGCGTCCGGGGCTGCGAGCGGATTGGTCCAGATCGAGTAGTTTTCAGCTGTCAGCTCTCAACAACACCTTGAACCGCAGAGCCGTAGAGGCCGAGGAGAGGTCCTTTTGTTTTAAGAGCTAAGAGCGCGATGTCCGGCGGTAGAGGCTTTTGATTTTACTGACAGCTGAGGGCTGACAGCTGCCTTTAGAACGTTGTAGCCACAGTAAAGCGGAAGGTCTTTCTCGGTTCCAGAAGAGTGTAGGTCGAGCCCAGAGTCGAAAGCGTGGTTCTGTATGTATAAAGGCCAGCGGCGCCGACCGGGAACATGTCGCGCGTGATGGGCACAGGCGGCGCCGCGGTGCCATCCAGGCGCAGCGGGTTATAGGCGTAGTAAATACGGAAGGGCGCATTGACCACCGGAAGCATCGTCTGCAATTCCAGCCCGGTGGACATGCGCGGCACCCAGTTGGTCCCGGGAACGGGCCTGAGATCCTGTGGCAAGACGCTGGGAGAAAGATTTACGCCGCCCGAACACGCGTAACCGGGACCAGTGTCGGACAGCCGAACAGTGTGCTGAGGAGAGTTTGGTACTGGATGGGGTTGATCTGCAACTGTGAAGTACGCAGATCGCGTTGGTGCCCAAGTCGACAAAGGGAGCGATGGCTACTGGTCCGGCAATGGTGATGCGGTATTCCACGTTGCCATGAATACTGAGGTCGCCGCCGGGAGTCACGAGTTGCTGGTAGGGGACGGGAATATTCCAGCAGTTCGCGGTGCAGACTCCGCCGGCGCCGGTTAGCACTGGAAAGCGGGGGTTGGCGGGAACGTAGCTGCCATCGGGGTTTCTGAGGGCATACGGTCTGGGCGCTCGGCAGGTAGGCGATGGGAGAAACGGTGCGGATGTCGAAACCGCGAAGATCGTTTTCACCGCCCAGGTAGGCGCGTTCAAATGGGGGGGCAACGATTCCGTCATAGCCCGTGATGAACGAACCTTGCACGTTGTAACCGAACGCGTTGCGCCGCTTTTGCATGGGGAAAAACTGTTTGTACTGGACATCGGCCGGATGGTGTGAACCGTGCCTCCGAGTCCGGCGAACTCTGTGCCGATAAACAGGCTCTTGCCATGGTGGGGCGTGTAGGCCGAATCCAGAGTGCTCATGGTGAAGCTGGGCGTGATCTTGCTCGTAATGATGCCGCTCAGCGCGTTGGGGCCGCTGATGCCTCGGAAGTTGAGATTGTCGAACAACAGCTTGGAAGCGTTGCTTACGGCGACCAGTGAAGAGCGATCGAAGGAATAGCTGATGCCAAAGCGCTTGAAAGAACGGTGTAATGGATAGCTTACGTTCACCGTTAAGCCCGTACTGGATTGCGAGTAGTTCTGCAGGTTCTGCAAATAGGCCGAGGGCAGGTTTAGATTCTGACCGCTTAAAATCGCATATTGCCGGGCTTGGTCATAGTTGGTTTTCCGCGTATAGACGTTGAAGCCCGCCTGGATGGGCCGGTCAAACAAGTAAGGCTCTGTGAATCCGAATACCAGGTCCCGCTGACGGCTGCCCAGGCTGGCTTGCACGGAAAGCGTCTCGCCCAGTCCAAGAAAGTTGTTGGTGCTGTAATTGAGGCCGACAAAAGCGCCGGCCAGACCACTGACGCCGCCTTGCAGTCCTATGCTGTTCTTCCCTTTTTCATGGACTTTCAAGGTGAGATCGACGGTGCCAGCCTTTTCGTCGAGGTGGCGTTCGGTGGTATTGGGATCGTCGGGCTTCAATTGGTCGAAATAGCCGAGCTGGTTCAGGCGCAGCAAACTCAGTTCCCAGAAACGCGAGTTGTAGATCTGACCTTCTTCCAGCGCAATTTCGCGGCGGATGACCTTGTCGCGGGTGGTGGTGTTGCCCTGGAACTCGATGCGCCGCACGTAGAACTGCTTGCCTTCGTCGACGTCAATGATCAGGTTCACGATCTTTTTTTCATCGTCGAACTTGGTGTCTGGGACGGAAGTGAAGTTGATGTAACCGGCCTCGCCATAGGCTTTGCGCAGATTCTCGAGACCTTTCGCGACTTTTTCGCGGCTGAAAATTTCGCCGTCCTTCATGGGAAACAGGCCGCGCAGCGCATTTACGTTCGAAATGGCCTTGTTGTTCTTGAAAGTGATGCTGCCAAGACGATAGCGGTCGCCCTCCTCGATGGGCATGGTGATGTCCACCGACTTCCCTTGCCCCGACTGGATCCACGGAATATGGAAACCCTCGTGTCCGGTGTCGTGGATTTCGGTTTTGGGGTCGTCGACCAGCACCTTGAAGTAGCCGCGGTTCTGGTACTCGGCGCGGACGCGCTCGGTATCTTCCTCAAGTTTGGTGGCATCGTAGGTCTTGGCGAAAATGTTTTCCAGGAAGATGGAGTGCGGGATGCCGATGGGCTTGAGGTTCTTCATGGCCGCACGCAGTGTGCGGTCATTGATGTGTTTATTGCCTCGGAAGCGAATGCGCCCAACTTTGACCTTGGGCCCCTCTTTGATGACAAATGTGACGCCGACGGCAGCGGGCGGAATGGGGCGGATTTCTGTGCGGATAGTGGCGAACTGCCGGCCGTGCTCGGCGAGCAACTCCTTGAGTACAACTTCGGCCCTCTTGATCTTGGTGGGATCGTACTGGTTCTCCACCGAGAGTCCGACCTTGCGCTCCTTGAAGCGGTCGAGCACGTCGCTGGTGGAAACGGCATTCAGGCCGGTGTAATTGATCTCGCGGATGGTCGGCCGTTCTTTGAGGTAAATGTGGAGGATCCAACCCTTGGCGCTCTGTTCGCGCTCGAAGCGGATGTCCTCAAAGTAGCCCGTATTCCAGAGTGCGTTGAAGTCGCGTTCGATGGCGGCAGGATCGTAGACGTCGCCAACCTTGGTGAAGATGCGGGCCCTGACGGTATCGGCCGGGATACGGCGATTGCCGTGCACCATGATGCCGACAACGAGATCCTGCTGGCCGAAAACTGGCGCAGCCAGCAGCACCAGCGTGAGCCAACAGAGCACCAGATTCCAGACCAAACTCCGCCTCCAAACTCTTGGGGAGAAAGAAGATGGAGACCAAGTCGGACGCGCTCTGCGGGCCCGTGTCGTGGCCGAGTCGCGGAGCCCACACAGGGATTGCCTGTTGACGGCGATGAATTGCAACTCCCTCGAAAAACTTAGAGTTAGGAAAACGGTAATTATACGGTAGAGAGTGAGAACCGTCCAAGGCGGAGAAAGATTCTGTGGTGCGTCGATTTCACGATGCAACTCACAAAAACCTGAACCGCCAAAGACATGAAGTAGCACGACAACTTTAGGTCTAAAATGTGCCTTCGTGCCCCTTCGTGGCCGTTGTGGTTATCGCTTTTGCAGCTTGCCCACCACCACACATCTCTTCCCTGAAGTCACGCCCGAAAAAGTTCTACTTCAACACAGACGGAATAGAACGTCGCCGCGTTGCCCATGTCGGTAAGTTTTTCTGAGGTGAGCACATTGATATTGCCGCCGCCGGGGCTGAATCGTGCCCAATCGAGTCGCGCGGCCACCACTCCGGGCGGCACCGAGCCGTCAACTCGAGCGCGCAGCACGATTTCGCCGCGCGAGTTGAAAGCGCGAACCTGGTCACCATCGCGGATCCTCGCGCCTTAGCATCATGCGGATGCATCTCGAGATCCCCGATCCCGGGTTCCATCTTGCGCACGGATGGCAGGTTGGCGAATGACGAGTTGAGATGGTTGTCGGGCTTGCGGGCGAGAAGTTCGAGCGGGAAGCCCGCAGCTTTCGATCCCAATCCATGGCGCGATTCTTCGGGAGGAGTGAAGGCGACGACCGGATCGAGTCCCTGAACGCTTGAGAGTTTCGCTGAAGAACTCGGCTTTGCCGCTGGGCGTCGGAAACTTGCCCTGCGCGAAGGGGAGAGAAGGTTCGACAGAGGCACGGCCAACGTGTGGACGGACGCCTTCGTCCGTCCCGGCGAGCGATGCGTCGGTCGAGCAGCGTTGTCGCTGCCGAAATTCAGGCGGATGCGATGCTCTCGTTCCAATCGGTCGCGCGAAATTCCTTTGAGCCACGGGTTGGGCGAATCCAGCGCGCGGTCGATCATGGAATCCACGGTTTCGCGAAAGCACTCTTCTTCAAATCCCATGCGCTCGGCGAGCGCGCGGAACACCTCAACGTTCGACCGGCATTCGCCGAACGGATCCATCGCCTGATCGGATACCTGGAGGTAGTAATGGCCGTAAGCAGCTCTGCAGGTCTTTGTGCTCGAAAAAAGTGGTGGCGGGCAGCACGATGTCGGCGTAGTCGGTCGTATCGGTGAAGAACTGCTCGTGGACCACGGTGAAAAGGTCGGGGCGCATGAGTCCGCGAATGACTTCGTTGTGGTTGGGGCAGACCGCGGCCGGATTCGAGTTGTATACGAACAGCGCCCGGATCGGCGGCGTCATCGTCGTCGAGTTCAGCACGCTGCCGAGTTGCACCATGTTGACGATGCGAGCGGGGCGCCCCAGGCTTTTCCGCATCAACTCTGGCATTTCGAGCGCGCCTCGGTTCAACCCGAAAGACCCGCTGAGCGACATCTGGAGTCCGCCACCGACTTCTTTCCACGATCCGATCAAACAAGGCAGCATGGTGACCGCGCGCATCGACATGCCCCCGCCTTCGGAGCGCTGGATGCCGTAATTGACGCGAATCACCGACGGGCGCTCGGTGGCGTATTCGCGCGCGAGTTTGCGGATGTCGCTGGCGGAGATGCCCGGTCCAGTGGGCGACCTTCTCCGGCGGATATTGCTTGCGCGCGAGCTTTCAGTTCGTCGAAACCCACGGTGTAGCGGGAAACGTAGTCGGCGTCGAAAAGATTTTCGTTGAATGATGACGTGCATCAAGCCGAGGGCGAGAGCGGCATCCGTGCCGGGATTAATCGGCAAGTACCAGTCGGCGCATTTTGCGGTGCGCGTGCGGTAGGGATCGATCACGACCAGCTTCGCGCCCTTGCGGCGAGCTTCTTCGATGAAGGGCCAGAGATGAACGTTGTTGCCGTGAATATTCGAGCCCCAGGCAATGATGTAGCGGGAATGGGCAAACTGTTCGGGTTCGGTGCCGAGCTTGACGCCAATCACCGATTTCAAACCTACTTCGCCGGCGTTCGAGCAGATGCGTGCGTTCCAGTTGCGAAGCGCCCAGGCGATGAAAGAAACGGCGATCCATCGAAGCGCCGTTGAGCGCGCCGAGCGTGCCTCCGTAAGAATAGGGAAGGATGGCTTCGGGGCCGTATTCGGCAATGATCCGCTGGAAGCGCTGCGCGATCTCGTCGAGAGCTTCATCCCAGGAAATGCGCTCGAACGCATTTGGAGCGACGGCGTCCCCGCCCGTCCTTCCCGCGAGATGCAGGCCCTTTTGGCGTGTTCTCGTCGCATGGGATACAGCACGCGCTCCGGCGAGTAGACGCGGTCGAGATACTTGGCGACTTTCGCGCACAGAAATCCGCGGGTGACTGGGTGCTCGGGATCGCCTTGAATTTTGGTGGCGCGGCCGTCCTCGATGGTGATCAGCACGCCGCAGGCATCGGGGCAATCGTGCGGGCAGGCGGCATGGACGACGCGCTTCATATCCGCGATTATAAGGTCAAATGCGTTAACCACTAAGGACACAGGATCACGAAGGAGAATCAAGGACTTTGAATGCTTCGTGGAATTTCGGGCCCCTTGGCTGGCGCGTTGAGCCTGGAAGAAGACACCGTCCGCGCTGGTCGATCGGGCCGCGCAAGATGGAACATCCGAGTGGCGCTCGGCTTCCGGCTTCGTGCTATTGTCTGCTGATCGCCCTTCGGAATTCTTTGCGGAAGTGACTTCGATGCGAATGCTTCTTACCTCTTTCTGGTGGTTCTTTGTTTGAGTGTGGCGCTGCCTGCCCAGAACGGCTGTAGCGGCATGTCTCTGGGCATCGGCGCGAGCCTTAACGGATTTATCCCGTTTTCCCGGGACAATCTCTGGAACCAGAACATTGCCGGCGCACCGGTCGATCCGAATTCGGATTCGTACATCAATTTCATCGGCGAATCGACGCCCCTGCACCCGGATTTCGGCTCGGGCAGAATCAATGGTTA
>CAVOTW010000013.1:0-76201 GCA_963699405.1 uncultured Acidobacteriaceae bacterium | reverse complement strand
TATTGCCGGCGCTGCCCGCGTGCGCCGACGTCATTCATCTCAAGAATGGACGCACGATCTGGGCCGACCAGGTTCGCGAGAATAAAGACCACGTCGAATACGACCTCGGCGAAGACACCTACGCCATCCCGAAATCTTCCGTCGAGCGCATTGAGGCGGCGGCGTCGCGCCCGATTCACGCTGGTGCTGGAGCGGCTGGCGATGCCCCCGACATTACTCCGCCAGCGCCTTCATTCAACCACGAAGCCGATGTCGCCGAAAAAGTTATTCGCGACGGCAAGGTCGATGCCGACGCGCTCGCCAGCTTGGCACAAGCCGGCAATCCCGAAGTCGCTGCCACGGCATACTTTCTGGCGGGCAAGCACGAATCCGATCACGGCAACTTTCCGCAGGCCAAGCGCTATTACGAATCCGCGCTGCGCTTTCAGCCGGATAACTCTACCTTGCTGATCTACTACGCGGCCACGCTGATGCGCACCGGGACATGCTGCCGGAAGCGCTGCCTTACGCGCAACACGCGGCCAGCATTGCTCCCGACTCAGCCGATGCCATCGCGCATGCTGGGATTCGTCCAATTTGCCAGCGATCATACTCCCGATGCGATTCGCTCGTGGAAGAAATCGCTGGCCCTGCGTCCCGATGCGACGGTCAGCCAATATCTGGCTCGCGCGGAGCGCGAATCGACAGCGGAATCCGACTTTTCGCAACGCGAGAGCAGCCACTTCAACCTCCACTACGAAGGCAAAGACACCTCCGAGAGCTTCCGGCGCGACCTGCTCGCGACTCTCGATTCCGATTATGACGATCTGGCGAGCGACCTGGGATACTCGCCGCGCAACACGATCGCCGTCACGCTCTATACGCAGCAGACTTTTTTCGACGTAACCCGCGCGCCTTCCTGGAGCGGAGCGCATCAACGATGGCAAGCTGCGGATTCCGATCAGCGGCATGCAGAGCGTGACGCCGGAACTGGCTCGCGTACTCAAACATGAACTGACGCACTCGTTTGTCTCGCAGATGTCGGGCAATCGCTGCCCCACATGGCTGAACGAAGGCATCGCACAGATGGAAGAGGGCAGATCGTCGGCTTCGAACGGGCGGCAACTGGCGCAGCTCTTTGCCGCGGGAAATGAGATTCCCTTTAACGTGCTTGAGGGCAGTTTCATGAATTTTTCCGCGCCGGTGGCGACTGTGGCTTATGCCGAATCTCTGGCGGCCGCTGAATACATTCGTGACGCTTACGGCGATCAGCGAAATCGCGCGGATTTTGCAAATGCTGTCGCAGGGCAGCTCCAGCGAGGCGGCTTTGCGCGCTACCGTTCACGTTGATTACGGCCAGCTGCGCGACGAGATGGCGCGCACACTCAAAGAGAAGTACGGCGAGTAGACCCCTCTGGGGCGGTCTTTTGGAATCAAAGACTTAGCGGTTAACTTTTTCCAGGTCTTTGAGGAATAAAGACTTACCTTTAAAGTATTTATAAATCTTACACTTAGCTAACCGGTTCTGATTTTTCTTAACCCCGTCGCTGCGAAGTAAAATCACTTGTTAACGACCGAGCGTTGCATAGTTGGAATTGTCAAACAACGGACCTCGCTTGAGTAACCATCTTGTGTTCGGTCTTACCCCAACCCTCGCGAATCCTGACTTTCCGCAGCAAGCGCCACTTTAGTAATTGACTGGACATCCGGCTGGTCAGTACAACGAAAGTGAAACAGGAGGGCACCGCTTGGCACGCGCAAATGCCGTTTCAATTCTCATCATTGGCCTTCTTACGGCTAATGGCTGGTGTCAGAAGCTATCCAGTTATGATCGTGGCCGGGCGCAGGACATGCTCCAGGAGATCTCCTCTGACATCAAGAAACATTATTATGACCCCAAATTCCACGGAGTGAATTGGGACGCTAAGGTCTCAGAGATGAAGCAGAAGATCAGCGCATCTGATTCGATGCCTCAAGCCATGTCGGAAGTGGCTGCTGCGTTGGATGCGCTCAACGACTCTCACACTTACTTTCTCCCGCCACGCCACGCCTACCGGCACGACTATGGTTGGCAGGCACAAATGATCGGTGACCGCTGCTATGTGCTTCGGGTGCGGCCTGGCAGCGATGCGGAAAGCAAGGGCATGAAGCCGGGGGATGAGATCGCGGGGATCAATGGGTACACTCCGAATCGAGAAAACTTCTGGAAGATGCAATACGTCTTTAACATGCTTCGACCGCAACCGGGTCTGAGGCTGGTCCTGCGCAGTCCGGTGGGCGAACAGCGTCAACTGGATGTGGCGGCCACTGTAAAAGAAGAGCAACGGGAAGTGTTCGGACAAACTTTTCTTTGGGAGGAGATTGAGCGGCGGAAATCCGCCGCGTATCTTGGACGTTCGCAGTTTTTACAATTGAGCGACGAAGTGGGTGTCCTCAAGTTCCCGCAATTCCTTTTCGCCGAATCAGAGATTGACGGGATGATTGCCACGGCGCGCAAGCACAAGGCGCTTATTCTCGATCTGCGCGGCGATCCCGGTGGCAGCGTCGAGACGCTCAAATATCTGATCGGCGGATTTTTCGAGAAGGAAGTGAAGATCGGAGACCGTGTCGGCAGATCAGAACAGCAACCGATGATCGCCAAACCACATGGCAAACCTTTCACCGGACCGCTGGTTGTGCTGGTGGACAGCAAATCGGGTTCGGCCGCGGAGTTGTTCGCTCGGGTGGTGCAGATCGAAAAACGAGGGACTGTTCTGGGAGATCGCAGCTCTGGAAGTGTGATGGAAGCAAAGCACTACACTTATAAGTCTGGAATCGGCATGGTGACTTTCTACGGAGCGTCGATTACGGATGCGGACATCATAATGACCGACGGCAAGAGTCTCGAACACAACGGCGTGATTCCAGACGAAGTGATGCTGCCTGCAGCCGAGGACCTCACGAAAGGCCGTGATCCGGTACTGGCTCGTGCGGCCGAGATCGCCGGCGGAAAACTCAGTCCGGCGGCGGCTGGGAAATTGTTCCCGTACGAATGGCCAAAGATTTGAATTCGATGGCGGCGCGAGTTGGATCATCGGGTCCCGCCATCGAGTCAGCTTCTGACCCGGGCGCGTTCCGGCGAACCAACGAAAACTGGCGGTCGTGTAGAATAACTCTTCGTATATATGGATCTCTCCGCCATTCAGCACGCCTTGCGCGAGCGCAATATTGACGCGTGGCTTTTTTATGATCATCACCATCGCGACCCGATCGCTTATCGCGTTCTGGGACTGCCGGCTGGGCTGATGGTCACGCGGCGCTGGTACTACCTGATCCCGGCCAAAGGCGAGCCCGTCAAACTGGTCCACAAGATCGAGTCGGGTCATCTGGATTCCTTGCCCGGAACGAAGAAACAATATGCCGGATGGCAGGAATTGTTCGATGGCTTGAAGCAGATGCTGGCCGCGCATCGCGATGTGGCGATGCAATACTCGCCGAACAATTTTGTTTTCACCATCTCCATGGTGGACGCGGGGACGGCGGACATGATCCGCGGGCTGGGAAAGAATATTGTGAGCGCGGCGGACTTGATCGCGCAGTTTGAAGCGACCCTGACGGATGAACAGATCAAGTCGCACTTTGCGGCGCGCGATGTGATTGACGCGGTTACCGCCGAGGCTTTCAAGGAAATTGGACGGCGGGTGCGCAACGGCGGAGTGCACGAGCATGAAATCCAGCAGTTTTTCATGGAAGCGTTCGCGCGCGAAAATATGGTTACCGACGATCCGCCGATTGTGGCGGTGAACGCTAACAGCGGCAACCCGCATTATGAGCCGAGCGCGAAGCATCCGGTAGCGATTCGCGAAGGTGATTTGGTTCTGCTGGACGTGTGGGCGAAGAAAAATACGCCGCGGGCAGTTTACTACGACATCACCTGGATGGGATTTGTGGGCAAGACGCCGTCGGATCGGCAGCGGGAGATTTTCAAGATTGTGAGCGAGGCGCGCGACCTCGGCGTGAAGACCGTGCAGGATGCGGTTTCAGCCGCGCGACCCATCTCGGGATGGGAAGTGGATCACGCGGTGCGCGGGCTTATCAAGCAGGCGAAGTACGGGGATTACTTCATCCATCGTACCGGGCACTCGATTGCGACCGAGGTGCATGCGAATGGCGCAAACATGGATGACCTGGAAATTCATGACGAGCGGCGCATACTGCCCAATTCCATATTCTCGGTCGAGCCCGGAATCTACCTGCCTGAGTTCGGCGTGCGGCTGGAGGTGGATGTACTCGTGCGGCCGGGAAGCGCCGAAGTCACTGGTAAAATCCAACGAGAGATCGTGACGATCTGAATGGTCAAGGCGACGGCAGATAAATCCAAAAACACAGAGGGTGAGCAGGAGTTCCCGCTCACGACCATGGCGATCGTGGCGCCGATCGTGGGCTGGCTGATTCCGGGGGGCGGACACATTCTGCTCAAGCGCTTTGGGCGCGGCATCCTGCTGATGATTTCGGTGGTCGCGATGTTCCTGATCGGCCTCGGCATGCAAGGGCGGATTTACCAGCCAAACGGCGGCGATATTCTCGACATGCTTGGGTTCGTGGGTGACGTGGGTTCGGGAGTGCTGTATTTTCTGGCGCGCATCATGGATTGGGGCAACGTGATGGCGGCCAATGCGGCGGCGGATTACGGCAAGACATTTCTGATTGTGGCCGGCCTGTTGAACTTCATCGCGGCCGCGGATGCGCATCACATTGCGTTGGGGAAGAAACCTTGAACCTCAACTTATCGCACTTTTCGGCTGCGGTGGTGTTCGCGCTGTTCGCGTCGATCGTCTTCGGGATCACGCAGCGTAATTCGACGATGGATCAGGTGAAGTACGGGTTGTATTGCTTCGCCCTGTTCGTTGGGGGGGTGTTTGTGGCGGGCTGGGTGATGGCGCTGATTCGGCGGTAGGGATTCTTCGCATTCGCTGTTCGCTCTTCGCCATTGGCTTCACTTTTCGCTTTTCTTTTCTCTCCAGTGGACAACTTCCTTTGTCATGAGCCCTCGCGTCGGTGCGGGCTTTCGTCATGGTTCGGCGGGACAAAACCCCGCCACTACCGGGGCAATTCCCGACGGGTAATTCTTCGGCTTTATTGGATTCTATTATTCGGGCGGGTCGGATTGCAGGCCATCGCCGGGGGCTAGCGGGAGGTGGGCGGCTCCGCTGAGGATGACTCGCTCCTGCAGCGAGAATGAGTTCCGGTATTGGTCGGAGTTGATGAGTTGGTCGCGCTGTGGGGGCGTCAGGGCGCGCATGTCGCGGATGGCGCGGTTGACGGCCTGGCGGCGGGCGGGCGGCAACTGCTTGAACTGCTGAAAGACCTGGCGCGCCTGCTGCTTCTGGTCGGGAGTCAGATGCTCCCAGGTTTCCATGCGATTGAGGACGCGCTCCTGCTTCTGCGGCGGCAGGCTGGAAAAATGCTGCAGGCGGCTCCTCAAGCGGGCTTGCTGTTGCGGAGAAAGCTTGCGGAACTGCGGATCATTTTCGAGGGCGCGGCGCTGCTGGGCGGGCGGCATATCCTTATAGTGGCGAAGCCAGTTTCCGGCGTGTCCGGGCCGGTTTTGCGGGGGATGGGATGGAGTGGGGTGGCTGGAGTTGGAACCACCTTCTTTGCCGAAGTAATGCCATTGACCATCCGCGGGGTGGGATTGCGAATGCGGTTGCGGGGAAGATTGAGGCTGCGAATAGCGCGTTTGGGCGAGCGCGGGTTGGGCTAACAAGGACCATAGCAGCAGAAGCGGAATCCCACTCATCGCAAAGTGCGCGATGAGTGGGGCGACCTGCGCTCCTGAAACAGTTCGCGATTTGTGCCCGGCCCAGCATGTTTCTGACTCCCCTTCACCCAGCTTCCCTTCACCCAGGTTAGCGCCCAAAAGACGGGCGCGAACCTGGGGCACCTTCATTGCTGGTCTTATGTTACGTGCGAATTTCACGGATTCGCGGTTACGTCGTCCTGCACCTGCAGATCGTCGAGCATATCGAAATCGGCGTACAAATCGTCGTTCCTGTCGAGGGCTTGCAGGTCGCCGACTGCGGTTCCCGGCTCAACCGGGAGACTGAGGGCTGGCGGCTTAGTGGCAATAGTTTCCGGTTGAGAGAAGTAAGACTTGTTGCCGACCACAAGCGCTGCGACAAAGATTACGGCAGCCGGCGAGCCAGCCCACGCCGGGTGCCGCAGCCAACGGAACCACGCTGCGGCGGGACGCGCCATTTCTGCGCGTCTCTCTTCACGGAACCGCGCCTGAAGGCGAGTGTCAAAATAGGGCGACGGTTCGGGCGCTTGCCATTCATCGAGCAGCGCCATCGTTTTCTGCAGATCGCGCAGATGGGCGGCGCACTGGTTACAGGATGTGATGTGTTGATTGACCTCCGGCGTCGAAGCATCGATGCCAGCGGCCAGGTCCGGCAACAGTTCGCGAATTTGATTGCAGTTCATACAGCTTTCCTCTACTTCCCCGAAACAAACTCTTTCAACTGCTCGCGCAATGTTTCGTAGGCGCGGAACAGCAATGACTTGGTGGCGGACTCGCTCAGTTTGAGGACCCCGGCAATCTGACGGTAATCCATTTGCTGATACTTGTGCATGATGACGGCGACACGCTGGCGCTCGGGCAGGGCGTTCACTTTGCTGCGGATCGCTGCCAGACGCTCCCGCTTTAATATTTGCTCTTCAGCGCTGAGCGAATCGTCGGCCAGATCGGGAGTGGTGCCCGTTTCCTGGTCGGGCTCATCAAGCCGCACGGTATTCTCCGGACGCTCGTGGCGATTGTCGCGCGCGTGGTTGACGGCCAGATTGGTCGCGATGCGATACAGCCAGGTAGTGAACTTGGCACTCGGCTCGTAACTGGTGCGCGAGCGATACACGCGCAGAAAAACCTCCTGCGCCAGTTCCTCGGCAGTCGACGGGTTGTGGCACATGCGGTACATGAAGCCGACCATCGGGCGGCGATATTTCTGCACGAGGTACGCGAAGGCGGATTCATCGCCCGCCTTCACCCGCAACATGGCGTCGACGTCGGAATTACCCTGGTCTGAGGTGTCGCCTGAATTCGCGACGAAATTTGCCGTGGCATCGGGCCGAGACGGGGATGGATCTTCCGCCAAATTGAGCAGCCCGCGACCGAGCGTTCCGCCATTTAGCACAGCGCGATCAATGGCCACACTGCTCACATCGGTAGAAACCCTGGGCGGGGGGGAAAGTTGCGCTTCGTCAGGGTCAGGATGGCGCTTGGAAGTATTTTCCTGTGAATCAGTTACGGGCCGATGGTCGGGAATGTCGGAGGCAGCCATGAAGGAAGCGATAGAAAGAGGCTATCGGGAGCGGGAGAGACGGTCAAGAGGCTGGTTGAGTGCGGAGCGAACCGATACGCACCTGCGGACAGCGAGGGGCACGATTCCACCCGGACAGGCGAATGCATGGCGAAACTCGGAAGTGGCCGGTTTAAAAGACGCATTCCCTCAGAGGCTCAATGGTTTGCTGAAAACCTCGATTTGCGCTGCTCGACCCCTAGAGGGGCGTCTTAATTATGGGCTAGGAGCCGGGAATCACCGCTTTTGCCACGTTGGAATAGGCGCTTTGTTGGCCTTCGGCATCGACCTCGGTTACGACGTAATAGTAGGTCGTCCCGGAGACAACCGTCTCATCGGTATAGCTTGTGGAGGCATCCAGCGCGTTATTGATGATCTGGTAAGGACCGCCGTTAGCAGTGCCGCGATAGACGTTGTATCCCACCGCATTGCCGTCTCCCGGAACCCAGGAGAGATCGACGCTATGGGAGCCTTGAGGAACCCCCGTGCCGACCAGCTGTTCGAGCGTGGGTGAATTCTCTGCAGTGCTGATGAATCCGGCTTGGCCGGAGCCTGTGCCGGCGGTGCCGGGGGCGAATTGAATAGAGACGGGGAGACTCTGTCCGGATTGGATGGTAACCGGCAAATCCAGTCCGAGAATGGTGAACTCCGAGTTGGTCGTGCGGTCCGAGGTAATGGTAACGGCGCCATTCGCGGCCGTGAGCGTAGCCTGCTGGGTGGCGGTGGATCCCACGGTGACGTTACCGAAATTGAGCGTCGCGGGGCTGACCTCCAATTGAGAATTTGTGTCGGGGACGCCATCACCCGCAACGTCTATCTCCAGCGAGGAATCCAAGGCGTCACTTCTGACGGTCAGACTGCCGGAGGTATATCCCACGGCGGTTGGCGTGAAAAAGGCGGTCAACTCAACACTGGCTCCAGGGGCAACATGCGTCGGCAAAGGAAAGTCGCCGAATGAAAAGGCGTTGCCCTGGACAAAGATGGAGGCGATCCGCAGTGATCGGCTGCCAGTGTTCGAGAGCTGGAAAGAGAAGGAACTAAAATTACCGATCAGCACCTTGTTGAAGCCATGCCTGCACGGACTGCACTGCAACTGCTGGGCCCAAGCGGGAGCTGTCACCACCCCGCACAACAGACATGCGATTACAAACAGGGGAAGGCATCGCATGAATCGATCTTGGCGAAGCGCTCGCTATCGCGCAAAATCGGGAGTGCATTTGGAAACTCGGAAGTGCATTCGCCAATTCCCGAATTCCGCTTTAAACATTACGTTGTTGCGCGCGGATCGATGGATGGTTCGCGGTTAGCGCACCCACATGTTGGAGGCATTCGCGGATTCAGACGCCATAAGTTCATAATTAATACATTTTTGTACGTACATATACAACACATACTCGCTCTGTAGGTTACTGCGTCTAACTCTTCTGCACTAACTATTCGTCCCGGACAATATTTATCCACCAATGGGACTCCTGATTACCTGTCCTATCGGACACCGTACCGACCGGATTCGGGCCGCATCGGGTTGACCCTTTGACATCTGCCCACAATCAGAGATCAGCCGAATAATAACTATATGCACCGGAGCCTGCGCCGGACTTTCTTCTCGCAGGAGACGATGCAGCTGCTCCATATCCCCCGCCGTGCCGAGTAAGGCACGGAACAGGAGAAGCGAAGTGAAACGTCATTATTCCCCGCGAATGCGTGTCGCATGCGCGTTCGTTTTCTTGAATATCCTTCTATTCGCGGCCACTGCTGGTGCACAGCTGACCTCCAATCCCTCCACGGTGAACTTTGGTGGCGTTCCGATCGGCAGTGAGGTGTCGCAATCGGTGGTTGTGAACAACACCGGAAGCGGAGATCTGACAATTTTCCGAGCAACAGTATCAGGAGCCGGATTCAGCATCAGCGGCCTTATTCCGCCATTGACGCTGCATTCGGAGCAGAGCGTAACCCTCACCACTATTTTTGCGCCGCTATCGCGCGGCAGCGTCAGCGGGAGCATTTCGTTGCAGTATTTCAGAGGCGGACGAGAAGGAGCCTTTGAATTCGAGAACACAACGAAGGTTTCTCTCACCGGTACGGGCACCACTTCCGGTGAACTCGCCGCCAATCCTACCAGCCTGAATTTTGCAAGCGTTCAGGTTGGCAGCAGCGCAAGCTTGTCGGAGACGTTGACCAATACGGGCGGAGTAAGCCTCACGATTCCAACTGCCGCGATTAGCGGAACCGGATTCAGTTTGAACGGATTGGTTTTGCCGTTGACATTGACCGCGGGCCAGAGCACATCATTCACGGTGTTGTTTTCTCCGACCGCCAGTGGCGCTACCAGTGGCAGCGTGAGCATTACTTCCAACGGCTTAAATCCCAACTTGAACATCCCACTCTCCGGAACAGGCGCGATGCAGGGAACGCTAACTGCCAGTCCAACTACCCTTGCGTTCGGCGGCGTTCAGGTCGGTAGCAGCACGAACTTATCGGAAAGTCTGACTAATACCGGCGGATCGAGTCTCACCATCTCGGCTGCCGCGGCTGGCGGCATAGGATTCAGTTTGAGCGGACTGGTTTTGCCTTTGACATTGACCGCCGGCCAGAGCACGTCATTCACGGTGTCGTTTTCTCCGTCTTCGAGCGGCGCTGCCAGTGGCAGCGTGAGCATCACCTCTACGGCCTCAGATTCGAACTTGAGCATTCCACTCTCTGGAACGGGCGCGACACAAGGAACGCTGATAGCGAATCCTTCGAACCTTGCTTTTGGGAACGTTCAGGTAGGCAATACCGCGAGTTTATCGGAGACGCTGACTAACACGGGTGGATCGACGGTATCCATTGCGCAAGCGAATTTGAGCGGTGCGAACTTTTCTATTAGCGGATTGAATGGATTTCCCATTAATCTCACGCCAAACCAAAGTATTACGTTTACCGCGACCTTTTCGCCGACCAGCGCCGGGGCGCTGAGCGGAAGCCTGTCGGTGGTGTCGAACGCATCGGACTCGCCGCTCAGCATCGGGCTCTCCGGGACAGGAACGGCTGCGGGGACTTTGTCGGTTTCTCCCGCAAGTCTCAACTTTGGGAATGTGACGGTCGGGTCGAGTTCATCGCTCAATGGCAGTCTGACCGCTAGTGGCACGGCGGTTACGGTTCAGCCGGCGAACGATTCCAACGGTGAGTTTGTGCTTTCGGGAATTTCTCTACCGATAACGATTACTGCCGGGCAATCGGCTACTTTTACAGTCACATTCACGCCGCAGTCGAGTGGGGCCACTTCGGCGTCGCTGTCGTTCCCGAGCAACGCATCGAACTCGCCCACCGTGCAAACGCCGACTGGCACGGGAGTGACGCAAACTCAGCACACCGTGGATTTGACCTGGAACTCGTCGGCGGAAGCGGTGGGCTACAACGTTTACCGGGGAACGGTGCCCGGTGGTCCATACACGATGATCAACTCGTCGCTCGACGGCGCGACTACGTATACCGACAGCACGGTCGTCTCTGGCGACACTTACTACTACGTTACAACTGCCGTGAATAGTGAGTCGCAGCAGAGCGGATATTCAAACCAGGCGGCGGCGGTGATTCCAAATCCATAATGAACTGACCGCGCTGAAAGCGATTCGGGAGGTTGCATTCTTGTGCAACTGTTGCAAGAAATGTCATCCTGGTGACAGGTCAGAGCGCCAGTTTTACTGCGAAAATGATTGAAAAACTCCGCTTCGGAAGCTGGCGTACCGCTTTTGCGAGCGCTATCCCGCAGGCGTTTTTTGTGCAACATGTTGCAAAAAGTATCATCTTGACAGGGGTTAACAACGACGGTTAAATGTAAGAAGATTGCAGAGAACCGTGGAAAGTTACTACTCCCCTAGACTCCCCTCCTTGGTTCGACGAATACTCAAGCAGAACGGGAGTAACGCATGCGCAATAGTAAAAGAAAGTGGTGGTTGGCAACCGT
This sequence comes from uncultured Acidobacteriaceae bacterium, assembly GCA_963699405.1. GTDB lineage: Bacteria > Acidobacteriota > Terriglobia > Terriglobales > Acidobacteriaceae > Acidiflorens. The sequence continues at coordinate 64,939 of CAVOTW010000013.1, read as the reverse complement.
CGTGGTTTGCTGCCTAGCTTCGGCTGCGTTTGCCGACCAAGACCGAGGCGGCGACCGCGGCCGTGACCCCGACCGTGGAAAGTGCGATCCGCGCTATCAGAAATGTCAGCAGCAGGTTCCGGAGGGCGGTTCGACTGCGATCTATCTTCTTGGAGCGGGGCTGACATGTTTCGGAGCCATGTTCCTGCGGTCGAGGCAAGCCAAGCCTACGCAATCCTAAATGAGGCGATAAAAAAGACGGGCTACTTTGCAAGCATGTCGCTTGCAAAGTAGCCCGGTTTTGTCTCGGGTTCGTTCCAGTCTTTGCCAGGAGAGCGGTAATCGAGGGGCTGGCGGTCTGCAAAATTGGAGCGGGTGGGACGGAGTCGGCACCGCCGCTGTGACCCTGGTCGGGCCCATCGCCTACTTCACCCGCACTTGCTGCAACCGATAGAGCTGACAAGAATTCGATTTCGTCCGGTGCTCTGTCTCATCTATCGGCAGCGCAATTAATCTTGTTTACGGAACCTGCCCACAGCTGGCCGAAACCGTTTCAGACCTCAGATCAGCCCCTTACGCTAAGGCCTGGCTAAAGCTGGTCGGCCAACCAAAATGTCGGCGATGCGTTCGCCCGCGTGCCCATCCCAAAGCGGCGGTACAATTCCTTTCTTTGCTTTGCCTGCAAGCACTCGCGACAATTCGCTGCGCAACTTTTCTCGATCTCGACCTACCAGAACATTGGTCCCGATAGAAACCGTAATTGGACGCTCGGTATTCTCGCGTACGGTGAGACAAGGAACGCCCAGGTAGGTCGTCTCTTCCTGAATGCCTCCGGAATCGGTGATGACCACGGTTGCGCGCACTTGCAATCCGAGAAAATCCACATACGGGAGGGGGTCTAGCACGCGCAGTTGCCCGGCATCCAGTTTGAAATCGGCAATTCGCTTACGGGTTCTCGGATGTGCGGGAAAGATGACTGCCAGATCACGGTTCACCTCGAGGAGCGACTCCAGAATTCCCTTCAGGGTCTCGCTGTCATCGACGTTCGCGGGACGGTGCAGCGTGACCAGGGCATAACGCTCAGGCATACCATCGGCCTTCGTCCCTGACGCGGCTGGGGTCGTTCCGGTGAACGCTTTCTGCGCGGCCGGTAAAAGGCGGACGAGCGAATCGATCATCACGTTGCCGACACGGAAGATCTTCTCCGCTGGAATTCCTTCTCGACGAAGATTCTCGTCGCCGTCTTCGGAAGGCGTGAACAGCAAATCGGCGAGCTGATCGGTTACCAGGCGGTTGATTTCTTCCGGCATGGTGCGATCGAACGAGCGCAGTCCAGCTTCAACGTGGCCCACTTGGACGCCGAGTTTGGCACAGACCAGCACGGTAGCAACGGTCGAGTTGACATCGCCATACACAAGAACCATATCCGGCTGGCGCTCGAGCACGACCGGCTCCAGTCGCATCATGATCTCCGCAGTCTGTTTCGCGTGCGTGCCGGAACCGACGGCCAGGTTTACGTCGGGCGCAGGTATGTCCAGTTGCTGAAAGAAGACATCCGACATATTTACGTCGTAGTGCTGGCCAGTGTGGACGAGGGTCTGCGCCACATTCTTCCGCTGCTTCAGAGCATTCAGCACGGGAGCGACTTTCATGAAGTTCGGGCGCGCTCCCACGATGTGAAATATGTTCACAAACTCTCCAATAACAGACTCATCCAGCCTAACCTATTCAGGCTTTTTCAGGCAGTGACGCAAGATGCTTCCGCGGCACTTTGAAACTCCGTTCGACGCAGGATCCATAAGAGCGCCACTACAATCGCGACCGCGATCCCAAGGAAAATGATCCCTCCATTGTGGTGGAGCTTCCCGTTGAGAAACGCAGGGTCTATTCGGGTGCCAAGCTCCGCGATCGTGAAGATGCGAAGTCCGTTCTTGGCCACAGACAGTGGAAGGGCCACCACGACGAGCAGAGCTTTCCGCCACCACGAGCGCAGGAACAGATGCGCCAAAATCATGGTGATGACGACCAGCATCAAACTGGACCGAATACTGCTGCACTCGCGCGCAACTTCGATGTCCAGTCCTGGGATGGATACTATGATTCCATCCTGCGTAACCGGAACCCCAACTGCACGGAACATAATTCGCGCTGCTACGGCAGACTGCTGCTGTAACACTGCGACAATCCAGTTCAAAGCAAACTCGGGGATGGGGACGACAAGGAATAGAAAACAGAGTGGAAACAGCAGAGACTGGAAAGTACTTGCTCCAAAACACAAGAGCACGCTCGCAATCCACCAAGTAACGAGGGCGAACATGCTGAGCGACAGCCGAACATCGCTGATGGTGGACGTCATCCCCCATCTCGCATAACAAGCAACGAGCAACGCGAGAAACAGGAGCGACGCACCGATTCGAAGGCTCGGTGGGGTCGGCTGGGGATGGATACGGAGCGCTTTTGAATTCGTGGATTCCAAAGCCTGGTGTGTCGAATCGAGGTAAATGAGCGCGAGACTCAAGGGAAGAATCAGAAGGATGTGGGTATAGGCATCGTTCGTCAGCGCCAGCGCCAGTGTCAGGGACAGTGCGCGCCACGAGAACCAGATCGAGACGGCGCACAACAAAGCGAAGACCGGAAATCGATTTCGTGTCGTCATCTCAGGCGGACTAGGAACTTCCGGCCTTGGCAGCCTTGGAGATCTCTTTGTCAGCGCCGCGTGTCGTACGCATCTTCCGAGAGCCTTCCGATTGGTCGTCTTGGACATCGTCTCGCACGATGTTCCACGTATCCGCGACGACATACAACGGCCTTCCCTTCCCTTCTTCGTAGATCCTGCCTACATACTCTCCGAGGATACCGACTGCAATCATCAGGGCGGCATTGCTCAGGCACAGGACTACCATCATTGATGTCCAACCCTGTACGGTCTTGCCGGCGAAATGCTCGATCAAAGCACGAATCGCCTCTTCGATGGCTACCAGTGTCATGATTCCTGCTCCGAAGAAGCTGATCCTGAGAGGCAGCGCGGAGAATGAGATGGCTGCGGTCCACGCCAGCCGGATCATTTTTCGAAGCGGATATTTTGTCGTTCCCGCCACTCGCGGTTGCCGTTCGTACGGGACGCAAATCTGCGGATAGCCCACCCAAGCCACCATGCCCCTGAGAAAACGGTGGAGTTCTCGCATGGAGCGCAGGCTTTCGACGCATCGCCTCGACATCAAGCGAAAGTCGCCAACATCTTGCGGCAGAGTCTTCAGGAAAAAAAGCCGCATCAGCCGATAAAAAAACCAGGCTGTAAATTTTTTAAAGACGCTGTCGCCGGAACGCGCCACTCGCTGGCCACAAACAACGTCGTACCCATTACGATACTGCTCCACCATCTGATGGATGACCTCAAGCGGATCCTGCAAATCCGCGTCGAGCAGAACAATTGCGTCGCCAGCGGCATGGTCAATTCCGGCCGTGGCTGCATATTGATGTCCAAAATTTCTAGACAAGCTCAACACTTTTATGCGCTCGTCCGCATCGCACCAGTCTGCAAGCAGTTCGATGGTCCGATCCGAGCTGCCGTCGTTTACTAGAATCACTTCGCATGGATATGGGGAATTGTCTATGAACTTGGTGATTTCGGCACACAATAGCGGTGTACTTTCTTCTTCGTTGTAACACGGGATCACGATCGATAGCAGCTTTGGATTCGACCGCGGTTTGAGAGTGTTACGTGGCATATCTTTTTCCCACCGTCGCCTCTGAAGCTTGCTGCTTATGGTCTGAAGCGTGAACGTGCCACTTCCTCGGCAGATGCAGCGGAAATGCCTTCCGGGGTCAATCCTTTGAACGATGGGCTACAGTTCAGTTATCCCACAGGTGAGCGAGGAAGGCAGGGTTACGAAAGTCACCAGGCAAGTGCTCATGGACATAGGTGACGACGAATCACGCTGCCCGGCGAATGCCATATGTTACTTCCGTAACAATGAAGTCTCAGATCGACGACGCCATGGCACTTGAACTTCATGGAGAAGGAATGACAACGTGGACGATATTTGAAGGACCGCTGTCCGGTCGTCCCACATTAGCGACCGCATTGACGAAGTAGCAATACTCATGGGACGACTGAACTTGACTGTCGGTGTAGCTGGTGCCGGTAACGGAGGCGATGACCGAGGTGTTCGCCAAGCACGGGCTGCCGGGAGTGCAACGATGCACGTTGTACTTCACCACTCCGGGAGTACTGCTCGGCTTCCAGGATAAATCGACATAATGCGGCTTGACCGGCGTGGCAGTCATCGTTTGTGACCTAGCCGGGACGGCTTGTTGGACACTTGGAATGCACGGTATCTCGTTCGCCGTCGGCGGTATTTTATCTCCGGGCCTGCTCGTTGCGGACCGGGGTTGAATCGCGGAGAAGGGCGGACCGGGCTTATTTTGGCCGCGCGTTTTGAGTAGGACCAAGAGAATCGCCACCACCATCCCCGCTCCAGTCAGCACGATCTTCATTGATTTCAGATAACGCTGCATTTGAGGCTTTTTTCCGTGGTCTGCACCTCAGCTTTCCTCATTGACCCCATAACGCCGATGATTGTTAACCCGCTAGCTGGCAGTTTTCCCAAAACTCGATTTGCGCTGCTCGGCCCCTAAAAGGGCATCCCAATTTTAGCGACTTACGGCATCGCTGAAGCGATGCCCTGATACGAAACGAAAGCTTTTCAGCGAACGGCTAGGTCGAATTTCTCTGCTTCCTCGAACCTTACACCGAGACGATCCTTCGCCGAAACAATCGGTGCGCCCTCCAGCTCCCAGTCGATACTCAGATGGGGATCGTCCCAGACAATGGTACGTTCGTATTCGGGTGCGTAGAAATCGGTGGTTTTATATGTGACGTGGGTAGTTTCGGAGACGACACGGAATCCGTGGGCAAAGCCAATCGGCAGCCATAGCATGCACTTGTTCTCGGCGGACAGGCGGAACGATTCCCACTTTCCGAATGTTGGCGAGCTCTGGCGGAGGTCAACGGCCACGTCCAAGATCTCCCCGGTAATCACACGGACGAGCTTTCCCTGGGGCTGCTGAATCTGGTAGTGCAGTCCACGCAGGACATTTCGGCTGGAGCAGGAATGGTTGTCCTGGACAAACTTGTCGCGAATGCCAAGTTCTGCAAAGACGCGCTCGTTGTAGCTCTCGAGGAAGAATCCCCGATCGTCGCCGAACACGCGCGGCTCAAGCAGCAAGACTCCTGGCAGCTTAGTTTCTTTTTTCTTCATTGAAACGGTTCCCACGATCTCCACTCAAAACTAAGCCCTAGAACACTTGCTCCTTCAGTAGCTGCAGCAAGTAGGCGCCGTAGGAATTGTTTCGCATCGGTTGTGCTATGGCTTCCACTTGTTGTGCAGTAATGTAGCCGGAGCGGTAGGCAATCTCTTCGGGGCAGGCGACCATCAAACCCTGCCGCTTTTCCAACGTCTGGATAAAGAGAGCCGCTTCCATCAAGGCTTCGTGCGTGCCGGTATCGAGCCAGGCCATGCCTCTGCCCATGACGCAGACATCCAGCAGGCCACGGCGCAGATACTCACGGTTCACATCGGTGATCTCCAATTCGCCGCGACCGGAAGGCTTCATGGCGGCAGCGATCTCCACGACCTGATGATCGTAGAAGTAAAGTCCTGTCACCGCATAGTTCGACTTCGGCTGCTTGGGTTTTTCTTCAATGCTGAGAGCCTTGCCATTCTGATCGAATTCCACCACTCCGTAGCGCTCCGGATCTTGGACCCGGTAAGCGAATACGCGCGCGCCGTTGGATTTCCGCGTTGCTGCCTGCAGTTCTTTGGCGAGATCGTGTCCATAGAAAATGTTGTCCCCTAAAACCAGCGAACAGCAACTCGTGCCGATAAACTCTTTGCCAATCAAGAAGGCCTGCGCGATGCCTTCCGGCTTATGCTGCACGGCGTACTGAATGTGCAGCCCGTAGCGACCGCCATCGCCCAACAGATGTTCGAATTTCGGCAGGTCATCGGGCGTGGAAATAATCAGAATGTCGCGGATGCCCGCCAGCATCAAGATGGAAAGCGGGTAGTAGATCATGGGCTTGTCATAAACCGGAAGCAGGCTCTTACAGACGGCGTGGGTCACGGGATACAGGCGCGTTCCGGAGCCGCCGGCGAGAATGATGCCCTTGTAGCGTGGCTGCGATGAGTTTGTCATGATGAAGTAATGTCCAGCTCAGACGGAGTAATGGTCTGCAATCCACTGCCGGTAGGCACCGCTGGTGACGTCGCGTACCCACTCTTCATGCTGCAGGTACCAGAGTACCGTTTTGCGGATCCCGGTCTCAAAGGTTTCCTTCGGCCGCCAATTTAGTTCGCGCTCGATTTTACGCGTGTCCATGGCATAGCGGCGGTCATGACCGGGACGGTCTTTCACGAACGCAACCAAGTTCCGGTGTGGAACAACCGGATCGTTGGGGCGAAATTCATCGAGCAACGCGCAAATCGTATCCACAATTTCGAGATTCTTTTTCTCGTTACATCCCCCAATATTATAAGTTTCGCCGTCCCGTCCTTCGGACAACACTGTCCGAATCGCGCTGCAGTGATCTTCCACGTACAGCCAGTCCCGCACGTTCTTTCCATCGCCGTAAACCGGGAGCGGTTTTCCATTGCACGCATTCAAAATCATCAACGGGATTAGTTTCTCAGGAAACTGGTAGGGGCCGTAGTTATTGGAACAGTTGGTGGTGAGGGTGGGCAATCCGTAGGTGTGATGGTAAGCGCGGACGAGGTGGTCGGACGCGGCCTTCGAGGCCGAATACGGGCTGTTGGGAGCGTAGGGAGTAGTCTCGGTGAATGCCGGGTCGTTTGTGCCGAGCGAGCCATAGACCTCATCGGTGGAAACATGCAAAAAACGAAACGTCCGCCGATCGGCTTCCGGGAGGACCGACCAGTATGCGCGTGTCTCCTCCAGCAGGCTGAAGGTGCCGTTCACGTTGGTTCGTACGAAATCGTCCGGGCCATGGATCGACCGATCCACATGGCTCTCGGCCGCGAAGTGAACGATGGCTCGTGGCTGCTCGCTCCGGAGCAGGCGGGCTAACAGTTCCCGATCGATGATATCGCCCTGTTGAAACCTGTATGCGGGATGTTCGGCCACGGATTCCACGTTCCGAGGATTCCCGGCATAGGTGAGCTTGTCGAGATTGACGACGCTTGCAGACTCGTGCGCAATCCATTGCAAAACGAAGTTCGACCCGATGAAGCCGGCGCCGCCCGTTACTAGAATCTTGTTCTGCATGTTCAATTGTCCGTCATTTTCGAGTGGCCCGGTATCGGCGCATTGGGAGATCTACAGAATAACCAGAATAGCTTAGAGCAGGAGACTAATACTTGCTAAACGAGTTCCAAACTAGGTTCATGTGCAGCAGTCTTCGAATTTTCGATCGCCCGGTCAAGGCAATTGCGGAGGTTGGACGCGAGTTGCACGACATAGGGCTCTACGAGGCTGCCGTGGGGACTTATAGGGAGCGAGAAGAGTCGAACGCCTCCTTGTGCGACGTCTCCCCAGCCACCCAAACGATCGTGATAGCCAGCCAGGTGACGCTCGGCGAGGAAAACCGTCAATTCTCCGGGATAGGGCCTGACATCGTATTGAGCCAAGGCCTCTTCATAGATATCCGCGAGTTTGGCTTGAGGCGTAGGCGTAGCGGCACCTTGCAGGAAGCGATGCCGGACTCTAGCCCAACCGAAACGAGCGGACACTTTGATTCTCGTAGTCTCAACGCGCATCTTTTCTGTGAAGAAGGCGCGTTTGCCTTCACCCTTCGCTGCGACGAAATTCTGAAGGTGAAAATAGGGATTGAGGACAAAACGATTCATCAACCTTTGGTGGAGCGGTAGTGGCCAGCGCATGGCGCGGATATTGTAAATCTCGATGAGGGCTACAAGGCCCACGGATTCGCCCGATTCAATGAACTGACGCGCCATTTCAAGAGCCAGAGTGCCACCCAGACAGTACCCTCCCAGCATGTAGGGACCATGCGGTTGTACTTGGCGGATCTCGTCGACATAACGGCGGGCCACATGTTCGAACTGGCCGTCGACGGGAGAACGGCCATCGAGACCGGCCGACTGCAAACCGAAGACGGGCTGATCCGCACCAAGATGGGCAGCCAGGGATCGGTAGAGCAGGACATTGCCCTCGGCGCCGTGGACGAGAAAAAGCGGCGGTCGATCATTGGATTGGGATGGGCAGGATTGGGATGGGCGGGGTCGATTGATGGCCACGAGGGATTGCCAGTCTTCTTTTTTTGTACCGCGGCTCAGAACGGTTGCCAGCATCCGCGGGGTAGAGGCGTCATAAAGGATCGCGAGCGGCGCGGTGCATCCCAACTCGCGCTGGATCAGATCGAACAACTGAGCTGCAGCAACGGAGTGTCCGCCTAAGGCAAAGAAATCGTCGTCCGGCCCAATCTCGCGGATATCCAGGACTCGCTCCCAGAGGGGAAGCAGCCTTTGAAGCATTTCTGTTTCCCCGATCGGGCCGCTGGGCGGCGAATCCGAGAGTTGGCGTGCCTTTGGGGTTGATGTCGAAACAGCCGAAAGGAATTCGTCGGGAGTGTCGCGATTTGAACTCCGAATGTAAACAATCTCAGCTGTGGGAGAAGTATCGCCGCACTTGAGCCTGGCAAGATCGAGAACTTCACGCGAGGGATCGGCCGCAAGATCCTGAAAGATAGAACCGAGCGTCTCGAACCATTCTCGTATCGTGAGTTCTTCAAAGAGATTGATGTTGTAGTGGCAGCGAAGCTCCAGATTCTCTTCCATCTCGACCGCATTCAAATACCACTCGAACGATTCGTAGCCTTTGGGGTTGGCATCGTAGTCGACGCTAAATCCAGAATGTGGCAATTCGTCTTGCTTAAACTTCTTGACGTTGGTGAGGCCGGTCGAGATCGGGGAAATTCCTAGTGCAGGTACTACAGGATGCAGGTCTTCCAACAAGCTGACCATGGTGAAGATGGCATGGTCCTGGGCGGTAAGAAGTTCCCTCTGCACTCTCTCGAGAAAAAGGCTGACGGTTTCGCCTTCGCGCAACTCCACGAGAAAGGGAAGGAGATTTACACAATGTCCAACGAGGCTTGGCTGTCCGATACCAGGCTGTTCGGCTGTGGGCAGAGCGATCACAAAACGACGCTGTCTTGAAACGCGCGCGAGGAGGATGGCTAAGGAACTGAGAAGGACGGAGAAGAAGCTGCGACCCTGTTTCGCTGCTAATGTTCTAAGTTTTTCGGCGACCGCGAACGGAATGGGGTGATCGAGATGGCGGGCGCTGAATTCACGCCGCGTAGTCCGTGGGTGATCGGTCGGAAGCACGAGCACGGGGAAACCGTCTTTGAATTTCGCATGCCAGTAGCGGCCCGCTTGTTTGAATTCATCAGCGCAGTGGCGGTCGGTTACGCTCTGCGCGTACTCGGCGTAACTCCCGGCTTGATCGAGGGATGCGGATGCGGGTGCACCGGAGATTTCCTCTGAATAGAAAGCGCAGAGATCGTGGATCAGGACATCCAACGACCACCCGTCGCAGATGATGTGGTGCGCCGTGAAAACAACTGCCGCGCGATCGGGGCCAAGCAAAACCATTTGGCAGCGAAACAACGGACCCGCGGGCAAGGGGAACGGTAAAGAGGCCTCACCGGCAATCAGTTCGCGGAGACGGTCCTCCTGCCCGGTTGGATCATTGGCCGGAGATCCGGTCGGAGATTGAACGATAGAAAGATCGATTACCGGCGTAGCGATTTTCAGTGCCGGGGCGATCTTCATCGTCAGACCGGTTTCATCGAAGCTGGCGCGAAGAGCATCATGCCGCTCCACCAGGCGTTCGATGGCGCGCGCCATCTTCTCGATCGAGATGTTGCCGGTAAAACGCACGGTCATGGATTCGTTGTACGAGGCCGACAAATGCTCGGAAAGACGCGAGGAGGCAAAGATGCCGCGCTGCGGAATCGTAGATTTAACTTCTAGCGGGCCGGAAGCCGGCGTGGGGACGGGTGCGTCGTCTTTTGGCAGTATTGTGACCGCGGGTGTTCCGGTGTCGGCAGAGGTGACCGCGTTTAGATGATTGACGCCACCCTTTTCGAGAAGCGCAACCAGCCGGGCGATGGTGCGTGCTTGGTCGGCAACAACTTCCTCGAGCGTGCTGCTCTTCGGACGAGCCTTCGTGGCGGGCAGTGGAGCGACAGGCAGAGAGGCCGGGATGGCAGCGGTTTCCAGAATGTCGGCGGGGAGGGTGGCGTCGAGATGCGCCGCAAGCAGGTCAACGTTGGGCCATTGATTCATGAGCTGACTGAAGCTGACCTTGACGGAAAACTCCTTGCGGAGGGCAAAGGCGACCTGCGTCAGGGATAACGAGTCGAATCCCTGCTCCATGAATGTGGCGGAGGTGCTGATTTGCGAGCGTTCGCGGCCCGAGACTGGTACGAGGAGGTCAAGCACACGCGCTGCGATGCGGTCTTTGCGTGAAGCTGCCGAACTGCCCACGGGAACGGTCTCGGCTGGCGCGGAGGAAGACACTGGCTCAACTGGGCGACGAGTGGCCGAGGCGGAACTCGGAGCCGGGAGGCTTGGCGCGGGAGATGCCGCTATGGCAGGGTCTACCCAGAAGCGCTGCCGCTGAAAAGGATAGGTTGGCAAAGGTATGCGCCGGCGGTCTTCGTGGGTGTAGAAAGCGTCCCAATCAATGGAGACTCCGCTCTGCCAGAGAGACCCAAGGGCGAAAAGCAGGGTCGCCCACTCCGTGTTGTTCTCATGGGTATCGGCAAAGGTCGGAATGGCTGTGCATGGATGATCGGGCGTGAAGTGCTGGCGAGCCAAGGAACATAGGGTCGAGCGAGGTCCGCATTCGAGGAACAGGTCGTGACCTTGGGCATTGAGATATTGAATGGCTTTCGAAAATTCCACGGTGGCGCGGGCATGGTTGGCCCAATAGGCAGGATCAGTGGCTTCTGCAGCGGTGATGGGACGTCCAGTGACGGTCGAGACAAAGGGGCGCACCGGAGCGCGTAACTGGATTTTGGCGACCGCCTCGCGCAGTGGCGCAACGATGGGATCCATCATTGCGGAGTGGAAGGCATGCGAGGTGTGCAGGTGGCGGCAGACAACTTCTTTCGCTTCGAGTTGCTTCTGGAATTGCACGACATCCGCTTCCGGGCCCGACACAACACATAGATTCGGAGCATTGTTGGAAGCGATCTGAAGCGCAGCTGGAAGAATCTTCGCGATCGACTCCGTGCTACCGCTCACCGCCATCATGGAACCGCGCGGCAGATCCTGCATTAAACGGCCGCGTAACGCGATGATGCTGAGGGCGCCCTCAAGCTCAAACACGCCGGCGAGCGTGGCGGCGACAAATTCTCCGATACTGTGCCCCGCCATCATGGCGGGCTCAATGCCCAGACTCTGCCAGAAACGCGCCAGTGCATATTCGATCACGAAAATCGACGGCTGCGTGAAGAACGTATCTTGCAGGGAGACTTGGGCGGTGTTTTCATCTCCGCTTTGGGGATATAGAAGTTCACGCAAATCACGGCCGAGATGAGGCTTGAGGTATTCGCAGCAATCGTCCACGACAGCGCGAAAGAGCGGCTCATCACGATAGAGGTTTAAACCCATGTTGACGTACTGGGTGCCCTGGCCGCCGAAAAGAAAAACGACGGGGGGATCGCGGCGTTCACAGCGTTTGCTGCCGCAGCGCAAGGGATTCGGTTGGGCGAGCAATTTCGCGGCTCCGCTGCAATCGGCGGCGACCACGAAGCGCCGGTGGGCCATTTGTTTGCGCCCGGTCTGAAAGGTGTAGGCTGCATCCGCAAGAACTTCTGGCGCGGCGTTCTCGAGGTGCTCGGCCAGCGCGCGGCTGTAGGCATCGAGGGCCACCGGGCTCTTGGCGGAGAGAGGCAAAAGCTGCAGCGGACGCGAAGGACTTCCGGTTTTCGACTTCGGTGCCTCTTCCAGAATGACGTGGACGTTGGTCCCGCCAAAGCCAAAAGCGCTGACTGCTGTGCGGCGCACTTCCTCTCCGCGAGGAAATGGGATGAGCTTGTCGGCAATGAGAAAGGGGCTGCTGTCAAAGTCGATCTTGGGATTTGGCGTTTTGAAATGGAGAGTCGGCGGTATTTGCTCGTGGTGGAGAACGAGGGCCGCTTTGATCAGACCTGCAACTCCGGCAGCGTTGGTGGGATGCCCAATGTTTCCTTTGATGGAGCCGACATAGCAGAACTGTTTCTTGCTTGTCTTGCTCTCAAAAACCCTTCGCAGCGCTTCGAATTCGATGGGGTCGCCAACCGGGGTGCCGGTTCCGTGCGCTTCGATATAGCGAATGGTCTCGACGGGAACATTTGCGTTCGACTGGGCGAGAGCAATGGCATCCGCCTGACCGTCGACGCTCGGAGCCAGGAAGGATGCGGGACGCGCCCCGTTGTTGTTCTTGCCGGTGCCGCGAATGACGGCATAAATGGTATCGCCGTCGGCGAGAGCATCGGCAAGCCGCTTGAGGATGACTACGCCGGCGCCATCGCAAAACATGGTTCCAGTGGCGTCGGCGTCAAAAGGACGGCAGTGGCCATCCTTTGCAAACGTGCCGCCCTCTTGATAAAGGAAGCCGCTTTTTTGCGGCACGGTGATGTCAACGCCGCCGGAGAGCGCGAGGTCACATTCATAGTCGAGGAGCGAGCGGTAGGCCTGGTCGACCGCAAGGAGTGTGGTTGAGCAAGCAGTGTTGAGGCTGATCGCGGGTCCACGAAGGTCCAGGAGATAGGCGGCGCGAAGAGCGATGTAGTCTTTCTGGTTGCCGTACTCGACGGCGAGTTTGCCAGCCAGGGCCAACAAATTGGGTTGGGTCAGGAGGTTGGTGGTGTAGTAGTGGTTGTCTCCGATTCCGGCAAAAACGCCGATGCGCCCTTTGTAGCGCTCGGGATCGTAGCCTGCGTTCTCGAGCGCATGGTGGGCGAGTTCGAGAAAAACGCGCTGCTGCGGGTCCATGACCTTGGCTTCGAGCGGACTGATACCAAAAAAGGCGGCATCGAAAAGATCCGCGTCCTCGATCAAACCTCGGGCGCGGATGTAATCCGGATCGTAGCGAAGATTTTCGTCAATGCCGGGGCCGAATTCCTCGGGTGTAAAAAAAGAAATGGATTCGACGGAGTTGCAAAGGTTGCGCCAGAGTTGATCGAGATTGGCTGCGCCGGGAAAACGCCCGGTCATGCCGATTATGGCGACAGCATTGCGCGTTCGGTCGTTGCCGTCTTGCGAAGGGTACTGCGAATCGCGCTGACGCCATGCCCGGTTGTCGGCTTCGGCAAGAAAATCAGATCTGGTCTCGCTCTCTTCCTTTTGCAAGAATTCCGAGAGCTTCGCGATTGTGGGGTATTGAAAGACTTTGACCGCCGGAATCTCGCGTCCGAAGCGAGTGTGATATTGGCTCGCCATGCGGACTGCCGCCAGCGAATTGCCACCGAGATCAAAGAAGCTGTCGTCGATGCCAATTTCTTCCAGTTGCAGCAGCTCGCACCAGAGGCTTGCCAGTTGCTTTTCAGTTGCCGTCCGCGGGGCGATGAATTCCTGTGCGAGGAGCGGCCGTTTGCCTTCGGGCCGGGGCAGAGCTTTGCGATCGACTTTGGCGTTCGGAGTCAGGGGAAATCTTTCCAGACGCAGAAAGACCGACGGGACCATGTAGTCCGGCAGCGTGGCTTTGAGGGTCTGAATTAACGACGTAGAGCTCAAGGCACTGCGACCCGTGTAGTAGGCGACCAGGCGTTTCTCGCCGGGACGATCCTCGCGAACAGCCACGACGGCCTGTGCAATTCCCTCGATTTTGGCGAGCGCATTTTCGATCTCACCCAGTTCGATACGAAATCCATGAAGCTTCACCTGCTGGTCGAGACGTCCCAGGAATTCTAGCGAGCCATCGGAACGGTAGCGGACTTCGTCTCCGGTGCGATAGAGACGTGCATTCGGCGTGTCTCCGGTCGAGGGGATCACGAATTTCTCAGCCGTCAGTTCGGGGCGCTTGAGATAGCCCCGAGCCAAGCCCGTCCCGCCAATCCAGAGTTCGCCGGGCACGCCTTGAGGAACCGGCTTGTGGCTCTCGTCGAGAACATAGAATTGCGTGTTGGCGATGGGCTTGCCCAGGGAAATGCAGTCAGCAGAAGTAACGCGCTCGGTTGAAGACCAGATTGTGGTTTCGGTCGGCCCATACATGTTCCAAAGTTCCTGGCAACGAGGAAGTAATTGCCTTGCGAGATTTGGGGTGAGGGCCTCGCCACCGCAAAAAATTCTCAGATCGCTCTTCCCTTCCCATCCGCCTTCCAACAGCATCCGCCACGTCGTTGGAGTCGCCTGCATTACGGTGACGGCGTGTTGGCGAAGCAAACGTTGCAGCTCGCGCGCATCGGCAGCCTGTTCCGCGGTGGCCACTACGATCTGGGCGCCGCAAACTAGAGGCAGAAGGAATTCCAAAATCGAGATGTCAAACGAAGATGTCGTAACCGCCAAGAGCGTATCCGACGCCGTCAGCCCCGGCGTTTGCGCCATGGACAAGAGAAAATTGACCAGAGCGCTCCGCGGGATCATCACACCCTTGGGCTTCCCCGTGGAACCGGAGGTGTAAATGAGGTAGGCGAGGTGTGCGGGGTTGTTGCTCAAACCGAGATTCGTCACACATCTTGTGGATAGTGACTCTGTTTCGTGGTCCAGCAGCACAACTCGAGCCGTCGTCTTTGGAATATATTTCGCGCTGGGACGAATGGGTTAAAACAACGGACACTTCGGAGTCTGCCAGCATGAACTCCAGACGGTCTTTGGGAAACTTCGGATCCAGCGGCAGGTACGTCCCGCCGGATTTGAGGATCGCCAGAAAACTCACAATCGAATCAAAGGAACGATCGAGACATATGCCAACCAAGGTCTCGGGACCAACTCCTTGTTCGCGAAGGAAGTGTGCCAAGCGGTTCGAGCGAGAATTCAGCTCACCGTAGGTAATGTTCGCATCGCCAATCGTCAGCGCGGGGGCGTCCGGGGTGCGCTCAACTTGGTCTTCGATTAACTCGTGCGGCCCTCGCGTCAGAGGGTAATCGCGGCGGGTAGCGTGGTCAGGAATGATCACTTCTGTTCCCATCTCCAGACTCTAAAGAGCAATTCGTGACCCAATGACGGCTAGAAGTTTAAGTTCTCTTTGCGACGTAAGTCTTTTGTTCCTAATATGTCACGGGAGGCGTTAACCGCTTTGTGACATTGATCACTTTTCTTGCGGGGAAATTGTGATGTTCATCACAAGGTGGAAGTAGAGAAGATTTCATAGGAGAGGCAAAGTCAGGGACTAGCGAGCGTCGACGTAAGTGTAGATTTCCAATCGGGAAGAGCGGGTATCGACGGCGACCGACGCACGATAGCCATCGGCAGCGTTTACATCTGCCAGAAACCATTGTTCGTGAACGCCGGTGTTTCCTCGGATTTCTTCGAGCTGGGGACTAAGCTCAGGGTGTGTGGAGACGGAGAACTCTGCCAGGGGAAACGAGAGTCCCTCCCCGGTGGCCTTCAGGAAAGCTTCCTTGCGCGTCCAGCAGGCGAAAAAGCCCGCAACACGCAGATGGCTTGGCAAAGCCTGAAGGCCGGCACGTTCACGACCGGAAAAGAATCTCCCGGCAAGGGCTGTGGTGTCGACGTCGGCGCGCATTTTTTCGATGTCGACTCCCAGTTTATGCTTGCTGCCAATCGCGATCAGGGCCATGTCTGCCGAGTGAGATACGTTGAATCGCAGCTCATTCGGATTCTGCTGAGCTGCGAGCTCAGGCTTACCTGTGGCCATGTATTCGAACTGAATTTCGTTCGGCGGAATGGTAAGGTAGCGGGCCAGCAGGCTCCGCAGTGCGCTGCGACATTGGATGAAGTGCATTCGATCTTTTTCAAAGTGAAACCGGTTGGCGCGTGCGATTTCATCCGCGGACAGAACGCCGGCCTCGGAGCCTTTTGGCGGCTCGTTAAGATGTACCTTCCAGAGCTCAACGCAACTGCTGGGAAACGTCGGCATCATAGGGGGCTGCGTCCGCGAAAAAGCCGACCGTCAGACACGGCAGACTACCGGGAGGGCAGTTTCGCGGTTTGACAATGTAACCAATGTCACTTTCCTTGAACTGTGATTTCGGTGCTTGGTGTGACATCCTACATTCTATAGATGCCGATTTTCAGCATTATCATACCTGTCCACAACGACTGGACGGCGCTCGACGCATGCCTCGATTCCGTGGCGAAAGAAACGGGGGGGCCAGAATTTGAAGTCATTGTCGTAGACGACGGCAGTCATGATACTGCTCCGCCGGGGATTCGACGTTGGGCCGACAGGCTTCCATTGACTTTCATCCGACAATCGCACGCCGGAATTTCTGCTGCCCGTAATCACGGGATTCAGCTTTCCAAGGGATCGATTCTGCTATTTGTGGACGCAGACTGCCGGCTTCAGACGAATTGTCTCGCGGCCTTGGCATGCTCGATTGCGGCCGAGCCGCGGCATCATTGTTTTCAACTCCGCCTTATTGGAAATTGTTCCAGATTCGTGGGCAGAACTGAACATCTGCGACTGACTACCCTGCAAAGGCAAATGCTGCAGCCAGACGGTCGCATGCGGTACCTGAATACCGCCGGGTTCGCGATTCGACGGTCAACTGTGCCGATCGAGCAAGGCTTGTTTGACCCGGTCGCGCTGCGGGGGGAAGATACGCTTCTGCTGGCGGACCTGATTCGGCGTGCGCAGCTCCCACTTTTTGTTGCGGACGCGATCATCCAACACGAAGTTCCACTGTCTTTGATGAAATGTTTCCGCAAGGATATTCGATCCGCTTTTCTCGAGGGCGGGACTTATGCACTTATTGCTTCAATCGGCATCAGGATTCGAATGAGTCACCGCGAACGATGGGACATGCTATGTTCGATGTGGAGGAGTTCAAAACAACCTTCCATCGGTAGATTGGCTTTCTTTGCATTAGTCGTCAGGCAATCTCTCAGTCGCATGACTTCTTTTGTTTATCGAATGTTCTATAGCCGGTCCGCCTCGCAAAGGACGAACTCCGCTTCTGTAAACGGGAACCTATGAAAGACTGCCGTCAGTTCTACATCGATGGAAGATGGGAGAGCCCAGCCAAGGCCCACGACTTTGAGGTTATTAACCCCGCCACCGAGGAATCTGTCGCGATCATCACGCTGGGAACCGGGGCGGATGTCGACCGAGCCGTAGCCGCAGCGAAAACGGCATTTGATTCGTATTCGGAGACGTCTCTTGATGCTCGGCTGGCATTCCTGCGGCGAATCGTCGAGGTTTATCAAACTAAGGCCGAGGAGATGGCTCACGCCATTTCGCAAGAGATGGGCGCTCCGATCTCTTTGTCACGAAAGGCACAAGTTCCGGCGGGTCTGGCACATCTCCTCCAGATCGTGAAGGTGCTGGAACACTTCCAATTTGAAGAACTGAAGGGCACGACCCTTATGCGTAAGGAGCCAGTCGGAGTATGCGGACTTATCACTCCATGGAACTGGCCCATGAACCAGGTTGTCTGTAAGGTCGCGCCAGCACTGGCAGCGGGATGCACCATGGTGCTCAAGCCCAGCGAAATCGCGCCTCTCTCGGCTTATATTTTCGCGCAGATTTTGCATGAGGCCGGAATTCCTCCGGGAGTCTTCAATCTGGTCAATGGCGATGGTCCGACTGTCGGTTCCGCAATTGCTTCGCATCCCGACGTGGCGATGGTTTCTTTCACGGGATCGACTCGGGCGGGAGTGGCGGTCGCGTCGGCCGCTGCTCCCACGGTGAAGCGCGTGACTCAGGAACTAGGTGGCAAGTCGGCCAACATCATACTGGAAGATGCCGACCTCGCAGCCGCCGTTAAAGAAGGCGTTCAAGCATGCTTCCGCAATACGGGCCAGTCCTGCGACGCACCTACTCGCATGCTCGTGCCACGGTCCAGCATGAACCAGGCTGCCGCCGCGGCTCAGCAGGCAGCCGAATCCACCCGAGTTGGGGAACCCCTCGCCGAAGGCACTATGATCGGCCCCTTGGCTAGTAAAGCTCAGTTTGAGAAGGTGCAGCGCCTGATCCAGATAGGTATCGATGAGGGCGCAACGCTGGTTAGCGGAGGGCCCGGGCGTCCGAATGGCCTCGCGAAAGGCTATTACGTGAAGCCGACTGTGTTCAGCAGACGTCCGCAACGACATGACCATCGCACGCGAAGAGATTTTCGGGCCGGTTCTGTGCATCATTCCTTATGAAGACGACGAGGATGCCATCCGGATCGCGAATGACACTCCCTACGGTCTTTCTGGCTATGTGACATCGAGCGACCTGGAACGCGCACGGCGGGTTGCAAAACGAATTCGCTCAGGCAACATTCACATCAATGGCGCGCGAGTGGATTTTGCCGGTTGTTTTGGAGGCTACAAACAGTCGGGCAACGGCCGTGAATGGGGCGAGGCAGGGCTTGAGGAATTCCTTGAACTGAAAGCCATCTTGGGCTACACACCCGCTAGAGTATGAAATCGTCGCGGAATTCAAGACTCTAGTTCTCCCATTGATCGCTTGCCGCTCCCAAGGAGCAATACTGAAGTGATCCGTTGTCGTTGACTCCATAATTTGAATTGGCGTACCGTAAAAGGACGATACGCGAGCTCTTGGGCGACCTTCGAGTCGCTGTTCACCGAGTTCGGTGATTCCTCCCCTTGTGGTCTGTGCTACGGTCGAGCGCTCAGGAAGCATAGGTGTGCTCGCCGCAGAAAGCGAGGAACGAAGTGACAGTCGGAAAAGGGTGGTCGAAAACCTGGACATTCTTCGAGGGAGAATGGCAGGAAGGCAACATTGGAATCATGGGTCCCCGCACTCATGCGGCATGGCTCTGCTCTATGGTGTTCGATGGCGCCCGAGCGTTCGAAGGGGTCACTCCAGATCTCGATCTCCACTGCGCGCGGGTCAATGACTCCGCCAAAAAACTCTACTTAAAGCCTACGGTCGCACCAGAAACGTGGATACAACTCGCCCGCGAAGGTGTCGCCAAATTCGAGAAGGACGCTGCGCTTTACATTCGGCCGATGTATTGGGCAGAGAAGGAAGGACCTTGGGTGCAGAACCATGACCCCGAGTCCACGCAGTCGTGCCTTTGCATCTACGAAGCTCCTATGCGGACGCCGAAGGGTTTTTCCGTTACGTTGTCTCCGTACCGACGACCGACGCTTGAGAGCATGCCGGTCGACGCTAAGGCGGGATGCCTTTATCCGAACAACTCTCGATCTCTTTTCGAAGCGCAGGCTCGGGGCTTTGACAATGCGATGGTTTGTGACATGTTGGGAAATGTCGCTGAGCTTGCCACCTCGAATGTCTTCATGGCAAAGGACGGAGTGGTTTTTACACCGGTCGCGAACGGAACGTTTCTTGCTGGTATTACTCGCCAGCGCGTAATTGGGTTGTTGCGGCAAAACGGAATTACTGTCATCGAGAAAACACTCTCATACGCCGACTTTGAAATGGCGGATGAGATCTTCGCGACGGGAAACTATTCGAAAGTGGTGCCGGTCACGCGGATCAGCAATCGCACGCTCCCATTTGGTCCGATTTACAGCAAGGCACGAGAACTCTATTGGGCCTTCGCGCACTCATGATCGGCGAATTAGCAAAGCAACGTGCCGCTTGGTCACATCGAGATATCGCGCGAGAAGGTATCGCGCCCGAAGGCGTAGCGTGAAACCCATACCGACATCGACGATGGTCGAGGCGCTCGTTCCTATCTGGCGACGTGTGCTGCAACTCCCGTCTATTGGTGTCGACGACAATTTCTTCGATCTTGGCGGCGATTCGGCGCTGGCTCTTGAGTTGTTCCACGGGATTGCACTTGCCTGCGGGCGGGAATTGCCGCCGGTGATGATCTACCACGCACCCACGATTGCCGCGCTGGCCGCGGTATTGGAGCAGTCGAGCACGCCTCGCGTTCCGCCTCTGGTGCAGTTAAAGGCGGGATCCAAGGACCCACCGGTCTTCATTGCCCATGGTTTGGGCGGCAGTGTCATGGATTTTTTTCAGATCGCCAAGCACCTGGAGACACCGCATGCGATCTTTGGATTACAGGCTAAGGGTATAGACGGAGCTGACGAGCCGCTTGATCGCATTGAAGATATGGCTCGATACTCGCTTACTGCCGTCAGGCGGTTACAACCGCACGGACCTTATCTCCTCGTCGGATTTTCGCTCGGCGGTCTGGTAACACTGGAAATGGCGCAACAACTGATCGCAGAAGGAGAAAAGATCGGGCTGCTCGTGATGCTGGATTCGTATCCGCACGTCAGTCGTCTCTCGCGAGGTCAGCGCATCCGTTTGTCGACTCGGCAAACGTGGCGTCGAGTTGCCAGAAGACTGCAATGGCTGGGCGTCAGTCCGCCGTATCAAACTACAGTCGAGGTATCGCCTTCACCATCTCTGCAACATTTCCGCGACACCTCCTATATGGCGCTAGAGCGTTATCAGCCTCGGTTTTATCCAGGTAAGATAAGCTTTGTGCGAGCCGCGATTCCCACGGACTTCCCCGCCGATCCGGCGGCTGTTTGGTCCCACCTTGCGCAAGAGTTCGAGCTCAAGACGGTGCCGGGCGACCATTTGGGAATCATGACCACGAATTTTGAGGGCTTGGCGTCCGCGATCTCTGGTTATTTGCATCAAGCTACTTTAGAGTAACCGGAGTTGCATCGCAGTTCTATCGCATCAGCCTCATCCCCGTGGGGTTGGCGTTTGGGCAGTGCGCAAAACTCTGCATTTCGAGCCCGGAGCGCGGGTTTTGAACGATTGCACCAAATATTGTTGACAAACGCGCCATCCGCGTAGGAAGCTTCCTAACACTCGGGTCAGGCTTCCCCGACACGCCTACCTAACGCAATCCCCAACCAGCACTTGGAAAGGCCAAGAGAGATCATGAAACCTGAGTCGAGATCAGTAAGACAAAAACTTGCACTTGTGAGCGCGTTTGTGTTCGGCCTGGTTGCGGTCGCAACACCACTTGCGCATGCTCAGACCTTCAGCGTAGTTCACAACTTCACTGGCGGAAACGGCGGGGCCGTTCCTTTCAACGGCTTCACGGTCGGAGACAGCGGAGGGGGCAGTTCCCATATCACCGCTCCGCACCCTGGAAGCGCAACTTTCTACGGCACGGCCAGTTCGGGCGGTGCCTCCAACTATGGCATCGTGTTCTCAATGAACACGAGCGGCGGGGAAACCGTGCTCCATAACTTCAGCGGGGGTACGGACGGGGCGACGCCTTACGGGAGTTTGGCCATCGACAAGTCGGGCAATCTGTATGGCACGACGACTGCTGGCGGCGCTTCCGGCGCCGGAACCGTGTTCGAGATTTCGGGGAGCACAGAAACCGTGCTCTATAGCTTTGACGGCGGCACGGACGGCGCAGATCCCGTTGCCGGTTTGATCCAGGATGCGACGGGGAATCTCTACGGCACGACGAGCCAGGGCGGAGCGAGTGGCAATGGCACGGTTTTCGAGCTAGCTGCCCCGAAGACGAAGGGCGGAGCTGGACGGAGAGCGTGCTCTACAGTTTTGGAACGGGCTCTGATGGGTCAGTTCCCGTCGGCGGCGTGAGCTTTGACTCGGCTGGCAATCTCTACGGCACGACTTCCGCGGGAGGCGCCTACGGATTACGGCACGGTTTTTCAGTTGGTGCCGGGATGCCGGCTGGACGGAAAACATTCTTTACAACTTTCAGAATGCAAACGATGGAGCTGTGCCTTATGCGGGACTGATCGCCGACAAGTCCGGGAATTTTTATGGCGCAGCCACAGAAGGCGGCACGAACGGCGGCGGCACAGTTTTCGAGCTGACACCTTCCAAGGGCGCTTGGACCTTCAACGTCCTTTACAGCGTGCCAGGATGGGGCATCTCGGGAACTTTCCGTAATGTCGTTCTGGATGGGGCGGGCAACCTCTACGCCACAACCCACTGCGACGGCGCGTACAACTCGGGAACGGTTTATGAACTGACACCATCAGGCGGCAGCTGGACCTATAAGCTGCTCTACACTTTTACGGGCGGGACTGACGGCCAATACTCGGTCAGCAACCCGGTCCTGAATCAGAGGCAAGCTCTACGGCACGACCTTGTACGGCGGAGCCAATGGCAACGGAGTCGTGTATGAGGTCACGCCCTAACTGATTCTGCGCGCTGCGAACGGCGCATTATCTAGAGTGAGCGCAGGAAGTTCAAGATGTCCTGAATCTGCGCTGGCGTGAGTGCTTTGAAATTGCGGATCACGCTATCGGCCTCCGAGCTGCAGCTAAGCTTCGGGGGCCGATTCTCGTAGTGGGCTTGGCAGTCTGTCGCTAGAAGTGTGGTCTTCAATCGCCTGCAACAAGTCAGACGTGCGTCCGTCGTGCAGAAAAAACAGGCGCTTCCCGATACCCCATAGCGGAGCGGTGCGGAATTCATCCGCCCCGGCCGCGACTTGATCAATGCCGTCCGCGAGGCCTATTCCCATATGATGGAAGGCGAAATCCGAAAACGGCCGGTAGGTCACTTCGCTGATGGCGGATAGTTTGATGCCGCAGTCTTCAGCGCCGGCGAATGGCACAGAGCACAACCAACCTGCTGGAACAAAGCCGCACCCCTCTGCGTCGATGGTGTTTGCAGCGCTGGTTTCGGGGGCGCCAAAAGCCGCACGAAGGCGGCGAAGTTGACGATGTCCGATGACATCTCAGACACAGATCCGGCGGGCATTCCGAAATTCGGGCTCTGAGGGTCGGGGTTCAGAATGTTGCTGGAATCTTCCGGCGTCGCATTGAATTCGCATCCCGGCACGGCATCGCGCTCATTTGGAAAAAGCTCGTTCGATACACCTTCTTCTACATTGGCGGCTTCAGCGGCAAACATCAGCAGCGATTTGTTCTGCGCCTTCCAACCGAAACGCATGATCGAGCCGTCATTCGGGCTGAATATTAAAGGTGCCGCCGATGCCGAGTGTTGATCTGGCTGCCGCCGTGGAAGCCAGGTTAGCCCGCAGCGTGGCGTCGGGCGTGTTCTCCACCAGACCCAAGCCGAACAGCGGCGTCGGAATGCGGAAAACAATGTTCTTGTCTGCGAGTTGCTGGGCAAAATCCGGCTGTTTCAACGTGCATCCCTTGGCATCCGTGCGACCGGCAATCGTGTACAGGGCATGAACGTCGCCGTCGCGGCGAGCCATCTGGCTTGCGCATAAACCGCGCCACCAGCACGGGACTGTGGGCGGTGATGAATGATGGGATCGAGTTGGTAGCTCCATCGAGCTTCGCCAGACGCGACCTGCGGATTCGGATGCGGTTCCTCCGGGCGCGTCAAGTCCGGGACTGCTACCTCCGGCCGTCGGCTGCGCATGGCACATGGCGCAATCGTTACCATTGAACGTTGGCCCCAGACCTTTTCCTTTTTCGATCGTTCCCGAAACCGAGACGGGCTTGGCGAAGCGCAGAAAGGCGTGGCTGAACAAGGATAGTTCGTTAGGGTCGAGGGTGAGATAAGGGCCGCCCGCCCCGGGAGCGCCCGGCCGCGGGCCCGGGGTCTTTTTGAGCGCTCGAGTGGAAGCCAATCGAAAGGCCAAGAAAGAAGAACTAGACTGCGTTGCGCTCGATCGCTTCATTTTCGAGTCTGCATTTCGTCCGGCTGGTCAAAATCTCTCACAACTGAGCAGACGAACAACAGAGAACTGCGGTGATCGCTTTCGGTGGATATCGCTCGTCCTGCGGGCATCTGATCGGATCGACCATTGGGCAGACTCGCTTGTGAAACTATGGAAGGCTTTCGATGAACGGCGCTGAAAGCCTGATCCGCACGCTGCTGGCCGGAGGCGTTGATACCTGTTTCGCCAACCCGGGCACCTCGGAAATCCACATTGTCGCTGCGCTTGACCACATTCCAGAAATGCGTTGCGTGCTCGGCCTGTTTGAAGGGGTGGTAACCGGCGCGGCCGACGGCTATGCGCGCATGGCCGAGAAACCGGCCTGCACTCTTCTTCATCTCGGCCCCGGCCTCGGCAATGGTCTCGCCAATCTGCATAACGCCAGCCGCGCGCAGGTGCCGATCGTCAACCTGGTCGGACAACATGCTAACGGACCACTTGCGCTACGACACACCGCTTACTTCTGATATCGAGGGTATCGCGCGACCCTATTCCAAGTGGCTGCGGACGTCTCAAGTGCTTCGTTGGAAGTCGGCCGCGACGCTGCAGAAGCCAGTCGTTGCTGCGCGCACTGCGCCGGGACAGATTGCGACGCTCATCGTCCCCGCCGATGTCGCGTGGGGGAGGGCGGTTCAATCGCGCATCGTTCCCAGCTTGCCGGAGCCTCCTCTGCCGGACAGTGGCACCATCGAGCGCGCCGCGCTCATGCTGCGATCGGGACTGCGGACTGCGATCCTGATTGCCGGAAATGGCCTGTATGGCAAAGGACTGCTCGCCGCTGGGCGGATCGCAGCGGCAACCGGGGCCAAACTGCTGGCTCCATATCCGATCACTCGTCTACAACGCGGTGCGGGGTTGCCGCGAGTCGAACGCGTTCAGTATGTTCTCGAACCGGCAATCGAGCAGTTCAAAGAATTTCGCCAGTTGATTCTCGTGGGCGCCCGTGCTCCGGTCGCGTATTTCGCATATCCGGGAAAGAGCAGCGTATTCACTTCGCCAGACTGTGAGATTCACACTCTGGCGAGTCCTGGCGAAGATTACGTTGGCGCGCTCGACGCTTTGGCATCGGCTCTGTCGATACAGCGGCGATGCGATGGTGACGGAAAAAGCAGAACGGCCACCGATGCCAAGCGGAGAAATCACGCTGACGGGACTCGCCGCAGCGATCGGAGCGCTGCTGCCCGAAAACGCGATCGTGGTCGACGAGTCCATGACCTCGGGACGTGGGTTGATGGCAGCGACCAAAGGCGCGCCGCCACACGACTGGCTCACGAACACCGGCGGCTCGATTGGAATTGCCATGCCGCTGGCGGTGGGCGCAGCGGTGGCGTGTCCGGATCGGCGGGTTTTGTGCCTGAGTGCCGACGGCAGCGGCATGTACACACCTCAGGCCCTGTGGACGATGGCGCGGGAGGGCCTCAACGTGACGACAGTGGTCTTTGCCAACCGAGACTATGCCGTGTTGAAGCGAGAGTTTTCGTATTTGGGCGTTGGCAATCCGGGACCGCGGGCGGCGGCCATGTTCGAGATCGGACGTCCCGATCTCGACTGGACGCTGTTGGCAAAAGGAATGGGTGTGCCCGGCAACCGGGTGAATTCGCTGGATGCATTCGGGAAGGCGCTGCGGGCGGGATTGGAAGGTGAGGGACCCACGCTGATTGAGGTGCCGCTGTAGGGCCTCGGAGAGCCTGCGGCTCGGTCGTTAACGTGAGTGGGCGAGTGGGGACCAGCTTTGCGAGTTCGCCCTTGATCACTTTTCCAGTGGGAGTCAGCGGCATCGATGAGACCAGCAGAATTTGCGTTGGCCGCTTGTAGGGCGCGAGATGCTGTGCGGCATAGCGCGCCAAATCCAGTTCTGAGACTTTCGACGACGGCGCGAGTTCTACATAGGCCACAACTTCCTCTCCGCCATGCGCTCCCTCTACGGTTCGGCCAACCACGGCAGAACGCACGACCGCTGGATGGGAGTTGAGCACGGCCTCGACCTCGACTGGGTAGACATTCTCTCCGAAGCGAATGATCAATTCCTTAGTTCGGCCCACAATAAAAAGATATCCGTTTTCAAGACGCGCCAGATCGCGAGTGTTAAACCATCCCTCGGGGTTGATGGCGGCGGCTGTTTCCTCGGGCGCGCGGTAATAGCCCTTCATGACATTCGGGCCACGCACCCACAATTCCCCGACTTCTCCTTCGGGAACCGGCTTCTGATCCGATCCGACCAACTGTACTTCGACTCCGGGAAGAATCTTGCCTACGGAAGTATCGGTCCGGCGCTCTCCGACAACGGCCTGTGAAATATTGGGAGAGCACTCGGTGACGCCGTATCCATTGTGAAGAACCATGCCAAACAGGCTCTCCACCTGCGATTTGAGCGCGGGCTGAAGTGGCGCGCCGGAAGATGAAATGATACGGAGGCGGGGAAGCTTGAGTGTCTTCAATCCCTTCAACTTCGCGCAGTCGACAAGGAGAGAGAACACGGAGGGAGCGCCTAGAACCACTGTGAGTTGCGCTTTCTCCAGCATAGGAAGAGCCGCTATAGGGTCAAAACGTGATACCAAATACAACGTTGCGCCACTCAGCAACGAGCCCAGAAGAACGACAGAAAGGCCGACCGCGTGCGTCATCGGCAAGACGCCATAGAGGCGATCATCCGGAGTCAGGGATCGGATCTTCGCGGACGCCGCGGCGACGAACAGCAGATTCCGGTGCGTCAGCATGACACCTTTGGGATGCCCGGTCGTGCCCGAGGTATAAATCAACGCGCCCACGCGGTGTGCCGGCTCGGCATCGACTGGTTCCGGTTCGACACTCTCGTTGAGCGACCCGACTGCGAGCGGACCGACGGGTGTCGTCTCCTGAATTACTGCGTCGTGGCGCTTAGCGTGTTCTCGAGCTTGCACGGATACGCTCGTCGTGTAGAGTGTCCGGCGAGCGCCGCAGTGGTCTCGAATTTCATCAACTTCGCGCGGCGACAGACGGGCATTGACCAAAACAGGCCAGGCGTCGAGACGGGCGAGAGCAAGCAGGATCGCGACGAAGGCGCGGCAGTTTTCGCAAACAATCATGACCCGGTCGCCGGGTCGCACGCCCAAGTCGAGAAGCCAGCCCTGTGTGTCGGAGACGATAGTCGCGAGTTGCCGATATGTCCAGGCCCCTGACGTTTCTACCAGGGCCGGACGGTCGGGCGAGCGCTCGGACCATAGCGTTATCGCATCGCAGATGCGGGTGGGAAGGTTTGCCAAGTATTTGGCGACGTTGTCTGGGGTTATCTCTTGCATGACAGAATGGCAAAGCACTGGGGGCCAGTTGTGGCTCAGCAGCGCGAATGACATTTTCACATAATTACTGGAAGACTCTTCAGGCCCCTGAATCCAAATGTAGATGCCCACTCCGGCTTCTGGCCAGTTAGCTTCATCTTCGGAAAACGCTGCACCAGATTCAGGAGCGCAATCTGTCCTTCTAACCGTGCGAGTTGGGCTCCAATGCAAAAATGCAGGCCCGCACTGAATGCCAGATGTTGGTTATTCAGCCGTTTCAGATCTAACTGATCCGGCTCGTTGAACTGTTTCGGATCGCGGTTCGCAGCGCCGAGCATGCATAGGACCGTCCATCCTTTTCGTATCGGCTGGCCGCAAACCTCAATATCTTCCTTGAGCACGCGAGCCGTGAATTGTACTGGGCTTTCATATCGCAAGAGCTCTTCCACAGCCGATCGGATCATGTCCGGTTTCTCTCGTAGCTCCGCTGTCTCTCGTGGGTGTAGC
Source organism: uncultured Acidobacteriaceae bacterium (assembly GCA_963699405.1). Lineage (GTDB taxonomy): Bacteria > Acidobacteriota > Terriglobia > Terriglobales > Acidobacteriaceae > Acidiflorens. The sequence continues at coordinate 37,477 of CAVOTW010000013.1, read as the reverse complement.
AGGAGCGTGTACATGCCGTTGCCGATGAGATTTCGGGTCGTCTCGTGTCCGGCGAAAAGCAGCGCGATACATTGCGCATATAGCTCTTCTTCCGTCAGTACTTCCCCTTCTTCTTCGATATCTATCAAGAGACTGATCAGGTCGCTCCCTTTATTGCTCCTCCGTTCCGCTACGGTCTTGCGGAAGAATTCGGTTAATTCTATGAGCGCATCCTGCGCGGCGGTTGCCTCTTCTACCGTGCGATTTGGATTGCCTCGAAACACGGCGATGGCCCGCGACCAATCGACGAACGTGTCCCGCAGTTCCTGCGGGATTCCAAGCATCTCCAAAATGATGCGGACGGGCATGGGATTTGCAAACTCGCGCATGAGGTCGACTTCTGAGCCAGGCTGCAACGGCTTTAACATCTGATCGACGATGGCCTCGACTTGCGGGCGGAGGCCCTCAACCGCAGCCGCCGAAAATCCTTTGTTCAGAAGTTTGCGCAGCCGGGTGTGCTCCGGTGGATCCATGAAAATCAGCCACAGGCTCAGCATGCGCGCGAGTTCGCTGAACTCGGATTGGCGGCTGAGGGGCAAAGGCAATAACATCTGCTTCGCGCGTTTTGCGGAAAGTCGCGTGTCTTTCGCGATCGAAGAACATTCGGCGTGGCTGAAAATCGACCACACTGCCCATTTGTTGCCCACATCCAGGTAATGCAACGGGCCTTCTGCGTGCAAACGGGCGTATGTTGGATAGGGATCCTGCAGAACCTCGTCGCTGAAAACAACTTTCTTTGCGGGAGCGATAGACAACCTTACCTCCTTCAAATCACGAGCCGACCGGCAAACGCTGCCAAATCAATTCGACAATTTGGATCTTTCCGTCCAACCGCGTCGGTGGGGTGGTTAATGTGATTTGATCGCCCTCGAATTTGACGGCGCGGACCAGATCTCTGCCTACGTACATCTGGATCGATGAGATCTCCACATGATGGGTTACCTTGTCACCGCTGAGCGTGTACCGTCCGCCATAGGCAAGAAATGTCTTATATGCCTCGGCCTGTTCTTCCTGCGCATGAGTGCCTCCCCCTACAGTGAGTGGCTTCCGGTTGCCGTGACTGATTAAGGCGGTTACTCTGCCATCCGCGGTGTACGTGAGAAAACCGGTAGGACGCTGACCATAGGGAGTTTCATTTTGCGCCCCGGACGATGCCCTGCTTGAGGCAGACAGCAATTTCCATGTACCCACAAGATTGTCGTTCATGTGACCGAGTACATCCACTGAGGACTCGATAGATTCAGCCCACGTAGGAATTGTATTTCATCTGAATCTGCTTCCGATTTCGTCTCGGCGAACGTGGCACTTCGAATGATAACCGGAGTTCCCAGGCACTCCTGATATGTTTTAGATGGTTGGGTACCCGGCGTTGGCGTGAAGGAAGACTATGACAACAGAACTGGAAGGCAAAGTTGCTCTCGTGACAGGTGGGACGTCAGGTATTGGCCGCGAGGCCGCCGTTCTTTTCGCAAAGGCAGGAGCCAGCGTGGTGGTTGCGGGCCGGCGCGAAGTGGAAGGTCAGACAACGATCGACCTGGTGCGTGCCACGGGCGGCGATGGCTTGTTTGTAAAAACCGACGTGTCGAAAGCGGTCGAAGTCGAGGAACTGGTTCAGACAATAGTCGAAAAATTTGGCCGTCTGGACATCGCCTTCAATAACGCCGGAGTCGAGGGCGTTTGGGCGCCCATTAGCAGGCAGTCCGAAGAAGACTGGGATCGGATCATCGCCATCAATCTTAAGGGAGTCTGGCTCTGCCTGAAGTACGAGATTCGACAAATGCTCAAGCAGGGCGGCGGCGGAGCGATCGTAAATATGTCGTCAATTACGGGCTTGGTCGGCGCCGTAGGAGCAGCGGCCTATAGTGCCAGCAAACATGGCGTGATAGGACTGACGCAGACGGCTGCGCTGGAAAATGCCAAGAGTGGGATTCGGATCAATGCGGTGTGCCCCGGGTTTACCGAAACCCCAATGACGGATCGGATCTTTCGTGTTCCGGGGGTCCAAAAATACGTTGTTAGTTGTCAACCAATGGGCCGCTTAGGAAGGCCAACGGAAATTGCAGAAGCCGTCGTATGGATGTGCTCGGACCGCGCATCGTTTATGACGGGTCAGTCCCTGGTTCTTGACGGCGGCTTCCTGGCCGGGTCAAATTCTCCGAGCTAGCGCGAGGTCACGCCCGGTCTACCCTCTGTTGTGAAGCTTCTTTTCGATGAAGGCTACGGTACTCTTCACCGAGGCAAAGTTCTCGGTCGTCACTTCCTCATCATCTACCGCGAGGTTAAAGCGCTCTTGAACGAACACAATCAGTTCGATCACTCCCTGGGAATCGATCACGTTGCCGAGCAGCGGCAAATCGTCATTGAGCGCTTCGCCGCTGCCGAAGAGAAACTTCTCTGTGAGAAAGTTTCGAATTTCTTGTTCGATCTCCGTCGTTTGTATTGGCATATGTCCCCTAGTTTTTCGTGAAGTGTTAAAGGTAGAGATTGACCAAAAGGAACCGCAAAACAACCCTTTTGGCCTTCTCTATCTGCCCGGCCTGATCCAGAACAACCGCTGTTTACCTGCCGATGACGGGCGCTTCCGGATTCAAGTCGGATGCAACTGTCGCGGAGGAATCGATTGTTTTCGCCTCTGGATACATGATGAAGTCGTATTTACTACGAAGGTTCACACCGGCATCAAGCTCAACCGGTTTCGATGGAACGTATCGCAACCGCATGTGTCTTGCAATTGTTGTGAGATGTATTTGCATTTCGACGCGGGCAAAATGCTCCCCAATACAATTTCTGGGACCTGCCGAAAACGGGATGGTTGCCAGTCGGTGGCGCTGCCTCGAGTTCTCAGGTCGAAAGCGATCCGGATTGAAGCGGTCCGGGTCCTCCCATAAATCAGGATGCCTCTGAATGAAGTAGGGTGGAATATAGATTTCCGTGCCGGCCGGAACGAAGTACTTGCCGAGCCGATCGTTACCGAGCGCTTTGCGACTCAGCACCCAACCAGCTGGATATAAGCGCATAGTCTCTTCGATGACTTGTTTTGTATAGAGAAAACGTGGCAGATCACCGAACTCCGAACCGGTTGTCAGCGTATTGATCTCCTCCGCCAGCTTCTGTTCCACTTCCGGGTGCTGGGAGATCAGATACCACGCCCAATTCAGGGTACTCGCGGCGGTCTCGTGACCAGCAACAATCATGGTCAGAATTTCGTCGATCAGTTGGCCGTCCTGCATGAATTGGCCATCTTTCGGGTCGCGTGAATGCATCAGCATGCCCAAAGCGTCAACGGACGTCGCAGAATCCTTTCGCCTTCGCTCCACGACTTGAAGAATGATCTTCCCTAAAGCTCTGAACGAGCGTGCGAACTCTATATTGCGTGCTGGTTCCTGGGAGAGGAGATCGAAATGAGAGGCGACGAGTTCGTACTCGTCGCCGAAAATGAAGCGCAGCATAACCTCGAGAGCCATACCGCTGACGTCGCGAGTGACATTGACACTTTCGTTCTTCCGGGCAGCCAGTTGCCATTTCTTGAGTAGCTTTGTATTCACTGCCATCATCACTTTCGTCGAACGCGCGATGGATTCATGATTGAATGACGGCTGTATCATTCGCCTCTGGCGCTTCCAAAGCTCTCCCTTGCTCACCATCAATCCGTTGCCAAGGAGTAAGGCCACGCGTTTGATGGCCTGGCCTTTCACATAGTTCTGCCAGTTTTCAACAAGCACATGGTGGGCGAACTCGACGTTTCTGATCGCATAGACACTGGTTCCATAGACAGAGGCTTTGTAAATGTCGCCGAAGATTCCGAACTGACGACCCATCCAGTACAAGAGGTCGTCGCTGGCTTTATATCCCTCTTCAGGTCCGGGCGGTATCAGTTCTTCTTTAACTTCCATGTTTGCTCTGTTCTGCCCGAGACGTGCGACTGTGCCGAACCCCGTTCCAGTCCCATGATTCGCGGTTACTGCTTTGGGAGTCACTTCGACTCGCTATCGCGACAATTGGCTGGGCGCTTTATTCGCAACTTGAGACCTTGCACGAACTCTTCGTAGGGATGTTCAGGAGTTAGTGGAACGGTTGCCACTCCCAAGGCTTCGGCAGCAGGAGGTCCCCAAAACGTGTGCGCCGGTACATTGCGGCTCACAACGGTACCAGCCCTGATGACCGCACCCTCACCAATTCTCACGTTAGGCAAGATGACACAGTGCGGCCCAATGAAAACATCCTTTTCGATTACAACTTTTCCGTTACTGGTGGGTCTTCTTGGTCCCGAATAAAAGTGAGAGATGATCGATGACCTGAGACTTATTGTGCAGTTGTCGCCGATTACCACGTCCGCGGGATGTAATTCATCAATGTAAACAAGCTGGCCAATCCAGACGTTGCTTCCGATCTCAACTCCCCGGAGCCGCTGCAGCCACGGCCGTAAGCTAAATCCTCCCGGTGCAATAAAAGCTATTCTACCCGCAAGCCTGCTGAGCAGAATTGGCAGCTTCAACGGTTCCTACCTCTCATCAGTGTCCGAAACACTGGAAAATGAATGCGCATCACCATAATCGCAAAACTATCGATTTCAACACAATGCTACTACTGCGGCGTGCTTTAGCTTCTATTCACTGCAGTGTACGTCTTTTTCGTCGGCATCTTCGCGGACAGCCCCGACAGTCGAGAATTCCGGCACATCTGCTTTGTTCGACATTACGTAGCGCAACCAATTGCGGTAAATGCCTATCGCTGGTGCATGCCACGTCCTCTGAAGATTCCCGGCCAAGGTTCGGTCGGGAAAGCCTTCCATGAGTTCTTCCGCTCGATCGGAAAGGCGATCGGACGAAAGAGCATCCTTAAATTCCGTGAGAAGTCCCACCTGTGCCGCATTGAAATAGTTGTTCGGCATCGTCGGATATGTCTCCCGTTCCTTCCTGAGAAATCGTCTTATGTCTCTCCGATACTCTTTCAGCAGGGTCTCGGCACCGTACTCCGGATGGCCCTGGAAATGTACGAACAGGCTCCGCTTTTTCTTCTTTACAAAGGTGTCCACGCCACCTTCGGCCGATTGCGTCAATACGCGTAGCCGGAATCCGTCAGTGCGTCCGCTTGCACTTCGTTCCATCGCGAATGCGGGAAGCGCACGGGTTCGCCCGTGCCAGCGGTGAGCGGATGGTGGTCAGACTTGCGAAACTCAAATATGCCAAACTGCTTGTCCGGTAGCCGGTGACGGGTGATGCCGTCGCTGTGAAGAACGCTGGCATGCGCCGCCAGGCAGGACAATATCGTCGAAACGGTGTTGCGCTCCGCCCAATCGAACACGTCCGCAAGGACTTTCCAGTAGGGTTCATCCCGCAAATCCGGCTGACGCGGCTCGGTGCCGGTGATGATCACGCCGTCAAACTGGTTCTGCCAGAGTTCGTCAAGGCTGTAATAGAAGCTGTTGAGATGACGCTGGCCGCGGTCTGTTCGCGGAATTCCGGTTAACGAATAGAGCTTGAGATAGACCGGAATATCGCCCGATGCGTCGTCGAGCAGGTCAAAGAACTGCAGCTCCGTATCCTCGAGCGCCGCATCCGGCATGTTATTGACTAGCGCAATACTCAACTGTTCTGCTGGCGTCGCGCAGTTGGGGCCTCCTCTGCGGCAGGCTCCCTCCGACGCCCAACGCGGCGGTATTCGCCCGCCCTCAACAATCAATGGCATGTCCACCCTCCCCCACTGCTGATGCTTGCCTAAACTGCTATTGCTTCGCACTGTCCAATGCCTGACCCAGATCCTCGAGAATATCGTCGATATGCTCGATCCCGACGCTAAGTCGAATCATCTCCGGTGTAACTCCGACCTTCGCCTGTTCTTCTGGAGTAAGCTGCCGGTGCGTGGTCGACGCCGGATGACACGATAGCGACTTGGCATCGCCCATATTCACCATGCGCTTGAACAAGCGGAAAGCGTTGAAACACTTCCTGCCTCCCTCGTAGCCGCCTTTCACCCCAAAAGTCAGCAGCGAGCAGAAGTTGGAGCCCAGATATCGATGTGCCATGGGATAGAGCGGATTATCCGGAAATCCGACATAGTTCACCCAATCGACCATCGGGTGGGCGCGCAGAAACTCCGCCACCTTGCGCGCGTTCTCAACGTGGCGCTCTACGCGGAGAGCCAGCGTCTGAATTCCCTGCAAAAACAAAAAACCGTTAAACGGAGACAGCGTGGCGCCGGTGTTTCTTTGACAAACAGTCCGGCATCGCGCCACAAAAGCCGCATCGCCGAAATGATCGACATAAACGACGCCGTGATAGGCGACCTCCGGCACATTGAACATGTAGAATTTCTTCGGGATACTTCCGCCAGGGAAACTTGCCGCCATCGACGATCATTCCGCCGATGCTCGTGCCACCGCCTCCGATGAACTTCGTCATGGAATGCACGACCACATCCGCACCGTACTCGATGGGCCGCAGCAGAATCGGCGTAGCCACCGTGTTATCGACCACCAGCGGCACGCCATGCTTGTGGGCCACTCGCGCCAATCCTTCGATGTCCGCCACGTTCCCTGCTGGATTGCCGACGCTCTCGCAGTAAACCGCGCGCGTATTCTCGTCGATCAACTTCTCGACATCTTCGGGGCGATCGGTCGCGGCAAAGCGCGAAGTGATTCCACGCTTCGGAAAGATATGCGCCAGCAGCGTGTAAGTGGCGCCATATAGCTGCGGAGTAGAAACAATGTTGTTCCCTGCCTCGGCAATGTTAATCAGCGAATACTCGATCGCCGCCATTCCCGAGCTGACGCTGAGCCCGTCCACTCCGCCTTCGAGAGCAGCGACGCGCTTTTCCAGCACCGTGTTTGTGGGATTGCCGATTCGGGTATAGATATTCCCTTTGACTTCGAGATTGAATAGAGCGGCGCCGTGCTCCGCGCTATCAAACTCGAAAGCGACCGTCTGGTAGATCGGGCACGGCCACGGCCTTGGTCGTCGGATCGCCGTCGTAACCTGCGTGAATCGCGATGGTCTCCAGCTTCATGCGTCCATCAGCCTTTCCAAATCGATCGACATAAATCACTTGGCGGTGGTCGCGACGCTACCGAACCGAAACCGATGCCGGACTCGTGGACGAGCGCCTTCGCCATAGCCTCGGTGAGACGTGCGAGCTGCAAAGCCAGCTCCGAACGCAAACCGCATGACCGGCCCAAAGCTGTTTGCGGCCGCAACTCCCGACAAAATAAAGGCCGGGCACCGACGACTCGAAACTCGACGACAGCACCGGAGCTCCCCCGACCGATCTTGAGCTTGCGAGCGAATCTCCGGATCTGAGAAACTTCAAACGCTTCAAGTCCACTCTGTAACCGGTCGCGGCGATGATGTGTTCGGTCAAGATCTCCCGCTCGGCTGCCGTCCGACTGACCTGAACCGTGAGATGTACCTTGCCGTTCTCGACCTCGGCGCCTTGCGGCGTGCATCCAAGATGCAACGGCACCTTCCCGACCACCTTGTCCTTAATGAACCATCCTCCCGAAGGACCCAGCGTCCTTGCGGACAATCTCCAGGCGAATGCTCTCGGGCAAATAGTGAAATGGCCCAGGAGCATTGGCAAAAGAAACGCGATCGCAAGCCGGGCCCAAGCCCCGATTGCGGATGCCGAATCTGCTGCCACCATGAACGCGGCTTGCCCGTGGGCGGCTAGTGGAACTTCAGTTCTCTTTTGCGGCGACCGACCAGCTGCACGTCGGCGCCCGCTTCGTGCAGCAATCCCGCCAAATCCAGTGCGGAAGCTCCGCCACCGATTACCACAACGCTGCGCCCTCGAAACGGCTCAACCTCGCGATGGCGGGCGCTGTGCGATAGAAATTCCGCCGGCAAATTCGCCAGATTGCTCGGGAACATATTCGAAATGAGTAATGCCGACCGCCAGCACGACCCGGTGTGCTTGCACTGTCTCACCATCTTCAAGGCGCAACCGGAATCCTCGCGGACCACGATCCACGCCGACGACGAGCTTTTCTCTCAACTCCGGCACCATGCGCGTCCCGAAAGGCCAAGCCCGTACGCGTTGAAGGTTTCCAAGCGCACTGGCATACCGGTGTCCGCATACTCGATTCCTCGCTCGGCGCAAAACTGCCCCAGCGTGTAATGCGCTCTCCGGATCGTAAATGTTGGATGCAAAACCATCCGACTTGAGCATCATGCCCTTCGGCATGTGATTCAGCCAGCTGTCCATTGGACGACCGAAAATGCGGAATGGGATGCCGCTGCGCCGCGAAGTGCGCGGCGATTGAAAGTCCGTACGGACCTGCTCCAATAATGGCGGTTTCTAGCATGCGATGAACGCAGCTCCTTCGAGAGTTTGTCTTAATAACTACGGCAAACTACGACAACAGCTGATGCTCTGAGTTTTTGGGGGAAGACTGATTGTATCACGTCAATTCGCGCGGAGAGTTAACAAAACTGGACACGATCGGCGCTCCGCCTAATCCCTATCTACAGCATTATCAGTGCGATATGGGCCGAAGTTACTGCACCTCTTAGCGCCCTTGGCTGCGACTCGCAGAAGTTAGAAACCTCCGGAATGGGTCATCTTCCGGTCGCACAAACCAGACCGCCTGTTGCCTGCGAGGACTATTTCCGCTCAGCAAATGAACAGTGATTTGTGACTTATATCACTGATCGTTGGTCGGGCTTATAGTAGAATTCCGCGCCAGAGGTGGTAGATGCTCTCCCCGGTAATACTGGCATTGGCGCCCCTATACATCTTTTTGGGAGTAGTCGTTGTTCGCAAGATGCGCAAGCCCACCTGCCGCGTCTGCGCGTTGCGGGAATTCTGCCCAAACCGCGAATCGGAACATTCCGAGAAAACGAGCCAGCCGTGTTGGAGTTGTGGCCAAACCGGTCCATGCGCTGCGTCAACCCGCGATGCGAAGTAAACTCGTCCCCACGAAGGCTTCCACAAGAATCATAGAACTCCCAAAGACCACATATCTTACCGTACTAATGTCTAAAGGCGGAACGAGATTGGTGGTCGTGAGAACCGGTGAAGGTTCACGCTCCACACGCACAGCATGACTCCCAGCCCGGTTCCGAGTGTGTTGGTAAAGAGATCGGTCATGCCTGAATCGCGCGTTGGTAGAAATGCCTGCAGCACCTCGATCGTGAGGCTGACCGCAAATCCCAGTACAACCGTGAGCCAGGATGCGCGCTTGTCTCCCATCGCGGAAAACAAAACGCGAAAGAAGAAACCGAGCGGGACGAAACCGACAATATTGATGCCGACGTCCTTCCAATAATTCCAGTCAGGACGGAATTCATCCCACGGTCGTTCGAGAAATTGCTCTCGCAAAATGAAGTAGTGATCCGGCATCAGAAGGTTCGTCGCGGAATCTACCTGGTTGTGGACGATACTTCCCTTCCCCTCGTCCAAAAAGTAGCTGGCAACAATTCCATCGCTCCTGCGAAGTCGCGGCGGATTGTTCTTCGTCCAATCGGTGAAATGCTCTGCAACCTCCGGTGCCGAAAGTTCGCGATCATAAATCGCGAGTGCCTTCAACTGACCTGACCAACTGTTGCTGGTGTCCGGTGCATTGGCGATTACAAGTTGGCCCACAAGATCTTGACTTGAAATTCGGAAGCCAGTGACCTTCGTGGTCAGAATGCCATCCACATAAACGGACGTACCCGACTCGCTCGAACTGATCGTGATGAAGACTGGTTGCGCCCGGCTGAAAACATCATTGATGTAGATTTTGGCTTTCCGGCCCAACCGGTCCCGACTGGTGCGCTCCAATAACAGATCGCCCAGAGATTGCTGCATCGCGAACGGAATCGATCGGCCCGCTGCCGAATAAAACGCGAGAATCGTTCCCGAAGAATTCAGTTGGCCGGGGTTTAACCAGATTTCGATACTGCACGGACCAGCGGCTTGTGTCTCGGAGGACCTGAAGATTCCGGCGCTCTTCACGCTCCCGTGTTTGCCAAAGAGAAGACCTCTTTCGGGAAGCACCCAATGGACGTCATTTATGGGCGCATGGAAGGGCCACAGTCCAGCGACCAGAATGGCCAGGAGAACGCAAGCACAGACCACAATCAGGAGCTTCGGTTTGGTCGTCGAAGCTTGAGACGCGGAACGACTCAATTACGCGTGCTCACTATGAATCCAGAGGAAAGTGTTGACAAACTCAAAAGCCTTTCTTGATTGCCAAATATGGGATAAGCGCCACTTCGGCCAACCCAGGAAACGGATCTCCCGTGCTGAAAACAGCTTCCGTATTGCAGTTCTTTAGAGACCGCAGATAACTCATCGCACTGGTATCACCGGCGAGAATAGCCATTATTGCAGCAGGAATGTCCGTTGTAGTGCGGACCCAGGCCAAGCCTGGGCGGCTTTTGCAAAATGCGACGGGCAAACCAATCTGATCCTGGTAAAGCAGGTAGCTGAAGTCCACGCCAGCTTTCGGTCCGAGGCTGTGATATCCCCAGGTTCTTGCATTGACATCGAGGAGCTTGTATTGGGAATCGCGCGGATCAAGCTTGTACTCCACTTCCACCAGACCGTAATAATTGATCGCGCGCAGGAATCGCTCGGAGAACTCCTCGAGAATCGGGACATCCACCGTCTCGACATAGGTGCTGGCCCGTCCAAACTCAAGCGGATGTTGCCGCCTGCGTCGCGCCACCATTTTACCGACTGCTTCCCCGTTACGGAAAAACGCACAGTAGGAAAACTGCTGGCTACCACCGCCTGGAATCAACTCCTGCACCATGATCTCCCCCTTACCGGTGAGACCGGACGCCTGTTGGTACAGAGTTTTCAACTCGGAGTGGCTGTTCGCACGCCATGCCTTGGCTTTGGTGGCATAGATGAAGTGTTCCTTGATAGCAGGCTTGAGCGCAAACGGTGGTTTGAGACCGTCGACTTGCGACAATTGGTCAATGTTTTCGGGATAGTAGGTCACGGGAGTTGGAATTCCAAGTTCCTGTGCCAGCCGATACGTGTTTCTCTTGTCCCAAGCCCACTTAACGCTCTCCCAGCCGGGCGTTGGAACTCTGAATACCTCGCTGAGTTCCACCCGGTTGTGCGAAATGGCGGCCACGAGTTCCTCTCGTGTCGGATAGAGAATCCAGCCATTCAAACGCAGGCGCTTGCCCATCTTGAGTAGACCGTCCACAACCTTACGCTGATCGCGCAGGTCCGCGATGTGCACGAACGACTTGGCGTATCTTGAATATCGAGCGATCGATCGTTCATCATCGACGACGCAGACAGGAACTCCGTGGCGCCCAAGGCTACGGACGATGCCCAAGCCCTGATAGTCGCCACCGATCACGACGGCTCCGACAACATCGGGTGCAGGATGGACTTGTGGCTCTGGAACGGATTGGGTTAGCGCGCTCAAGGGTCAGTTGGTCGAGCCGTGGTGTGCGATGGAACGAATCAACTCATTCGAAGCAAATTCCGCTCCTGAAACGAAGCCGAGCAGCGGCCCGAAACTCCATGCCGCGGGCTTTCCGAGAAAATGTAGTCCTGGGATTGAAGACTCGAGCCCGCGCTTGAGCACCGGAAAACCATCCACGGTTTTCAGGCGCTTCAATAACGACGGAGATAAGAACGGATATTTCGATACGTCGACGCGAAATCCCGTAGCAAGAAGCGCATGGTCGACGAGGCGCTCCTTTCCATCGTCAAGGCGAAGGCGAAGCTGACTACCTGCAACAGCAGCAGAGACGACCTTGCGCCCGAACGTAATGGAAACATTCGCGACGCGCGACTGCAGCCAGGCAGCACCAGCCGGTCGGATAGCGCGGTACGCGGTGCGATCCTGAAAACCGCGCGGGAGGCGACGAAACACATGCGGCATCGCAACCAGCCGACTTATCCCCGCAGGACCGACATCCCGTGTGGAATACAGCAACTTAGAAATCACGCCGAGGTGATGGAGCTTCGGATGTAACCCCACCCAATTGAGAGTCGGCGCGCGCGCGATCACCTCGACCTCGATCCCGGACTCTTTAAGCAATGCGGCCGATTCCAGGGCACTCTGCCCGGCGCCGATGACAACCACGCGCTGGCCCTTGAACTTTCGCAGATCGTTGTGTTCACTTGTATGCGAAGCCAAAGCGGGAGGAATGGCGGCAAACTCTGCCGGCCGAGCAGCGAACGAGCTGATTCCGCCTGCGACAACGACGCGACGCGATGTAAACTCCTCACCGTCTGCCAAAGCCAATTTAAATCTGCGCTCGCCGATTTCGATGCTGCGGACAAAACGTGTATCCACATCTGGGACAGCACGGCGCTGGTACCAAAGACCGTAATCGACGAAGCGATCGAGCGGGATCGGCTTGGTTACATGATTTCCGTTTTGCCGGCAATACTCGTCCAGGGTCAGTTCGTGCGCGGGGTCGGCGATGTGAGAAGCTCCCCAATTTGAACGGAGACACATGCCCACGGGCATCTGTTTCTGCCAGAACGCCATGGGCTCGCCAAAAACCCGAGTCTCTAAGGCCACCGAGCGCAGATAGGTCGCGGCGGAAAGTCCATACGGACCGGCCCCGATAATAGATATTGAAGTGTCTAGGGATTTGCTCACAACGGTCACAATCGATTTAGAGCGTTCACGGACAATTCCCTCGCAGACGAATGCTGCATAGAAAAGACAAGCTTCCCGCACTCTTCGCTCGCGAATGCAACGCGCGCCCGCTCTCGCCCCGCACCTTCGACTCGCCACTCATCTCCATCTCGCACCAACGTCATTCTCGATCGCTCTCTCCACCATCGATCAATTTCACCCGGCGTAGCTATCCAGACGTTTTTCCGGGCACGAAGTTCCACCAGATGAGCGAGCAGTTGGTGATAGACGCGACCTTCCCGATCCTTCGTGATGTAGTCCGGATGCACAATGAAACTCATGAGTCCGTTTTGCTGCAGGATCAGATCCGTCTGACGTTTCCAGAGGTCAATGGAGAAACTTCGCACGTAATTGAACAGCGAATAATCTTGTGTGGTCGTGACGGGCAGTTCGAGGATTTTGCCGACGAAGTAGGGCATGACCGTACAGCACCCGCCGCGCTGTGGCTCGAGGTGCCCTGAACTTGGAACAGACATGTCGTAGGAGAAATCAAGATCCGAGTACCACTCCTGCCTGCGGTACAGCACGGCAGACCGGAAACCCGACGCTTTATAGCGTCGGCCATATTCGTTGATCTTCTCCACGCGTCTCGTAAACTCACTTCGGTCACTGTACAAGCGGCCGTCATGATTTAAGTCTTGAACGTTAACTTCAAACCCGCGTCGGCGAATCGAATCCAGAAACTCTTCAGTCACTTCGTACCGCTCTTCCGGGACGATCTGGAAGGATGCCGGTATTGCAAAGGACTCATTGCGGTCCATCAGAGTTTCGCAGAAATCTCTCCCAGCAGCTGTCTCAACATCATGGGTCATGATGGCGCCACTGGACGCACCGTCTGGCCAGAACCACAGGAACGGAATCTTGTCGACGCGCTGCGTGCGCAGTAGCAACTGCATGGATCCACGCAGGATGCTGTCCACCGTATGATCGACTGGCCAATTTGGAAATGCGATTTTGCTCCAATCACCTAAATACGCCCGCTGTAAATGCCTGCGGAAGGCAACCGGTAGAAGAGGTCTCACAGCGTAGTACAGCGACGCGATAACGCCCTTTTCCGAACTGCCGTTTTGGCAATCCTCTGTGTAGCGCTCCAGCCGGAGATTTTCTACTACATCCTCTAAATCAAATGGCAGACGCGCCAATCCAGATACGGAATCCACGTCGGCCCACGCGTCGCGCAGCTGGCCTTGCGGAGAATCTGCCGGGGTGTAGCCAGCATACTTCCCATAGCCGAGAACTCCTCGCCCGAAGGAGAAGAACCCGCTATTTTCGGAAAGCCCTTCCTTCGCCGCCAGACGCACGTATTCCTCTGGGCAACGAAAATATTGTAGAAAGGTTTCATTCATAGAGTGAGAACTTCGACCATCACCTATACTTGCGCCTGTTCCGCTACCGGACCATCCCCCTAAAGTGCAGTATTGTCAGCCAATATGCCGATAGAAAACATCTCCGGCGGCGGCGAGCAACCGATCGGGTAAAGCGTGGACGATTCGCTCCGCGAGCAGCCTCTTGCGCGAGCTCTCGTGTGATCGCGGACGATTGGGGTAGCGCCAATAGGAGAGGTCAGAACGAATTCCGCCCCAATGCTCCTTGTAAGCGATGAGGCCTTCGTTGTAAAGGTCGCTACGGCCCAGATCAAGCCTTTCGTAACCAGCGTCTCTGGCTTCCTGGATCGTGTTCCAGAGAAGGAGTGCCATGCCGCCTGACGGATGTATTCGGGCGTCACTGGCTCCGTACTTATAAATGACAGTATTCTTGTGGATCAAGGTCACAATACTTGCAATTGCTGCGCCGTCCTTGAAGACAACCCGGATTTTAAGATCGTCACCGAAGCTGGTCATTAGACTTCGAAACCACTTTAGGGGTTGCGGAGGAAGGTAATGCCTCCTCCGAGTCGCCACAATCAACTTGTAAAAATGCCTCAGCAAGCGCTCCGAATTGCCTTCCTCGTAGGCGAGTGCCTCGCGTTCTGCCCGTCGGATCTTGCGTTGCACGGAGTTCTTATGGAAATTCTGAAAAATGGCTCCAATGCTTGGCCGCAAATCGATAGTATGCAGACAGTATCGATCACTTTGCCCGAGTTTGGTCACTTCGCCGGGATCAAAACTAACTGGCCGAAGTTCGCAGTAATCCCATTTCCCGCCCTCGATGCTTTCCCGCACCGGCTGCAAGAGATTGTCAAACTCCTCTGCGTTCTCCACCAAGGGGTCGCAGTGATCTGAAAAAGGTAGCGACACCAGACGGCGCCCCGTAAGCCAGCTTTTCACCTTGCAGAACACGATGCCGGATGTTAGTTCAGCGGATGGATCACAGGTCGTAAAGACGACGGGTTCGTAATCGTAAGTCTGGCGCAAAGCGGACAACCACTCGAGGCTGTGAAACACAGATGAAGCTGGATGTCTCGTGACTAAACTGGCCCACCGCTTGTCGCTTAATGGATCGAGGACAAATAGATTGCTCGGATGCGCGCGCGGCAAACCCGTCGTTTCCTTTTGGTCACAATACTCGATGTCAGCAGTTTCACAACTCAAGATGATCTTTTGGTTCTAACGAACCATTGAGCGCGGTGCGGAAGGCCGAACCACCGGTCTTACCGACAAACGGGCCGCCAACGAGATAATTCGTCGTTTTAAAGAAAATACCAGCGGGAGCCAGCGATAGGCTCCTGCCAACTTCAGGCGAAATTCCAGGGGCCAGTCCGTTGGATCTACACGCACACGCCCGACCACAAATTCACCGGGTTGTCTAGAAGCAAACGCTGGCAAGGTCGTGTAAGCGTGCTCATAGCCAGCCTCGCGGCAAAATTCCACGAGTCTGTCATTGAAACCGCCGAACGGAAAACTGAACTGCATCACGGGGTGACCCAGCACCGACTCCAGCTTCCTTCGAGAATCTATAATCTCGCGGCGAGCCTCCTCCTCCTCCACGTGCGTTAGGAGCGGATGACTCATCGTATGCGAACCGATGCACACTAGATCTGGCGGCAAACTACGGACCTGTTCCAGGGAGAGCAATTTCTCAGCGTAGACTTCGGACCCGAACTCCCGATTCATGCCGTCGGCAATCACAAAAACGGTGGCCGGGATCTTACGCAATTCGAGTTCAGGTAGAGCCTCCGTGAGAAAATTCTCAAAGCCGTCGTCGAAAGTGACCGCCACGGAGCTCTTTCCCGAAGCCGAATCAAAAAGGTCAGTGGTGCGAACGGGCCGTGCGCAGCGGAGGATCACGTCGAGTTGCCGAGCAAATAATCCTCGTTCGGAGGCGGGCACGGAGTGGTAGTACACAACTACAGACTTTTTGGGAGATCGGCCGGCGAGCCGCGCGAGCGCATCCCGAATCTCGCTGAAAATGTAAACAACGAGGCTAATTCCACACTTGAGACCTCGCTTCCACAACGATTGACTTGAACGCTCCATGCTTGCGATCTACGCTGTAACCTTCGATGTCAGGTAGGCTGCGATCTTCTCAAATGAAACCAGCTCCGGCAGATCCGCGATTTCCAACTCTAGCCCGAATTCTTCCTCGATCGTCGCAAACAGCGTAACGCTCGCGACGGAGTCCCATCCGCTCACATTGTGGGGATTGGCGTGCGCGATCTCTTGTGGTGAAAGAGTCGGAAAAACTGCCGCAAAGCAGTTCCCCAGCCTTGCTCGAATATCATCCACGAGCGACCTCCGCAATTTTGGGCAGTGTCTTCGATAGGAACTCAACAACCTTGTGCCCGCCCACTCTACAACTTGGAGTTGGCTCGCCATCCAGCAATTGTCCCAGGAATTCGCGAAGCGGACTATTTCTTGGAGTCTGCTCAAACTCGAACATTATATCTTCAACACTGAAGCGGCGGATGAGCTCTTCAAGAGTCCGATGCTCAATGCGCCGGCTGAAAGCCCGGCAGCTCATCACCCAATGATCGACCAGAAGCGTTCTCCCTTGAACCCGCCCGGCCACCACAGCGATCTTGCCCAAAGGACCGTACTTATCCTGGTAAGTGACAGTTATTAGAAAAGCATCTGATTGCTTTAGAAAACCTTGCCATGTGGCTTCGGTGAGACGTTTTCCGTTCAAGTTAAACTGATTCGTTTTATTGATCAGATCGAAAGCCCGATCATCTGCTGGATCTTTGGAGAAATCAACGAGAAATTCCGCCTCGGCCTGTTCGAGAAACGCGTCCGTGGACTGGATCGATCCGGCCGCGGCCGCGTCATGGGCGCGTCGGATGCTATCGCGCCGAAGCGAGTCCTCCTGGAAATCGAACTCTTCCCGAACAAATCTCGCAGGCGGTAGAAAAGATCGTTTAACCCCTGGTAATCAGTCTTCGGAAAAAGTATTGTTTCGATCTCCGGATGTCGGGCTCGGACCTCCGCCAACTCCATAGGACTATCGTCGATGAATACGACTGCATCGGCTGCGATGTTCCACGTTCGCAGAATCCGCTCCACTGCTTCTGACTTAGGACCCCAGCTGGCCTCGACAGGAAACACGGCGCTACCCGGCAAAATGAGATCTTCTCTGGACATGGCCTCGCGAACGATCTCCGGCTCATTCTTGCTGGCGACCCCGATCAGCACGCCGGCTTCCGACAGTGAATGCAGCAATCGTTGGTAAGCGCCATGCATGTGAGTTTTGTGCTCGAGGTCCCAGGTGATCCCCAGAAGACCAACCTCGCCAAGAATGCCTCCCCACAGCGTGTCATCAAGATCTGTAATGATCGCCTTTTTCGGAGCAGGTGAATAAATAAGCTGCGTCAGCAACTCCGCCAAGATGGAAGCGTGAGCCAGTTTATAGGGAAAACCGGAGAGAAGATCAGCCTTCGGATCGTGCCGTTCGCCTGGGGGGGACAGCAGATCAAGCCGCTGAGCGTCAACCACTCTCACGTTCCTCATCCGGACCACATCAAGACTCAGACTGGCAATCAAAGATCGAAGCTCAAGAACAAACGAGTTACCTTGCCAGCCAGGAGCATACGAAATTGGTGGGACCGGCAACGTCGGGAAACAAATCGTGACCGGTATCTCCCGCGAAAGGTTTTCAATCGCACCTACAAATTGCTTTGCCCGTGCCCTAGCATTCTCTAAAATGCCAGGCAGAGCCGCGGGCGCCCAACTGCCCAGGCTTCGGAGGCCCAGGCGCGCATCGAGATCGCTCCATTCCATCACGATGATTGCGAGATCAACTCTATCGGCTTCCTTCCCGCTGCTCAGCTTTTCACAATTCCCCCAGAAATCTCCATAGAGACCAGATGCGACATCCGTTCGCTGGCCAAGGCTCGCACCCCGAATGTGTGCTCCCAGAAACGTCTGGAAATGCATCGGAGTAAAGCCACACACTAACCCCACACGAAGGACAGGCAACTCGCCATTTCCTTCTTCACCCACAATTCGCAGAGCGTCAATAAGCTTCATAGTGCAGTTAATCGTTGCTGGCGCTTGGTCTACGGTGGTACTACGGCCACAAGGTGGCGTCTCCGTCGAAGGGACAGGCATACCAAAGATCAGGATTCAACAGAGTTTGATGAAGCGCCCGATCTCGTGCCTTGAAAAAATATGGGTTCGCTGGATATTCGCGTACGTAAGGTTTCCATTGCGTAAACAGTCGCCGAATCTCGTGGGGAAATCCCATGACCTCGAGCACATGACTGCCGGCTCGCTTGGCGCTTGTATACGCTCCCTCTATCAGCGCCTGGATAACCTCTGGGCTATCCTTTGCAGTCAGCAGATCTGCGACCATGGATCGTTTAAGCCCACTTTCAGAGTTTAGTTCCTGCCGTATGACCGCGTATCCCGCGATTCGTTCTTTGTAGCGGCAGATCAGCATCCGCGAGACCTTTCGGCTTCCGGTTGGCGCAAAATGCCATCGTAGAATCGTGGCATTGCGCTTTCCGAGCAGCCTGCTTGTACCCCGCATTTGCTCTTCGCAAAAGCGATCAAGTTCCGCGGGCAGGTCACCGAAAGCATGCTCAGAAATCGCATAGCTCGATTTGATCGTTCGAGGAGCTCGCCCTCGCAGTCGCATGTCCGCCCCCAGCGCAATCGCACCAGCAAAGCTTCCGGCCGCGGCCAAGCTCGGACGGGCGTCCAATTTCCTGAGAACCGATTCCATAAAACGACGCGAGTCCAACACCCAGAAAAGTACCTTATCGTAATCTTGCTGCGGCAAGGGAGCAGCTTTTGATGCTGTCATCATTTTCCCCGCTGCCGGGGTAGCCGTCGTATTCAGCAACAAATCCACATCCTTCTGTCGCAAGAAAGATGAAACCAGAAGATGGGAAAATGATCGAAATTCCGGATCGACGGCAAAACGACAGCTTGCCGCAGCGATGAGCGTGCTTCCCTGAAACTCGCAAAGCAGAGGAATCGTCCCGAAGAACCCAACCACCTTGCCGCCCGACTCGAGAACCCATCCGATCCGTGAAACAGCGAGGCCGCTTTGTACGGCGGGATTGTCAATCCACAGGCGCTTCCAATTTTCTACCGAGTCAGTTCCCTGACCAAGTCGCTGCCCCAGGCGAGCTACGCTGGCAAAATCAGACAATTCAGCAGGGCGTATTGAAATCTGGGCCTGGGCGCGAGCAGAGTCCATCGCCATTACAGGAAGATTGCTGTCGCGATCATCACGGCGCGAACGAATGGTCGCGAGAATCGCGCCCGTTAATTTTTCCTGTACGGATGTCATGATGTCCACATCACGGTCAGCTTCATAGCAGCGCACACCAATCGTATTAGCGAGCCAACACCGGGCTCGCCAAAGAGGACGTTTCAATGTCAGTGACATCGTTCTGCAGGAACGCACGATGCCATAACTCGAGAGAGACCAAGGAAAGAATTTCCTTCGGATGGTTATGCCGGCGACAATCCTCTTCGATCAATCGTTCAACAGAAGCCTTCTTGAAGTATCCGCGGGAAACCGTCTTACTATCCAGTAGAATGTCTCGAACCCAATCTTTCAGATCCGTTCTCATCCAACGCTCGTAAGGGACGGGAAATCCTACTTTCTTCCGATGTAAGATCTCATGAGGAACACGATCCTTAAGAGCAGTCTTGGCGACGTATTTTGTCGTGAAATTCCGAACTTTGAAGTCCTCTGGCAAACTCGCCGCGAATTCCAGAAATTTGTGATCGAGGAATGGGACACGAAGCTCAATCGAGTTCGCCATGGTCATTTTATCGGCTTTCAGGAGCAAGTCGTCTGGCAGGGAAGTCTTGGTGTCGGCGTAGAGCATGCTGTTAACCAGACCTTTGACGTTGCCATTCATATATCTTTGGATCGCATGCAGCGAGAAATCCCGGTCTACGCTCTTTGCAAACTGAGTCGAATAGAGATCGTGACTGTGGCGAGAGAAGTATCCGCTCGGCCGAGACGTCCGGCTGTAATAGTAAGACGGGAAAGGGGTCTTAAACAGTGGAGCATACTTCTCGATCCGTGGCGAATGCAGGCTATGATTTAAGGTGGTGAGTGCCGATCCAATGATTCCATTCAATGGGCCAAAGACCTTTTTCAGGCGCTCCAGCCAAACCATATTTCGATAAATCGGGTACCCGGCGAAGGCCTCGTCTCCGCCTTCCCCAGAGATGAGGACCTTAACATAATCCTTTGCCATTCTCGTGACGTAATACAAAGCGATCGCCTGCGGCTCGCAGACTGGCTCCTCCATATGCCAGGCGTATTTCGGAAGAAATCGGCAAACTCCTGTGCGGTAATGGTCATCTCGTGATGTTCCGAACCATATCGTGCGCGCCGCCAGTCTGGCATATGGCCGTTCATCCGCCAAGCCGGGCTCGGAGAATCCGAGCGTAAAACTGCTGAGAGGACGCTCAGTCTTTCCGACCGCAAATCGCCAGCATCGCTGTCGAATCCACGCCGCCGCTCAGAAAGAATCCCACGGGCACATCGCTGATCATGTGCATGCGAACGCACTCGTCCAGCATCTCGAGCAGTCTCGCTCTCGGCTTCCTCCAGAACCTGCGATCTGGGTCGAGAACTTAAGGTCCCAATATTGGTCTGATCTTGGCCTTGCCCTCTTCGTACGAGCATGCAGTATCCGGGGCAAGCTTGAGAATATTGCGCAACAAGCGTCTCCTCGCCCGGAACATAGTAAAACGCAAGAAATCGGTCAATCATCTCCGGAGCGAGCCTCCGGCTTGCACTTCGGGATCGGCCAGAATACGCTTTGATCTCAGAGCCAAAGATCAAGCGATTGGTCCGACAGCCAGTAGTACAGTGGCTTGATGCCGACGCGATCCCGGGCCAGGAACAGCGTTTTTCTGGCGCTCGTCCCAGATGGCGAATGCAAACATGCCGCGCAGCTGCTCGACGCAGTCCTCACCGCACTCCTCGTAGAGATGAACGATGACCTCGGTGTCGGTCTGCGTCTTGAAAACGTGGCCCTTGCTGCGAAAAGAGCTCCGCAGTTCCTGATAGTTATAAATCTCGCCGTTGAAGACGATCCAGACGCTTCCGTCCTCATTGGAAAGCGGCTGGTGGCCTGTATTGCAGGTCGATGATGGAGAGTCGGCGGAATCCGAAGCCCGACCGGCCCGGAAATAATAAAGCCTTCGTCGTCTGGACCGCGATGCTGGATCGTATCCGCCATCGCCTTCACCAGAGCCGGCGAAACCCTGTTCTCACGATCGAAATTAAACTTCCCGCAAATACCGCACACAAAGCCCTCGCTTCCAAAAACTCGCTAAACGTTGATGGGCGGTTGATCAAGCCCAACTGACCAGCGCAACACCGTGTTCCATTTTGCCGCTTTCAAGCGCACAACTTTCTTGTCCCCAAAGGGGAAAACCGCAGCCAGCAATACGAGGTGCACCAGTGCCGATGTGCCCATGACGACTCGGTAGAGCATTCCGTACACTGATCCACCAATCTTGCGGTAATACTTCAGCATGGCTCGGTGCTTCATTAGGATCGACCAATTGCTTACCGGTTGCTGTAAACTGCTGGTTCCTCCATGATGCACAATGTGCGCAGCTCCGACATAGTAACTGGCGAGTCCGGCACGTCTCATTTTGTAGTTAAGATCGATGTCTTCCGCGTACATGAAGTAGTCTTCCGTTAGCAGGCCAACTTTTTCGAATACTTCTCTCTTGAGGAGCATGCACGCCCCCGGAATTACTTCCACTCTCACAGGAGCTACTTCGTCACGGAATAAAGGACTGATATCCCATAGTGGAAATCCCGGCCAGCGGACTCGCAGATATTCAAGATTGGCTAACTGATTCAGAAGAGTGGGGAACTTCTGAACGGAGGCTGTCTGCACGGTAAGGTCCGTATTCAACAGCTTACATCCTACTACGCCAGCATCGGGGAGAGTCTTTATCATCTCAAGCAAAATGTTGATAGCCGGATTAATCAACCTAGTATCCGGATTCAACAAGAGAATATATTTTCCCGATGCATGCCGGAAGCCAAGGTTGCTAGCCCCCGCAAACCCCAGATTTTTGCTGCTCTTAACGACGGTAATCTCAGGAAACTGCTCCTTCAAGTCGTCAATTCCGCCATCCGGAGAGGCGTTATCGACCACAATGATTTCAAAACGTATTTTGCTGGTGTAGTGGTAAACGCTGGCAAGACATTCTCGCAGATAGGGGACTGAATTCCAGTTGACGCAAACGATGGACACTTCCACCGGGCCAGCCGACATTCCGGACCGGCGAATCGCATTGTGCTCGGCTACTTCCAAATCGTTTCTCCACCGAATAGCTTTGCTAACTGCTGGCGTCGAAGATAGCGAATCAATGCAGGATCATCGACCCGGGGCGTCCCTTGAAAATGTGCCGAAATATATCCGTAAACCAAAGCGACTGAGCCAAGAACATAAGGTCGCCGCGGCAAGCGAACAATTGACTTTGCCGTTAGGAATAAGGGGTGGTATCCGGAAACGTAGTCGATCTTGCCATCCTTCACCAATCCGCCCCAGCGTCCCCAGGAAGCGCCGGTGAAACGATGATGGATCATGTGGATGTCGAAAAAACTCGTCGTGGTCCAACCCAGCATGTTAGCTTTGACTTCATCAACCGTATCGGATCCTGGTCCTACCCAGAGACCGCCGATAGCTTCCCAGCACGCTCGGCGGTAGATCTTGACACCCCCGCGAACATGGAATTGTGGATGATTTTCGAGAACCCTCTCACCATCTTCGTAATGGTAGAGAACTCCGCCGCCGATGCCTATCTTAGGATGCTCGCAGAATCTCGCAAACGTGTTCTCAAAATAGTCTGGCTCGAACGATAGATCGCCGTCCAGCTTACTCATGTACTGCCAGTCTTTGAAATCGAGGACGTTATATCCGTCGTAGAATGCCTCGATGATGCCGGCGCCCCATTTTCGAAAACCGCGGTCGGCGCGGTGGACCGCTTTTATCCAAGAATGTTGGCACGCCGCCTCGTTAATGATTTCACCGGTCCGGTCTTTCGAGCCGTCGTTGACAATCACCCATTGCTGCGGACGAATCGTCTGCCGTACCATGCTTTCGATGGTCAGGGGCAGGTACGACTCCTCGTCGCGCACAGGAGTGACGACAACGTACCGGGTTTGCATTGGATTGGTCGTCGACTTAATCAAGCAGATACCTGTTTGCGGACCGCCCGATTTCCACTTCCGCGTCGGAAGGAACCGAGTCTCGAGTCGATGGCACGGAAACCTGTTGCAACACGACGACTCCCTCGGTGGTTTTGAATCGGGCGCCAGAATTTGCCAAAGGAATCGTGCAGGCCGAAATCATGGAGATCAGCGCAAACCATGCGATCCGGGACTGATCGAAGTAGTTGACTCCGAAGAACGCAACCACGTTCGAGAAGAGAGCGGCCCCCAGAAACCACAGAAACCACTCCTGCTGTTTGTTTCTGGCGCGCTTTCGAGCCGTTCCGATGCGGGCGAAGCTTCGGGAGATGACCAGGATATAGAAGAACAGCGCAGCTAAGCCTCCCGCTTCTCCGACAGAGACGTACATGTTCTGGGCGTCCCACATATCCCATCCCCACGTGGCAGCTACCTTGGTGCCGATGAGCCACCAACTACTGAAGTGGTTGACGAACTGATCGATAAGCTCGGCGCGATGGTAACTGGAGGACGACCCGGTCAGGTCAATGCGGGCGATCAGAAACCACACCGGCGCTTTCATTACCAGGTGCAAGCCGATGAGCGCGACGACGAACGCGATGCGCAACTTCTTCATCTTCCTACGCAACGGCCACGCAAATACGGCTAGAATTCCAGCGGCATACGTCAGAAGAGAGGTGCTGGTCTGCGTGGTCACGGTCATCACGGTCGCCGCGGCGATCCCGACGATAGAGAGGAACTTGGCCCTGCCGTTTTTCCACAACGAGAAAAACAACGGGATGGCCGTCGCCGCGAAGGTACCCGCCGTCAAAGAATGTTGAAAGACGCCCTGAGAACGAATCTTGCCGTCGCGAACCTCCGGAACCGCAACCACCCCTCCGAGCAGGCCGAAGACATTCACCATCTTCATCTGCTCGTAAATCATCGCCGTACCGAGGATGACCATCAGTCCGGCAAAGCATTTGATGACCAGAAAACTATCTTCTTCATTTCGGATCAGGCTACGCAACAACAGGTAGCCGAGCAGATAATCCCAGAGATAGCCAATCTGATTGACCAAGGCTCCGGCATCGGGATATTGCGCCATGGTAGCGGCTGCTTGGATCACCACATAGAAGGTGAAAGCCGTGTCGATAGAATTCCAACCCCCGGCATAAACCTGCTTCTGGTTCGGATCTTTCATAAAGCGCGTCCGAAGAAAACCCGCCAAAATCAGGATGCGCAATATAAACAGGTGTATCCCGGCAACGAAAAGCTGCTGCCCGGCGGGAATCAGAAACAGCGACACGAGAGCCGGCAAGAGTACATACTTGCGCGGTAACACGAAGAACAGCACCAGCGCCAGCAGCGACAGAACCAGCACGGCGGGATGCAGAACGGTTGCGTTCGTCCCACCCCCGAATTTTGGGCCGTGGTCTTCCATTACTATTTCGCTTGGAGGCTTGCTGATCGTTCCTTGACGAAGATATCGCCATAGCCACTGTTCATAGTCAGTGAACCAATCGCGGCACAGATCTGTTCCAATTGAACCCACTCATTCAGCTCAAACCTGAAGGGCTCGCCGATGACGTAGTTGAAAGAATAGTGCTCCATTCCATTGAAGATCTGAAGACATCTGAGAGTCGTATCAAGAAAATTCGTATTGAATTCGAACGATAAGATCGGCGGCTGGATTGAAAGGCCATTCAATACACTCTCTTCGAAACCCTCGACATCGATCTTAATGAACTTGGGCATTCCGTACTTCTCGATTAGAGAGTTCAAGGTGATTATGGGGACCGTGATTTGGTTGGCCCATATTCTTTCGTCAAGCCCCTGCGCCGCGCGAATCGCCTGGATCCAATCGGACGACATAGAGGACATGTCGCTTCTCTCTGCCAGACGTATGGTCGCTACCCCCGGGGTAGCACCCACCGCCGTAGCAATAACGTTGATCAGTGGCCCAGGATAGGACCGTCGAATGTGACTGACACAGTCGGGGTTGGGTTCGAGAGCGACGACACGAGCTCCCAATGAGGCAAATATCTCGGAATAACTCCCCAGGTTCGCCCCAACGTCAAAGACCAGATCGCCAGGCTCGAGAAATTCGGAGAAGAAGGCTCGCTTTAGAAGACGCTGACGCTTTGCATCGCGTCCGGCAGTCAATCCGTATATTGTACGCGCAGGACCATACAGTCCTAATCCGTAGAGGACGTTTTCCACTCTTAGTCTTCTTGCGTCCATAATCAGCCACTCCTATGCGCCTAGTACGTAGTTCTTTTTCTAAAGACGGCGTGAATGCTTTCGCCATCCCCCGCCAGCCCGATGGCCGCCGTCAGCAGCGGCTGCAACGTCAGGCGGTACATTTTACGGACGACCTTCCACGGAAAACTCGCCTCTTCCAGCTTAGAGAGCGGGCGGCGGGTAATACCAACTTTCGTCAACATTTCAGAATTTATATAGTAGAGACTTTTTTCGATGAAGAGTTCGCGGCCCGCTGTCAACGAAACTTCTTCCAGCCCAACTGAAGCGGCAAGTTGACTCAACGACTTTGGCGAGAAATGGTAAAGGTGGCGGGGCAACTCGAGCGCGTACCAGTACGACTTGAAGGTCCGAAGACCTGCCGAATCAATGTTGGGCATGAGGGCATAGAAGATGCCACCGGGTTTCAACCACTCCGATACCTTAGTCAGCACTTCGCGCGGGTGATAGAGGTGTTCGAAAACGTGAAAGCATGTGATCGCGTCAAAGCTCCCGGCGCGTAGGGAGCATCGAGGATGTCGCCGACAAACACCTTGGCACCACACCGCGACAGGGCACGGTCGGCGGATTCAGTCGACATCTCCACTCCGTGGAGATCCCATTTGCCTCCTCGAAGCGTGGATAGGAATGATCCTGAACTACAACCCAGGTCGAGAATCGCGCCACCCTGCTTATACTGATCTAGCGTCTCGCGCCGATCCTGCCAGCGCTGCGGGGAATTCTCGCCAGCTTCGGCAATTTTGCGGTCATAATCGTGGCCATAGTGTAGAAACATATCCTCTGGCTTAGGGGCATTTTCCAGGCACACGAGCGAACACGAGGTACATCGCAGCAAACGGTAGATTTCCGTCGCGCCGTGAAACCGGTCAGGCGCCTCAAGCACTTGCTCGGTGTCTCTCCGCCACAGATGATACAGCATCGCGCTGCTCCTGTAATGCCGGCTGAGACTAAATTCGGTTCAGCGACTTTCGTTGGCATGGACCATCCTTTTCGGCTCTTCTGGCGCGGCCATCTCGTTTACACGGACCCATTGTCCGGGAATCGGATCATAGGTCTTAATCAACCTCGCGGGATTCCCTGCAATAACACTGCAGTCAGGAAAGCTTCTGGTTACGACACTATTCGCTCCGACCACGCTATTCCTGCCCAACCTCAACTCACCTTTGGCGCAAAATACTACGCAGCCGTACCCCAACCAACTGTTCCTGCCGATTACGATCCGACCTCCCTCATTTACGCCTTGCGCATGAATCGGCAAGCTGGGATCGAAATATTCGTGGTTGTGATCCATGATGAGCACTTGTGGTGCTAGCAAAACGTCGGCTTCGAGTTCAATGTAGTTCTTGGCAGAGAGAGTTGACCTTCGACCGATCTTGCATCCATTCCCCAGCACGAGCTTGGGGGATCCAGGAGCCGATTCCTCGACGACGTTGAGCCAAACGCCGGAGGGCAGAAGAACATCGTCGCCTAGCGAAACAAATCGTGCTCCGCTGCGTGTCAGATCGCACGAAAGGTCGATAGAAAGCCGACGGCCGACTGTGGCGAAGGGATAGGTCGTGCGTACCCACTCTGTGTTGAGTTTCCTAAAGACTCGACCGAGAAACTGGAACGGATCTTCGGCGACCTCGTGACGGGTTGGCAGATTGATGTTCATTTGTTGGTTGATGAGTTAGCTATGCGAACGGCCGAATTTTGGAAAAAATGAAGTACCAGAGGGCCTGTTTTTCAGCGTCGGTGACTGAACCGGTTCGCAGCAGAAGCGGCCACGCTACAAGAAGACAAGCGAGCCCCGCTTCCGCCAATTTAAATGTCGCAAATAGGCGGCTGGCCTGATATCCAGGAATCGGGATATAGGATGCCGCAACTCCGGCGACAAAAATCAAAACGGCGGCAACGAATAATCGGACCGCTCCTGGTAACACCGCTTTCGCACGGAAAACATGAAACGTTCTCTCCAACGCATATAACATGAAAACCATTCCGGCCAGTTCACAGCACGCCAATCCAACCAACACCCCCACGAAACCCAGCCTCGGGGCCAGCCCAACGACGGCGATGATGAAAATGATGCGCAGCATTTGCCGAACGTTATCGAGAAACGCTCTCCCCGAAACTCTGTAAAGTACGAGCGCCAGCAGTGAAAAGGCGCCAAAAAATGCACTTAAGCATACCCACCAGAAGGCGGACTGGAAATTAGGGTCAGTTTGGCCCGTCCAAGCGTATGCCATCGTCGGGCCGAACATAGCGATAAAACCCAGCGGAAATAGACTTAATCCTAGGGTTACTTTAAACGCCTTACTGAGAAGCGCTTGCATCTTCTCCGCAGAGCCGGAGGCGAATACCATGGTTCCGCCGGACAGAATCGGCGGCAGAAACGAAGTCCTGCATGACGGTCGCTGAAGTTACCACTCTCGTTACGACCGCATAGACTCCTGCGGAATTTGCACCGAAACTCCTCAGAATAGCGATCGGGATCAGAGAGGCGTAAACAACCTCCAGCACATTCACGAGCTGATAGCTCCCCGCAAACCGTACCAGTTCATATACGACGCCCCTGCTTAACCAACGCACTCCGAGTCGGATCTCCGGAACAATGCGGTGGGCAGCAAAATAACAACAAACGAGATATAAGAATTCTGATGCGCCCATCACCGCCGCCATTGCGGCCAAACCATAACCAAAATGTAAAGCTGCGACAATCGCTCCAGCCTCCGCCACAGAAAAGACGGTGTTGAATTTTCGAAGCAGGTCCACTGCGGTGCCCACCCATCACAGTCGCTTCAAAAGCAGCCGCGACATTTGACATTAGCATGATGATCGCCAGCAGAGCGATCGACGTCGCCGCTGACTTTACAAACTCGCGGAGGGACGCCTGACAGCCGGGCGATCTGCTGCGAAAGAATGAATGCCGGAATCAAACCGGCGACCGAAAGAATCAGCATGATCGCTGACCCGGTACTCAGAAGCCTGTTCGCCCTCTCATAATCACCATTCCCCGTTGCCTCAGCCACGTACTTCTGAAACGCGCTCTTGATGCCCACACTCCCAAAGCGCATGTAAGTGGCCGTCATCATGATGACGTTCCAGATGCCGTATCCCCCTAGCCCAAGATGATGAATCACGATCGGCACCGTCACCAGGCGCGTCAGCACCTGCACAACGTTGGCAACGATGCCGAAGATTGTGCTTCGGCCAACGGTGCTCGCCAGCTTTTGGGTGGAGTGCTTTTCTTGGTGGCTTGCATTGTTTCCAGTTCAAAAGAACGAGCGTTATCGCCTCAGGAGGTGCAGCCGGCGACAAGCGGTACTGTCAGGGTTGGTTTGAAGCTTCTGGTGGACGGTAGCGGTCAGTTCGTTGGGGCTTGAGGTCCTGCGACGAACTATACAAGAAGGATCCCGAATCCCATGCGCCCGTTGGTGGGCGGCCGACTACAGTCTCGGCCGGGCAAGTAGGCACATCTCCACTTCCCAAACTACAGGTGTATGTTGTGTCGCTAGCCAAGGAAGCGACATTACCCACCGCTTGCGAGGTTAGGTTGCTTCCTGCTCCTACGGTCGCTCCCTTGCCATTCACAGGCGAAAACGCATAGGTTTCGGATGAAGTGTAGCCTTGCGCATTCGCCGTGGACAAAGTCTGAACTATGTTGGTCGAGGCAAAAGTGCAGCTTTGAGCATGCCCGGTTCCACTTGCGCACCCGCTGGCGGTGGTCAGCGTAATGAAGTGGTTGTTCTGATAAGTGAAAGATGTCGCGATCGAACCCGATCCAATAACTCCCACCCCGTTCTGACAAACGTCGTATTGGGTATTGTCATCCCCGCACTCGACCGTGTTGTTTTCGAAGACGTAGCTGCCGGCAGTTTGACAGTAGTCATTGCTGGTTGAGCCGGAGCTGCAATAGGACGGGTTGTATACCGGCGGCGCGAAGTCCAAGACCTGGTTGTCGTGAATCTGGTAGATCACGTTATTCCACATGTAGGCGGTAGCCCGGGATTGGGCGCAATCCAGAGTGCCAAGCCAGCCGATACGTTCGTGATTACGTTATTGTAGAAATACAGTCCGTTGTCTCCGTTATCCTCGAAACCATTTTCGTGGGTGCAGGTTCCCGCGTATTGCGGGAAAGGCATGTTGCAGTACGCGGGGCCGACGTCTTCGATGTGATTGTCGTGAACAACGCTGGGATAACTCACGATAAAAGCGCTCGATACCTGCTTGATGTAGTTGTTATAGGCAACAGGTGGCCCGTCGAAGAATACAGTTACGCTGTGATCTCCAGGTACGTCCGTTCCGACGATGACATTGTCATGGGCGATGCTGTTGCCACCGCCGCCAGTTGCGAAAACATTGACGACGCCGTTGTTGCTGGTCGCGCCCGTTCCCGCGTGCGTCCAGCCGTGAATGTAGAGATTTTCCCAGGTCTGACCATTTCGCTGACCGGCATTGAATATGCCGCAGTCGCCGTAAGGCGCTCCGCTACAAGAGGCGCTGGTCCAGTAAAACCCTGTGATCTCAAAATTGTCTATGGTGACGTTCGAGGGAACGGTGAACATTGTATTGTAGTTGTTGGCGATTACCGATCCTCCGGCACTCAGGATGGGACGCGCCCATGCACTTCCCGCGTACCATGTCTGATCGACGCCCACGTAAATCGGACTTGCGGTCGTTCCGTTCCCGGGCAGGTTCCACATGAACGAAGCGTTGGGCCAGGTCACGCCGCCCTTTAGTATGATCGAGTCCCCTGCGTTGATGGTGGTGGAGTAGCAAACTTTCGCACAGGTCTGCATTCCCGGCGCGTTTTGCCACGCGCTAGTCTTGGAGGTCCCATTGTTGGAATCGTTCCCGCTAGAGTAGTCAACGTAGTAGGTCGCCGCAAACAGGTTGGCGCTCAATGCCACGCAACCGATCAATAATAAGCTCCGTGCCATTCTTGCCATTGGGGAAGTCTCCCGCCCTTCGGGATTGCTACCTTTTCAGGCTAACCTCCCCAGGCCCGTCCGCCAAGACACAGTAGTGCAGTGATCGAAACTCCATTCGTTGTACTTTCGGCCAAACTGAAATTTGCCTTTCGATCAATCCCTTGTGGGTACTTTCGCCCTTTGTTCTCCTCGACCGAGCGAGGGTAGGATGCGCCTGGAACGATGCTGGCTGCCGGCCGCCCGCTGGTACGCCCTGACCAGCACGCGCCCAGCCGCGTCCCAGGTCCAGTCGAGGCGAGTGGCTAGGGCTGCTGATCGCAGCCTAGCAAGCAGTTCGGGATGGTCATAAACGTCCGAAATCTGTTGCCGCAGAGTGGCCACATCGCCGACTTGATGCACCAGGGCGTTCTCCATGTGGCGACACATTTCGGTGCAAGCTGTGGAGGCGAGCGGTACACATCCCGCGCCGATCGCTTCCGCGCAAACAAGGGCAAAGCCTTCCTCAATCGATGGCATGAGAAGCACGTCGGCGGCTTGCATAAGCTGCGGCACATCGTTGCGGTGACCGAGTTGAACGATGCTCGGATGGGAGAGGTCGGCCTGGAACCGCCGCTTGTATTCCTCAGTCAATTCTCCGGCGATAAAAAACGTGCTGAAGTCATCCCGAGCGGCAGGCGAGGAAAGCCACGCCTCGGTCGCGAGATGGAGTCCTTTGCGAACGGCGTCGACCCCGACGAAAAGTGCGGTGAACTTCTTGCCGGACTGGCGCAAAGGCGCGGCAGGAAAGTATTGTGTCTCGTCGAAGCCATACTGGTGTCGCAGGATCTTCCCTTCCGAAAACCCGCGATCAAGAAAACTCTGGGCGGCGAAGTCGGAGGCACATAGCAGAAAATCGCAAGCGTCAAATTCCGCTTCTTCGCGGGCTAGTACGAGGTCGCTCGGTTTGTAATCACCATGAGGCGTTGCGACACCAATCCGCTTATGCTCGGCGGCAACGACCTCATAGCAAAAACGCGTGTGTGCGTTCGGCCTCTCGAGTACCGTCGGAATGCCCAGCCGCTTGGCAGTTTTGATGGTTTCGAGGGCGGCACAGGGCCACGCGTGAACGACATCGACCTGCCCGGAAAGCGTCTCCAGGCGCCGGGCCACGATTCTGTCGTGTAACGCCAGCGCTCGCAGCTTGCCCAGCAGCTTGTACGGCAAGCGCAGCTTGCCTCTCGCGAGCGTGGGATGGACCTCCACAGAATCCGGCACCGGGCGCGACAACGCTCCCGGAAAGAGCAACACGTCAGCTCCGGCGGAGGCGAGGCCCCTTACCTGCTGCCACGCCGTATAGCAGATACGGTCGGCGCCTAGTCTGTGGGGAAAGCTGTAAAGAACGCGCATAGATATTAGGAAGTCGAATTAAAATGCTAACGCGGGAGCGCGTCCGGTCAGCGGCCGGCAAATGCGTAGAGCAGCCAACCCAACTCGTAAGGGCGGCACTCATAGCGGATTTTCAACCGGCGCGCGTCGACGGTACCCGTTCGCAACTGCAAGAGGCGCAGGGCGCTATCGGTATAAGCGTCCATCGAATCGAGATAGATACAGCGCCACACCAGACCAGGCGACGGCTCGACGAAGTCGCGCCCCAGTTCGTTCTGGCCGCTGATCCATGCCAGGCCCTTGTAGATTGCATCGCTGAAGTCGCGGCCCGTCGCCTCGCTGGCCGCGAACAACATCATCGGCCCCATAGCGTGCTGATGCACGGAATACACAGGGATAGCGACTGACAACCTTTCCGCTCACGGAATCGTATTGCCACGACCACTCTCCGAGCGGAGCCTGCAATTCGCACATCTTCTCGGCCGTGCGGAGCGCCATCTGGCGCGCTTTTTCGTCCTGGAGTGCCTGCGATAGTCGGGCAGAGGCGATCGTCGGATACACCTGATCGGCGAAGCTGCCTATTCTCCCGCGTACATAGCCGGACCACGACCTGTTGCGGCTGAGGTGGCCATAGACTCCCGAAGCGCCGCAGTTTTCTTCCAGGATTTGTCTTGCCGCGCCGGCCTGCTCGGCCAGTCCTGCGAGATTGCCATGACCCGCGAGATAGCAACTCGCAATTCCGGTCAGATACCAAGCGACTTCCATCGTCGAGCCTTGGCGCCCGTCGGAAAAGCGCGCCAATGCTCCCTGCGCGCCGACCTCGCGATAGACGTCGGGTAGACGATCTGGAACCAGCTCCGCACAAGTCCAGAGAAGCAAACCAAGATCACCGGCGCTCGCGATCCACTTAGTGTCAGCGAGCAGGGTATCCAGAACCGGAGCGATCGCCACCGGTGAACGACGACCGGAGCGTTCGTGACGATGCAAGCCCAGCAGCGTCATCATCGTGTAGCGCGGCGACAATCGCTCTCGAATCATGCCGCTCTCGGTCCGATTGTAGATGTCGCAGAAAAGCTGCCGTTCCGGATCGAGCATCTCGACTAGACCGGCCGCCGCAAGATCGCACAATTCAGATACGCTGGGTGCGCTCCCTTTCTTTTCTTCCCGCTCAATCAGTGTGCTCGGTTGCATGCCTTAGCCTTTCTTCTCCATAACCGCACTGATATGGTTGACCACGGCATCCAAGGTCGCCCGTCGGCTGGGCCGGAAAGCGAACTCCTTGTTGCGCGGAACGAGTTTGAGTTTTTCGCGCACGTCTTGCTCGCTTTCCAAAAGCACTAGCTTGCCGGTCTCCGCCAAATGTTTATCTACCGCTCCCATCGTTCCGCGGAACAAACTGTAAACTGGGATTCCTAGCGCCGCAGCCTCGCGGTTCATCGTCCCTCCGCCGCTAATTACGACATCCGAAATCCAGATAAGATCCAGGCCATCGACGGCGTGCTTCGGCACTACAATCTTGCCCGTGGTAAACAAATCCGGCCTTGCTTGGCGGAGTTCTGCTTCCTGTTTGTGTGTGCGTGGCAGCAGGACTGTCTTGACGTCGGAGCGATCGCCCAGTAATTGAAAAACCGCAAGCAACAGCTTTTCGCTCTCGGGATTGTGATAGTGGGCCTCAGTAGCGGGCGGCCGGATCGTAACCACGACTTCGGCCGAGGTCAAGACTCGAGCTTCTCTTTCAGAGAAGGATTGGGTTTAAAGAAGGGTGTATAAACGTCCTCCTTGATTCCGGGATAGTGCAATACATGGTCTTTGAGAGTGCCGCTTTTTCAAAAATAGCCGAGGAATTACCTCGGGAGTCATGATCCACTTTTTCTGCGCTGAGCCGATCAGAGACGTCGAACGGTGATCGGCATGTTCGTAGTCAGCGATCACGTATACTCGGAATTCCGAGAAGCGAGGACAACAAACTCAAAGAACGGGACCCGTGCGAAACCGCAATTGCTGGCTTCTCTCGAAGCACAAAAGGCAACATTTGGAGCACGCGGATGCCCAAGCCCGACAGCTTCGCAATCGGATTTTTCCCGTAATGGTGACCAATCTTCCTGTATTTCAGTCCCGCGAGGTCGGCAAGTTCGCATACCTGGAAGCAGTCCCGCGCAGTCAGCACAACTCGACAATCCCTCGCCTCAAGTTCCTTGATGATGGGCTGAAAAAAAGGTATGTGCGGAGAATTCTCCAAGTCGATCCAGATCTTTCGATTCGGCTGGGTTCCTCTCGCCGCACGGCTGCCGCCAGCCAACTGTGGTGCAGGCGGTTCGGGTTCTATCGTTCTTAGCTAATTGAGTGGGGCACATTGACTAGCCTGCGACGGGTACCGCGCGCGCTATACAGTCCGCTGTCTGCTCCGCGATTCTGACCTGCATGTCTTCCGTCAATTCGGGGAACATTGGAAGTGAAAGAATCTCCGCGGCTACCCTTTCCGTAACCGGAAAGTCCCCCTGCTCGTACTGGAAAGATACGTACGCTTTCTGCAGGTGCAATGGAATGGGATAGTGGATACCGGTACCGATTCCCGCCGAGCCAAGAACGTCTTTCAATCGCTCGCGGTTCGCGACCCGCACCACAAACAGATGGTAAACAGCCTTCGACCAGTTCGGCTCGTAGGGTAGAATCAAGCCCTCGCAATTTCCCAGCAATCCCCGGTAGCGTTCGGCATGCTGCCGCCGCTTCTCATTCCACCCGGCCAGATGCTTCAACTTCACGCTCAAGATTCCGGTCTGGATCGCAGTCGAGACGCCCGTTGTATCCCTCGATGTCGTGGTAATACTTTTTCGCCTGGCCATGATCACGGATCATCTTGCAGGTATCCGCCAGCTTCGGCGTCATTCGTGGTGATCGCGCCGCCTTCGCCGCAAGCTCCGAGATTTTTCCCGGGATAAAAGCTGAATGCGCGCCGCGAGTCCCATCGAGCCAGCCCGAACCACCGATTCTGTTTTCGCGAGAAATATTCGGCTCCGTGCGCCTGGCAAGCGTCTTCAACCACGATCAGAGCTGATACTGCTTGGCGAGTTCCAGAATTGCATCCATGTCCGCCATCTGCCCGTAAAGATGGACCGGAACAATCGCCGTCACCGGACGCCCGCTTCTCTTGCTGATCAGCTGCCGTCTTCCGACACGTGCACTGAGTTTCGAGATACGTCGCGCAGTTTGTCCGGATCCATGTTGTAGGTGCGCTCGTCGATGTCGACAAACTCGGGCAGCGCTCCCGCTTGCGAGATGGCTTCGGTCGTGGCGATGAACGTGTGCGGAACCGTTACCACCACGTCGCCCGGCTTCACGCCCGCGGCCATCAGCGCGAAACGGAGCGCATCTGTTCCGCTGTTGACTGCCACCGCGCGGTCGGTGCTGGCAAAACGTCGGCAAACTCTTTTTCGAAGTTCTCCACCATCGGACCGCCGATAAAGCCGGCAGCTGCGGATCACCTGCTGAAAAACCGCCGTCAGCTCCTGCTTCGAGTTCGACATGCGGCGTAACCAGATCAAGAAAAGGAATATTTTGCGAATGATTATTTTGTGAATGATTACTTTTTTCACTGAGCTACCCCCGTTTCAATTTGACGAAGAATTCTGGCTGGATTGCCGGCCACGATGGTGTTGGCCGGAACATCTTTGGTGACCACGGCGCCTGCCCCCACAATGGCATTCTCTCCGATGCAGGTATTGGCGAGGATGGTCGCACCCGAACCGATCGAGGCTCCCTTTTTTCACCACCGTCCGTTCCACTCGCCAGTCGGCTTCGGTCTGCAAGCCGCCTGTGGCCGTGGTTGCGCGCGGATACAGGTCGTTGATGAACATTACGCCGTGGCCGATGAAGACGTTGTCTTCGATCGCTGACGCCTTCGCATATGAAGGTGTGGCTTGAGATCTTGCAGCGTTTGCCCACGGTCGCGTTCTTCTGGATTTCGACGAAAGCTCCGATTTTTGTCTCGTCGCCAATTTCACATCCATAGAGGTTGATGAACTTGGAGAGCTTCACATCTCGCCCAAGCTTCACGTCCGGTGCGATGCATACGTAAGTATCCATAGAGATTTGCTCACTCCTAATCGGCCGTCGCTTGTTCGGGCTCACACTTCCAGATCGCTGCCTGGCTGGCACCATCGGAAGCGCGACGGCTAGTCGAAGACAGAGTGCTCAGTTCAAGCTCGCGATGGAGACTGGCTAGAGCGATCTTCGTGTCCGATTGAGACACCACAAATGACATGCTGCAGTCGGACGATCCGTGCATGGTGCGGACGTCTACATTCTCTTGTCCAAGCGCGGCGAATGTGCGGGCTACCGTGCCGGGCGCCGTTCGCAGATTCTGGCCCACCAGCGTAATGACGGAAACTGCGGAATCAAAAACCGTGTGTCCTACTTTTTCGCGCATCAGGTCTGGCGAAAACTCATGTCTCAGCGCTTCGACGGTACGCTTTACGGCCGAAGACGCCACCACCAGGCAGATGTCGTTGTGCGCGGAGGCTTGCGAGACCAAAAGGACATCGGCTCGAACCGCCGCCGCCGTGGCAACCGTACGTGCCAATGCGTCGGGAACGCTCTGCACGCCGCCTTGAGTTTGATTTACTGGTACAGACACGGTGATCAGCGCGGCATCGCGCATGGCCGTGAGCGCTGTGACTCCGCCTGCGTGCAGCGGGCCTGTGGGCGTGATCTTTGTGCCTGGCTCCTCTGGGGCGAACGTGCTCTTGATCCAAATTGGAATGCCGCTTTGCATAACTGGCCGAAGCGTCTTCGGGTGTAGAACCTTCGCCCCAAAGTAAGCTAGCTCGGCAGCCTCGCGATAGGAAATCTCCGCGATCGTGCAAGCCTCAGCGACCAGCCCCGGATCCGCTGTCAACAGGCCTGGCACATCACTCCAGATAACAACCTCCTCCGCATCGAGGGCGGCGCCGAGTATGGTTGCCGAATAGTCAGACCCACCACGACCAAGTGTGGTGAGTATGCCTTCGTCGCTCGCGCCGATGAAGCCAGTCACTACCGGTACGATGCCAGCTTCCAACAGCGGAGCCACACGAGCCTGGCAGCGTACGCGAGTCAGGTCAATCCACGGCTCGGCGCCGCCGTGATAAGAATCGGTCACGACCAGTTCGGTCGCGTCGATCGACTCGCTGACGACGCCGATTTCTGCCAGCGCAGCGGCGACCAGCGGAGCACACAGGCGTTCGCCGAGCCCTGAAATCGCGTCCAAGGTGCGCGGCGTCAACTCGCGGAGCAAGATCGTGCCCTGGCACAGACGTTCGCCCTCGGCAAAAAGCTCGTGGAGCTTCTTTTCCAACCGACGGCGCCCTTCCTCTGAGTGGATTAAGGCCGTGACGACGTCGTCGTGTTGCTTCCGCAATTGGGCGAAAATCTCGGCAACCGCAACCTCATTACCGGCTTTTGATTCGGTCGCGGCTTCGATGAGTCGGTTCGTGACACCACCCATCGCAGATACGACGACAGCGACGCTGCATTGCCGCGAAGCAGTTCCAATAATCTCGACGACTCTTTCGATGCAGGACGAATCTCCGACCGATGTGCCGCCGAACTTCATGACCTGGAGTCGCTTTCTCATCTCGCTGGAAGCCTCGCTGGGGTACTGTTCTCAGACGGAGTGCTGACCGGTGGCGAGGCTGGTGCAACCTCGCGGTTCACATCGCCACGAGAATACCAAGCACTCTGCTTTCGACTCCGATGAATGCAAGCGTGAATTAACTCTGGC